>NZ_NEJM01000007.1:0-285373 GCF_002113725.1 Pseudomonas sp. B23(2017) | reverse complement strand
CTGCACATGCAAAGCCCGCCCGGCGCCCAGGCCGAACACGATGGCCCCCACCCCCAGCACGGCAAAGATCCACCCCACTGCCGCCCAGCCCCCGGTCAGGTCATGCACCAGCCCCACCGCAAACGGCCCCATCGACGCCAGGGTATAACCCACCCCCTGCGCCATGCTCGACAGGTTCGCCGCCACATGGGCATCCTTCGAGCGCAGCACGATCAAGGTCAGCGCCAGGGCAAAGGTACCGCCCTGCCCCAGGCCCAGCACAACCGCCCAGCCCCACAGCCCGGAAAGCGGCGCATACAGGCAACCGAACAGGCCGGCCAGGGTAATCAGCATGACCAGCACGATCGCCAGGCGCTGGTCCTTGCCGCGAGTGGCCAGCCAGGGCGCACTGAGCGAACTGACCAGCTGCACGATCACCGACCCCGACAGCACCAGCCCCGCCTCGGTCGGGCTCAGGCCGCGACCGATCAGGATCGATGGCAACCAGCCAAAGACGATGTAGGCCAGTGACGACTGCAGGCCCATGTACAGGGTCACCTGCCAGGCCAGCGGATCACGCCACAGCCCACGCACGCGATAGGCCACCTTGTGCAGGCCATGACCTTGGCGGGCCTGCGGCAGCCATACCAGCATGGCCAGCAGAGCCGGCAACATCCAGAAGCCAAGCCCCAGCGCCCAGCTGCCGTCGAAATGCTGGGCCAGGGGCACCGTGGCGCCAGCCGCCATGGCGGCGCCCAGGCACAACGCCATGGTGTACACGCCGGTCAGCGTGCCAGCGTGCTGCGGGAAATCGCGCTTGACGATGCCCGGCAGCAGCACGCCAATGATGCCAATGCTGGCCCCCGCCATGAGGCTGCCGAGGAACACCCCGGCAGCCCCCAGGCTACTGCGCACGACAATGCCGAGCGCCAGGGTGGCGAGGATGCCGAGGATCACCCGCTCGCTGCCAAAGCGCCGCGCCAGCATCGGCGCCAAGGGGGCGAACAGGCCCAGGCACAGCACTGGCAAGGTGGTCAGCAAACCGGCCTGCGAGGCGCTCAGCCCCAGGCCTTCGGACACCTGGCCCAGCACCGGCGCCATGCTCGACAATGCCGGGCGCAGGTTCAAAGCCACCAGCACCAGGCCGAGCAACAACAGCCAAGGCCGCTGTATCTGTACCGGCTGCTGTTGGACCTTCTCGTCGTCAGCCTCGGCGTCGATCAGCAACTCTTCGAGGTCCCGCTCGCTCGGTGGGGTGTTACGGGTGATGGAATCAGCCATGGCCTTCTCGGAGTCAGGATTCGATAAGGGTACGGCTCAGGCGCTTGGCCTGCTCCGCATCGCGTTGCTCGATGGCGGCAAGGATCTGCCCATGCAGGTCGAACGTGGCCTGGCAGCGCGGCACGGTCGCCATGTTGTGCTGCAGCGCGGCAGCCACCACCCCGGAAAAGTACCGGTACAGCTCACTCAAGGCCGGGTTGTGGGCGGCATCGACCAGCCGCTGGTGAAACACCAGGTCGCAGGCCACATAAGCATCGATATCACCGTGAAAATGCCCGGCACTGTTGGCCAGGGCATCACGCAGCGCCTGCAGATCGGCGTCGGTTCGGCGCAGTGCGGCCAGGCCGATGGCCTCGGCTTCGAGGATGTGCCGGGTTTCACGGGCCTGCTCGGGCGTGCAGCGTGACATTGCCTGCACCGCCTGCAGCGGGTCCTGGGCCGTGCGCAGGTAGCTGCCGTCGCCCTGGCGGATCTCCACCAGGCCACTGAACGCCAGCACACGCATGGCCTCGCGTACGGTGTTGCGGCTTATGCCCAACTGCAGGGCCAGTTCCGGCTCGGTCGGCAAGCGCTGGCCAACCTGCCAGTCGCCCAGCACGATGCGTTCGCGCATGCGCTCGACGGCCAGTTCGACCAGGGAGCGCTTGGTCAATTCGGTACTCATGCTACTCAACCAATCATCCGATGAATTGGCGCAGCATACCGGTGGGCAAAGTGTTTGTCATTGAAGAGAGCAGCAATTAGAAACCTGGCGCGATTTTTTGTAGGAGCGGCCTTGTGTCGCGATAGGGCCGCAAAGCGGCCCCAGCAGTTTTTGCATGTGCGCTGAAATCCAGGGGCCGCTTTGCGGCCCTATCGCGACACAAGGCCGCTCCTACAAGGACCGCGCAGGGCAGTGGATGGCGTCAGTTCAACGCATCGAGCAGCGCCTGGTTCATCTCTGGCGTACCGATGGTGATGCGCAGGAACTGGGCAATGCGCGGCTGCTTGAAGTGGCGCACGATCACGCCCTGCTCGCGCAGGCGTGCAGCCAGCTCACCGGCATCTTGTTGCGGATGGCGGGCAAAGATGAAGTTGGCCGCCGACGGCAGCACTTCGAAGCCCTTGGCCTGCAGCTGCCCGACCAACACCTCGCGGCTGTCGATCACCTTGCGGCAGGTTTCCTCGAAGTACTCGCGGTCCTCGAACGCCACCGCCGCGCCGACGATCGCGGCACGGTCCAGCGGGTAGGAGTTGAAGCTGTTCTTGATCCGCTCCAGCGCCTCGATCAGGTCCGGGTGCCCCACCGCCAGGCCAACCCGCAGCCCGGCCAGCGAGCGCGACTTCGACAGGGTCTGGGTGACCAGCAGGTTGTCGTAGCGGTCCACCAGGCTGATCGCCGTTTCGCCACCGAAGTCGATGTAGGCTTCATCGACCACCACCACCGAATCACGGTTGGCCTGCAGCAACTGCTCCACCGCCTGCAGCGGCATCAGGCAACCGGTCGGCGCGTTGGGGTTGGGGAAGATGATGCCGGCATTGGGCTTGTTGTAGTCCTCGATGCGGATCTGGAACTGCTCGTCCAGCGCCACCTGCTCGAAGGCGATACCGTACAGGCCGCAGTAGACCGGGTAGAAGCTGTAGCTGATGTCAGGGAACAGCAGCGGTGCGTCGTGCTGGAACAGGCCGTGGAAGATGTGCGCCAGCACCTCGTCCGAGCCGTTGCCGACGAACACTTGTGCCGGGGTCACGCCGTAGTACTCGGCCACCGCCTGCTTCAGCCGGTCACCGTTCGGGTCCGGGTACAGGCGCAGGTTGTCGTTCAGCTCGCCGCGCATGGCCTCCAGCGCCTTGGGCGACGGGCCGTAGGGGTTTTCGTTGGTGTTCAGCTTGACCAGGCGGGCCAGCTTGGGCTGCTCGCCCGGCACGTAAGGCACCAGGTCCTTGACGAAGGGGCTCCAGAATCGACTCATGCTCAGTTCCCCTTCTCTTGGGTCAGGATGCGGTATTCGGCGCTGCGGGCGTGGGCGGTCAGCGACTCGCCACGGGCCAAGACCGAGGCGGTGTGGCCCAGCTCGGACGCGCCCTGCTCGGAGCAGAAAATGATCGACGAACGCTTCTGGAAGTCATACACCCCCAGCGGCGACGAGAAACGCGCGGTGCCGGAGGTCGGCAGCACGTGGTTGGGCCCTGCGCAGTAGTCGCCCAGCGCTTCGCTGGTGTGACGACCCATGAAGATCGCGCCAGCGTGGCGGATGTGCGGCAGCCAGGCCTGCGGGTCGGCCACCGACAGTTCCAGGTGCTCGGGTGCGATGCGGTTGGCCACTTCCATGGCCTGCTGCATGTCACGCACCTGGATCAACGCACCACGGCCATTGATCGACTTCTCGATGATCTCGGCACGTTCCATGGTCGGCAACAGCTTGTCGATGCTCGCGGCAACGCGGTCGAGGAAGGCGGCGTCCGGGCTGACCAGGATGGCCTGGGCATCTTCGTCGTGCTCGGCCTGGGAGAACAGGTCCATGGCGATCCAGTCCGGGTCGGTCTGGCCGTCGCACACCACGAGGATTTCCGACGGGCCGGCGATCATGTCGATACCCACCTGGCCGAACACGTGGCGCTTGGCGGTGGCAACGTAGATGTTGCCCGGGCCGACGATCTTGTCCACCTGCGGCACGCTTTCGGTACCGTAGGCCAGCGCGGCAACAGCCTGGGCGCCACCGACGGTGAACACACGGTCGACACCGGCGATGCAGGCAGCCGCCAGCACCAGCTCGTTGACCTCGCCACGCGGGGTCGGCACCACCATCACCACTTCGGCCACACCGGCGACCTTGGCCGGAATGGCGTTCATCAGCACCGACGACGGGTACGACGCCTTGCCACCCGGCACATACAGGCCGGCGCGGTCCAGCGGGGTGACCTTCTGGCCAAGCACGGTGCCGTCGGCCTCGGTGTACTGCCAGGAATCCTGCTTCTGCCGCTCGTGGTACATGCGCACACGGTTGGCAGCCTTTTCCAGGGCTTCGCGCTGGACCGGGGTAATGCGGGTCAGGGCCAGTTCCAGGCGCTCGCGACCGAGGATCAGGTCATCGATGGACTTGGCATCGACACCATCGAAACGCTGGGTGAATTCCACCAATGCCGCATCGCCACGCTCGCGCACGGCCTTGATGATGTCGAGCACGCGCTGGTTGACCGCGTCATCGGACACACTTTCCCAGCTCAGCAGATGATCCAGATGTCGGGCGAAATCCGGATCAGCAGCGTTGAGACGGGCAATTGCAGTGGACACGGTCATGGCGAGGGCCTCGATTATTAGCGAATGCTCAGGCGCCCTAGGCTACCAGTCCATCCGCGCGGGCACCCGAGAAAAATGGCTATGACGCGGATAGACGGGCGCGGCAGCGAAGGCCGCGCGCAGTCGGTAGAGAGTCAGCCGCGGTGTCGCGATTCGACCGCTCCGCGCAGCGTGTCGATCAGGCTCTGGATACGGGCGTGCTGCATTTTCATGGAGGCCTTGTTGACCACCAGGCGCGAGCTGATCGTGGCGATCAGTTCCTGGGGCTCCAGACCGTTGGCACGCAGGGTGTTGCCGGTGTCGACCACGTCGATGATCTTGTCGGCGAGGTTGATCAGCGGTGCCAGTTCCATCGAGCCGTACAGCTTGATGATGTCGACCTGGCGGCCCTGTTCGGCGTAATAGCGTTTGGCTACGTTGACGAACTTGGTAGCCACGCGCAGACGGCCCTTGGGCTCGGGTGCGCCGACCACGCCAGCGGTCATCAGCTTGCAACGGGCAATCTGCAGGTCCAGGGGCTCATAAAGGCCCTGGCCGCCGTACTCCATCAGCACATCCTTGCCGGCCACACCCAGGTCGGCGGCACCATGCTCGACATAGGTCGGCACGTCGGTGGCACGCACGATCAGCAGGCGCACATCGTCCTGCGTGGTGGGGATGATCAGTTTGCGGCTCTTGTCCGGGTTCTCGGTCGGCACGATACCGGCCTCGGCCAGCAATGGCAGGGTATCGTCGAGAATACGGCCTTTGGAAAGCGCGATGGTCAACATTGGAACGTCGGTCCTTAAGCGGCTACTGCCGGCCGGGCGTCGAGCCCGACCGCATTTGATTCATTGTGGGAGCGGGCTTGCCCGCAAAGCAACCATCGCGGTGCATGGCACCGGCTCTGCCGGTATTCGCGGGCAAGCCCGCTCCCACACGGTATGCCGAAGGGCTACTAGCCCGGTACGCGACGGATCTTCGCGCCCAGCATCTGCAGTTTTTCTTCGATGCACTCGTAACCACGGTCGATGTGGTAGATGCGATCGATCAGGGTATCGCCTTCGGCTACCAGCGCCGACAGCACCAGGCTGGCGGAAGCACGCAGGTCGGTGGCCATTACCGGGGCACCCTTCAGCGCCTTGACGCCAGTGACGATGGCAGTGTTGCCTTCGACCTGGATCTGCGCGCCCATGCGGTGCATTTCGTAGACGTGCATGAAGCGGTTTTCGAAGATCGTCTCGATCACTGCACCGGTGCCTTCGGCAATGGCGTTGAGCGAGATGAACTGCGCCTGCATGTCGGTCGGGAACGCCGGGTACGGGGCGGTACGCAGGTTGACGGCTTTCGGCCGCTTGCCGTGCATGTCCAGCTCGATCCAGTCTTCGCCAGTGTTGATGTCGGCGCCGGCTTCCTTGAGTTTTTCCAGTACGGCTTCAAGGATGGTCGGATCGGTGTCCTTGACCTTGACGCGGCCGCCGGTCACGGCAGCGGCAACCAGGTAGGTGCCGGTCTCGATACGGTCCGGCATCACGCGGTAGTTGGCCGAGTGCAGGCGCTCGACGCCATCGATGGTGATGGTGTCGGTACCAGCGCCCTGAACCTTGCCGCCCATGGCGTTGATGAAGTTGGCCAGGTCGACCACTTCCGGCTCGCGCGCGGCGTTCTGCAGCACGCTGCGGCCCTTGGCCAGGGCAGCGGCCATCATGATGTTCTCGGTACCGGTCACGCTCACGGTGTCGAAGAAGAAGTGCGCACCGCGCAGGCCACCCTCAGGCGCCTTGGCCTTGATGTAGCCGGCTTCGACTTCGATCTTCGCGCCCATGGCCTCGAGGCCACGGATGTGCAGGTCGACCGGGCGCGAGCCAATGGCGCAACCGCCAGGCAGGGCCACTTCGGCCTCACCGAAACGGGCGACCATCGGGCCCAGCACCAGGATCGAGGCGCGCATGGTCTTGACCAGCTCGTAAGGCGCGACCAGGGTCTTGATGGTGCGAGGGTCGATCTCGACCGCCAGCTTTTCGTCGATCACCGGTTCGATGCCCATGCGGCCGAACAACTCGATCATGGTGGTGATGTCGTGCAGGTGCGGCAGGTTGCCCACGGTGACCGGGCCGTCGGCCAGCAGGGTCGCCGCCAGAATCGGCAGGGCTGCGTTCTTCGCGCCCGAAATGCGGATCTCGCCATCAAGGCAAGCGCCGCCAGTAATAATCAGTTTGTCCATTGGAATCTCGCCGCCACGTTGGCTCAGGTGCGCTCAGCCCAGGCTGCGCTGCTGAAAAATTTCATGGTTACCGCATGGATGCTGCCATTGGCGATCCACGGATTCAGGTGAGCATAGATCGCCTGCTGGCGTTTGACCGGGCTCAGGCCAGCCAACTCGTCGCTGATCACGTTCAACTGGAAGTTGCAGCCTTCGCCTTCAACTTCGACCCGGGAACCCGGCAATTTCTCTTCAAGGAAGCTTTTAACTTCTACGGCCTGCATGCTCAACCTCAATCGGCGCCCGATGCGCACGGGTCGGCCATCATACAAAAAAGCCCCTCGCCTGCGAAGCCCAACGAGGGCTTCGCTAACCGAGGGGCCATCATCCGTGCCAGGCCATCAGGTTGCCAGCACTTCATCGAGGTCATAGACCTCGGCAATTTCCCGCATGTCGTCGGGCATGCTGCGCACCTGGCAACCCTTGCCGGCGGCCTGGGCATCACGCATGAATGCCAGCAGCAACGACAGGCCGACACTGGTAGAGCGCTGCACTGCCGAGCAATCGAGCACCAGCTGCGCCTCGCGGCAGGCCGCGATCAGCGCCTTGCCCTGCTTGCGCAGGGCCGGCCCGCTGCGGTAGTCCAGCACGCCGGCCAGGCGCAGCACGCCCGGCTCGGCCATGCTTACACCGGCCTCACTCATTTGACGGTCTTCTCTGGCGAGTTGTCGGCGGCCTGCTTGGCCTTGGCCACTTCGCCGGCCCAGCCGTCGATGGTCTTGTCCAGGTCGTTGCCATTGCGCTGCATGGCGTCGGCGAACTGGTCGCGGAACAGCTTGCCGATGTTGATGCCGTTGACGATCACGTTACGCACCTTCCACTCGCCGCCGATGTTTTCCAGGGTGTACTGCACCGGATACACGGCACCGTTGTTGCCGGTGACCTTCATGCCAACGCTGGCGCGCTTGCCGTCATCAGCCTTGGCCGGGTCGACGGTGATGCCCTGGTTGTTGTACTCGAGCAGGGCATTGCCATAGAACTGCATCAGGCTGCGCTTGAAGTTTTCCTGGAAGCGCTGCATCTGCTCGGGGGTAGCCTTGCGCGAGTACTTGACGGTCATGATGCTTCTGGAAATACCGTCAGCGTCCACCACCGGGCCGAGGATGCGGTTCAGCGCATCGTAGAAGGCGTTGGGGTTGGACTTGTACTGTTCCTTGTTGGCCTTGAGGTCGCCCAGCAGTTCAGTGGTGGTGCCCTGAACCACATCGTGAGGCGTCTGCGCAGCCATGGTCAGCAGGGGGAAGGCCGCCAGCAGGACCAGCAGGCCACGTCGCAGGATGGAAATCATGGAAACTCCTTAATTAGCCGGTTGCGCTTCTTTCGGTTCCTTGCCAACGGAGTTGAGCAGGAACTTGCCAATCAGATCTTCCAGCACCAGCGCCGACTGGGTGTCGTGGATGGTCCCGCCGTCCTTGAGCACCTGGTCCTCACCGCCCACGCTGATGCCGATGTACTTCTCGCCAAGCAACCCGGCGGTCAGGATCGAGGCAGTGGAGTCGGTCGGCAGGTTGTCCACCGACTTGTCCAGCTGCAGCGTCACCCGACCGGTGTAGGAATCACGGTCCAGATCGATGGCGGTAACCTTGCCGATGGTCACACCGGCCATGGTCACTTTAGCTCTGACCGTCAAACCGGCGATATTGTCGAAGTAGGCATAAACTTTATAGGTATCGCTGCTCGGGCTGGCCGACAGCCCGCTGACACGCAGGGCGAGCAGCAGCAGCGCCAGGATCCCGGCCAGGAGGAACAGGCCGACACCGATTTCCAGGGTGCGGTTTTGCATCAGAAATCTCCAAACATCAAGGCGGTCAGAATAAAGTCCAGACCCAGCACTGCCAACGAGGCATAGACCACGGTCTTGGTGGTGGCACGGCTGATCCCTTCTGAGGTGGGCTCACAGTCGTACCCCTGGAATACGGCGATCCAGGTCGTGACGAAGGCAAATACCAGGCTCTTGATCAGCCCGTTGAGCACGTCGTCGGTGAACGAAACACTGTTCTGCATGTTGGCCCAGAACGAGCCCTCGTAGACGCCCAGCCAGTCCACCGCCACCCACGAGCCACCCCAGATGCCGACCACGCTGAAGATCAGCGCCAGCAACGGCAGCGAGATGAAACCGGCCCACAGACGCGGCGCGACGATGTACTTGAGCGGGTCGACGCCGATCATTTCAAGGCTCGACAACTGCTCGGTGGACTTCATGTTGCCGATTTCTGCGGTCAGCGCCGAACCGGCACGGCCGGCGAACAGCAATGCCGTCACCACCGGGCCGAGCTCACGCAGCAGGGTCAGGGCAACCATCTGCCCCACTGCCTGCTCCGAGCCGTACTTGGTCAGGATGCTGAAGCCCTGCAGCGCCAGCACCATGCCGATGAACACGCCGGACACGACGATGATCGCCAGCGACAGCACGCCCACCGAATACAGCTGCTTGACCAGCAGCTGGAAGCCGCCACCGATGCCGCCACGGCCGATCAGCGCATGGAACAGGAACAGACAGGAGCGCCCCAGCACCGCCAGCACGTCGATGGCCGAGCGCCCCAGCAGGCGGACACGTTCGAGTAAGGATTTTCTGCGCATCAACGCGCTCCCAGCAGGTCGGCGCGGTAGTCAGGCGCAGGGAAATGGAAAGGCACCGGGCCGTCCGGGTCGCCCTTCATGAACTGGCGAATGCGCGGGTTGTCCGAGCCCATCAGCTCGTCAGGCGTACCCTGGCCCAGCACCTGGCCATCACCTACCACATAGATGTAGTCGGCGATGCTGGCGGTTTCCGCCAGGTCGTGGGAAACGACGATGCTGGTGATACCCAGGGCGTCGTTGAGCAGGCGGATCAGACGCACCAATACACCCATGGCGATCGGGTCCTGGCCGACGAACGGTTCGTCGTACATGAGGATCTGCGGGTCCAGGGCAATCGCCCGGGCCAACGCCACTCGGCGTTTCATGCCACCGGACAGCTCGTCGGGCATCAGGTCGATGGCTCCGCGCAGCCCCACGGCCTGCAGCTTCATCAGCACGATATCGCGGATCATCTCGTCCGACAGCTGGGTGTGCACGCGCAGCGGGAACGCGACGTTCTCGAACACATCGAGATCGGTGAACAGCGCGCCGCTCTGGAACAGCACCCCCATTTGCTTGCGGGCGTCGAACAGGTCGCTGCGCGACAGCGTCGGCAGGTTTTGCCCGGCAACCCAGACCTCACCGCTGGAGGGGCGCAACTGCGCGCCCATCAGGCGGAGCAACGTGGTCTTGCCGCAACCCGATGGCCCCATGATACCGGTGACCTTGCCGCGCGGGATGCGAATGTCGACGTTGCTGAAAATGCTGCGCGAACCGCGTTTGAAGGTAACCCCCTTCAACTCGACCGCGTAGGCGCTATCCACACTCATCTAGACTCCTTGCTAGTGCAGCCTCGTCCTAATGGACGTCGGCCTCCATCTGGAAGGCACAAGCGCCCCTGGCAGGCCGAATAGCGGCGAACTATAGCACCGCTGACAGCGCCGCCCCAAGGTCGGCTAACGAGTCGTTCAGCCCTGCGACAGGCTGGCGAGACATTCACCACGGCAATCGAAAGCGTGAGGGTTTCTTTCATTGCAGCTATAATCGCCGCCTTTTCATCAGGCATTGCTTTTTCGACATGAGCCAATCCAGCGAGCTGATCCAATCCGCCCAACGCACCCTGCGCCTGGAACTCGAGGCCGTAGAGGCCCTGCTGGCGCGCATCGACGACAATTTCGTCAAGGCCTGCGAACTGATCCTGGCCAGCAAGGGCCGGGTCGTCGTGGTCGGCATGGGCAAGTCCGGGCACATCGGCAACAAGATCGCCGCCACCCTGGCCAGCACCGGCACGCCGGCGTTTTTCGTGCACCCGGCCGAAGCCAGCCATGGCGACATGGGCATGATCACCCGCGATGATGTCATCCTTGCCCTGTCGAATTCCGGCAGCACCGCCGAAATCGTCACCCTGCTGCCGCTGATCAAGCGCCTGGGCATCAAGCTGATCAGCCTGACCGGCAACCCGGACTCGCCCCTGGCCCAGGCTGCCGAGGTCAACCTCGACGCCCGCGTCGAGCAAGAGGCCTGCCCGCTGAACCTGGCCCCCACCTCCTCCACCACCGCATCGCTGGTGCTGGGCGACGCGCTGGCCATTGCCCTGCTCGAAGCCCGCGGCTTCACCGCCGAGGACTTTGCCTTCTCGCACCCGGGTGGTGCACTGGGCCGCCGCCTGCTGCTCAAGGTGGAAAACGTGATGCACGCCGGCGACGAACTGCCCCAGGTGCCCCGCGGCACCCTGCTCAAGGACGCACTCCTTGAAATGTCCCGCAAAGGCCTGGGCATGACCGTGATCGTCGAAGCCGATGGCAAGCTGGCAGGGATCTTCACCGACGGCGACCTGCGCCGCAGCCTGGACCGCAACATCGACGTCCACACCACCCTGATCGACCAGGTAATGACCGTGCACGGCAAGACGGCCCGCGCCGAAATGCTTGCGGCCGAGGCCCTGAAGATCATGGAAGACCACAAGATCGGCGCCCTGGTGGTGGTGGACCGCGAGGACCGCCCCACCGGCGCCCTGAACATGCACGACCTGCTGCGCGCCGGCGTGATGTAAAGGAGCGATGGAATGAACCAGGACCTCATGCAACGCGGCAAGAACATCAAGCTGGCAGTGTTCGACGTGGACGGCGTGCTCACCGACGGGCGCCTGTACTTCCTCGAGGACGGCAGCGAGTTCAAGACCTTCAACACCCTCGACGGCCAGGGCATCAAGATGCTCATGGCCTCGGGCGTGACCACCGCGATCATCAGCGGGCGCAAGACCCCGGTGGTCGAGCGCCGGGCGAAGAACCTCGGCATCCCGCACCTGTACCAGGGCCGCGAGGACAAACTGGTGGTGCTGGACGGCCTGCTCGCCGAACTGGGCCTGAGCTATGCTCAAGTGGCCTACCTGGGCGACGACCTGCCCGACCTGCCGGTAATCCGCCGGGTCGCCCTGGGCATGGCAGTGGCCAACGCCGCGCCGTTCGTTCGCCAGCACGCCCATGGCGTGACCCAGGCACGTGGCGGCGAAGGCGCGGCCCGTGAATTCTGCGAACTGATCATGCAGGCCCAGGGCACCCTGGACGCTGCCAACGCCAACTACCTGTAAGGCTGCCCATGTTCAGCAAGAAAGCCCGCAACATTGCGCTGCTCGCAGTGATCGCCGCCCTGCTGGTGGCGATCGGCTACTGGAATGTCAGCCCGGAAAGCTTCCTCGACAAGCCGGTGACCCAGGTCGACGAAAGCGCCATCGACTACTACGCGGTCAACGCCCACAGCGTGCAGTTCCTGCCCGACGGCAAATTGCAGTACGAAATGACCGCCGACAAGGTCGAACACCTCAAGGCCAGCGAAATCACCCTGCTGACCACGCCGGACCTGCACCTGTACCGCGGTACCGAATACCCGTGGCATGTGCAGAGCACCCGCGCCGAAGTCAACCCGGACGGCAGCGAAGTCGAACTGATCGACAACGTACGGGTCGCCCGCACCGACGAAAAGCAGCGCGAAATGATCATTACCAGCTCACGCATGACCGTGTTCCCGCAGAAGCAATATGCGCAGACCGAGCAAGCCGTTAGAATCGACGGCGCCGGTGGCACAACTACGGGCAAAGGAATGAAAGCGTATTTGAAAGAAGGCAAGATGGACTTGCTCTCTAACGTAAGAGGACAGTATGAGGCTCGTTAAAACCCTCCCCCTTTTGCTCAGCCTGAGCGCAGCACTGGGAAGCGCGAGCGCCCTCGCCCTGCCGAACGACCGTGACCAGCCTATCCGCATCCAGGCCGACAACGCCCACCTGGACGACAAGCAGGGCGTGGCCACCTACACCGGCGACGTGATCATCACCCAGGGTTCGATGATGATCAAAGGCAACACCGTGACCATCACCCGCTCCGCCTCCGGCGACATCGACGTGGTGACCTCGGTGGGCAACCTGGCCTACTTCGAGCAGCAGCAGAGCGCAGCCAAGCCAGACAAGATGAAAGGCTGGGCGGTGACCATCCAGTACCAGTCGCAGAAGGACATGGTGATCCTCACCGACCGCGCCAAGGTCGAGAACGAGGGCAACACCACCGAAGGCGAGAAGATCGTCTACAACACCCAGACCCAGGTGGCAACCGCCGGTCGCGGTGGCAACGTGACCTCGCCGCGTCAGCGTATCGACATGGTGATCCAGCCCAAGAAGAAGGCCGAGTAAATGGCAACCCTCAAAGCCCAGCACCTGGCCAAGAGCTACAAGGGGCGGCAAGTCGTACGTGACGTCAGCCTGTCGATCGACAGCGGCCAGATCGTCGGCCTGCTCGGCCCCAACGGCGCCGGCAAGACCACCTGCTTCTACATGATCGTCGGCCTGGTCCAGGCCGATCAGGGGCGCGTGCTGATCGACAACCTCGATGTCAGCCACCAGCCCATGCACGGTCGCGCCCGCGCCGGCATCGGCTACCTGCCGCAGGAAGCCTCGATCTTCCGCAAGCTGTCGGTGGCCGACAACATCATGGCCATCCTCGAGACCCGCAAGGAGCTCGACCGCGACGGCCGGCGCAAAGAGCTGGAAAGCCTGCTGCAGGAGTTCCACATCAGCCACATTCGCGACAACCTCGGCATGAGCCTGTCCGGTGGTGAGCGCCGCCGCGTGGAAATTGCCCGCGCGCTGGCGACCGCACCCAAGTTCATCCTGCTGGACGAACCGTTTGCCGGTGTCGACCCGATTTCGGTCGGCGACATCAAGCAGATCATCCATCACCTCAAGGCCAAGGGTATCGGTGTACTGATCACCGACCACAACGTGCGTGAGACCCTGGATATCTGCGAAACCGCCTATATCGTCAACGATGGCCGGCTGATCGCCGAAGGCGACGCCGAAACCATCCTGGCCAACGACCTGGTCAAAGAGGTTTACCTGGGCCACGAGTTCCGGCTCTGAGCCCGGCACGCGCCTGGAGTACTGGCAAATCGCCCTGAAACCCGGGGTAAAGTGTTACGGTGCTCTAGGCAAACGCTACAATTTAAGGCATAAAACTTGCTTGATCTGGCGCCCCGGCGCCCTCGTGTAGTGGATGGCGCATGCGCGCCGGCGAACAAGGTATTAAGCCCCAGCCATGAAACCATCGCTCGTCCTAAAAATGGGCCAGCAACTGACGATGACACCGCAGTTGCAACAGGCCATCCGCCTGCTCCAGCTCTCCACCCTGGACCTCCAACAGGAAATCCAGGAAGCGCTGGAGTCGAACCCGATGCTCGAACGTCAGGAAGACGGCGACGACTTCGACAACAGCGACCCGATGGCGGACAACGCCGAGAACAAGCCGGCCGCCGAAGTCCAGGACAACAGCTTCCAGGAAAGCACCACCAGTGCCGACACCCTGGAAGACGGTGAGTGGAGCGAGCGCATCCCCAACGAACTGCCGGTCGACACCGCCTGGGAAGACATCTACCAGACCAGCGCCAGCAGCCTGCCGAGCAACGACGACGACGAGTGGGACTTCACCACCCGCACATCGGCCGGCGAAAGCCTGCAAAGCCACCTGCTGTGGCAACTGAACCTGGCTCCGATGTCCGACACCGACCGCCTGATCGCCGTCACCCTTATCGACAGCATCAACGGCCAGGGCTACCTGGAAGACACCCTCGAAGAAATCTGCGCCGGTTTCGACCCGGAGCTGGATATCGAGCTGGACGAGGTCGAAGCGGTGCTGCACCGCATCCAGCAGTTCGAGCCAGCCGGCGTTGCCGCCCGCACCCTGGGCGAATGCCTGTTACTGCAACTGCGCCAGCTGCCCGCCAGTACCCCGTGGATGGCCGAAGCCAAGCGCCTGGTCACCGACTTCATCGACCTGCTCGGCAGCCGTGACTACAGCCAGCTGATGCGTCGCATGAAAATCAAGGAAGACGAGCTGCGCCAGGTCATCGAACTGGTACAAAGCCTCAACCCGCGCCCCGGTTCGCAAATCGAGTCCAGCGAGCCCGAGTACGTGGTGCCCGACGTCATCGTGCGCAAGGACAGCGACCGCTGGCTGGTGGAGCTGAACCAGGAGGCCATTCCGCGCCTGCGCGTCAACCCGCAGTACGCCGGTTTTGTGCGCCGGGCCGACACCAGCGCCGACAACACCTTCATGCGCAACCAGCTGCAGGAAGCGCGCTGGTTCATCAAGAGCCTGCAAAGCCGCAACGAAACCCTGATGAAGGTGGCCACGCAGATCGTCGAGCACCAGCGCGGCTTCCTCGACCACGGCGACGAAGCGATGAAGCCGCTGGTACTGCATGACATCGCCGAAGCGGTGGGCATGCACGAGTCGACCATTTCGCGGGTAACCACGCAGAAATACATGCACACCCCGCGTGGCATCTACGAACTGAAATACTTTTTCTCAAGCCACGTCAGCACCTCCGAAGGCGGAGAATGCTCGTCTACGGCGATCCGCGCGATCATCAAGAAACTGGTTGCGGCGGAAAATCAGAAAAAGCCATTGAGTGACAGCAAGATCGCTGGTTTACTGGAGGCACAAGGCATCCAGGTAGCCCGTCGCACCGTCGCCAAGTACCGCGAGTCACTCGGCATCGCACCGTCGAGCGAGCGCAAGCGACTGATGTAGCCCCTGAGATGTGCCACAGCGTTTGTGGGGCAGGTGCAAGACCTGCCTCTTTATGCACGGGCAACAAAGGAGAAGCTGTATGCAAGTCAATATCAGTGGACAGCATGTAGAAGTCACCCAGCCACTGCGCGATTATGTGCTTGAAAAGCTCGCTCGCGTGGAAAGTCACTTCGACAAGATCACCAACGTGCAGGTCATCATGAAAGTCGAGAAGCTGCAGCAGAAGGTCGAGGCGACCTTGCAGATTCCCGGCGGCGAAGTGGTTGCCAACGCCGAACACGAAGACATGTATGCAGCGATCGACGCCTTGGCCGACAAGCTCGACCGCCAACTGAAAAAACACAAGGAAAAACAGCAAAGCCTGCTGCAAGGTGCAGCTGCCCGCTGATCCCCCTCATCCATGATCCGACTTGAAACCATCCTGACCCCCGGCCGTTCCCTCGTGAACGTGCCGGGCGGCAGCAAGAAGCGCGCCCTGGAAAAGGTCGCCACCGTCATCGCCGATCAAGTGCCCGAACTGGAGATGCAAGACGTCTTCGAAAAACTGGTCGCCCGGGAAAAACTCGGTTCGACCGGTTTCGGCAACGGCATCGCCATCCCGCACTGCCGGCTTGAAGGATGTTCCGCTCCGGTCAGCGCCCTGCTGCACCTGGAAGCCCCTATCGACTACGACGCCATCGATGGCGCGCCGGTGGACCTGCTGTTCGTCCTGCTGGTGCCAGAAGCCGCCACCGATGCCCATCTGGAACTGCTGCGCCAGATTGCCAGCATGCTCGATCGCAAGGAGGTCCGTGATCGCCTGCGTGCGGCCACCAGCAGCGAGGCCCTGTTCCAGGTTGTCCTGGACGTACAGAACGAGCACTGAACATGCGCCTGATCATCGTCAGCGGCCGGTCCGGCTCCGGCAAGAGCACCGCCCTCGATGTCCTGGAAGACAACGGTTTCTACTGCATTGACAACCTGCCCGCCGGGCTGCTGCCACAGCTGGCGGAAAATGCACTGATCAATACCGAGTTGCTGCAACCCAAGGTCGCCGTGTCGATCGACGCGCGCAACCTGCCCAGCCACCTGACGCGTTTCCCCGAGTTGCTCGAAGAAGCCCGCGCCCGGCATATCCAGTGCGACGTGCTGTACCTGGATGCCGACGAAGACATGCTGCTCAAGCGCTTCTCGGAAACCCGCCGGCGCCACCCGCTGACCAACGCCAACCGCTCGCTCGCGGAAGCGATTCGGGTGGAAAGCGAATTGCTGGGGCCGATTGCGGACCTGGCCGACCTGAAGATCGATACCACCAGCCTGAACCTGTACCAGTTGCGTGATTCGATCAAGCTGCGCCTGCTCAACCAGCCCGAGCCTGGCACCGCGTTCCTGGTCGAGTCGTTTGGCTTCAAGCGCGGAATGCCGGTCGATGCCGACCTGGTGTTCGATGTGCGCTGCCTGCCCAACCCCTACTGGAAACCCGAGCTGCGTGAGCATTCCGGCCTCGACCAACCGGTAATCGACTACCTGGCCGCACAGCCAGATGTCGAAGAGATGTTCAACGACATTTCCAGCTACCTGCTCAAGTGGCTGCCCCGCTTCGCCGCCAGCAACCGTGCCTACGTCACCATTGCCATTGGCTGCACCGGCGGTCACCACCGCTCGGTGTACATCACCGAACGCCTTGGCCAGCTGCTGCAGCAATCCCTGAAAAACGTCCAGGTCCGCCACCGCGACCTCTAGCCCAAGGATCCGCCCCACGATGCCCGCCCGTGAAATCACCATCATCAACAAGCTGGGTCTGCATGCCCGGGCGGCAGCCAAGTTCGTCGGCGTTGCCGGCCGCTTCCCCTGCCAGGTCAGGGTTGGCCGTGCGCCGGACAAGCTGGTGGATGGCAAGAGCATCATGGCGGTGATGATGCTGGCGGCCGGCAAAGGCACCCAGGTGCACCTGCATACCGAAGGCGAGCAGGACGTTGATGCCATGGATGCGCTGGTCGAGCTGATCAACAACTTCTTCGACGAAGGCGAATGAATTTCGCTGGCTCATTCGCAAGCGGTACGCGTACCCTGTGGGAGCGGCTTTAGCCGCGAAGAAACCAACGCGGTGCATGGCACCGGCTGCGCCGGTGTTCGCGGCTAAAGCCGCTCCCACAGAGTCCCCGCTAATTCAATGAGTCATGTGCCGCTCCCACAGCGAAGCCGGTGAACACCCCATCATCCGGCGCAAACCGATGCACAGCCCCAAGCTGGCCAGGCCAGGTCCAACCAGGCGAAGCCGCGCGCCAATAGCAGCGCAGTGCCTGCCAGCAACAGCAAAGTCCCAAGCGCCAGGCGAAACAGGCGAAACAGGCGAAACAGGCGCACACGGCTGACAGACATCATCTGGGAGCGCATACCGGGGAAACTCACTTCAGGGTTTCGAGGTAGCGGCGCTCCACTTCCGCCCAGTCAATGACGTTGTAGAAGGCACCGATGTATTCCGGACGACGGTTCTGGTACTTCAGGTAGTAGGCATGCTCCCACACGTCCAGGCCGAGGATTGGCGTGTTGCCGTGCATCAGCGGGCTGTCCTGGTTGCCGCTGCTTTCCACTACCAGGGTTTTCTGCGGGGTCAGGCTGAGCCAGGCCCAGCCACTGCCGAAGCGGGTCAGCGCAGCCTTGGTGAAGGCCTCCTTGAAGGCATCGAAGCCGCCCAGTTGGGCGTCGATGGCCTGCGCCAGAGCGCCCTGCGGCTCTCCCCCGCCCTGCGGTGACATCACGGTCCAGAACAGGCTGTGGTTGGCGTGCCCGCCGCCATGGTTGGTCACCGCACCACGCAGATTTTCCGGCAGTTGCCCGACCGCGCCGAGCAGTTTTTCCACCGGCCACTCAGCCCACTCGGTGCCTTCGATGGTGGCGTTGAGGCCATTGACGTAGGTCTGGTGGTGCTTGGTGTGGTGGATTTCCATGGTCTGCGCGTCGATGTGCGGTTCCAGCGCAGCGTAGGCGTAAGACAGTGCAGGCAAGGTATGGGGCATATCAGTGAATTCCGTAGGCATGGGTTGGGCGATGACCAACACGGCCACCGCTGGCGCTTGGGCCGTGACTCAGTGTCAGATACCACCGGCGGTGAGCTTCTCCGGGTCCAGCAGCGCTTCCAGCTGGTCACGCGACAGGTCGGTGTGCTCCAGCGCCACGTCGATGATCGGACGGCCCTGCTTGTAGGCGGTCTTGGCGATTTCGGCGGCCTTGAGGTAGCCGATGATCGGGTTCAGCGCCGTGACCAGAATCGGGTTGCGTGCCAGGGCTTCCTTGAGCTTGCTTTCGTTGACCTTGAAGCTGGCGATGGCCTTGTCGGCCAGCAGGCGGCTGACGTTGGCCATCAACTCGATGCTTTCCAGCAGGTTGCGGGCGATCACCGGCAGCATCACGTTCAGCTCGAAGTTGCCGGACTGGCCAGCGATGGCGATGGTGGCGTCATTGCCGATCACCTGGGCGGCGACCATGGCGGTGGCCTCCGGAATCACCGGGTTGACCTTGCCCGGCATGATCGAAGAGCCCGGCTGCAGGCCTTGCAGCTCGATTTCGCCCAGCCCGGCCAGCGGGCCAGAGTTCATCCAGCGCAGGTCGTTGGCGATCTTCATCAGCGCCACGGCGGCAGTCTTGAGCTGGCCGGACAGGGCCACCGCGGTGTCCTGCGAGCCGATCAGGGCGAACAGGTTCTGCCCGGGGGTGAACTCGACCTGGGTCAGGCCGCTGAGCTGGCGGGCGAAACCGGCAGCGAACTGTGGGTGGGCGTTGATGCCGGTGCCCACGGCGGTGCCACCCTGGGCCAGCGCCTGCAGGCTCGGCAGGGTCGCTTCGATGTGTGCCTTGGCGCCATTGATCTGCGCCCCCCAGCCATCCAGCACCTGGCTCATGCGCACTGGCATGGCGTCCATCAGGTGGGTGCGGCCGGTCTTCACGTACTGATGCACCTGCGCCGACTTGGCCTCGATCACCTGTACCAGGTGCGCCAGGGCTGGCAGCAGTTGCTCGTGCAGGGCCAGGGCGGCGCTGACGTGAATGGTGGTCGGGATGATGTCGTTGCTGCTCTGGCCGCAGTTGACGTGGTCGTTGGCGTTGACGGCCTCACCCAGCACGCGGCTGGCCAGAGTCGCGATCACCTCGTTGGCGTTCATGTTCGAGCTGGTGCCGGAGCCGGTCTGGAACACGTCCACCGGGAAATGCTGGATGAAGTCACCCGCCAGCAGTTGCTCGACTGCGGTTACGATGGCCTGGCCCTGCGCGGTCGACAGCTGTTCCAGTTCGACGTTGGCCTTGGCCGCGGCAGCCTTGGCCAGCAGCAGCGCACGAATGAACTGGGCCGGCATGCGCTGGCCGCTGATCGGGAAGTTGTCGACCGCGCGCTGGGTCTGGGCACCGTACAGGGCCTGGGCCGGCACCTGCAGTTCGCCCATGCTGTCACGCTCGATACGGGTATCACTCATCATCAAATCCTTGCATCAGTTCATCGGGAGAAATCGACGGCAGCAGGCGGCAATTGGCCAACTGCAGGGCGTAGGGCTGCCAGCGCTGGTTCTGGGCCTCGCGGTCGAGGTTGCGCAGGTCCAGCAATGGGCGCCAGGCCTGGTCCAGGCACAGGCAGCGCCAATGCCAGGGCAGCATGCGGTCGCAGGCGGTATCCAGCAGCAGGCGGAAGGAGGTCAGCGCCACCGTCCATGGCGAGACCTCGGTGCAGCACACCAGGTAACGGCCTTCAGCCAGGTAATGCTCGATCAAGCGCGGCTCGTCGGGCTCGAGCGCACAGCGGATGCGTCGGCTGAGCCAGCGCCAGTTTTCCAGGTAGGGCAGTTCGCGGAGGACGGGTTTCATGAACATCATCGCCGGGTTACTGGATAATGATATTCATTATTAAGTGATAAATAGAATCACTTCAAGAGAAAGATGATGAAACAAAAAACCCGGCATGGGGGCCGGGTCTTCGGTTTCATTGAAAATTCTCTATAGCCTGCACCGGCCTCTTCGCGGGTAAACCCGCTCCCACAGGAATCGCACAGGGCTCAAGTCTGGTGCAGCACCTGTGGGAGCGGGTTTACCCGCGAAGAGGCCGGTACAGGCTGTGGATCAGCTACCCGCCACAGTCATCCGCTCGATCAGCACCGACCCGGTGTGAATGTTGCTGCGGGTCTCAAGATCGCTGCCAATCGCGACAATCTGCTGGAACATGTCTTTCATGTTCCCGGCAATGGTCACTTCCTGCACCGCGTGCTGAATCTCGCCATTCTCTACCCAGAACCCTGCCGCGCCACGGGAATAATCCCCCGTCACCATGTTCAGGCCATGCCCCATCAACTCGGTCACCAGCAGCCCGCGGCCCATGCGCCGGATCAGCGCCGCCTGGTCTTCGACACCATGGCTGACGAACAGGTTGTGCACGCCGCCGGCGTTGGCCGTGCTTGGCAAACCCAGCTTGCGCCCGGAATAGGTACCCAGCAGGTACGACACCAGCTCACCCTTGTCGACGAACGGCTTGGCATAGGTAGCCAGGCCATCGCCGTCGAATGCGGCACTGCCCAGTGCCCGCGGAATGTGCGGGCGCTCGTCGAGGGTCAGCCAGGTGGGGAACAGGCGCTGGCCGATGGTCCCCTCCAGGAACGACGACTTGCGGTACAGGTTGCCGCCGGAGATGGCCGACAGGAAGCTGCCGAACAGGCCACCGGCCAGCTCGGCCGAGAACAGCACCGGCACCTCGCAGGTCGGCACCGGCCGCGCACCCAGGCGGCTGGCGGCACGCTGGGCAGCGCGCACGCCGATGCTACGCGGGTCTGCCAGCAGGTTGCCCTGGCGGTTCACGTCGTACCAGTAATCACGCTGCATCTGGCCGTCGCCTTCGGCGATCATCACGCAGCTCAGGCTGTGCCGGGTCGAGGCGTAGCCACCGATGAAACCATGGCTGTTGCCATACACGCGGCAGCCCTGGTGGGTATTGAGGGTGGTGCCGTCGGCATTGAGGATACGCGGGTCGGCGTCGAACGCCGCCGCCTCGCAGGCCAGGGCCATCTCGATGGCCTTCTCCGGCTCGAGGCTCCAGTCGTGGTACAGGTCCAGGTCCGGGATCTCGCGGGCCATCAACGCTGCGTCGGCCAGGCCGGAACATTCGTCCTCGGAGGTATGCTTGGCAATCGCCAAGGCCGCGGCGACGGTTTCGCGAATCGCTTCCGGGCCACTGGCCGAGGTGCTGGCCGAGCCTTTGCGCTGGCCCACATAGAGGGTGATGCCAAAGCCCTGATCGCGGTTGAACTCGACCGTTTCGACCTCTCGCTGGCGTACCGTGGTGGACAGGCCCTGCTCCAGCGACACCGCCACTTCGCAGGCACTGGCCCCCTGGCGGCGCGCTTCGGCGATGATCGCCTCGACCTGCTCCTGCAATGCTGGCAGGTCCTTCGGACCTACGCTCTGGACTGCACTCATGGTTCTCTCCACTCAAATTCTGCGTTCGGCGAGGGTCATTCTACGACCGGGCCGGACAAGCGGCCCCCGACTGGTTATCATGGCGGCGATTTCTAGCGGACTGCCACCATGGTTGATTCAAACGACGACGCCTTCGACGGCGAAAAAAGCAAAACCCAGATCAAGCGCGAGCTGCATGCGCTGGTCGAACTCGGCGAGCGCCTTACCACGCTCAAGGCCGATACCCTGGCTCGCCTGCCGTTGACCGACGAGCTGCGCAAGGCCCTGGCCGAAGCCAGCAAGCACACCGCTCACGGTGCCCGCAAACGCCACATGTCGTTTGTCGGCAAGCTGATGCGCGTGCAGGACCTGGATGCCATCCACGCCTTGCTCGAACAGATGGACAGCTCGACCCGCCAGTACAACGAGCGCTTCCACGGCCTGGAGCGCTGGCGCGACCGGTTGATCGACGGTAACGACGAAGACCTCGAGCGCTTCGTCAGCGAATACCCCGACACCGACCGCCAGCAGCTGCGCTCGCTGGTACGCCATGCCCAGCACGAGAAGGCGCGGAACAAACCGCCTGCCGCCGCGCGCAAGGTGTTCAAGTACATCCGCGACCTCGACGAGCTGCAGCGCGGCTTGCGCTGATCACCCTGGGGCCGCTTTGCGGCCCAATCGCGACACAAGGCCGCTCCCACAGTAAGTGCGCAGCCATTTCTGCATGGCGCAATCCCTGTGGGAGCGGCCTTGCGTCGCGAAAGGACCGCAAAGCGGTCCCAGATGGCCATCACGCCCCTGTACCGCCCACGGTAATCGCATCCAGCTTCAAGGTCGGCTGCCCGACCCCCACCGGCACCGACTGCCCGTCCTTGCCGCAAGTCCCTACCCCGCTGTCCAGCGCCAGGTCGTTACCGACCATCGACACCCGGCTCATCGCCTCCGGGCCGTTGCCGATCAGGGTCGCCCCCTTCACCGGCGCGGTAATCTTGCCGTCTTCGATCAGGTAGGCCTCACTGGTCGAGAACACGAACTTGCCGCTGGTGATGTCCACCTGGCCACCGCCGAGGTTGGCGCAGTAGATGCCCTTCTTTACCGAAGCGATGATTTCCTGCGGGTCGCTTTCGCCGGCACGCATGTAGGTGTTGGTCATGCGCGGCATCGGCAGGTGCGCGTAGGATTCGCGGCGGCCGTTGCCGGTCACCGCCATGCCCATCAGGCGCGCGTTCAGCTTGTCCTGCATGTAGCCCTTGAGCACACCGTTCTCGATCAGCGTGGTGCACTCGGTCGGGGTGCCTTCGTCATCCACGCTCAGCGAGCCACGGCGGCCTTCGAGGGTGCCGTCGTCGACGATGGTGCACAGGCTCGATGCCACTTTCTCGCCAATGCGGCCGCTGAACGCCGAACTGCCCTTGCGGTTGAAGTCACCTTCCAGGCCATGGCCGACAGCCTCGTGCAGCAGCACGCCCGACCAGCCCGAACCCAGCACCACCGGCAGGGTACCAGCCGGTGCCGGGATCGCCTCCAGGTTCACCAGGGCCTGGCGCAGCGCTTCGCGGGCATAGCCCATGACCCGCTCTTCGGTGAAGAAGCGGTAGTCGGTACGCCCGCCACCGCCCTGCCCGCCACGCTCGCGGCGGCCATTCTGCTCGACGATGACGCTGACGTTGAAGCGCACCAGCGGGCGCACGTCGGCGGCCAGGCTGCCATCGGCCGCAGCGATCAGGATGCGTTCCCAGACCCCGGCCATGCTCACACTGACCTGCTGGATACGCGGGTCCAGGGCACGGGTGGCGGCGTCGACACGCTTGAGCAGGTCGACCTTTTCAGCACGGCTGAGCACATCCAGCGGGTTGTCCGCCGGATAAAGGGCAGTCACGTCCTGGCTGCGGAAGGCCTGCACCTTGCCGTTCTGCCCGGCACGGGAGATCGAACGGGCGGCACGGGCGGCCGAGGTCAGCGCTTCGAGGTTGATTGCGTTGCTGTAGGCAAAGCCGGTCTTTTCACCGGACTGGGCACGCACGCCCACGCCCTGGTCGAGGTTGAAACTGCCCTCTTTGACGATGCCGTCTTCCAGCGCCCAGGTTTCCGAGATCTGGCCCTGGAAATACAGGTCGGCGGCATCGATGCCGGGGCCGGCCAACTCACCCAGCACGCTCTGCAGGCTGTCCAGGGTCAAGCCGCCTGGGGCCAGGAGCTGCTCGCTGACGGTGGATAACATCTGGCTCATAGTCACTCCGAGGTGTGCGCAGGCCGCAACGCGCCCTGCGAGAAAAAGCGCCGGTGCGATACCACCGGCATGCGCGCCCGGATGGACGCTTGTTCGTCAATGTCGCGCTCGGCGAGCAGTACCGCTTCACCTTGCGCCTGTTCCGCGACGATGCGCCCCCAAGGGTCGACGATCGCCGCATGGCCATGGGTTTCCCGCGGCCCCGGGTGAGTGCCGCCCTGTGCCGCAGCCAGCAGGTAGCACTGGGTCTCGATGGCCCGGGCGCGCACCAGCACTTCCCAGTGCGCTGCGCCCGTTACCGCAGTGAAGGCGGCCGGCGCAGTGATCAGTTCCGCACCAGCGGCGCGCAGTGCGCTGTACAGTTCGGGGAAGCGCAGGTCGTAGCACACGCTCAGCCCCAGCCGCCCCACCGGCGTATCAGCCACCACTACCTGCGCGCCGTGAGCATAGTCGTCAGACTCGCGGTAACGGCCACGGTTGTCGGCAACGTCCACATCGAACAGGTGCAGCTTGTCATAGCGTGCCGCTACCTCACCGTGTTCGTCGATCAACAGCGAGCAGGCATGCGCCTTGGCTTCGGGCTGGCCGACCGGTGGCAATGGCAAGGTACCGGCGACAATCCATAACTTGAGGTCGCGGGCGGTACGTTTCAACCATGGCAGGATCGGCCCTTCGCCCAACGCTTCGGCGCGGCCGATGGCAGCGGCGTCCTTGCGGCCCATGGCGGCGAAGTTTTCCGGCAGCACGGCCAACCGTGCACCGCCAAAGGCGGCCTGCTCCAGCAGGGCACCGGCGCGCTGCAGGTTGGCCAGCACATCGTCCTGGCTGACCATCTGGATTACAGCTGCCTTCATGGGCACTCCTAGCGGGATTTCTCGAAAGGTTTCACAAATGTGATTCTAGGCTCTTTCACCGGACCTTCGACACGGTAGTGCACGCTGGCGAAGCGCGACACGCGGTCGCCGATCAGCCGGTCGACCAGGAACAGCGCCCCGCCCACGGCCGGCGCGCCGACAATCAAGGCCGCCAGCGGCAGGTTGTTGGTCACTGGCAGGCTCACCTGCAGATTGGCATCGACCCGGTCGCGTACCAGGTCCAGGGTACCGTCCAGCTCGAAGTTGCTCGACGGGCCAGTCACGGCGATTGGCTCGCGGGTCACATAGACACCGTTACTGGCCACCAGCAAGCCTTTGACCCGGTCGTAGGCCAGGCCCTTGTCGAACAGGTCGGAGAAGTCCAGGCGCAAGCGCCGCCCGATGGAGTTGAAGTTCAACAGGCCGAACACCCGCAGCGCCTGGGCACTGCCTTCGACCTCGACGAACTGGCCGGTGCGCAGCGCTGCGTCCATGCTGCCAGAGAAGCGCTTGAGGCTCACCGAGGCCGGCGAACCCGGCCAGCGGCCATCCACATCCAGGCGGAAGTCGCGGCTGGTCACGGTCGGGGCAAAGCCCCAGGCCTTGAGCACATCCGCCAGGTTCTTGCCGTCCAGGCGCCCTTTGTACCAACTGCTGGTGCTGCCCGGTTCGCCTTCCCAGCCGCCGCCACCATCGATACGCAGGCCTTTGAAGTCGAGGTCGATGTCGCTGGCGGTCACGCCACGCGCGGTCGGCCGCAGCTTGAGCGAGGCACTGCCGTACAGGTCGTCACCGCGATAGAGCTTGTCGATGCTCAGGTCCAGCGCCGGCACCTTGCGCGGGTCGAACGAGGCCAGCGGGTCGGGGCCCTCCTCTGCCTGTGCCTCGGCCTGCTTTTCAGCAGCGCTGGCGGCGGGCAGGCGCAAGGTCTGCATGCGCACGACCATGGGCGCGCCCTTGGCATCCGGCACCCGGGCGTTGCCGATGACTTCCTTGCTGTCGAGGCGCAAATCCCAGGCGGGGCCACCACGGGCCAGGCGCACCACGGCCTGGTTCAGGTCCAGGCCAAAGGCTTTCAGCTGGCCGATGCTCAGGTCGACGCCTTGCAGGTTCTGCCGCGCGCTTCCGCCCGGGTCGTTACCGGCCAGGCGCGCCGCCTGTTCCTGCCAAGGCCCCAGGTCCAGCGCCTCCAAGTGCCCGCGTACTCGCAGGCCTTGGCCGGCAGGTACCTGGGCGTCACCGGCGCCCAGCAGCAACTCGCCACGGCCCTGCCCCAGCTTCTCGGCCGGCGCGGCGTAGGCAAAGCGGGCAAGGTCGGTGTAGGCGACATCGAAGCGCCGCTCCGGCCCCTGCAGGGTCATGCTGAAACGGGTGTCACGGGTATCGGACGCTGCCTTGCCAAAGGGTGCTGGCAGGTCGATGGCCAGGCCCTTGAGGCTGGAATTGACGCTCAGGCGGTTGTCCCGGCTACCCAGGCTGACCTGCAACTGGTACGGCAGGTCGCCGGAAGCCGGCAAGGCCTGGTTGAACTGCAGCCAGTCGGTCAGTGCCTTGAGCGACACCTGGCCGCTGGCGTTGACGCGTGTCTGCATCTGCCCGGGCTGGCCTTCGGCGGTGATTTGCGCCGTCACCGGCTTGCCGAAGGCCTGCAGGCTGATGCCCTTGCCGCTCAGGCCCTTGTCCAAATCAAAACTGAAGTCACCCTTCAGGCGGCTCAAATCCAGGCTCGGCGGCGCGACCTTCAGCCGCGCATCGTCGGTGGCAAAGTCCACCTGCACTTTCGGCCGCTGCCCGTGGGCCAGCGGAATGTCGAGCTTGACCTTGCCCTTGAGCGGCCCCTCGCCCTCCCAGCCAGCGAAGATCTCGCCAGTGCCGATTGGCGCTTCCTTGAGGATCTTCAGGCCATCGCCCAGGCTGCCGTCGAAGTCGCCATCGAGGTACAGGTGGCTTTGCTGGCCCTGGTCGACATGCGGGATATCGACGCTCACATCACTGACCTTGGTGTCGAGCAGTACGCCACGCTGAGCCTTGATGCGCACACCGCTGTCCTCGATGAACACATCGCCATCAACGTGCTGCACCTGCGGCCAGCCCGGCTGGAAGTCCAGGGCCGCATCACGCACCTTGAAGAACAGGCTGATGCTGCGGGCTTCCGGCGCGACGCCATGGTTCAGCGAGCCCTGGTACTGGAAGTAGCCTTCGTCCACCGTGCCTTTGACGATCGCACTGCGCAGCCATTCGTCGAGGGCTGGGCTGAGCACCTCGGGCAGGTACTTGGCGGTGTAGCGGCCATCGCCTTCGGTCAGGCCGACGCGCAGGTCCATGTAGTCCTCGCGGCCCTCTTCGAACAACAGGCGAATGAGGAAGTCACCGGCGATCTTGCCCTCCTCGCCGAGTACCTTGAGGTAAGGCGCGACCAGGGTGAAACCTTCCTTGTCCAAGGCCCAGGTCAGGCGCGCATTGGCCTTCTGGTAGTGCCAGGGTTTGGCGAAGATCGGGTACAGATGCAGCATGAACGCATCGGTATCAAGGCGCAGTTCGCCATGGCCAAGGTCACCGCTGATGCTGCCGCTGACGTTACCGGCTGCAGGAGCATTGTGATAGGCATCGAAACCGACCTTCTCCAGGTTGGCTTCGAACTGCAGGCGCTGGTCACCCTCGGCCTTGGGCCGGGCCTCCAGGCGCACATTGCGCAGCGCGCCGGTCACCTTCAGGCCATCGACCACGGCCATGACCTTGTCCGGCAGCGGCGCCAGGGCATCGATCAGCGGGGTCAACGGTGTGAGGTCGAGGCGGTCGGCCTGCACTTGCCAGCTTTCCGCGGCAGCGTCCTCGCCTGGACGCTGCTGCAATTGCAGGTGCGACTCCCAACGGGTCTTGCCGACATCCATGGCCAGGGAGTCGACCACCACATCGAAGCCTTGCTCCCGGCGCTGGAACCAGGCGCCCAGGGCCAGGTTGTTCAGCTTGGCCGCCTTGCGCCCGGCATAGGCGCCCTGCAGCTCCGGTGCATTGAGGCGTACGACGGCCTGCTGCAACTGCCCCTTGCGCCAGTCGACCCAGAACTCGCCGCCCGCCCGCAGCGCGTCGGCATGCCACTGGCCCAGCAGGCGTGGTGGCAGCCAACGCGCCCAGTCACTCTGTGGCAGGCTCAGGTAGGCTTCGACCTGGCCGTCGCGCCAGGCGTTGGCCGAGGCACGACTGCGCAGGTTCAGCGACAGGGGCTGGCCATCGGGCAGGGTCGCGCGCAGGTCCAGGGCATGGCGCGAAGCCCCGGCCTGCAGGCCGACACTCACATAAGTCAGGGTCAACGGGTCGCGCTGCCAGGGGTGCAGGGTGACCTGGCTGTCGAACACATCGATGCGGCCCAACTGGCGCAGGCGCTGCAACAACTCGGCGGGGTCGAGCGGCGTATCGTCCTTCTTCGGCAGGCCTTCGAGGCTCCAGGCGCCCTGCTCGTTCTCGCGCAGGATCAGTTGCAGGCCGCCCAACTGAATGCGTGCCAGGCGTACCTCGCGGGCGGTGAGGCTGGCCCAGACATCGGGTACCACCTTGACGTCGTCCAGGCGCAGGGCCGTGGCCCCCTCGCCCAGTTGCAGGTCGCGCACCCGCAGCACCGGTGCCAGGCCGCTCCAGCGGCCTTCCAGGGCACCGACGTGCACGGGCAGGCCCAAAGCCTGTTCGGCCTTGCTTTCCACATCGGCGCGGTACTCGGCCACCAACGGCACCAGTTCGCGGCCGAGGCTGACATACAGCGCCACCAGTACCGCCAGCAGGGCGCAAACGCCCAGCCCCCAGCGGGTCAAGGCGACAAGAACGCGGGTCAGACGTCCCATGGCCATGGCCCTCCAGGTCGTTTATCCATGATGGCCCGTCGTCCCGGTTTTGCCAGCCCGGGCCACCCGCGGCGCGTTTCAGAAGGCCTCAGAGCAGCACCACATCGTATTGTTCCTGCGAATACATCGACTCCACCTGGAAACGAATGGTTCGGCCGATGAAGGCCTCCAGTTCCGCGACGTTACCGGACTCTTCATCCAGCAACCGGTCGACCACCTTCTGGTTGGCCAGCACGCGGTAGCCTTCGGCCTGGTAGGCACGGGCCTCGCGCAGGATCTCGCGGAAGATTTCGTAACAGATGGTCTCGGGGGTTTTCAGCTTGCCACGGCCCTGACAGGCCAGGCAGGGCTCGCACAGCACCTGTTCCAGGCTTTCCCGTGTGCGCTTGCGGGTCATCTGCACCAGGCCCAGCTCGGTGATGCCGATGATATTGGTCTTGGCGTGATCGCGCTCCAGCTGCTTTTCCAGGGTGCGCAGCACCTGGCGCTGGTGCTCCTCGTCTTCCATGTCGATGAAGTCGATGATGATGATGCCGCCGATATTGCGCAGGCGCAGTTGCCGGGCGATGGCTGTGGCGGCCTCGAGGTTGGTCTTGAAGATGGTCTCTTCAAGGTTGCGATGGCCGACGAAGGCGCCGGTGTTCACATCGATGGTGGTCATCGCTTCAGCGGGGTCGACCACCAGGTAGCCACCGGACTTCAGCGGTACCTTGCGCTCCAGCGCGCGCTGGATCTCATCCTCGACGCCGTACAGGTCGAAGATCGGCCGTTCGCCCGGGTAGTGCTCGAGGCGGTCGGCGATTTCCGGCATCAGCTCGCCAACGAACTGCGTGGTCTTCTGGAAGGTTTCCCGCGAGTCGATGCGGATCTTCTCGATCTTCGGGTTGACCAGGTCGCGCAAGGTACGCAGGGCCAGGCCCAGGTCCTCGTAGATGACCGTGGGCGCGCCGCAGGTCTTGATCTGGGTGCCGATCTGCTCCCACAGGCGGCGCAGGTAGCGAATGTCCTGCAGGATCTCTTCAGCGCGTGCACCTTCGGCGGCGGTACGCAGGATGAAGCCACCGGCGTCCTTGATGTTCTCGCTTTCCATGCAGTCGCTGACCACCTGCTTGAGGCGCTCGCGCTCGGCTTCGTCTTCGATCTTCAGGGAAATGCCGACATGGCTGCTGCGCGGCATGTACACCAGGTAGCGCGACGGGATCGACAGCTGGGTGGTCAGGCGCGCGCCCTTGGTGCCGATCGGGTCCTTGGTCACCTGCACCACCAGGGCCTGGCCCTCGTGCACCAGGGCGGTGATGTTCTCTACCGCCGAGCCTTCGCGCTGGGATATTTCCGAGGCATGGATGAATGCCGCGCGCTCCAGGCCGATGTCGACAAAGGCCGCCTGCATGCCCGGCAGCACACGCACCACCTTGCCTTTGTAGATATTGCCGACGATGCCCCGGCGCTGGGTGCGCTCGACATGCACTTCCTGCAGCACCCCGTTTTCCACCACCGCCACGCGCGACTCCATCGGGGTGATGTTGATCAGGATCTCTTCACTCATGGCAGGCTCTCGTCAAAGGTCTTGGATAATGATGGATGGCGTATGCAGTGCTGGCTACCGCTGGTTTGTTACCTCTGGCGTATGCGCGGGCGATTGCCAGCAGGCAATGCCGAATTGGCCGAGCAGTTCGGCCGTTTCACTGAGGGGCAAGCCGACCACCGCCGAGTAGCTGCCGGAAAGGCCGGTGACGAACACCGCGCCCAAGCCCTGGATGGCATAGCCGCCGGCCTTGTCCGCGGGCTCGCCGCTGGCCCAGTAGCGTTGCGCTTCCTCGGCACTGATCGCACGGAAGCGCACCTTGCTGGTGACGCACAGGCTGTGCACGCGCTGGCCATCGCTCAGGGCGACCGCGGTCAAAACCTGGTGCTCGCGGCCCGAAAGGTTGGCCAGCATGGCCAGGGCATCTTCGCGGTTTTCCGGTTTGCCGAGAATACGACCATCGAGCACCACGGCAGTGTCTGCACCCAGCACCACAGCCCGATTTTCCAGGGCCGCGGTGTGGCTATTCGCGGGCGCGCCCGCTCCCACAGGGACGGCGCTGCCCTCCAGGCCATCATCGGACCTGTGGGAGCGAGCATGCCCGCGAATGGCCTGCACTGGATGTTCCAGGCTGGCCAGGCCGGCGGCAGCCTTGGCCCGGGCCAGGCGCTCGACGTAGGCCGGGGCGCTTTCATCAGGCAATGGGGTTTCATCGATGGGGGCACTGACGACGCTGAACGGTACACCGATCTGGGTCAGCAGTTCACGACGACGGGGCGAGCCGGAGGCCAGGTATAGCGGGGTCATGCAGACATCTCCCTGTCAGTCGCGGCGGCGCCGTCAGTTGATATGCAAGCGTCGGCGCAGGTCGCGCAGGGCGAAGCTGATCCACGGCCAGAGCAAGGCACTGATCACCGCCGACCAGACCAACGCCAGGGTGGGCAGGCGGTTGCCGGTCAGCGCGCTGAGCCACAGCTGGATCAGCTGGGCAATGCCGAAGATCACCAGGATCACCAGACTCTGCTGCCACATGGGGAACATACGCAGGCGCTGCTGCAACGACAGCACCAGGAAGGTGATGAGGGTAAGGATCAGCGCGTTCTGCCCCAGCAGGGTGCCGTACAGCACATCCTCGGCCAGGCCCAGCACGAACGCGGTGGTCATGCCGACCTTGTTCGGTACGGCGAGGGTCCAGAACGACACCAGCAAGGCCAGCCACATGGGCCGGAACACTTCCATGAACTGCGGCATGGGCGAGACGCTGAGCAGCAGGCCGATGGCGAAAGTCAGCCAGATGACCCAGCCGTTGTTGCGGCGTGATGCAGCCATCATTGCCTCCGGGTGTGAGCGGGTGCGGCAGGCGCGGCAGCCGGCGTGGCAGGTGCGGCCGCCGGAGCTGCAGGCTGCGCAGCCGGGGCTGCCGGGGTCGCTGGTGTGGCCGCTGGTGTGGCCGGCGTGGCAGGGGCGCTGCCAGCTGGTGCGCCCTGCTCGCCCGTCGTGGCTGGCTGGCCTGCGGTCGAGGTGCCCTTGCGGTCAGCCTCTTCCTGGGCAATGGCGGCATCGGTGGCGCGCTGTTCCGGGCTGCGTCGGTCGCTGAACACCAGCAGCATGTAGCGGCTACGGTTGAGCGCGGCGGTGGGGATGGCACGAACGATGGCGAACGGCTGGCCGGAATCGTGGATCACTTCGTTGACCGTGGCCACCGGGTAGCCGGCCGGGAACCGTTGCCCCATGCCGGAACTGACCAGCAGGTCGCCTTCCTTGATGTCGGCGGTATCGGCCACATGGCGCAGCTCCAGGCGCTCCGGGTTGCCGGTGCCGCTGGCGATGGCGCGCAGGCCGTTGCGGTTGACCTGCACCGGGATGCTATGGGTGGTATCGGTCAGCAACAGTACCCGCGAGGTGTAGGGCATCAGCTCGACCACCTGGCCCATCAGGCCACGGGCATCGAGCACCGGCTGGCCAAGAAACACGCCATCACGCTCGCCCTTGTTGATCAGGATGCGGTGGGTGAACGGGTTGGGGTCGACACCGATCAGCTCGGCCACCTCGACCTTTTCGTTGACCAGCGCCGAGGAGTTGAGCAGCTCGCGCAGGCGCACGTTCTGCTCGGTCAGGGCCGCCAGCTTCTGCAGGCGCCCCTGCAGCAGCAGGGCTTCGGTCTTGAGCTTTTCGTTCTCGGCGATCAGTTCGGTGCGGCTGCCGAACTGGCCGGCCACACCTTGCCACGCACGCTGCGGCAGGTCGGTGATCCAGTACGACTCCATGAGTACCAGGCCCATCTGGCTGCGCACTGGTTTGAGCACGTCGAAGCGCGCGTCGACAACCATCAACGCGACCGACATCACCACCAGGACGAGCAGGCGAACGCCCAGCGAAGGGCCCTTGGAGAAAAGCGGTTTAATGGGCCGTTCCTCGTGGACGACTCAGGAGGTCATTGGACATGGGACAACGCACCAGCCTGGTTGCGGGTTGATGGATACGGCGCCCCGAACGGGCGCCAGCCCAGCACATACAGGTAGCACTGTGCGTACTACCTGTAAACCGGGGCTCGTGAACAGCGAGCGGAATCACTCGCTGGAGAGCAGGTCCATCGCGTGCTTGTCCATCATCTCCAGGGCGCGACCACCGCCACGGGCGACACAGGTCAGCGGGTCTTCGGCGACGATCACCGGCAGGCCGGTTTCCTGGGCCAGCAGCTTGTCCAGGTCACGCAGCAGGGCGCCACCACCGGTCAGCACCAGGCCACGCTCGGCGATGTCCGAGGCCAGCTCGGGCGGCGATTGCTCCAGGGCACTCTTGACCGCCTGGACGATGGTCGCCAGGGACTCCTGCAGCGCTTCGAGCACTTCGTTGGAGTTCAGGGTGAAGGCACGTGGTACGCCCTCGGCCAGGTTGCGGCCACGCACGTCGACTTCGCGTACTTCGCCGCCCGGGTAGGCGGTACCGATTTCCTGCTTGATGCGTTCGGCGGTGGACTCGCCGATCAGGCTGCCGTAGTTGCGGCGCACGTAGGTGACGATGGCTTCATCGAAGCGGTCGCCGCCAACGCGGACGGATTCGGCATAGACCACGCCGTTCAGGGAGATGAGCGCGATTTCAGTGGTACCACCACCGATATCGACGACCATCGAACCGCGGGCTTCTTCGACCGGCAGGCCGGCACCGATGGCGGCGGCCATCGGCTCTTCGATCAGGAACACTTCACGGGCACCGGCACCCAGCGCCGATTCGCGAATGGCGCGGCGCTCTACCTGGGTCGACTTGCACGGCACGCAGATCAGCACACGCGGGCTCGGCTGCAGGAAGCTGTTCTCGTGAACCTTGTTGATAAAATATTGCAACATTTTTTCGCAGACGCTGAAGTCGGCGATGACGCCGTCCTTCATCGGACGAATGGCAGCAATGTTGCCAGGCGTACGGCCCAGCATGCGCTTGGCTTCGGTACCGACGGCGACGACGCTTTTCTGGTTGCCATGGGTACGGATGGCAACAACCGAGGGCTCATTCAGGACGATACCGCGCTCACGCACGTAAATAAGGGTGTTGGCAGTACCCAGGTCGATGGACAGATCGCTGGAAAACATGCCACGCAGTTTCTTGAACATGGGAAAGTGACCCTGGGGAAAGCGTGGGTAAAAAAGTGCGGCAAACTCTAACAATGGCAGGGATTTTGGGCAAGGAGCCAATATGTTAAATTGGCTGTTTTTCCGAGCACGCCAGCAGAATTTCGCGGCCGTTAGACCGCCAGAAAGCTGACATGTTCCTCACTGCGGACCCAAATTCCGGTCTTTGTTTCCCCTGGAGATCCCCATGGCGCTTGAACGCTGCGACGTGGAAAAGATCGCCCATCTGGCCCGTCTGGGCCTGAATGATGGCGAACTGCCACGCATTACTGACGCACTGAACAGCATTCTCGGGCTGGTCGACCAGATGCAAGCGGTCGACACTACCGGCATCGAGCCACTGGCCCACCCCCTGGAGGCCAGCCAGCGCCTGCGTCCCGACCAGGTCACCGAAAGCAACCAGCGCGACGCCTACCAGGCCATCGCGCCGTCGACCGAAAGCGGTCTGTACCTGGTTCCCAAAGTCATCGAGTAAGGGATAGAGCCTGCCATGCATCAATTGACCCTGGCCGAGATCGCCCGCGGACTCGCCGACAAGTCGTTTTCCTCCGAAGAGCTGACCGGCGCCCTGCTGGCGCGCATCAAGCAGCTCGACCCGCAGATCAACAGCTTCATCAGCGTCACCGAAGACCTGGCCCTGGGCCAGGCGCGTGCCGCCGACGCCCGTCGCGCCGCCGGCGAAACCGGCGCGCTGCTGGGTGCCCCGATCGCCCACAAGGACCTGTTCTGCACCAACGGCGTACGCACCAGCTGCGGCTCGAAGATGCTCGACAACTTCAAGGCGCCGTATGACGCCACCGTGGTTGCCAAGCTGGCCGAAGCCGGCATGGTCACCCTGGGCAAGACCAACATGGACGAATTCGCCATGGGTTCGGCCAACGAATCCAGCCACTACGGCGCGGTGAAGAACCCATGGAACCTCGAGCACGTCCCGGGCGGCTCGTCGGGCGGTTCGGCCGCGGCAGTGGCTGCGCGCCTGCTGCCAGCCACCACCGGCACCGACACCGGCGGCTCGATCCGCCAACCGGCGGCACTGACCAACCTCACCGGCCTCAAGCCGACCTACGGCCGCGTGTCGCGCTGGGGCATGATTGCCTACGCCTCAAGCCTCGACCAGGGTGGCCCGCTGGCCCGTACCGCCGAAGACTGCGCCCTGCTGCTGCAAGGCATGGCCGGTTTCGACGCCAAGGACTCCACCAGCATCGAAGAACCGGTGCCGGACTACAGCGCCAACCTGAATGCTTCGCTGCAGGGCCTGCGCATCGGCCTGCCGAAGGAGTACTTCGGTGCCGGCCTCGACCCACGCATCGCCGACCTGGTCCAGGCCAGCGTCAAGGAGCTGGAAAAGCTCGGCGCGGTGGTCAAGGAAATCAGCCTGCCGAACATGCAGCACGCCATCCCGGCCTACTACGTGATCGCCCCCGCTGAAGCCTCGTCCAACCTGTCGCGCTTCGACGGCGTGCGCTTCGGCTACCGCTGCGAAAACCCGAAAGACCTCACCGACCTGTACAAGCGTTCGCGTGGCGAAGGTTTCGGTGTCGAAGTGCAGCGCCGCATCATGGTCGGCACCTACGCCCTGTCGGCCGGCTACTACGACGCCTACTACGTGAAGGCGCAGCAGATCCGCCGCCTGATCAAGAACGACTTCATGGCCGCCTTCAACGACGTCGACCTGATCCTCGGCCCGACCACGCCAAACCCGGCCTGGAAGCTCGGCGCCAAGAGCAGCGACCCGGTCGCCGCCTACCTGGAAGACGTCTACACCATCACCGCCAACCTGGCGGGCCTGCCGGGCCTGTCGATGCCGGCCGGCTTCGTCGATGGCCTGCCGGTCGGCGTGCAGCTGCTGGCGCCATACTTCCAGGAAGGCCGCCTGCTCAACGTCGCGCACCGCTACCAGCAAGTGACCGACTGGCACACCCGCGCCCCCAACGGCTTCTGAGGAATTCACACATGCAATGGGAAGTTGTGATCGGGCTGGAAATCCACACTCAGCTCGCCACCCAGTCGAAGATCTTCTCCGGCAGCGCCACCACCTTCGGTTCCGAACCGAACACCCAGGCCAGCCTGGTTGACCTGGGCATGCCTGGCGTACTGCCGGTGCTGAACCAGGAAGCCGTGCGCATGGCGTGCATGTTCGGCCTGGCCATCGATGCCGAGATCGGCAAGCGCAACGTGTTCGCGCGCAAGAACTACTTCTACCCGGACCTGCCCAAGGGCTACCAGATCAGCCAGATGGACCTGCCGATCGTCGGCAAGGGCCACCTGGACATCGCCCTGGAAGACGGCACCATCAAGCGCATCGGGGTAACCCGCGCGCACCTGGAAGAAGACGCCGGCAAGAGCCTGCACGAAGATTTCAGCGGCTCCACCGGCATCGACCTGAACCGTGCCGGCACCCCGCTGCTGGAAATCGTCTCCGAGCCTGACATGCGCAGCGCCAAGGAAGCCGTGGCCTACGTCAAGGCGATCCACGCGCTGGTGCGTTACCTGGGCATCTGCGACGGCAACATGGCCGAAGGCTCGCTGCGTTGCGACTGCAACGTGTCGATCCGCCCGAAAGGCCAGGCCGAGTTCGGCACCCGCTGCGAGATCAAGAACGTCAACTCGTTCCGCTTCATCGAGCGCGCGATCAACAGTGAGATCCAGCGCCAGATCGACCTGATCGAGGACGGCGGCAAGGTGGTACAAGAAACCCGCCTGTACGACCCGAACAAGGACGAGACCCGCTCCATGCGCAGCAAGGAGGAAGCCAACGACTACCGTTACTTCCCCGACCCGGACCTGCTGCCGGTGGTGATCGAGGACAGCTTCCTCGAAACCGTCCGCGCCGGCTTGCCGGAACTGCCGACGCAGAAGGTCGAGCGCTTCCAGAACCAGTACGGCCTGTCGGCCTACGACGCCAACGTGCTGGCATCCAGCCGCGAACAGGCGGACTACTTCGAGGAAGTGGTGAAGATCGGTGGCGATGCCAAGCTGGCAGCAAACTGGGTCATGGTCGAGCTGGGCAGCCTGCTGAACAAGCTGGGCATCGAGATCGACCAGGCGCCGGTCAGCGCCACACAGCTGGGCGGCATGCTGCTGCGTATTCGCGACAACACCATCAGCGGCAAGATCGCCAAGACCGTGTTCGAGGCCATGGCCGCCGGTGAAGGCGATGCCGACAGCATCATCGAAAGCAAAGGCCTGAAGCAGGTCACCGATACCGGTGCGATCGACAAGATGCTCGACGAAGTGCTGGCGGCCAACGCCGAGCAGGTCGAACAGTACCGCGCAGCCGACGAGGCCAAGCGTGGCAAGATGTTCGGCTTCTTCGTCGGCCAGGCGATGAAAGCCTCCAAAGGCAAGGCCAACCCGGGGCAAGTGAACCAATTGCTCAAGGCCAAGCTCGAAGGGTGATTGTTTTACCCCTGTAGTCCTGCGAGGGCTTCGCCCTCGTTCGCGGCTAAAGCCGCTCCCACAGGTACAGCGCCGCTCGCCAGTGCAGCGCCGTACCTGTGGGAGCGGCTTTAGCCGCGAATGGCCGCACCGGAGCATTCGAATTGCTAAAGCGATCCCTGAGCACCCTCGCCCTCTTCTCCCTGCTGGCCGGCTGCGCCAGCCAGGACATCGACGTCGACCCCGACGGTTACGACAAGACCGGCACCGCTTCCTATTACGGCGCGCGCCACCACGGCAAACGCACCGCCAGCGGCGAACCGTTCAACCAGCATGGCCTCACCGCCGCCCACCGCAGCCTGCCCTTCGGCACCCGGGTACGGGTTACCAACCTGGCCAACCAGCGCAGCGTCGTGGTGCGCATCAACGACCGCGGCCCACATACCCGCGGCCGCCTGATCGATCTTTCACGTGCCGCCGCAGAAAAAATCGGCATGATCCGTAGCGGAACCGCGCGCGTGCGAGTACAAGGGCTTAGCGACTGACGCGACAGGAGTCCGACCATTTTCGACCTGGCTACCCTTCCCACCTTCAGCCTCTTGCAACTGGGCATCGCCTTGCTGTTGCTGGTCGGCGGTGCCGAACTGCTGGTACGCGCAGCCCTGCGCCTGGCCCAGCGCCTGCACGTACGCCCGCTGATCATCGGCCTGAGCCTGGTGGCCTTCGGCAGCACTGCCCCGCAAATGACCGTGAGCCTGCAGGCCGCCTACCAGGGCGCGCCGGACGTGGCGGTGGGCAGCGTGATCGGCAGCAACATCTTCAACGTACTGGTCATTCTCGGCCTGGCCGCACTGATCATCCCGCTGCGCGTGTCGCGGCAACTGGTGCGCCTGGACATTCCACTGATGATCATCGCCAGCGGCCTGGTCTACGGGTTATCCGCCAACGGCCACCTGGGCCGGGTCGAAGGGGTGTTGCTGCTGACCGGGCTGGTCGGCTACCTGGCTATGCTTTGGCACCAGTCGCGCCACTACGCCCGCACCTACCCCGCTCCGGCCACCGTCACCAGCAGCACCGGGCGCTTCTGGTCGGGCACGCTGCTGCAGGTGCTGGCCGGCCTGGGCCTGCTGAGCCTGGCGGGTCACTTGTTGCTGGAAGCTGCCGTGGAGGTGGCCACCGACCTGGGGCTGTCCGAGCGCATCATCGGCCTGACCGTCGTTGCCATCTGCACTTCCCTGCCGGAACTGGCCGCTGCGCTGATCGCCGCCCTGCGCGGTGAACGGGAAATCGCCGTGGGCACGGTGATAGGCAGCAACCTGTTCAACCTGCTGGCGGTGCTGGGCCTGACAGCACTGGTCACTCCCGAGCCGCTGTCGATCTCGCCCAACGCCTTGGCCTTCGACCTGCCGGTAATGCTGGGTGTTGCTGCGCTGAGCCTGCCGGTGTTCTATTCCGGTTACCGTATCACCCGCGCCGAAGGCCTGGTGTTTCTCTGCCTGTACCTGGCCTATGGGCTGCACGTGGCGGCGTTCACCATGGGCATGCCACTGGCCGGCCGCCTGGAGCGGTTGATGCTGTTCTACGTACTGCCGGTGCTCGCCATGGTGTTGCTGTACACCACCGCACGAGCCTGGCGTCGCCAACACTAAGGAAAACAACATGGCTGATAGCAAGAAAACCGGCGAACAGATTCGGCGCCAGGTGATGGGCGATGCGTTCGTCGACCGCGCCTTGGGCAATGCCACCGACTTTACCCAACCGCTGCAGGACTTCGTCAACGAACATGCCTGGGGCAGCGTGTGGGCCCGCGACGGGCTGCCGTTGAAAACCCGCAGCCTGATTACCCTGGCCACGCTGACCGCACTCAAGTGCCCGCAAGAGCTCAAGGGGCATGTGCGCGGGGCGCTGAACAATGGCTGTACGGTGGAGGAGATTCGCGAAGCGCTGCTGCATTGCGCGGTGTATGCGGGGGTGCCGGCGGCGATTGACGCGTTCCGTGCGGCACAGGAAGTGATCGACAGTTATCAATAGGTAGCCTGTACCGGCCTCTTCGCGGGTAAACCCGCTCCCACAGGTACTGCACAGGTTTCAGTGCCTGTGGAGCCCCTGTGGGAGCGGGTTTACCCGCGAAGAGGCCGGTACTGTGTTACCTATCTGGCCTGGCGAGCCTTCTTCATCTTGAAGGCCACCCACAGCACCAGGATCCACCCCGGAATCAGCATCACCGAGATGCGAATCGGCGGGGTCAGGTACATCACCACCAGGATCAGCACGATGAACGCCAGGCACAGGTAGTTGGTGACCGGGTGCCCCCAGCTTTTGTAGAACGGGGTAATCCCGGCCGCCAGCTTGGCCTTGCGGAACTTCAGGTGGGTGATGCTGATGCTCGCCCAGTTGATCACCAGCGCCGACACCGCCAGGGCCATCAGCAAACCAAAGGCTTCACCCGGCATCAGGTAGTTGATCAGCACGCACAGCCCGGTGGCGAAAGCCGACACACCCAGCGCGGTCAGCGGCACGCCGCTACGGCTTACCTTCAGCAACTGACGCGGTGCGTCGCCCTGGCTGGCCAGGCCAAACAGCATGCGGCTGTTGGCGTACACGCAGCTGTTGTACACCGACAGTGCGGCCGTCAGCACCACGATATTGAGGATGGTCGCCACCAGGTCACTGTCCAGTTCGTGGAAGATCATCACGAACGGGCTGCCACCCTGCACCACCTTCTGCCACGGGTAAAGCGACAGCAGCACCGCCAGGGCACCGATATAGAAGATGAGGATGCGGTACACCACCTGGTTGGTGGCCTTGGGGATGCTCTGACGCGGGTTGTCGGCCTCGGCGGCGGTAATGCCCACCAGCTCCAGGCCACCGAACGAAAACATGATCACTGCCAGTGCCATCACCAGGCCGGAGACGCCGTTGGGGAAGAAGCCGCCGTACTGCCAGAGGTTGGCCACGCTGGCGTCCGGGCCGCCATGGCCGCTGGTCAGCAGCCAGGCGCCGAAGCCGATCATGCTGACGATGGCCACCACCTTGACCAGGGCGAACCAGAACTCCATCTCGCCGTAGACCTTCACCTGGGTCAGGTTGATCAGGTTGATCACCACGAAGAAGATCGCCGCCGTGGCCCAGGTGGGGAAGCCGGGCCACCAGTACTGCACGTAGATACCCACCGCTGTCAGTTCGGCCATGCCGACCAGTACGTACACCACCCAGTAGTTCCAGCCCGAGACGAAGCCGGCGAACTCGCTCCAGTACTGGTGGGCGAAGTGGCTGAAGCTGCCGGCCACCGGCTCTTCCACCACCATTTCGCCGAGCTGGCGCATGATCAGGAAGGCCATCAGGCCGGCAATGGCGTAGCCCAGCAGGACGGAAGGGCCGGCCAGCTGGATGGTCTGGGCGATGCCCAGGAACAACCCGGTACCGATGGCCCCGCCCAGCGCGATCAGCTGGATATGGCGATTCTTCAGCCCGCGCTGTAACCGCTCGGGCGTGCTCTGGTCTTGCATGAAGTGTCCTTTAGCTCAGTGAGGCTGTGTTTTTTGTGTTGTTTGCAGTCAAGGATCTAGATCCATCCGCCCCACTGCAAGATGAAAATACCAATGTTGGTGGTGATCGCCGCCATTAGCGTGGTAATCACGATGATCGAGGCCGCCAGCTCATGGTTGCCGTTGGCCGCCCGCGCCATGACGTAGCTGGCCGCTGCGGTCGGGCTGCCGATGTACAGGAACAGGATGCCCAGCTCGGCCCCGCGGAAGCCGCATAGCCAGGCACCGAGTGTGCCGAGCAGCGGTAGCCAGACCATCTTCACCAGGCTGGCGTCGATGGCCAGCCTGCCACTGTCGCGCAGTGCCGCCAGCGACAGCGTGCCACCGATGCAGATCAGCGCCAGCGGCAGGGTCATCTGCGCCAGGTAGTCGCCCGAGGTCAGCAGCCAGTTGGGCAGCGGCACCTGGCCGTACGCCATGGGCGTGGCCACCAGCACACTGATGATCAGCGGGTTGCTGAGGATGCTCTTGCAGATGCTCCACGGGTCGGACTTCAGGTCCGGGCTGTACACCGCCAGCACCACTGCCGACAGCGAGTTGTACATGAGGATGACCAGGCCGGCGAGCACCGCACCCAGGGAGATGCCGTAGTCGCCATAGAGACTGGCGGCCAGGGCCAGGCCGATCACGCCGTTGTTGCCGCGGAATGCGCCTTGGGTATAGATGCCCCGGTCGGCCAGCGGGCTGCGCCAGATGGCCAGGCCCCAGGCAATGGCGAAGCCGGCCAGGGTGGCGACGATGAAATAGAGAAGGACCCCGGGTTTGACCGCCGTGGCCAGGTCGGCGTGATAGATACCGAGGAACAGCAGCGCCGGCATGCACACGTTGAACACCAGCTGCGAGGCGACGCGGTTGAAATTGTCGTCGATCAGGCGGATACGTTTGAGCAGCACGCCCATGAACAGCATGGCGAAGACCGGGGCCGTGATGTTCAGTGTCTGGATAAGAAGGGCGAGCATGCGCAAGCGATCCTGGAGGGGGTTGCCGTTAGGGGGCTAATGATACGCCAACGGCCGGGACTTGCGGGGATCGCGGGGTGATAAAGAGAAGTTTCTGTCAGTTACGGCCCTTTCGCGGGTAAACCCGCTCCCACAGGTACTGCACAGGTCTTGAGGCTTGTGAAATACCTGTGGGAGCGGGTTTACCCGCGAAGAGGCCGGTACTGCCAGTACTGAATCAGCGCCGAACCGGGCGCTTCTGCAGTTTGCGCTGCAAGGTCCGCCGGTGCATGCCCAGCGCCCGGGCGGTGGCCGAGATATTGCCTTCGTGCTCGTTCAGCACCCGCTGGATGTGTTCCCACTGCAGGCGGTCGACCGACATCGGGTTTTCCGGCACCAGGGTGTCCAGGTCGGTGTGCTCCGACAGCAGCGCCGCCAGCACATCATCGGCATCGGCCGGCTTGCACAGGTAGTTGCAGGCACCGCGCTTGACCGCTTCCACCGCGGTGGCAATGCTCGAGTATCCGGTCAGGATCACCACGCGCATTTCCGGGTCCAGTTCCAGCAGCTTGGGCAGCAGCACCAGCCCGGAGTCGCCGTCCATCTTCAGGTCCAGCGTGGCGTAGTCCGGCAGGTCCTGCTGGGCCAGGATCAACCCTTCTTCGGCAGAGCTGGCGGTGCTCACGCGGAAACCGCGGCGGCTCATGGCACGGGCCATGACCCGGGTGAAGGTGGCATCGTCATCCACCAGCAGCAGGTGCGGCAGCTCTTCGCCTTCGACCTGGTTTTCTTCGCTCATCATTCATCTCCTCGCTTGCCATAGGGCAGGCGCAGTTCGGTCAGGGTGCCACCCTGTTCATGACTATAGAGTTTCACCGAACCGCCCGCACGGGTCACGCTGGCCTTGCTCAAGAACAGGCCCAGGCCGAAGCCTTTGCCTTTGGTGGTAATGAAGGGTTTGCCGATGGCTTCGGCGATGGCCGGCGGCACGCCGGGGCCATGGTCACGGATGCTGATGACGATGTCATGGGCGTCCCAGTCCAGGCGCACTTCAAGGTCATCGGGGCAGGCATCGGCGGCATTGTTCAACAGGTTCAACAGCGCCTGGGTCAGGTCCGGCGGCGGGGTCAGGCGCGGCACCTGGCCGTCACGCAGGCGCTGGAAGCGGTAGCTGGCTTCCGGGCGCATCAGGTGCCAACGGTTGAGCGCTTCGTCCAGCCAGGCCGTCACATCCTGCTCCACCACGGCCAGGCGGCGGTTGGCTTCGGCGGCGCGTACCAGCTGTTGCAGGGTTTCCTTGCACAGCTTCACCTGGTCCTGAAGGATCTGCAGGTCTTCCTGCAGCAGCGGGTCGGCGTGGTCCTGGCGCATTTCATTCAGCAGCACGCTCATGGTCGCCAACGGCGTGCCCAGCTCATGGGCGGCACCGGCGGCCTGGGTGGCCACGGCCAGCAGCTGCTCGTCGCGCAGGCTTTCTTCACGCCGCTCGGACCGCAGCTGCTCCTGGCGGCGCAGCTCTTCGGCCATGCGCGCGGCAAAGAAGGTGATCACTGCGGCGGCCAGGGCAATGCTCAACCACATGCCATAGACCTGCATCTTGTCCCGCGCCATTGGCAGGCCTTCGAGCGGGTAGAACTGCACCAGCAGCAGGCTGTAGGCGGTCAGGGCAATGCCCGAGAGAATCAGCGAATACAACCACGGCAGGGTCACCGCGGCGATCGCCAGCGGCACCAGGTAATACGACACGAACGGGTTGGTCGAGCCGCCGGAGTAATACAGCAAGGCACTGTGGATCAGCAGGTCGCAGGCCAGTTGCAGGGCGTACTCCAGCTCGGTGACCGGCAACGACAGGCGCAGGCGCAGGGCCGTGAAGGCGCACAGCAGCGAAGACAAGGCCAAGGTGCCGGCCAGCGACAGCCAGGGCAAGGGCAGCAGTTCGGTCCAGTAGGCGACGCCCACGGAGCCGGCCTGGGCAGCCAGGACCAGGACCCGAATGACGGTCAGGCGCCAGAGGTTCTGGCGAGTAGCGGACAGCGGTTGTACGGCGGCGAGCATGAGCTCTCCTGATGAGTGCTCCAGAAAAATCGGCTGGAGTATACCGAAGCCAGGCGCCTCGCTGCAGCGATGCGGCAAAGCGCCACACTTTGTCACAGGTTGATGATGGCACTTTTGAACCCACTACACTGTTGCCGGTCTGATGGGCCATGCGTGGAATGGATGACCACAACCCACGCCTTATATTGCCAAGGAGTACCACATGCAAATCCCACGTCGCGGCACCGCCCTGATCCTGTCCTGCGGCCTGCTCGCCAGCCTGCCGGCGCTGGCTGCCGATGAGCCGCGCTACAACCAGGTCTCGCTGCGTGCCGAAGTCAGCAAGGAAGTGGCGCGTGACCTGATGGTCGTTACCCTGTACAGCGAAGCGCAGAACACCGACCCGGGCAAGCTTGCCAAGCAGATCACCGAAACCATGAACAAGGCCGTACAGCAGTCACGCCAGGTCAAGGACGTGAAGATCAGCCAGGGCAGCCGCAACAGCTACCCGGTGTATGACAGCAAGGGCCAGAAGATCACCGGCTGGCGCGAGCGCGCCGAGTTGCGCCTGGAAAGCGCCAACTTCCCGGCCTTGTCGCAGCTGACCGCCGACCTGCTGCAAGAGCTGAAGATGGGTGGCATGGACTTCTCCATCGCCCCGGCCACGCGCAAGGCCAGCGAGGATGCACTGCTCAAGGATGCGGTGGATGCCTTCAAGGCGCGCGCCCAGCTGGCTACCGAAGCGCTGGGTGGCAAGGGCTACAAAGTGGTCAGCCTGAACCTCAACAGCAGCGGTTACCCACGCCCGTACCTGCGCAGTGCACCGATGGCGATGAAGGCCATGGGGGCTGATGAGTCGGCACCGGCGCCGGATATCGAGGCCGGGACCAGTGAAGTGAGCATGAATGCCGATGGCCTGATCGAAGTGCAGATGCCTTGAAGAGTCCTCGAAACACCTGTGGGAGCGGGCTTGCCCGCCCTCATGGAACTGCACATAACACATTGAATTAGCAGGGACCCTGTGGGAGCGGCTTTAGCCGCGAACACCGGCGCAGCCGGTGCCATGCACCGCGTTGGATTCTTCGCGGCTAAAGCCGCTCCCACAGGGTACGCGGATCGCTTGCGAGTCCAGTTGTTTGTCAAATCAGGATTTTCGGAAATTTCCTACGCACCAAATAGGTGCTTCCTACACTAACCCCGCCTCGAAACATCCCGCAAAAAGCCATCATTTTGCCTGCGCAAACGTTTAACTTCCCTGGAAGTTATATCAATGCGACATCCATGTACGACCGTACCACTTTTCTGGCGTCAACTATCCCTCCGCATATTGCATTGGGAACAGCCCCTGCATAAGTATCCGCAGGTCGGCTCACGAGGCCACCTCAATCGAAAAATGACAACAATGAGGCCACCATGCTCAAACACGCAGTCATTCCGTTCCTGCTAGGCGCAGGCTTGCTCTCCGGCGCACCGTCGGCCCTCGCCGCGTCCAACCTGGTGTTCTGCTCCGAAGGCAGCCCGGCCGGCTTCGACCCAGGCCAATACACCACAGGGACTGACTTCGACGCCTCGGCCGAGACCGTGTTCAACCGCCTGACCCAGTTCGAACGTGGCGGCACTGCAGTCATCCCGGGTCTGGCGACCAAGTGGGAAGTCTCCGACGACGGAAAGACCTACACCTTCCACCTGCGCGAAGGGGTCAAGTTCCACACCACCGACTACTTCAAACCCACCCGCAACTTCAACGCCGACGACGTGCTGTTCACCTTCAACCGCATGCTCGACAAGAACCACCCGTTCCGCAAGGCCTACCCCACCGAGTTCCCGTACTTTACCGACATGGGCATGGACAAGAACATCGCCAAGCTGGAGAAGCTCGACGAGCACACGGTCAAGTTCACCCTCAACGAAGTCGACGCCGCGTTCATCCAGAACCTGGCCATGAGTTTCGCCTCGATCCAGTCCGCCGAATACGCCGACCAGCTGCTCAAGGACGGCAAGGCCGCCGATATCAACCAGAAGCCGATCGGCACCGGCCCGTTCGTGTTCAGCAAGTACCAGAAGGACGCGCAGATCCGCTTCAAGGGCAACAAGGACTACTGGCAACCCGATGACGTGAAGATCGACAACCTGATCTTCGCCATCACCACCGACGCCTCGGTGCGCATGCAGAAGCTGAAGAAGAACGAATGCCAGGTCACCCTGTTTCCGCGCCCGGCCGACATCCAGCCGCTGAAGCAGGACCCCAAGCTGCAGATGCCGCAACAAGCCGGCTTCAACCTCGGCTACATCGCCTACAACGTGATGGACAAGGTCAAGGGCAGCAACGAGGCCAACCCGCTGGCCCAGCTGAAAGTCCGCGAGGCGCTGGACATGGCCGTGGACAAGAAAAAGATCATCGAGTCGGTCTACCAGGGCGCCGGCCAACTGGCGGTCAACGCCATGCCGCCGACCCAATGGTCCTATGACGACAGCATCAAGGACGCCTCGTTCGACCCTGAGAAAGCCAAGCAGCTGCTCAAGGAAGCCGGCATCAAGGAAGGCACCGAAATCACCCTGTGGGCGATGCCCGTGCAACGCCCGTACAACCCCAATGCCAAGCTGATGGCCGAGATGCTGCAATCCGACTGGGCCAAGGTCGGCATCAAGGCGAAGATCGTCAGCTATGAATGGGGCGAGTACATCAAGCGCTCCAAAGGCGGCGAACAAGGCGCCATGCTGATCGGCTGGAGCGGTGACAACGGTGACCCGGACAACTGGCTGGGCACCCTGTACGGCTGCGACGCCATGAGCGGCAACAACTTCTCCAAGTGGTGCTACAAGCCCTACGACGACCTGATCAAGCAGGCCAAGGCCACCTCCGACCAGGCCAAGCGCACCGAGCTGTACCAGCAGGCACAGCACATCCTCAAGGAGCAGGTGCCGATCACCCCGATCGCCCACTCCACCGTGTACCAGCCCATGAGCGCCAAGGTGAAGGACTTCAAGATCAGCCCGTTCGCGCTGAACTCCTTCTACGGCGTCAGCGTGGACAAATAGGCTAGCCAAGGCACCCGTCGAGCGGCGGGTGCCCCGCCATCCTCGTACCCTTTCATGTCGTCCCGCCGCCATCCGCAGCGGGGTCGGCGACCTGTTGCCGCCATTCGTACCCTGAGGCGGTGCAAACAGACGTAAAAGGACTTTCCATGCGCCATACCACCCGCCTTTCCGCCCTGCTGGCCCTGGGCCTGATCAGCCAGTCGCCGGCCCTGCTGGCCAACAATCTGGTGTTCTGCTCCGAAGGCAGCCCGGCCGGCTTCGACACCGCCCAGTACACCAGCGCCACCGACAACGATGCCGCCGAACCGCTCTACAACCGCCTGGTCGAGTTCGAACGCGGCGGCACTGCCGTGCACCCTGCCCTGGCGACCCGCTGGGAGGTGTCCGAAGATGGCCTGCGCTACACCTTCCACCTGCGCGAAGGGGTGAAATTCCACAGCAACAAGGCCTTTGCACCGAGCCGCGACTTCAACGCCGACGACGTGCTGTTCACCTTCAACCGCATGCTCGACAAGAACCACCCGTTCCGCCAGGCCTACCCGACCGAGTTCCCCTATTTCATCAGCATGGGCCTGGACAAGAACATCGCCCGTGTCGAAAAGACCGACCCACTGACCGTGGTGTTCACCCTGAACAAGGTCGATGCCGCGTTCATCCAGAACCTGGCCATGAGCTTCGCTTCCATCCTGTCTGCCGAATACGCCGAACAGCTGATGGCCAGCGGGCGCCCCAGCGACATCAACCAGCAACCGATCGGCACCGGCCCGTTCGTGTTCCAGCGTTATCAGAAGGATTCGCAGATCCGCTACAAGGGCAACAAGGCCTATTGGTCACCGCAGGACGTGAAGATCGACAACCTGGTGTTCTCGATCAACATCGACCCTTCGGTGCGCATCCAGAAGCTGCGCCGCAACGAATGCCAGGTCACCCTGCACCCGCGCCCCGCCGACCTGCCGGCGCTCAAGGCCGACAGCAAACTGCAGGTGCTGCAGCAACCTGGCTTCAACCTCGGCTACATCGCCTACAACACCCAGCACCCACCGTTCGACCGCCTGGAAGTGCGCCAGGCGATGGACATGGCAGTGAACAAGCAGGCGATCATCCAGGCCGTGTACCAGGATTCCGGCCAGCTGGCCGTCAACGCCATGCCGCCGACCCAGTGGTCCTATGACGACAGCCTCAAGGATGCCCCCTTCGACCCGGAAAAGGCCAAGCAGCTACTGCAGCAGGCCGGGGTCAAGCCGGGCACCGAGATCACCCTGTGGGCCATGCCGGTGCAGCGCCCGTACAACCCCAACGCCAAGCTGATGGCGGAAATGCTCCAGGCCGACTGGAGCAAGCTCGGCTTCAAGGTGCGCATTGTCAGCTACGAATGGGGCGAGTACCTCAAGCGCATGAAAAGCGGCGAGCACGATATCGCCCTGATCGGTTGGACCGGGGACAACGGTGACCCGGACAACTGGCTGGGCACCCTCTACAACTGCGATGCCATCGGCAGCAACAACTACTCGCTGTGGTGCGATCCGCAGTACGACAGCCTGGTCAAGCAGGCCAAGCAGGTCACCGACCGCACGCAGCGCACCGCCCTGTACCAGCAGGCCCAGCAGCGGCTCAAGCAACAGGTGCCGATTACCCCGGTGGCGCACTCCACGGTCAACCAACCGCTCAGCGTCAAGGTTTCCGAGTTCAAGGTCAGCCCGTTCGGGCGCAACGACTTTTCCGGTGTGAGTGTTGATTGATCTTTAGCCCTCAAGGGCCTCTTCGCGGGTAAACCCGCTCCCACAGGTACGGCGCACATGCCGAAACCTGTGGTGCCCCTGTGGGAGCGGGTTTACCCGCGAAAGGGCCGGCACAGCCAACACAACGCCCCGATTCTGCCCGGTGACCCCGGGCAACCCTGGCAACACCGCAGCAGGAAGCCCGGCCCACAAGGCCAGGCAATAACTAGAAGAACAGAAAGGGAGCTTTAACCTTGAGACTATTCACCTTGACCGCACTGGCGTTATCCATCAGTGCCTTATCCACCGTGACCCAGGCCGACCCGCAAAGCCAGGAATACGTGCCCATCACCCTGAAAGGCAGCAGCGAGCAGGAGCAGGCCAGCGGCTTCATCGACGGCCAGAGCCTGTCCGGCAGCACCCGCAACTGGTACGCCCGCGAGCGCGCCACACGCGCCCCGCTGTGGAAGTACTACAAGAGCGACGGCACCCGCCACGACACCCACAGCCGCGAGAACTGGGTGCAGGGCACCATCCTCAACTACAGCTCCGGCTTCACCCAGGGCACCGTCGGCTTCGCCGTCGAAGCTGCCGGCTACAATGCCATCGCCCTGCAACAGAACCGCGAGGACGTCGCCGGCCCCAACAACCGCACCCTGACCCACAGCGACGGCGACCCGGTCGGCCAGTGGAGCAAGATGGGCCTGGCCAACGTCAAGGCGCGGGTGTCCAACACCACCCTCACCGTCGGCCGCCAATCGGTGGACACGCCGATGATTGCCTACATCGGCAACCGCGCCCTGCCCTCGAGCTTCCAGGGCGCGTTCCTGCACAGCGCCGAATTCGACAACCTGAGCTTCGACCTGGGCACCTTCGACCGCGTCTCGCCCCGTACCGAACAGAGCCTCAGCAAGTTCCGCACCGAGTACAGTGCCACTGGCGTGGAAACCGACCGCGCCAGCACCGCCGGCATCAACTACCAGCCGTTCAAGAGCCTGAGCACCAGCCTGTACGCCACCAAGGTCGACGACTTCTGGAACCAGTACTACTTCGGCGCCAACCACGTGCTCGGCGACAGCGCAGTGCTCAGCCTGAGCACCGGCCTGAACTACTACAAGACCGTCGACGCCGGCAGCAAGAAGATGGGCGATATCGACAACGACACCTACAGCCTGTCGTTCGGCCTGACCCACCAGGCCCACACCCTCAGCGCCTCCTGGCAGCAGGTCAACGGCAACGAGTACTTCGACTACCTGCACGAAACCAACGGCATCTACCTGGCCAACTCGCTGCTGTCGGACTTCAACGGCCCCAACGAGAAATCGCTGCAGATTTCCTACGTGCTGAACATGGCGCCGTACGGGGTGCCGGGCCTGAAGTTCAACCTGTACAACGCCCGCGGCTGGGGCATCGATGGTACCCATTACCGCGGTACCGCCTACGACGTGAACGGCCTGGATGGCGAAACCCACTACGAGTGGGGCTTCGGCACCAGCTACGCAGTACAGAGCGGGCCGCTGAAAGACACCAGCATCCGTGCCACCTACACCGCGCACCGCGCCAGCAAGGCTCAGGGCGATGGCAGCCTGGATGAGTTCCGGGTGGTTACCACCATTCCATTCAACATTCTCTGACCGCCGGCGCCACGGCCTGCTTCGCTGCGGGCCGTGGCGGCTACGCTGGAATCAATGCAAGCAGGGAGTTTCAACCCATGCAGAGAGCTTTCATGAAATCGCGGCCACTGCGCCTGGCCCTGGCCGCACTGCTTCTGGGCGGTGCCACGCAACTGGCGGCCAAACCATTGGTGGTGTGCACCGAGGCCAGCCCGGAAGGGTTCGACGTTGTCCAGTACACTACGGGGGTCACCTTCGATGCCACCTCCGAAGCGCTGTTCAACCGCCTGGTCGACTTCAAGCCTGGCACCACCGACGTCCAGCCGGCCCTGGCCGAACGCTGGGACATCTCACCGGACGGCCTGACCTACACCTTTCACCTGCGCCAAGGGGTGAAGTTCCACAAGACCGACTACTTCACGCCCACTCGCGAATTCAACGCCGATGACGTGCTGTGGAGCCTGCGCCGTCAGCTCGACCCGGCGCACCCGTGGCACGACAAGACCAGCGTCGGCTACCCGTACTTCGAAAGCATGTCCTTCAAGAGCCTGCTCAAGTCGGTGGAAAAGACCGATGACCACACCGTGGTGATCACCCTCACCCGCCCGGAAGCACCGTTCCTGCGGGACATGGCCATGGGCTTCACCTCGATCTACTCCGCCGAATACGGCGACCAGTTGCTCAAGGCCGGCAAGACCGCCGAGCTGAACAGCAAGCCGATCGGCACCGGCCCGTTCATCTTCCAGCGTTACAACAAGGACGCCCAGGTCCGCTTCAAACCCAACCCGGACTACTTCCGCGGCAAGCCCCCGGCCGACGCCCTGATATTCGCCATCGCCACCGACAGCAACGTGCGCCTGCAAAAGCTGCGCGCCAACGAATGCCAGGTGGCGCTATACCCCAAACCGGAGGACGTGCCGACGATCAAGGCCGACCCCAAGCTCAAGGTCGCCGAGACCGAAGCGCTGGTTACCGGCTATATCGCCATGAACACCCAGCACAAGTACCTCAGCGATGTGCGCGTGCGCAAAGCCATCAACATGGCCTTTGACCGCCAGACACACGTCGACCAGCTGTTTGGCAAGGACAACGCGCTGGTGGGCGTGAACCCGTACCCGCCGACCATGCTCGGTTACAACACCACCAACCAGAACCCGCCTCGGGACCTGGCCAAGGCCCGCGCCCTGCTCAAGGAAGCTGGCGTACCGGAAGGTACCGTGATCACCCTGTTCACCCGCAACGGCGGCGGCATGACCAACCCCAACCCCCGCCTGTCCGCCGAGATGCTGCAGGCCGACCTGAAACAGGTCGGCCTGAAGCTGGATATCCGCGTGATGGAGTGGGCCGAAATGCTGCGTCGTGCCAAGAACGGCGAAGCCGACCTGGTCTCCACCGGCTGGGCAGGCGACAACGGTGACCCGGACAACTTCCTCACCCCGCTGCTGAGTTGCGAGGCCGCCAAGAACGGCGAGAACTACGCCCGCTGGTGCAATCCGCAGTTCCAGGAACTCATCACGCGCGCACGGCAGATGACGGATGACAATGAGCGCCGATGGGTCTATGCCGAGGCTTTAAGGGTGTACGATGACGACCAACCCTGGATCAGCATGGCCCACCCCAAGGTGTTCGCCGCCATGCGTGACAACGTGGAGGGCTACGTGATCAGCCCTCTGGCCAACAACAACTTCGCCACCACCAAGGTGAAGTAGAACAACAACGACCGCCGGCAACCCACACGGGGACCGGCGGCACCCCGTAGCGTGCTGCTAGCCGCACGGCCTGATGAGGTAACCCAGACAATGTTGAGCTTTATTGCCCGGCGCCTTGGCCTGCTGATACCGACCTTTTTCGGTATCACCTTGCTGACCTTCGCGCTCATACGCCTGATCCCCGGCGACCCGGTGGAAGTGATGATGGGCGAGCGCAGGGTCGACCCCGAAATGCATGCCCAGGCCATGGAGCGCCTGGGGTTGAACAAGCCGCTGCCGGTCCAGTACCTGGACTACGTCGGCAAGCTGGCCCAGGGTGACCTCGGTGAATCGCTGCGCACCCGCGAGAGCGTGTGGAGCGAGTTCCTCACCCTGTTCCCGGCCACCCTGGAACTTGCCTTTGCCGCCCTGTTGTTCGCAGGCATCGTCGGCCTGCTGGCCGGGGTGATCGCTGCGCTCAAGCGCGGATCGCTGTTCGACCACGGGGTGATGGGCATTTCCCTGGCCGGTTACTCGATGCCGATCTTCTGGTGGGGCCTGATCCTGATCATGTTCTTCTCGGTAAGCCTGGGCTGGACCCCGGTGTCCGGGCGCATCGACCTGCTCTACGACATCGAGCCGAAGACCGGCTTCATGCTCATCGACACCCTGCTCAGCGACGAGGAAGGCGCGTTCAAGGACGCGGTGATGCACCTGATCCTGCCGGCCATCGTGCTCGGCACCATCCCGCTGGCGGTGATTGCCCGCATGACCCGCTCGTCGATGCTCGAAGTGCTGCGCGAGGACTACATCCGCACCGCCCGCGCCAAAGGCCTGTCGCCGGCCCGCGTGGTGTTCGTGCACGGCCTGCGCAACGCGCTGATCCCGGTACTGACCGTATTCGGCCTGCAGGTCGGCACATTGCTGGCCGGTGCGGTGCTGACCGAAACCATCTTTTCCTGGCCGGGCATCGGCAAGTGGCTGATCGAAGCCATCGGTGCCCGTGACTACCCCGTGGTCCAGAACGGCATCCTGTTGATCGCCTGCCTGGTGATCCTGGTCAACTTCGTCGTGGATATCCTCTACGGCCTGGCCAACCCACGCATCCGTCATCAGCGCTGAGGCCTTCGCCATGACTAGCCCGATTCCGAAATCCGTCACACCGGTCAGCCCGGTGGACCAGAGCCTGCTCTACCCCTCGCCATACAAAGAATTCTGGCAAGCCTTCGCCCGCAACAAAGGCGCGGTGATGGGCCTGGCCTTCATGTGCCTGGTGGTGTTCTGCGCGCTGTTCGCGCCGTGGGTCGCCCCGCATGACCCGAGCGAGCAATACCGCGAATTCCTGCTGACCCCACCAGTGTGGCTCGAAGGTGGCAGCTGGCAGTTCATCCTCGGCACCGACGAGCTGGGCCGCGACCTGCTTTCGCGGCTGATCCAGGGCGCGCGACTGTCGCTGCTGATCGGCCTGTCGTCGGTGGTGATGTCGCTGATCCCTGGCATCCTGCTGGGCCTGCTGGCCGGTTTCTTCCCGCAACTGCTCGGCCCGTCGATCATGCGCCTGATGGACGTGATGCTCGCCCTGCCCTCGCTGCTGCTGGCAGTGGCCATCGTCGCCATCCTCGGCCCAGGCCTGATCAACACCGTGATCGCCATCGCCATCGTGTCGTTGCCATCCTACGTGCGCCTGACCCGCGCCGCCGTGATGGGCGAGCTGAACCGCGACTACGTAACCGCCGCACGCCTGGCTGGTGCCGGGCTGCCACGGCTGATGTTCGTCACCGTGCTGCCCAACTGCATGGCACCGCTGATCGTGCAGGCCACCCTCAGCTTCTCCTCGGCCATCCTCGACGCCGCCGCCTTGGGCTTCCTCGGCCTTGGCGTACAGCCGCCGACCCCGGAGTGGGGCACCATGCTGGCTTCGGCCCGTGACTACATCGAGCGCGCCTGGTGGGTGGTGAGCCTGCCCGGCCTGACCATTCTGCTCAGTGTGCTGGCAATCAACCTGATGGGCGACGGCCTGCGCGATGCGCTGGACCCGAAACTCAAGAACGCCGCCTGAGGAGAACGCCATGTCACTGTTGCAGATCAACAACCTGAACGTGCGCTTCGGCGACGCCAATGCGGTACCGGTGGTCGATGACCTGGACCTGACGGTGGAGGCCGGCGAGATCCTGGCCATCGTCGGCGAATCCGGCTCGGGCAAGTCCGTGACCATGATGGCCCTGATGGGCCTGATCGACGCCCCCGGGCGCATCACCGCCGACTCGCTCACCTTCGACGGCACCGACATGCTCAAGCTCAGCGGCCGCCAGCGACGCAAGGTGGTGGGCAAGGACATCGCCATGGTCTTCCAGGACCCGATGACCGCGCTCAACCCCAGCTACACCGTGGGCTACCAGATTGAGGAAGTGCTGCGCCAGCACCTGGGCCTGAAGGGCAAGGCCGCGCGCCAGCGTGCCCTGGAGCTGCTGAAAAAGGTCGAGATCCCGGCTGCGGAAAGCCGCCTGGACGCCTACCCGCACCAGCTGTCCGGCGGCATGAGCCAGCGCGTGGCGATTGCCATGGCGATTGCCGGCGAGCCCAAGCTGCTGATTGCCGACGAACCCACCACTGCGCTGGACGTGACCATCCAGGCGCAGATCATGGAGCTGCTGGTCAACCTGCAGAAGGAGCGCAACATGGCGCTCATCCTGATCACCCACGACCTCGCCGTGGTCGCCGAAACGGCCAGGCGGGTGTGCGTGATGTACGCCGGCCAGGCCGTGGAAGTGGGCCAGGTGCCGGAGCTGTTCGACGTGCCCGCCCACCCCTACAGCGAAGCGTTGCTGGCGGCGATCCCCGAGCACAGCATCGGTGCCGAACGCCTGGCCACCCTGCCCGGCATCGTCCCCGGCCGCTACGACCGCCCCGTGGGTTGCCTGCTGTCACCGCGCTGCCCGTACGTGCAGGACAACTGCCGGCGCCAGCGCCCGCCCCTCGATCCCCAGGCCCATGGCCTGGTGCGTTGCTTCTACCCGCTGAACCAGGAGGTGGCGTGATGGCCGTCGTTCTATCCGCCCGGGAGCTGACCCGGCATTACGAAGTCTCCCGCGGGCTGTTCAAGGGCCACGCCCTGGTCCGCGCGCTGAATGGCGTGTCGTTCGAACTGGAGGCCGGCAAGACCCTGGCCGTGGTCGGCGAGTCCGGCTGCGGCAAGTCGACCCTGGCCCGCGCACTGACCCTGATCGAAGAGCCGTCGTCCGGCTCGCTGCAAATTGCTGGCACCGAAGTGAAAGGCGCCAGCAAGAGCGAGCGCAAGCAACTGCGCCGCGACGTACAGATGGTGTTCCAGAGCCCCTACGCCTCGCTCAACCCACGGCAGAAGATTGGTGACCAGCTGGCCGAGCCGCTGCTGATCAACACCTCGCTGAGCAAGGCCGAGCGGCGAGAAAAGGTGCAGAAGATGATGGAACAGGTCGGCCTGCGCCCCGAGCATTACCAGCGCTACCCGCACATGTTCTCCGGCGGCCAGCGCCAGCGTATCGCCCTGGCCCGGGCAATGATGCTTCAGCCCAAGGTGCTGGTGGCGGACGAACCGACCTCGGCGCTGGACGTGTCGATCCAGGCCCAGGTACTGAACCTGTTCATGGATTTGCAGAAGGAGTTCAATACCGCCTACGTGTTCATCTCGCACAACCTGGCGGTGGTGCGGCATGTGGCCGATCAGGTGCTGGTGATGTACCTCGGCCGGCCGGCGGAGATGGGGCCGAAAGAAGATATCTACGAAAGGCCGTTGCACCCGTATACCCAGGCGCTGCTGTCGGCGACGCCGGCGATTCACCCGGACCCTTTGAAGCCGAAGATCCGCATTGCCGGGGAGTTGCCCAACCCGCTGAACCCACCGGATGGGTGTGCGTTTCACAAGCGTTGCCCGTATGCGACCGAGCGGTGTGCCAAGGAGGTGCCGGCACTCAGGCAGGTGAGTACCCGGCAGGTGGCTTGTCACTATGCCGAGCAGTTTCTTTAGCCTTTTAGATTGCCGGGGCTGCGTTGCAGCCCATCGCGACACAAGGCCGCTCCTACAAGGGACCGCGATCTCCTGTAGGAGCGGCCTTGTGTCGCGATGGGCCGCAAAGCGGCCCCAAAAATCTCAATGCATGAAGAACCAGATCAGGATAATCACCGGAATCGGCACCCCAATCATCCAAAGCAGTATCGAGCGCATGGCCTTTCTCCTTGTTCGATGTTGAACAGACCGGTGCACTCGCCATGCCATCCCTATCAAAAAAACACTCTCAACCGAATCAACGGCTTACTGCCCAAGCCGCTTGGCAAAACCGTGCAATATGCCGGATCCGCACCCTTGCAGCTGGGTGTTCTGCAATGCACTATCAGGCTCATGACCGCCACCACCCTCCCCGACGGCCCCGAGCAGACCCCGCTCACCGCCGACACCGTGCTGCGCTACCACCTGTGCTGGAAGCACCGTGACCTGGACGGCGTCATGGCGCTCTACCACCCCGACATCCAGTACCACGACTTCTTCCAGAACCGCGTGCTCAGCTACCAGGAACTGCGTGACTACGTGCGCGCCTGCCTGCCCCATGAAGCCGGCGAAGATATCGTGCACAGCGACCGCATCCGCGTCGACGGCTGTACCGCGTTCATCCAGTACCAGGTCACGGTCCAGGGCGGCGACGGCCTGGTGGCGTTCCAGTCCAGCGAGGCGATTACCGTGAAGGACGGCCTGATCTGGCAGGTCAACGAGTACGCCACGCTGGTCCGCCGGAGCAGCAGTGGCCATGCCAGCAGCGGCCCGCGCCCGGCCACCAGCCGCCTGGGCCTGTCACCCCGACAGCTGTCGACCATGGCCCAGGACCTGGAACACTACTTCCAGCGCCAGCGCCCCTACCTGGACCCGGAGCTGGACCTGCAGCAGGTGGCCGACGCCAGCGGCTACAGCCGCAACCAGATCTCCTACCTGCTCAACCAGGTGCTCGGGCAAAGCTTCTACCGCTACGTCAACCAGGCCCGCCTGCAGCACTTGATGGCCAGCCTCGACGACGACAGCATCGAAGCCACGATCGACGAGCTGGCGTTCAATGCCGGTTTCAACTCGTTGTCGGCGTTCTACAAGTGTTTCCGCGAACACACCGGGCTTACGCCCAAGGCGTACCTTAAGCAAATTTCCCTGCGTGCACGCACGTAGGACAGCCGCCCGCCGACACCACTAGGATCGCCCACAGACCTTGACGGATGTGGAGCCGAACCCGATGCAACCCCTGCGCACGCTCAGCCTGTGGATGGACCAGCTCGACGAGCCGTTGTGCGCCCGCCCGGCCCTGCGCGAGGACCTGGACGCGGATGTATGCATCATCGGCGCTGGCTACACCGGCCTGTGGACCGCCTACTACCTCAAGCGCCAGGCGCCACAGCTGAACATCGCGGTAATCGACGCCAACATCGCCGGCTTCGGCGCCTCGGGGCGCAACGGCGGCTGGCTGATGGGCAACCTGCTCGGCGAAGACCGCCTGCTGGCCACGCTGTCGCCGCAACAGCGCCGCGCCAGCATCGACCTGCTGCATGACATCCCCGATGAAGTACACCGCGTGCTGCATCGCGAGAGCATCGACTGCGACTACCGCAAAGGCGGCGTGCTGTACTGCGCCGCGCGCTACCCGGAACAGGAGCGCAGCCTGCGCGCCTACCTCGACGACCTTTATCGCCAAGGCATGACCGAGGACGACTACCGCTGGCTACGCCCCGAACAGCTTGACGCTCAGTTGCGGGTCAGCAATGCCTATGGCGCCATCTACAGCCCGCACACCGCAACCATCCAACCCGCCAAGCTGGCGCGTGGCCTGGCCCGGGCGGTAGAGGCGCTGGGCGTACCCATCTACGAAAACACCCCAGCCATCGACTGGCAGCCGGGTGAGGTGCGTACCCCGTTGGCGCGCATCCGTTGCCAATGGATGGTACCCGCCGTGGAGGGCTACGCCGCCAGCCTGCCGCCACTGGGCAAACATCAGCTGCCGGTACAGAGCCTGTTGGTGGCCACCGAACCACTGCCGGAGGCCACCTGGGAACAGATCGGTCTGAACCAGGGCCAGGCGTTCAGCGAAAGCAGCCGCCAGGTCACCTACGGCCAGCGCACCGCCGACAACCGCCTGGTATTCGGCGCCCGTGGCGGCTACCGCTTCGGTGGCCGCCTGCGCGAAAACTTCAACCTCGACGAACAGGAAATCGAGCTGCGCCGCTACCTGTTCAGCGAGTTGTTCCCGCAGCTGAAGCACGTGCGTATCACCCATTCCTGGGGCGGCAACCTGGGCATGGCGCGGCGCTTCCGCCCGCACATGCTCTGCGACCGCCAACGCGGCATCGCCCTGGCGGGCGGCTACGGCGGCGAAGGCGTCGGCGCCACCAACCTGGGCGGGCGCACCCTGGCGGCGCTGATCCTGAACCAGCACAACGAACTGACCGCGCAACCCTGGGTGCTCGACAACCGCCCGCTTTCAAGCCTGGCCAGTTGGCCACCCGAGCCCTGCCGCTGGCTGGGCTACAACGCAATCATCCAGAGCTTCGTCCACGAGGACCGGACCCTCGCCAACCCCGCCAGCGCGCCTTGGAGGCGGCGCCTGGCCAGCAATCTTGCAGACTTCATGGAAGGCTTCATGCACTGACCTCCCTTTCCCCAACACAGGATTTACCGGTCATGAGCATCACCCATTTCAAGAACACCAACAGCGCCGTGCTCGATAGCTCCAACCCCGTTGCGGTACCACTCGGCGAGCCCGTGGCGGTAACGTCGGTCACCTGTGTGGAGCGCAGCGACGGCGTCGAAACCGGCATCTGGGAGTGCACCCCCGGGCGCTGGCGTCGGCAGATCGTGCAGCAGGAGTTCTGCCATTTCACCAAGGGCCGCTGCACTTTCACCCCTGACGGTGGCGAGCCGCTGTCCATAGAAGCCGGAGACGCACTGATGCTACCGGCCAACAGCACAGGCACCTGGGACATCCAGGAGACCGTGCGCAAGACCTACGTCCTTATTTTCTGATCCGCTGATCGCCTGCCTTCGATAACAACACACAAAGCAAGGTAACCCCGACATGCGCACGCTCCTTCTCGCCCCCCTGATGCTGGCCGCCAGCGTGGCCGGTGCCGCCGAAACGGTGAAGATCTACAACTGGTCCAGCTACGTTGCCCCCGACACACTGAAGAACTTCCAGCAAGCCAGCGGTATCGTGCCCACCTACGACGTTTACGACAGCAACGAAACCCTCGACGGCAAGCTGATGACCGGCAACTCCGGCTACGACGTGGTGTTCCCGTCCAACCACTTCATGGCCCGTCAAATCCAGGGCAAAGCCCTGAAGCAGCTGGACAAGTCGCAGCTGCCCAACTGGCACAACCTCAACCCGGTGTTGCTCAAGGCACTGGAGGTCAATGACCCGGGTAACCAATACGGCTTCCCGTACCTGTGGGGCAGCACCGGCATCGGCTACAACGTCGACAAGGTCAAGGCGGTGCTCGGCGACAGCGCGCCAATAAACTCGTGGGACCTGATCTTCAAGCCTGAGTACATGAGCAAGCTGAAAAGCTGCGGCGTCGCCGTGCTGGACAACGGCCCCGAGCTGTTACCGATCGCCCTGCACTACCTGGGCCTGCCGCACCACAGCCAGAACCCGGCGGACTACGACAAGGCCAAGGCGCTGCTGATGCAGGTGCGGCCATACATCAGCTACTTCCACTCATCGAAGTACACCGGCGATCTGGCTAACGGCGATATCTGCGTGGTGGTGGGTTTCTCGGGGGATGTGTTGCAGGCGAAGAATCGTGCCGAGGAGGCGAAGAACGGGGTGAACGTGGGGTATTCGATACCCAGGGAAGGCGCACCGATGTGGTTCGACATGGTTGCCATGCCGGCCGATGCACCGGATGAGAAGGCCGGGTATGCCTACATGAACTACCTGCTGCAGCCGGAGGTGATGGCCAACATCAGCAACCATGTGCAATACGCCAACGGCAACCTTGAGGCGGACGGGCTGGTGGATCCGGCGATGAAGGGTAATACGATGGTTTACCCGAGCGAGGAAGTGATGGGCAAGCTGTATGCGCTGGAGGCGATGCCGGCCAAGATCGACCGTATTCGCACGCGGATCTGGACCAGTATCAAGGCAGGAAACTGAGTGCGGCCGTAACGCGGTCACTGTGGGAGCGGGTTTACCCGCGAATGCGATGTTGAATTCACCGACGCATTCGCGGGTAAACCCGCTCCCACAGGGGGCAGATGCAAGCTTTCCGAATCAGTGGTGCTCGCGGGTAGCGCGGAACTTGATGTCCGGCCAGCGCTCTTCCATCAGCGACAGGTTGACCCGGGTCGGCGCCAGGTAGGTCAGGTGCCCGCCACCGTCGATGGCCAGGTTCTCCATGGCCTTGTTCTGGAATTCCTCGAGCTTCTTCTTGTCGTCACAGCCGATCCAGCGGGCCGACCATACGGTGATCGGCTCGTAGGCGCACTCGACCTTGTACTCTTCCTTCAGGCGGCTGGCGACCACGTCGAACTGCAGCACACCGACTGCACCGAGGATGATGTCGTTGCTGCGCTCTGGGAAGAACACCTGGGTAGCACCTTCTTCGGCCAGCTGTTGCAGGCCCTGGCGCAGCTGCTTGGATTTCAGTGGGTCCTTCAGGCGCACGCGGCGGAACAGCTCCGGGGCGAAGTGCGGGATACCGGTGAAGCCCAGCGCCTCGCCTTCGGTGAAGGTGTCGCCGATCTGGATGGTGCCGTGGTTGTGCAGGCCGATGATGTCGCCGGCATAGGCCTCTTCCAGCTGCTCGCGCTCGGAGGAGAAGAAGGTCAGCGCATCGCCGATACGCAGGTCCTTGTTGATCCGCACGTGGCGCATCTTCATGCCCTTCTCGTACTTGCCCGAGCAGATACGCATGAAGGCGATGCGGTCGCGGTGTTTCGGGTCCATGTTCGCCTGGATCTTGAACACGAAACCGGTGAACTTCTCTTCCACAGGCTCCACGGTGCGCTCGTGGGCAACACGGCCCAGCGGGCGCGGCGCCCAGTCGACGACGGCGTCAAGCACATGGTCGACACCGAAGTTGCCCAGCGCGGTACCGAAGAACACCGGAGTCAGCTGGCCGTTGATGAACTCTTCCTGGTTGAACTCGTGGCAGGCGCCCTGCACCAGCTCCAGCTGTTCGACGAACGAATCGTACTGGTCGCCCAGGTGGGCACGGGCTTCGTCCGAGTCCAGCTTCTGGATGATCTTGGCTTCGGTGCGCTCGTGGCCGTGGCCCGGGGTGTAGACCACGATGTAGTCACCGGTCAGGTGGTACACGCCCTTGAAGTCGCGGTAGCAACCGATCGGCCAGGTGATCGGCGCGGCCTTGATCTTCAGCACGGCTTCGATCTCGTCCAGCAGCTCGATCGGGTCGCGGATGTCGCGGTCGAGTTTGTTGATGAAGCTGACGATCGGCGTGTCGCGCAGGCGGCACACGTCCATCAGGGCGATGGTACGTGGCTCTACACCTTTACCGCCGTCGAGCACCATCAGCGCCGAGTCCACCGCGGTCAGGGTGCGGTAGGTGTCTTCCGAGAAGTCTTCGTGGCCGGGGGTGTCGAGCAGGTTGATCATGTGCTCGCGGTACGGGAACTGCATCACCGAGGTGGTGATGGAGATGCCGCGCTGCTTCTCCATTTCCATCCAGTCGGAGGTGGCGTGGCGGTCGGACTTGCGCGACTTCACGGTACCGGCGACGGCAATGGCCTTGCCCATCAGCAGCAGCTTCTCGGTGATGGTGGTCTTACCGGCGTCGGGGTGGGAAATGATTGCGAAAGTGCGGCGCTTCGCGACTTCGGCGGCCTGGTTGGTCATGGGAAATCGCCTGACTGGGGGATTTAAAAGGGGCGATATCATACCTGAAGTTGGGCCGGGACCAAAATTTGCTGAACCGGCGGTGCCTGTTCCGGCCTCTTCGCGGGTAAACCCGCTCCCACAGGTATCACACCGTCTTTGAAACCTGTGCAGGACCTGTGGGAGCGGGTTTACCCGCGAAAGGGCCCGCCCAGAGGCCACAAATTCGCCAGGCAATCGCTTTATCACGACAAATGGCCCAAGAGCAGTTATTTCAACGCCTACAGCACATTAACCCGCTGCTTTTTCTCGTCAATTTTCCAACCAACCAGTGATTAACGCTGGCCAAATGCCGCCCCAGATGGGAACCTTTACGCCCACGGAGACGTCCACTCCCCTGCAACCCGCTTCGGTTGGGGAGCTGGTTTCATCAGCATTTTCGGGCCCGACGGGGTTCGGCTCATGGCCTGATCGCAGCCTTCGGCCTGCATCACGCTGCTACTCGCGAACACACCACCCGCCGCCAGGACTGGCCGGCAACCAAGAAGTGTGCTCGCCGACTACACAAGGAGTCCGCCTGTGGCTGAACGCTACGGAAAAGGGCTGTTGGGATGGGCCGCCGTGCTCGTCATCCTGGCCCTGCTGGTCCACTGGATCGGCATCGACACGATCGCGCGGTATCGCGACGATCTTGGGTTCTACCTGCAAGCGCACCTGGTACTGGTGCTGGCTTCGATGGCGGCGGCGCTGGCCGTGGGCATCCCCGCCGGCATTGCGTTAAGTCGACCGCACCGGGTCGACAAAGCCGAGCGCTTCATGCAGTTGTTCAACGTTGGTAACACCATCCCTCCCCTGGCCGTTCTGGCCATCGCCCTGAGTATCCTGGGCATCGGCGCCGGGCCCGCGATCTTCGCGCTGTTCCTCGCCTCCCTCCTGCCCATCGTGCGCAACACCTACGAGGGCCTGAAAAACGTCCCCGCCTCGCTCAAGGAAGCCGCCACCGGCATCGGCATGACCCCGCGCCAGCAACTGTGGCAGGTGGAGCTGCCCAACGCCGTGCCGATCATCGTTGGCGGTGTGCGCGTGGCCCTGGCGCTGAACGTCGGCACCGCACCGCTGGCGTTCCTGATTGGCGCCAACAGCCTGGGCAGCCTGATCTTCCCCGGCATCGCCCTGAACAACCAGCCACAGCTGCTGCTGGGGGCTGCCTGCACTGCACTGCTGGCGCTGGCGCTGGACGCGGCGGTGAGTTTTTCCAGCAAGCGCTGGCTGGAACGTGGCCTGGCCCAATAAAGATAGGGAACGTATGAACAAGAGAATCGCCTTGCTGCTGGGCGCGGCCCTGCTGTTCGCAGGATTTGCCCAGGCGGCGGACAAACCGCTGATCCGCATCGGCGCGCGGGTGTTCACCGAACAGACCGTACTCGCCGAAATCACCGCGCAATACCTGCGCGCCAACGGCTATGATGTGCGCGTCACCACCGGCCTTGGCAGCAATATCGCGCGCCAGGCCCAGGAAACCGGCCAGCTCGACCTGATGTGGGAATACACCGGCGTGTCGCTGGTGTCGTACAACCATATCGACGAGCGCATGCCCAGTGCCGAGGCAACCTTCGCCAGGGTCAAGGTGCTGGATGCCAAGAAGGACCTGATCTGGCTGACCCCGTCGAAGTTCAGCAACACCTACGCCCTGGGCCTGCCCAAGCAGGTGGCCGAGGCCTATCCGCAGGTCAACACCATCAGCGACCTCAACCAGGTACTGCGTGACGAAAGCCACCGCAACCACCTGGTGGCGCTGGACACCGAGTTCGCCAACCGCCCCGATGGCCTGGTCGGCCTGCGCGAGATGTACGGCCTGCCGCTGGACCGCCGCAATATCCGCCAGATGGACGGCGGCCTGGTGTACACCGCGATGCGCAACAACCAGGTGTTCGCCGGGCTGGTGTACACCACCGACGGCCGCCTGAACGCCTTCGACCTCAAGCTGCTGGAGGACGACAAGCACTACTTCCCCGACTACACCGCCGCGCCGGTGGTGCGCAAAGCCGTGCTCGACGCCAACCCGCAGCTGGCCGGCCTGCTCAAGCCACTGGCCGAACAGCTGGATGACGCAACCATGCGCCAGCTCAACGCCAAGGTCGATGTCGAGCACCAGAACCCGACTGCCGTGGCCGCCACCTTCCTGCGTGAGCACCCACTGAACAGCGAGGGCCAGCCATGAACCTGATCGATACCTTCAACCACCTGGACTGGGCCCAGGTGCTGCAACTGACCTGGCAGCACATCATGCTGGTCGGCGTCGCCGTGGGCCTGGCGATCGTCGTCGGCGTACCGCTGGGCATCCTGATGACCCGGTTCCCGGCCGTCGCCGGCCCATTGCAGGCCAGCGCCACGGTGTTGCTGACCATCCCCTCGATCGCCCTGTTCGGCCTGCTGCTGCCGTTCTACTCCAAGTTCGGCCAGGGCCTCGGGCCGCTGCCGGCGATCACTGCGGTGTTTCTCTACTCACTGCTGCCGATCATGCGCAACACCTACCTGGCCCTGACCAACGTCGAGCCCGGCATCCGTGAAGCCGCGCGCGGCATCGGCATGACCTTCGGCCAGCGCCTGCGCATGGTCGAACTGCCCATCGCCGTGCCGGTGATCCTCGCCGGCGTGCGCACCGCCGTGGTGATGAACATCGGCGTGATGACCATCGCCGCCACCATCGGCGCCGGCGGCCTTGGCGTACTCATCCTCACCTCCATCAGCCGCAGCGACATGTCGATGCTGCTGGTCGGCGCCGTGCTGGTCAGCCTGCTGGCGATCATCGCCGACCTGCTCCTGCAAACCCTGCAACGTGCCCTGACTCCAGAAGGACTGCGCTCATGATCGAACTGAAGAACCTCAGCAAAACCTTCAACGTCAACGGCAAGGACGTCAAAGCCGTCGACTCGGTAAGCCTCACCGTCAACGAAGGGGAAATCTGCGTATTCCTCGGCCCCTCGGGCTGCGGCAAGAGCACTACCCTGAAAATGATCAACCGCCTGATCACGCCCACTTCCGGCCAGGTGTTCATCAATGGCGAAGACACCACCGGGCTGGACGAGGTCACCCTGCGCCGGCACATCGGCTATGTCATCCAGCAGATCGGCCTGTTCCCCAACATGACCATCGAGGAGAACATCACCGTGGTGCCGCGCCTGCTCGGCTGGGACAAACAGAAGTGCCATGAACGCGCCCGCGAGCTGATGCACATGATCAAGCTGGAGCCCAAGCAGTATCTGCAGCGCTACCCGCGCGAGCTGTCCGGCGGACAGCAGCAGCGTATCGGCGTGATCCGCGCCTTGGCGGCGGAAGCGCCGGTGCTGCTGATGGACGAGCCGTTCGGCGCGGTCGACCCGATCAACCGCGAGATGATCCAGAACGAGTTCTTCGAGATGCAGCGGGCATTGAACAAGACCGTGATCATGGTCAGCCATGACATCGACGAAGCGATCAAGCTGGGCGACAAGATCGCCATCTTCCGCGCCGGCAAGCTGTTGCAGCTGGACCACCCGGACACCTTGCTGGCGCACCCGGCGGACGAGTTCGTCAGCAACTTCGTCGGCCAGGACAGCACCCTCAAGCGCCTGCTGCTGGTGCGTGCGGAGGATGCGGCAGACAACGCGCCATCGGTAAGCCCGCAGACGCCGGTGAGCGATGCGCTGGAGCTGCTGGACGAGCACGACCGCCGCTACGTGGTGGTGACCGATGCGCAGAACAAGGCACTGGGCTACGTGCGCCGGCGTGACATGCATCGCCAGCAAGGGACTTGTGGCGACTTCCTGCGGCCGTTCAATGCCACGGCGTCGCATGATGAGCATTTGCGCATCCTGTTGTCGCGGATGTACGAGTTCAACCGGGCGTGGCTGCCGGTGCTGGATGCCGAGCAGGTGTTCCTGGGCGAGGTGACGCAGGAGTCGATTGCGGCGTACCTGAGTTCGGGGCGCTCGCGGGGGGCCAAGACCAGCATTGTCTCGCCGGCCGAGGCGGTGATTTCGTAAACGCCGGGGGCGCGCTGCGCCCCTTTCGCGACGCAAGGCCGCTCCTACAGCAGATCGCGTTCCTGTGTAGGAGCGGCCTTGTGTCGCGATGGGCCGCAAAGCGGCCCCGGCAATCTAGGCTCAAAACCCAGGTAATGGATTGCCTGTGCCGGCCTCTTCGCGGGTAAACCCGCTCCCACAGGGTCGATGCAAGGCTAAAGACCTGCGCGGTACCTGTGGGAGCTGGTTCACCCGCGAAGCAGGCGACGCGATGTCAGAACCCTACACTGGCCTGCACATAGAAGGTCCGCGGCTCACCCACATAGATGCCGGCATTGTTGTCGCTGGAGCGGGTGAAGTACTGCTTGTCGAACAGGTTCTTCACCCCCGCCGCCAGCTTCAGGTTGGACATCTGGGGCCCGAACTCATACCCGCCACGGGCATGCCAGGTCACGTAACCCGGAATATCACCGTACTGCCCATCCGCACTGGGCTCGGTGATGTAGTCGCCGTTGAAGCTGCCATCGGCATTGATCCCGGTACCCGGCGCGCGCTGCTTGGATTGGGCGTAGGCATCCAGGTTCCAGGTCCAGTGGTTGACCGCGTAACGCACCCCGGCAGTAGCCACCTGGCGTGAATAGAACGGCAGGTCACGGCCCTCGAAGCCAGGAATGTCCCCTTCATAAGTAGCGCGGGTATAGGTATAGCCACCGCTCACCGACAACCCTTCCAGGCGCGGGTCCAGCCCGTCCAGGTCATAGCGCACCGAGGCCTCGATACCCTGGTGCTTGGTCGCGCCGAGGTTGGTCCAGCCCACGTCGTTGCTGATGTACTGCAGTTCGTCATCGAAGTCGATGTAGAACGCCGTCAGCTCACCGGCAAAGCCGCCATTGTCATAGCGGGTACCGATCTCGTAGGTCTTGGCCTTTTCCGGCTCCAGGCCATTGGCCGTGCTGTCGCCAGTACCACCCTGGCCCAGCTGGAAGTACTGCAGGCTGCCGAACGAGGTCTCGTAGTTGGCGAACACCTTCCACGCATCGGAGATGTGGTACATCACGCTCAGCGCCGGCAGTGGCTCGTTGCTGGTGATGCTGCGCTTCTTCTCCGGCACCGGCTGGCCGTTGGCACCGAGCACCGGGCGGTCGCGCCAGTCGGTGTTGATATGCTCGAAGCGGATACCTGGGGTGATGGTCCAGTTACCCACGTCGATCTTGTCGTCGATGTAGTAGGCGCTGGCCTCGGTACCACCGCTGCGGTCCTGGAACACATGGCCGTCGGAGGTCGGGGTCGGCGTCGGCACGTTGTCGATCAGCGCCAGGCGGGTCGACTGCTCACGCATCGCTTCCTTCAGGTAGCGGTAGCCCACGCTGACTTCCTGGGTGGTCGGGCCGGCGAAGAAGATCCGCGACAGCCGCGGCTCGATGGCAAAGGTATGGTAGTTGCGCGGGTACGACGACAGGGTCTTCATGTCGCGCGAGGCAATGGCGCTGCCGCGGAAGCTGTCGGTGTAGTAGGTCAGCACTTCGAACTGGGTGGCGTCGTCGAGCTGGCGCTGCCACTTGAACGACACGTCCTTGCGCCGGCCGGCGAAGTAGTCGTAGTCGCGCAGCGACTGGTACGGGTTGCTGTCGTATTGCGCCTGGGTCAGGCCGCCAGGCATGTCGGCTCGGCCGTCGTAGTAGTGGAAGTTGAGCCAGAACTCGTCAACGTCGGTCGGCGCCCAGTGGGTCTTGAGGATGACGTCGTCGATGTCGTTGCCGTTGTTGCTTTCACGGTAGCCGTTGCCATTCACCCCGGTGTACAGCAGCGCCACGCCCATGCCGTTGTCCGCCGTGCCGCCGACGAAGGCCGACTCGGTGTGTTTCCAGCCACCATGCTGGGAGGTTTCCAGGGTGGTGGACAGCTCGGCCGAGGCCTTCTCCGGGATAGCCCGGGTAACGAAGTTGATCACCCCGCCGACGTTCTGTGGGCCATAACGCACGGAGCCGGCGCCACGCACCACGTCGATGCTGTCGAGGTTGCCCGAGGAAATCGGCGCCATCGACAGCTGCGGCTGGCCATAGGGCGCGAAGGCGGCCGGGATGCCGTCGATCAGCACCGTGGAGCGTGGCGACAGGCGCGAAGTCAGGCCGCGAACACCCACGTTCAGCGACAGGTCGCTGCCGCCGGTGCCGTTGGAGTCCTGCACCTGCACGCCCGGGATGCCGCGCAGCACGTCGCGCACGTTCATTGCGCCCTTCTCCACCATCGCTTCGCGGCGTACCACGGTGCGCGCGCCGGGGTGGTTCTGCACCACGCTCTGCTGGGCATCGCCCAGCCAGTCACCCACCACCTTGATGTCGGTGGGCGCCAGCTCCAGGCTGCCGGTGGTGAGGGTGCCATCGGCCTGGGCCGGCTTGACCACCACGGTGCCCTGGGACATCTCGTAGGTCAGGCCGCTGCCTTGCAGCAGCTGCTGCAGCGCCTGCTCGGGCGCCAGCTGGCCGGACACCGCCGGGGCCTGCTTGCCGGCCACCAGCTCGGGGCTGAAGAACAGCTGCAGGTTGGTCTGCTGGCCCAGCTGGTTCAGCGCCGAAGCCAAGGGTTGGGCCTGGATCTGGATGGTGCTGCCGGCCTCTGCGGCCTGACTGTTGACGGCCACGGCGCTGACCGCCAGGGCCAGCGCCAAGGCGCGGAAGCGTGGGAAGGGCTTGTTGTTGTTCACGTCGTCGAAACTTCCTGGAATACGGAATAAACGCCAACCGCATGCAAATGGAAATGCTTGGCAGTTGCAGCTGGCGGGGAAGACGAACGAGCGGAAAAAAACCTGAATCTATTTCGCGATTATTTCGCGCGAGCCATCTTCATGGGCCTTGATGGCCACCGGCAGGATGCTCGGCAAGGCACGCAGCAGCGCGTCGGTGTCGTCGGTGCTGAAGGTGCTGGACAGCCGCAGCTGCGAGACTTTGCCGGGGGCGACCCGCAGCGGCTGGCTGCGGTAGCGCGAGGCTTCGGCCACCACCTCGGCCAGGGTGGCGTTGTCGAACACCAGCCTGCCTTGGCGCCACGCAGTCAGAGCGCCGGTATTCACCGCATAGGGCGCCGCCACCTGGCCTTGTGCATCTATATGCGAGCCCTGGCCCGCCGTGAGCTGCGCCAGCGAGGCGCCCTTGCCCTGCACACGTACCGAGCCCTGCTCCACCGCCACGCGGGTGCTGGCCGGGTCCAGGCGGACGTCGAAACGGGTACCGGTGACAGTCACGCTGCCCTGGGCGGTGTCGACCACGAACGGCCTGCCACTGTCGTGGGCGACGGTGAACATCACCTCGCCCGCCATCAGCCGGACATGCCGCTGGCCGGCGCTGAAAGCGACCTGCACTTGCGTGCTGCCGTTGAGTTCAAGGTGCGAACCATCCGGCAGTTCGACCTGGCGGCGTTCGTTGAAGGCGGTCTGCAAGCTGCCCTGGTGATTCAGTTGCTGGTAGTGCCAGCCGCCCCAGCCCAGGCCCAACGCCAGTGCGGCCACGCTGGCGGCCAAGGCCTGGCGCACGAAGCGCCGACGTGGCAACTGGCGTACCGGTGCCGGCTGGCACAGCGCTTCCAGGCGCTGGCGCGGGATGAAGTCGGTGGCCTGCCACAGACGGGCGAGCTGCTGGTACTCATCACGGTGCCGTGCATCGCCTTCCAGCCAGACGTGCAGCTGCGCCTGCAGCCCGGCATCGCGAGGCGCATCCTGCACCCGGGCGAACCACGCGGCCGCCTGCTCGCGGACGGTATCGGTACCGTGCTGTTTCATCGAAAAGGTCTCCTGACTCATCATGCCGACACATCCAGGTGCTCACGCAGATGCCGGAGCGTGCGGATCATATACTTTTCGACCATGTTCTTGCTCAACCCCATGCGCTCGGCGATCTCGGCCTGGGTCAGGCCTTCGAGCTTCTGCCAGATGAACACCTGCCGGCAATTGAGCGGCAGTTCGGCCAGCGCCCGCTCGACACTGTCGGCCAGCTCCAGCGCATGCACGTAGGCCTCGGGGTCGCCACTGCCGGCCACGCCTTCGTCGAAGGCTTCCAGCTCCAGGGCCTGGCGGCGGTCCTCGCGCCGGAAACCATCCACGGCAATATTGCGGGCGGTCTGGTGCAGGTAGGCGCGTGGCTGCTCGACCTGCTCGCGCGGGTTTTCCAGTACCCGGACAAAGGCATCGTGGGTGAGGTCCTCGGCCTGCTGTCGACTGCGCAACTTGCGCGTCCAGGTGCCGATCAGCTCATGGTAGTGGTCGAGGAAGCCTTTGGGTCCGGACACGGTCGGGGTCATCAGGGAGGCAGACAAGGGTGCGAATAGTAATGTTTCGCATCAAACACGGCAATTCCGCCAGTCGGTAACAAAAAATTTATCGTCTTTTTCATGCACGGCGGTGCCAGCGAAATGTGGCCATAAATATGAACACCTGAGGCCCTTTCGCGGGCACGCCCGCTCCCACAGGAACCGCGAGATGCCTGTGGGAGCGGGCGTACCCGCGAAGGAGCGAACGCGCTCCATTCCACTATTTTTTACGCTTGAAACACTCCGGGGAACATCAGCCGGTCACATGGGTCGGTTATTCAAATGGCAGGTCGTCGATCCGCGTCGATCACGCCCGGATTGCCTGTTGATTCTGCATTCTTCACGCCCTAAAGTGCGCGCCGAACGTCCATGCTGGAAACGATCCATCCGGCTCAAGTACTGAGTAGGCGAACCAAAGTGGGGATACGGAGGACGTTCAGTTTGCAGCCACTTAAATTTTCAGTTTGCCCATGGAGTCCCTGAGCATGTCGATCCAGGTCGAAGACTATTTCGCGCGTGACACCTTCCAGAAAATGAAGGCGTTCGCCGACAAGCAGGAAACCCCGTTCGTACTCATCGACACCCAGATGATCAGCCAGGCCTATGACGACCTGCGTGCTGGTTTCGAATTCGCCAAGGTGTACTACGCGGTCAAGGCCAACCCGGCCGTGGAAATCATCGACCTGCTCAAAGAGAAAGGTTCGAGCTTCGACATCGCCTCGATCTACGAGCTGGACAAGGTGCTGGGCCGCGGCGTCAGCGCCGACCGTATCAGCTACGGCAACACCATCAAGAAGTCCAAGGACATCCGCTACTTCTACGAGAAGGGCGTGCGCCTGTATGCCACCGACTCGGAAGCCGACCTGCGCAACATCGCCAAGGCCGCGCCGGGTTCGAAGGTGTACGTGCGTATCCTCACCGAAGGCTCGACCACTGCCGACTGGCCGCTGTCGCGTAAATTCGGCTGCCAGACCGACATGGCCATGGACCTGCTGATCCTCGCCCGCGACCTGGGCCTGGTGCCTTACGGCATTTCCTTCCATGTTGGCTCGCAGCAGCGCGACATCAGTGTGTGGGATGCTGCCATCGCCAAGGTCAAGGTGATCTTCGAGCGCCTGAAGGAAGAAGACGGCATCGAGCTGAAGCTGATCAACATGGGTGGCGGCTTCCCGGCCAACTACATCACCCGGACCAACAGCCTGGAAACCTACGCCGAAGAGATCATCCGCTTCCTGAAGGAAGACTTCGGTGACGACCTGCCGGAAATCATCCTCGAGCCGGGCCGTTCGCTGATTGCCAACGCCGGCATCCTGGTCAGCGAAGTGGTCCTGGTTGCACGCAAGTCGCGCACCGCCGTCGAGCGCTGGATCTACACCGACGTGGGCAAGTTCTCCGGCCTGATCGAAACCATGGACGAAGCCATCAAGTTCCCGATCTGGACCGAGAAGAAAGGCGAGGCCGAAGAAGTGGTCATCGCCGGCCCGACCTGCGACAGCGCCGACATCATGTACGAAAACTACAAGTACGGCCTGCCGCTGAACCTGGCCATCGGCGACCGTCTGTACTGGTTGTCGACCGGTGCCTACACCACCAGCTACAGCGCAGTGGAATTCAACGGCTTCCCGCCGCTGAAGGCTTACTACCTGTAACGCAAGACGGGGCCGCAAGGCCCCGTTTTCATTTGTGCTTTCCTGTACCGGCCCTATCGCCGGCACAGGCAACCTCAGTTCCCTCGCCGTTCGATCTCCTCGGCATACCGCGCCGCAAAGGCCATCAACACCGGCCCCGCCCCCTGCAAGGTCACCAGCGCGCTGCGCAGGAAATTCATGTTCCCCTCGACCCGCGCCCGCTCCAGCCAGGGCCCGGCTTCCGCCACCTGCCCGCGCTCGACCAGCACCAGCCCCAGGCTGAACATGCCTCGAAAGTCCCCCGCCTCGGCCGAACGCCGATACCAGCGCACCGCCCGTGTCGGATTGGGCGCCGTGGCGATGCCTTGCTCCAGGTAACGCCCGTACAGGTTCATCGACTTGGCATGCCCCATGTGCGCGGCCTTCTCGTAGCACATCAGCGCCTGCGCCTGGTTGGCCGGTATTCCGCGCCCGGTGGCCAGCAGGTTGCCCAGGTTGTACAACCCCCAGTCCAGCCCGGCATCGGCCGCTCGCGCATAGTGGATGGCCGCCTGTGCCTGGCTTGGCTCACCGCCCCAGCCATGCTCCAGGCAACGCCCCAGCATGTTGTGCGCCATGGCACTGCCGCCCTGCGCGGCGATGCCGAACCAGCGCCTGGCCACGGCGGCATCCGCCTGAATGCCGCGCCCGTCGAGCAGGATCTGCCCCAGCAGCAACTGTGCCTCCACCGCGCCCTGCCCGGCCGCCGCCAGGATCGCCTGGGCGGCCTTGCCAGGGCTTTCTTCCAGCATGGCCTGCAAACCGGCCACATCAACCACTTCCTCACGCCGCAACTGATAGGACACGGCTCAGACCTCGGCCCAGCGGCGCAGCAGGTTGTGGTAGGTGCCGGTCAGCTGTAGCAGTGATGGATGATCCGGCACATCGGCAGTCAGTTGCTGGATGGCATTGTCCATCTCGAACAGCAACGCCCGCTGGCTGTCCTCGCGCACCAGGCTCTGGGTCCAGAAGAATGCGGCGTAACGCTGGCCACGAGTAACCGGGTTGACCTTGTGCAGGCTGGTGCCGGGGTACAGCACCAGGTCACCGGCGGCCAGCTTGACCTGCTGCACGCCATAGGTGTCCTGGATCACCAGCTCGCCGCCGTCGTAGCTGTCCGGATCGCTGAGGAACAGTGTGGAAGAAAGATCGGTACGCACCCGCTCCGGGCTGCCCTTGGGCTGGCGCAGGGCGTTGTCGATGTGGAAGCCGAAATTGCCGCCTTCGCGGTAGCAGTTGATCAGCGGCGGGAACACCTTGTGCGGCAAGGCTGCAGACATGAAGCGCGGGGTCTGCCACAGGCGGTCGATCAGCGCACTGCCGATCTCCTTGGCCAGCGGGTGGCCTTCCGGCAACTGCAGGTTGTGCTTGGCCTTGGCCGACTGGTAGCCGGCCGTGATCTTGCCGTCGGCCCAGTCGGCCTGCTCCAGCGCCTCGCGGATACGGGCCAGTTCATCGGCGTGAAACAGGCCGGGGATGTGAAGCAGCATGGCGGCAGCACCGTTGGAAAATGTAAAGGCGCCAATGATATTGATTCCCTTTTGCGCTTCACAAGCCCCATTCGCCGCTTAAGACGTTTCAGCTTGATGAAACCGTAAAGGCAAATTGTAAAGATTGTAAATTCTTCACGAATGGTAACGACTCTCAATTGTGAGTCACAATTGCTTACATTAAGATCCGCGGCCTTAACACCTTGGGGAAGGTCCTTAGCAATGCGCCAGTACGTACCATCTGCAGTGAGTTCACCACGCCTGATCGTGTCTGCCATCGGCGTCGCCCTCAGCGCTTCGTCAGCCTATGCCGCTGACCCGGCCGCCAGCAGCGCTATCACCCTCGACGCCACCAGCGTCAACGGCAAGGCTGAACAGGCCAGCACCGATTACAAGGTCGACAAGGCCTCTTCGCAGAAGTACACCGCACCGCTGGTAGATACCCCGCGCTCGATCACCGTGATCCCGCAGCAAGTGATCAAGGACACCAGCGCCCTGACCCTGCAGGATGCACTGCGCACCGTGCCGGGCATCACCATGGGTGCCGGCGAAGGTGGCAACCCCTCCGGCGATCGCCCATTCATTCGCGGCTTCGACAGCCAAAGCTCGATGTACCTGGACGGCGTGCGCGATACCGGTTCGCAAACCCGCGAAATCTTCGCCATCGAGTCGGTGGAAGTGGCCAAGGGCCCGAACTCCTCGATCGCTGGTCGCGGTGCTGCTGGTGGCACCATCAACATGGTCAGCAAGCGTGCGCACCTGGGCAACTCGCTCGACGGCGCCTGGACCTGGGGCAGCGATCAGACCCAGCGCTACACCCTGGATGGCAACTATCAGTTCAGCGACAGCGTCGCTGGCCGCCTGAACCTGATGACCCACAAAAGCAACGTCGCCGGCCGCGATGAGGTCAACTACGACCGCTGGGGCGTGGCACCTTCGCTGGTGTTCGGTCTGGGCACCGATACCCGCGTGAGCCTTGACTACTACCACGTGGAAAGCGACGACCTGCCGGATTCGGGAATTCCCTACAGCCTGCGCTCCGGCAGCTCGGCCGCTCGCACCTCGGCCAACCCGGACAAACCGACCCACGGCGGTGGCAGCAGCAGCAACTACTACGGCCTGGTCGGTCGCGATTTCTCCAAGAGCCGTGCAGATATCTCGACCATCAGCATCGAGCACGACCTGAGCGACTCGCTGACCTTCAAGAACACCTTGCGCCATGGCAACACGCTGCAGGATTACATCTACAGCCAGCCAGACGACAGCAAAGGCAACATCCTCAACGGTGAAGTCTGGCGTCGCCCGAACAACCGTGTCGCCAACACCCGCACGACCACCAACCAGACCGACCTGTATGGCGATTTCTACGTTGGTGGCATGAAGAACAGCTTCTCCACCGGTATCGAACTCAGCCGGGAAACATCGGTGAAATCGGGCTACGACGTCACCGGTTTCGGCGCTGGCAACTGCTCGAGCGCAACAGGCCAGATCTCCGGTGTCTGTACCTCGTTCCCGAACCCCAATCCGCATGAAGAGTGGGACGGCACCATCAGCCGCACCGAAGCCGGTGCCGATACTTCTGGCAACACGCGCGCCATCTACTTCACCGACACGCTGGAGCTCGACCCGGCCTGGTTGCTGACCATGGGCCTGCGTTACGACCACTTCGACACCAAGGTCAAGACCAAAGCGGCCAACGGTTCTACCAGCTTCAAGACCGAAGACACCAGTGAGTTCGTCACTGGCCAACTGGGCCTGACCTGGAAGCCTGCCGAGAACGGCAGCATCTATGTGTCCTATGCCACCTCCGCCACCCCGCCTGGCGCCTCGCTCGGCGAAGGTTCCGACGGCAACGCGCTGGTCACGGCCACCACCACCAGCGAGCTGAAACCGGAAAAAACCACCAACTACGAAATCGGTACCAAGTGGGATCTGCTCGACGAACGCCTGGCGTTGACCGCGGCCATTTTCCGCACCGAGAAGGAAGACGCTCGTGTACTGGTGGATAACAACACCTACCAGAACATCGGCAAGACCCGTGTCGATGGCCTGGAGCTCAGCGCCAGCGGCAAGCTGACCGACGCGTGGCAAGTATTCGCCGGCTACACCTACCTGGATGCCAAGCTCGTCGACGGCGGCGCGCAGCGGGTCGGCACGGTGTTCATCGATGGTTACAACGATGGCAACCAGCTGCCTAACACGCCGAACAACAGCCTGACCCTGTGGACCACCTACAACGTCACGCCGAAGCTGACCATTGGTGGTGGTGCCTTCTACGTCGATGAAGTGTTCGGCAACACCACCAACAGCGTGATGGTCGACTCGTACTGGCGCTACGACGCCATGGCCAGCTACAAGCTGACCAAGCACGTCGACCTGCAGTTGAACGTGCAGAACCTCACCAACGAGGTCTACTACGACAAGGCCTACAGTGGGCACTATGCCAACCAGGCCGCCGGGCGGACTGCGCTGTTGACCACCAGCTTCCACTTCTGATGCCGGGATGGGGTTGATCTGTTGAATGGGCTGCGCCTGTGCCGGCCCTTTCGCGGGTGAACCCGCTCCCACAGAGATATCACTGGACCTGAGGTCAGTGCAGTACCTGTGGGAGCGGGTTCACCCGCGAAGAGGCCGGTACAGACAACACAAGCCTGACTGACGAGCCCACCCTGCCCCGTTCATTCCCGTGAGCGGGGCATTTGCGTATCAAGGCATAATGCACGCCGCGCAGTGTGCGGCAGAAACACAAGGTGATCATGTGGTGAAGAAGACGCTGTTCCAATTGCACTGGTTCTTTGGCATCACCGCTGGCCTGGTGCTGGCCTTGATGGGTATCACCGGGGCCTTGTACTCGTTTCAGGAAGAACTGCTGCGCGCGCTGAATGCCGATGTCCTGAAGGTCCAGGTGCGCCCGGAGGGCGTGCTGCCCCCGGCCGAACTGGTCCAGCGGGTCGAGGCCCAGCAGCACGACAAGGTGGCGATGCTGTGGGTCGATGTACGCGAAGGCAACGCCGCACGCGTCTTCTTCACCCCACCACCAGGCGAGCGCCGTGGCCAGTTGCGCTATGCCGACCCGTACACCGGCGAACTCAAGGGAGAAGTGGCTGGGCAAGGCTTCTTCAACCTCATGCTCAACCTGCATCGCTTCCTGGCCATGGGCGACAGCGGCCGGCAGATCACCGGTGCCTGCACCCTGATGCTGGTGTTCTTCTGCCTCTCCGGCCTGTACCTGCGCTGGCCGCGCAAGGCGCTGGACTGGCGCACCTGGCTGACCTTCGACTGGGCCAAGAAAGGCCGCGCCTTCAACTGGGACCTGCACGCGGTGGCCGGCACCTGGTGCCTGCTGTTCTACCTGCTGTTCGCCCTGACCGGGCTGTTCTGGTCCTACGAGTGGTACCGCGAGGGCCTGAACAAGCTGCTGGCCGACGCGCCGGCCGCCGGCCAGCAGCAAAAGCGCGGCGAAGGCCGGGGCCGCCACGGGCCGCAGAAGATCGACAAGAACGCCCCGCCGCTGGTGGTCGACTACGACGCGATCTGGGCCAACCTCAAGGACGCTGCCGGCCCGGGCCTGGCCATGTACAACCTGCGCCTGCCACCGGTAGGCGGCCAGCCGGCCAACCTGTTCTACCTGCTGGACAACGCCGACCACCCACGTGCCTTCAACACCCTGGTACTGGACCCGGCCAGCGGCCAGGTGAAAAGGCATGACCGCTACACCGACAAATCCTTCAAGGCCCAGTTGCTGCAGAGCGTCTACGCCCTGCACGTGGGCGAATACTTCGGCCTGCCGGGGCGCATCATCGTCACCATCGCCAGCCTGACCATGCCGCTGTTCTTCGTCACCGGCTGGCTGCTGTACCTCGACCGCCGTCGCAAGAAGCGCCAGGTACGTGCCGCCCGTGGCAACGTCACCAGCAACACCACCAGCGGCGACAGCTGGCTGATCGGCTTTGCCAGCCAGAGCGGGCTTGCCGAACAACTGGCCTGGCAGAGCGCCGGGCAGCTTCAGGCCGCCGGCCTGCCCGTGCAGGTACGCGCCCTGGCAGAACTGGGTGAAAGCGACCTGCGCCAGGCCCGCCGTGCGCTGTTCGTGGTCAGCACCTTCGGCGACGGCGAAGCCCCCGACAGCGCCCGCGCCTTCGAGCGCAAAGTGCTCGGCCAACCTTGGGCGCTGAACAACCTCAGCTATGCCCTGCTCGCCCTCGGTGACCGCCAGTATCCGCACTTCTGCGGCTTCGCCCGCCGCCTGCAGGCATGGCTGGGTGAACGCGGTGCCAGCAGTGCGTTCAGCCCAGTGGAAGTGGACAACGCCGACCAGGCCGCGCTGCAGCAGTGGCAGCAGCAACTGGCGCAACTGACCGGCGCCCAGCCAGTGGCCGCCTGGCAGCCGCCGAGTTTCGGCAACTGGTCGCTGGTGCGCCGCGAACTGCTCAACCCGGGCAGCCAGGGCCAGCCGGTGTACCTGCTGGGCCTGCGACCGGAACAGCCCGCCAGCTGGGAAGCTGGCGACCTGGTGGAGATCCTGCCGCTCAACGGCCAGCCGAGGATCGACGCCTTCCTCGATGGCATGGCGCTGGACGCCGGGGCCAAGGTGCAAGTGAATGGCCTGAGCGAAACCCTCGCCCAGGCCCTGGCCGGCCGCCAGTTGCCGACCCGTCGCGATCACCTGATCGGCCTACAGCCGCAAGCACTGGTCGACGCACTGGTGCCGATCGGCAGCCGCGAGTACTCGATTGCCTCGATCGCCAGCGATGGCGTGCTGGAGCTGATCGTGCGCCAGGAGCGCCATGCCGATGGCAATCTGGGCCTGGGTTCCGGCTGGCTGACCGAATACCTGCCGCTTGACGGTACGCTGAGCCTGCGTTTGCGGCGCAACAGCAGCTTCCACCTGCCGGAAACGGCTGCACCGCTGGTGTTGATTGGCAACGGTACCGGCCTGGCCGGCCTGCGCAGCTTGCTCCGCGCGCGGGTGAATGCTGGCGAGCAGCGCAACTGGCTGCTGTTCGGCGAGCGTAACCGGGCGCATGACCTGCTGTGCGGCAACGAGCTGCAAGGCTGGCTGGACAACGGCGACCTGGCACGCCTGGACCTCGCATTTTCGCGGGATCAGGCCGACAAGGTGTATGTGCAGGATGTGTTGCTGCAGCAGGCTGAAGAGTTCAAGCGCTGGGTCGCGGATGGTGCCTGTGTGTATGTATGTGGCAGCCTGCAAGGCATGGCTGCCGGGGTGGATGCGGCGCTCACCGGCATCCTCGGGGAAGCGGTAGTGCAGCAGCTGATCGAGGATGGGCGGTATCGGCGGGATGTGTACTGATCGGAAACTGATGTAACCAGCACCGGCCTCTTCGCGGGTAAACCCGCTCCCACAGGGTCCTCACAGATTTTGAATACTGTGCGGTACCTGTGGGAGCGGGTTTACCCGCGAAGAGGCCGGTACAGACTGTCAGTGCAGCTCGAAGGTGTCAGCATCCAGGTTGGCCGGGAACTTGGCCCGGTAGGCCGCCAGCTCCGCCGCGCTCAACACCGCGGTGAACACCCCGTCGGCCTCCCCGGCACTGAGCAGGCTCTCGCCCTGGAAGTCCAGCACCTGGCTGTCGCCGGAATAGGCAAAGCCCTTGCCGTCGGTGCCCACCCGGTTCACCGCCGCCACATAGCACAGGTTCTCGATACCCCGCGCCGGCAACAGGCGGTTCCAGTGCTGGCGGCGCGCAGCCGGCCAGTTGGCGGTGTATAGCAACAGGTCGGTGTCCTGGGCATCACGGCTCCACACCGGGAAGCGCAGGTCGTAGCAGATCAGCGGGCGGATCCGCCAGCCCTTGAGCTCGAACTGCACCTGGCGCTCGCCCGGGGTGTAATGCTTGTGCTCACCGGCCATGCGGAACAAGTGGCGCTTGTCGTAGTGCAGGATCTCGCCATCCGGCCGGGCCCACAGCAGGCGGTTGCGGTGGCTGCCATCGGCGGCCTGGATGATCACGCTGCCGGTAATTACCGTGTTGTACTTCTTCGCCTGGGCCTTCAGCCATTTGTAGGTCGGGCCGTTTTCCGGCTCGCACAGGCTTTCCGATTGCATGGAAAAACCGGTAGTGAACATTTCCGGCAGGATCACCAGGTCCACCTCGCCCACCTGCTCCAGCAGCACTTCGAAGTGCGCATAGTTGGCCTCGCGGTCGTGCCAGGCCAGGGTGGTCTGCACCAGGGCGACTTTCAGGTTCGGCAGTGTACTCAGATCGCGCATAGTTTTTCCGCTGCCTGACGCAGCGTCTCCTCTCGTTTGGCAAAGCACAGGCGGACCAGGCGTTGCTCGGGGATGGGTTGCTGGTAGAACACCGACACCGGGATGGTCGCCACGCCGTGCTCACGGGTCAGCCACAGCGACATGTCGACATCGTTCAGGTCCGGGCGGATCTGCGAATAGTCCACCAGCTGGAAATAGGTACCCGCCGTGCGGGTGAAACGGAACCGCGAACCCTCCAGCAAGCCGCAGAACAAGTCTCGCTTGGCCTGGTAGAAGGCCGGCAGTTCATCGATATGCTCGGGGTGCTCAGCCATGAAATCGGCCAGGGCGCACTGCAGCGGGGTCACCCCGCAGAAGTTGACGTACTGGTGTACCTTGCGCAGCTCGGCACTCAGCGCCGGCGGGGCGATCACATAGCCGGTCTTCCAGCCGGTGACGTGATAAGTCTTGCCGAACGAGCTGACCACGAAGGCGCGCTGGTACAGTTGCTCGTGGGCCAACACGCTGGCATGGCGTACACCGTCATAGACCAGGTGCTCGTAGACCTCGTCGCTGACCAGGTAGATATCGCGGTCAGCGATAAGCCGGGCCAGTTGGTCCAGGTCTTCTCGGGTAATCAGCGCACCGCTGGGGTTGTGCGGTGAATTGAGGATCACCATGCGCGTGCGCGGGCTGAGGGCATCGCTGAACTTCTGCCAGTCGATGCGGAAATCGCCGTCGCTCAGCTGTACATGCACGCAGCGCCCACCGGCCAGTTCCACGGACGGCTCGTAGCTGTCGTAGCAAGGGTCGAAGACGATTACCTCGTCACCGGCATGCACCACTGCCTGGATGGCGCAGAAGATCGCCTCGGTGGCGCCAGGGGTGATGGTCACTTCCTGGTCGGCATCCACCTGCGCGCCATACAGCCGCGCGACCTTGGCCGCCACCTGCTGGCGCAGGGCCGGCAAGCCGGTCATCGGCGAATACTGGTTATGCCCGGCGGCCACATGCCGGCCGACTGCATCGAGCAGCGCCTGCGGGCCATTGAAGTCGGGGAAGCCTTGCGACAGGTTGAGCGCGCCCGTCTGCACGGCGAGCTGGGACATGGTGGTGAAGATGGTCGTGCCGACATTCGGCAGTTTGCTGCGGATCATGGAGCCCTCTTTCCTGGGGTGTATCCGGCACGGGGTGGAGTCCGAGCATAGCGGATCGAGCGGTCAGGAAAAAGGTTGAAACAATAGGGGGATTTGCGCTGGATCAAAGGGCCTCTTCGCGGGTAAACCCGCTCCCACAGGTACTGCACAGAATTCGAAAACTGTGGAGACCTGTGGGAGCGGGCAAGCCCGCGAAGAAGCTGACGCGGAATCAGCGCTTGTCGCGGCGCTTCTTCTCGGCCTTCTTGTGGTGCGACATCAGGCGGCGCTTCTTGTTGACCTGGCGATCAGTGAGGGTGTTCTTCTTGCCCTCGTACGGGTTCTCACCGCCCTTGTACTCGATGCGGATCGGCGTACCGACCAGCTTCAGCACGCGGCGGTAGGTGTTCTCCAGGTAACGCGAGTACGACTTCGGAATCTTGTCGGTCTGGTTGCCGTGGATCACGATCAGCGGCGGGTTGGCACCACCAAGGTGGGCATAGCGCAGCTTGATGCGGCGGCCGTTGACCAGCGGCGGCTGGTGCTCGCTCACGGCATCTTCGAGGATCTGCGTCAGGCGGCTGGTCGGCCAGCGGGTTACCGCCGACTTGAACGCGGCCTGCACCGACTTGTACAGGTGGCCCACGCCGGTGCCGTGCAGGGCGGAGATGAAGTGGATGTCGGCGAAATCGACGAAGAACAGCCGGCGCTCCAGCTCGGTCTTCACGTAGTCACGCTCGCCCGGCTCCATGCCGTCCCACTTGTTCAGGGCGATGACGATGGCACGGCCGGCTTCCAGGGCGAAGCCCAGCAGGTTCAGGTCGTGGTCCACCACGCCTTCGCGGGCGTCCATGACGAAGATCACCACGTTGGCGTCCTTGATCGCCTGCAGCGTCTTCACCACCGAGAACTTCTCGACTTCCTCGTGGATCTTGCCGCGCTTGCGCACGCCGGCGGTGTCGATGAAGGTGTACTTCTCGTCATCGCGCTCGAACGGGATGTAGATACTGTCGCGGGTGGTGCCCGGCTGGTCGTACACCACCACGCGCTCTTCGCCGAGCATGCGGTTTACCAGGGTCGACTTGCCGACGTTGGGGCGGCCGATGATGGCGATCTTGATGCCATCCTTCTCGCTCGGGCCCGGGATGCGCACCGCTTCCTCGCCTTCGGCGACTTCGGCATCCAGCGCTTCCTCGACCTGGTCGCGTGGCAGGTGGCCGAGCACGGCCTCCATCAGCGCATTGATGCCGCGGCCCTGGGAGCCGGCCACCGGGATGGCGTTGCCCATGCCCAGCGGCGAGAACTCGGCGCGTGCCACATCGGCATCGATGTTGTCGATCTTGTTGGCAACCAGGATCGCTTCCTTGTTCCGCTTGCGCAGGTGCTCGGCGATCATCTGGTCGGCAGCGGTCATGCCGGCACGGGCATCGACCAGGAACAGCACATAGTCGGCTTCTTCGATGGCCATGAGCGACTGCTCGGCCATCTTCTCGTCCATGCCCACTTCGTCACCGGTTATACCGCCGGTGTCGATCAGGATGAAGGAGCGACCCTGCCAGCTGGCATCACCATACTGGCGGTCACGGGTCAGGCCCGACAGGTCACCGACGATGGCATCGCGGGTCTTGGTCAGGCGGTTGAACATGGTGGATTTGCCGACGTTCGGGCGGCCCACCAGGGCGATTACGGGAACCATTCGGCTCTCCACTCTTGAATTCTTGAAAATGCAAAGGCCGCTGCAAGGCAGCGGCCGGAGTTCGGGCGGCGTGTCCTACGCCGCGGCTTGAAGCCCGCCAAGGCTTCAAGCATAGCTTCAGCGGATGGTCAGTGCCTCGAGCTTGCCGCTGTTGCCGAAGACGTAGATGGTGTCGCCGACCACAAGTGGGCGGGCACGCAGGCCATCACTGTCGATACGCTCACGGCCGACGAAGCGGCCATCGACCTGGCTCAGCAGGTGCAGGTAACCCTCGAAGTCGCCCACCGCCACGTAGCTGGAGAACACTTCAGGCGCGGTCAGCTGGCGGCGAGCCATGGTGTCGTTGGTCCACAGGGCGCTGGACGAGCGCTCGTCGACGCTTTCGACAGTACCGGAAGCTTCGCTGACATAGACGTTACCGTAGCCCTGGGCGACACCCACGTAGCTGGAGGCATCACGCTGCCACAGCACGCGGCCGCTTTCCAGGTCCAGGCCCGCGACGCGGCCCTGGTAGGTGCTGACGTACAGGGTACCACCCGACAGCAGCAGGCCGCCGTCGATATCGACCACGCGGTCCAGCTCGGAACGGCCCTGCGGGATTGCCACACGGCTTTCCCACACCGGCACGCCGTTGTTGATGTCCACCGCCACCACCTTGCCGGTGGACAGGCCGGCGACGGCCAGGCGGTTGGTGGCGATCGGCGCGCCGGTGCCACGCAGGGTCAGCACGGCCGGGGTGTTTTCGTAGATCCAGCGACGGTCGCCAGTGGCGGCATCCAGGCCGATCAGGCGATCGTCCTGGGTCTGCACTACCACCACCTCACCGTTGTTGGCAGGCGGGGCCAGCACTTCGCTGGTCACGCGGGAGCGCCAGCGCTCCTCACCGGTGCTGGAGTCCAGGGCGATGACTTCACCCTTGAGGGTACCGATCATGACCAGGCCGTAGCCCACGCCTACAGCACCGGATACCGGCAGATCGAGGTCCTTCTTCCACACCACGTCGCCGGTGATGCGGTCGAGGGCGAAGACTTCGCCGTTGACGTCGGAGGCGTAGATACGGTCGTTCTCGATGGCAGGTACCAGGGTGTTGTAGGTCTCGCCCTGGCCGTCACCGATCGAACGGCTCCACTGCTTCTTCAGCACCACTTCCTCGGTGAACTTGGTCAGCTCGGCCGGAGGCAGTTCCTTCTTGCTGTTGCTGCTGCAACCTGCGGCCAGTACGGCCAGGGTCAGCACTGCTGCATGTTTCCAACCGATCACTTACGCGTCCCCTTTGGCCAAGTCATCCAGCTTCAATTGCAGGCCACCGACCGCCGCCTCATCGGACAACGCAGCCTTGGCTTTCTCGTAAGCGCTGTGCGCGTCGTCGGCGCGACCCAGTTGCACCAGCAGGTCACCTTTCAACTCTTCGCGGCTGGCCAGGAAGGCTTTGTCGGCGTCGCCGTCGAGCAGCTTGAGGGCGTCCTCGGCCTTGTTCTGGGCAGCCAGCACACGAGCCAGGCGCTGACGCGAAATTTCGCCCAGGGTGGCATCGGCCGGCTTGTCCAGCACGCTCTTCAGCTCGGCAGCAGCGTCGTCGAGCTTGCCGGTCTCGACCGCGACCTTGGCCACGAACAGGCTGCCGTACTGGGCGTAGGCGGTACCGCCGAACTCGCTCTTGAGCTTGCCGGCCAGTTCCGCGACCTTGGTCGCGTCAGGCTGGCCAGTCGGCGTCAGGCTGGTCTCCAGCAAGGCCTGGTACAGCTGCGAGGCACCTTGCGACTGATTGTTCTGGTACTTGTGCCAGGTATTCCAGCCCAACACCACCACGCCAGCCAACAGGGCACCGGTCAGCAGCGGCTTGCCGTTGCGGTTCCACCAGTCCTTGACCCCTGCCAGTTCATCATCGGTACTCGACACCCCAATACTCCTTTTCGCCTATTCGCTTGTTGAACCGCGTTACGCCTGAGCGATCGCGGTTTCCAGGTGCTCAGCCAGAGCATCCCAGGCAATGTTCTGTTGTTCGCCCTGACCACGCAGGGGCTTGAAACCGATCTCTTGCTTGGCCAGTTCGTCGTCGCCGAGGATCAGGGCGAACAGCGCGCCGCTCTTGTCGGCTTTCTTGAACTGGCTCTTGAAGCTGCCACCGCCGGCGTTGACTGCCAGGCGCAGGCCCGGCAGGCGGTCGCGCAGGCCTTCGGACAGGCGCAGGCCGGCCAGTTCCGCCTGTTCGCCAAAGGCGCACAGATAGACGTCGATCTGGCGGCTGATGGACTCGGGCACCTTGCCCAGGGTTTCCAGCAGCAGGATCAGGCGCTCGATGCCCATGGCGAAACCTACGCCCGGGGTCGGCTTGCCGCCCATCTGTTCGACCAGGCCGTCGTAACGGCCGCCGGCGCAGACGGTGCCCTGGGCGCCGAGCTTGTCGGTGACCCACTCGAACACGGTCTTGCTGTAGTAGTCCAGGCCACGCACCAGCTTGGTGTTGATCACGAACGGAATGCCGGCAGCGTCCAGGCGGGCCTTGAGGCCCTCGAAGTGCACGCGCGACTCTTCGTCCAGGTAGTCTTCCAGCTTCGGCGCACCGACCAGCACCGCCTGGGTGTTCTGGTCCTTGCTGTCGAGGATGCGCAGCGGGTTGCTCTGCAGGCGGCGCTGGCTGTCTTCGTCCAGTTGCTCCAGGCGCGCCGAGAGGAACTCGACCAGCGCATCACGGTAGCGTGCACGGGCTTCGCTGGTGCCCAGGCTGTTGAGTTCCAGCTTGACCGCGTCCCGGATGCCCAGCAGGCCCCACAGGCGCCAGGTCAGCATGATCAGCTCGGCGTCGATGTCCGGGCCGTCCAGGTTGAACACTTCCACGCCAATCTGGTGGAACTGGCGGTAGCGGCCCTTCTGCGGGCGCTCGTGGCGGAACATCTGGCCGATGTACCACAGTTTCTGCACCTGGCCGTTGCCGGTGATGCCATGCTCGAGCACGGCACGCACGCAGGCGGCAGTGCCTTCGGGGCGCAGGGTCAGCGAATCGCCGTTGCGGTCCTCGAAGGTGTACATCTCTTTTTCGACGATGTCGGTCACTTCACCGATGGAACGCTTGAACAGCTCGGTGAACTCGACGATCGGCGTGCGGATCTGGCTGTACCCGTAGGTGTCCAGCAGGCCGGCCACGGTGCCTTCGAAGTAGCGCCACAGCGGCGACTGTTCTGGCAGGATGTCGTTCATGCCACGGATGGCTTGCAGCGATTTGCTCACGAAAAGTCCTTACGAATTCTGTGTGTCAGCCACGGACGATCAGCGCCGCGTCGGCTTCGGCCTTTTCGGCCGCTTTCTGGCGGATGAGCTTTTCCAGCTCATCGACCAGGTTGTCGTTGGTCAGCTTCTGCGCCGGCTTGCCGTCGATGTAGATCAGGTTCGGCGTGCCGCCGGTCAGCCCCACATGGGCCTCCTTGGCTTCGCCCGGGCCGTTCACCACGCAACCGATCACCGCCACGTCCAGCGGCACCAGCAGGTCTTCCAGGCGCCCTTCCAGCTCGTTCATGGTCTTGACCACATCGAAGTTCTGCCGCGAGCAGCTCGGGCAGGCGATGAAGTTGATGCCGCGCGAACGCAGGTGCAGCGACTTGAGGATGTCGTAGCCGACTTTCACTTCTTCGACCGGGTCGGCCGCCAGCGAGATACGGATGGTATCGCCAATGCCTTCGGCCAGCAGCATACCGAGGCCGACAGCGGATTTCACCGTCCCCGAACGCAGGCCACCGGCTTCGGTGATGCCCAGGTGCAGCGGCTGCACGATCTGCTTGGCCAGCAGGCGGTAGGCTTCGACGGCCATGAACACATCGGAGGCCTTGACGCTGACCTTGAAGTCCTGGAAGTCCAGACGGTCGAGGTGCTCGACATGGCGCAGGGCCGACTCGACCAGCGCCGCCGGGGTCGGTTCGCCGTACTTCTTCTGCAGGTCCTTTTCCAGGGAGCCGGCATTGACGCCGATACGGATCGGGATGCCCCGGTCGCGGGCGGCATCGACCACCGCGCGCACACGGTCTTCACGGCCGATGTTACCCGGGTTGATACGCAGGCAGTCGACGCCCAGTTCGGCCACGCGCAGGGCGATCTTGTAGTCGAAGTGGATGTCGGCGACCAGCGGCACGCTGACCTGCTGCTTGATGCGGCCGAACGCCTCGGCGGCGTCCATGTCCGGCACCGAGACGCGCACGATGTCCACGCCGGCATCGACCAGGCGCTGGATTTGCGCCACGGTGGCGGCCACATCGTTGGTGTCGGTGTTGGTCATGCTCTGCACCGCGATGGGGGCATCACCACCCACCGGTACATTGCCGACCCAGATTTTGCGGGATTCGCGACGTTTGATCGGAGATTCGCCGTGCATGATTACTGTCCCAACTTCAGGCGAGCGGTCTCGCCACTGGTGAACGGGGCAACATCGACGGCCTGGCCGTTGTAGCTGACCTGGGCGCCACGGGCAAAGCCCAGGCGTACCGAGAACGGCGGCTTGCCGGTCAGCTCGAGGTTGTCCCCCTTGCGCTTGATGGCGCTGAACAGCACCTTGCCGTTGCCGTCGGTGACCTGGGTCCAGCAATCGGCGACGAACTGGATGGCTACCTTGGCGCTGCCAGCCGGCACTGCGGCGGGGGCGGCAGGCTCGGCAGTGGCCACGGCCGCTACCGGCGTAGCAGGTGCAACAGCCGCCGGGGCCGGAGCCGGGGCAACCGGTGCTACCGGCGCAGGCGTGGCAGCAGGGGCGCTGGCGACCGGTGGCACAGGCGCCTGCTGGGCCGGTGCCGGCACTGCGGCAGCGGTAGCGGCAGGTGCCGGGCTTACCGGTGCCGGTTCGGCGGCGGCAGGCTGCTCGGCAGCGCCCTGCTCCAGCGGCAGCGGCGCGCTCTCGGGCTGCTGCCCAGCGGAAACAGCCTGGTCTTCAGGCTCATCGAGCGGGTGAATCTGGGTGGTACCGTCGGCGCTTTCGACTTCGACGTGCTCCAGGGCGATCTTGGCCAGGTCCTTGCCACGCAGGCTGCCCTGGTCCTGCCACCAGACGAAGCCGCCGCCGACCACGGCCACCAGCAGCAGCAGGCTGACGCCGCGCAGGATATTGTGCGACAGGCGCACCGGCTCTTCGATACGGCCCAGCGAGTGCACGTCGCTGCCTTTGGCGTGGGTGCCGGTGTAACGGTCGAAGGCCTCCACCAGGGCAGCCTGGTCCAGGTCCATCAGCTTGGCATAGGCGCGGATATAACCACGGGCGAAGGTATGCCCCGGCAGCTTGTCGAAGGCGCCGGTTTCCACGTGGTTCAACGAACTGACAGTGAGGTTGAGCTTGCGGGCCACCTCGGCTTGTGACCAGTCCCGGTTCTCACGGGCCTGACGCAAAAGCTCACCGGGGTTCTGGCCAGGCGCTACTGCTACTTCGGGATGCGCGGCTTTCATCGTTGCTCCGACAGGTATTGCTGATATTCCGGCGTACCGGGATAAAGTCGTTGTAATTGCTGGCCCAGCTCGGCCAGTGTGCCCTGCTCGCCGAATACCCTGGCAAGGCGGCTGCCCAGCAGCAGGCTACGGGCATCGTGGTCGCTCAACTGGCTGAAACGATCGTAGTAGTCCCGGGCCGGCACATAATGCCTGTTTTCGTAGGACAACTCAGCCATTTCCAGCAACGCTTTCGGTTGCCGCTGGTTGAGTTGCAAAGCTTTCAGCAGATACGCATGCGCCTGGTCGCGGCGCTCGAGCTTCAGAGCCGTCAGGCCCAGGTTCTCGTACACGCGTGAGCGCTCAGGATACAGGGTATCGGCGCTGGCCAGGCGAAACATCTGCTCGGCCTCGGCAAATCGCCCCTGAGCATAAAGGAAACTGCCGTAATTGTTGCGAATTCGGGTGTCGCCCGTGCGTGCCTGCAGCGCCTTGCGAAAGTGCGTTTCGGCCAGCGCCGGCTCGCCTTCGGCCTGGAAGACCAACGCCAGGGCGGCGTGTGCATCGGCATCACCGCCATCCAGGGCCAGGGCCTTGCCCAGCGGCGCCTTGGCCTGCTCGGTCAAACCCTGTTGCAAATAACCCAGCCCAAGCTGCACATAGGCCCGCCCCGCCTCTGCCCTGCCCTGGCGGCTGGCCAGGGGGTCGCTCGCGCCGCCCGACACGCAGCCGGCCAGCAGCGAAAGCGCAAGGATCGACAGCGCGGCGCGCAGGCTCATGGGCAAGGTCCCGGTCAGTGGCTGGCGGGGCTGTCTTGCAGCTCGGCGTCCGCGGACAGCTGGCGCACAGCGATGTAGCGCTCGCTGCGGCGGGTGCGGTCGTTGACCTGGCCGACCAGCTGACCACAGGCAGCGTCGATGTCATCACCACGGGTGGTACGGGTGGTGACGTTGAAGCCACCGTGGTGCAACAGGTCCTGGAAGCGGCGGATGGCGTTGTTGCTCGGCCGCTCGTAGCCGGAGTGCGGGAACGGGTTGAACGGGATCAGGTTGATCTTGCATGGCACGTCGCGCAGCAGCTCGATCATTTGCGCAGCATGCTCCGGCTGGTCGTTTACATCCTTGAGCAGGGTGTACTCGATGGTCAGCACGCGCTTGCCACCCAGGGTGGACATGTAGCCCATGCACGATTCCAGCAGCATCTTCAGCGGGTACTTCTTGTTGATCGGTACCAGCTTGTTGCGCAGTTCGTCGTTCGGTGCGTGCAGCGACAGGGCCAGCGACACGTCGATGTGCTTGGCCAGCTCGTCGATCATCGGCACCACGCCCGAGGTGGACAGGGTGACGCGACGCTTGGAAATGCCATAGCCCAGATCTTCCATCATGATCTTCATGGCGGCGATGACATTGTCGAAATTCAGCAGGGGTTCGCCCATGCCCATCATGACCACGTTGGTAATGGCGCGGTCGATCTTGGCCGGAACGGTCCCGAAGGATTTGTTGGCAAGCCACACCTGGCCGATCACTTCGGCGGCGGTGAGGTTGCTGTTGAAGCCTTGCTTGCCGGTGGAGCAGAAGCTGCAGTCCAAGGCACAGCCGGCTTGCGACGACACGCACAGGGTGCCGCGATCGTCGGTGGGGATGTAGACGGTCTCGACGCAGCTGCCGGAGGCAACGCGGACCACCCACTTGCGAGTACCGTCGGCGGAAATGTCTTCACTGACCACTTCCGGGCCCCGAATCTCGGCAACGGCCTCGAGCTTTTCGCGCAAGACCTTGCCGACGTTCGTCATGGCGGCGAAATCATCGACGCCAAAATGGTGAATCCATTTCATCACCTGACCGGCGCGGAAGCGCTTCTCCCCGATAGAGTCGAAGAATTGTTCCATTTCCGGCAGGGTCAGACCCAGCAGGTTGATTTTGCCAGTAGATGTCGTCATGGATTCACCCTCACCCGTAAGCTTTCGCTTAGCGAGTGGTTACCTCGGTAGCAGCGAAGAAGTAAGCGATTTCGCGAGCAGCAGCAGCTTCGGAGTCCGAACCGTGAACGGCGTTGGCGTCGATCGACTCGGCGAAGTCAGCACGGATGGTGCCTGGAGCAGCTTCTTTAGGGTTGGTAGCGCCCATCAGCTCACGGTTCAGAGCGATGGCGTTTTCGCCTTCCAGAACCTGAACAACGACCGGGCCGGAAGTCATGAAGGCAACCAGGTCACCGAAGAAGCCACGAGCGCTGTGCTCGGCGTAGAAGCCTTCGGCTTCGGCTTTGGACAGTTGCTTGATTTTCGAGGCAACGATTTTCAGGCCAGCTTCTTCGAAGCGAGTGGTGATCTTGCCGATGACGTTTTTGGCAACGGCGTCAGGCTTGATGATCGAGAAAGTACGTTGAACAGCCATGGAAAACTCCAGAATATGAGTGTTACGAAAAATTAAACCCGCGAATTATACGCGGGTTCCGGGGGATTGCCTAACCTGCAGATGACGCTTAGTCGGCTTCATCGATCCAGGCGGCCTGGATTGCCTCGAGCACTTTCTCACCGCCGCGTGACGGATCGTCGCTGAATTCTGGCAATGCCAGCACCCAGCTGTGCAGGTCGACGAAATTCACATAACGAGGATCGACTTCCGGCTTGCTTTCTGCAAGCTGGATGGCGATCTCAAGTACATCAATCCATTTCAGGCTCATGGGGCAAACCTCAGTGCGGCGCTTCGGCGGCGTGGTTGAGCGAATACTTGGGGATCTCGATGACCAGGTCCTGGTCAGCGACGACCACCTGGCAGCCGAGGCGCGATTGAGCCTCCAGGCCCCAGGCCTTGTCCAGCATGTCCTCTTCCAGTTCGTCGGCTTCTTCGAGCGAGTCGAAGCCCTTGCGCACGATGCAGTGGCAAGTGGTGCAGGCCTTGACGCCGCCGCAGGCGCTTTCCATCTCGATGTGATGGTCGTGGGCCAGCTCCAGGATGTTGGTCCCGGGCTCGACTTCCACGGTCAGCCCCTCGGGGCAGAACTTCTCGTGCGGCAGGAATGTCACCAGCGGCATCGGTTACTCCTCGATCTCATTCAGGTTGCGCCCGGCCAGTGCGGCTTTGACCGTCGAATCAAGGCGACGGGCGGCAAATGCGTCGGTCACCTGCGACAGACGCTTGGTCTGTTGCTCGATGGCTGCGCCATCGGTGCCGGCCAGCAAATCACGTAGTTCTTGCATCTGGAATTCGATGGCGTCGCGCTCGTCACTGCTGAGCAGGCGCTCGCCGTCGGCGTCCAGGGCGCCCTGTACCGCTTCGAGCAGGCGCTCGCCGTCCACCTGGTGCTCGCGCAGCTGGCGGGCCTGCTTGTCGGAACCTGCGTGTTCGAAGGAATCCTTGAGCATGCGGGCGATTTCGCCGTCGGTCAGGCCGTAGGACGGCTTGACCTGGATGCTGGCTTCCACGCCCGAGCCCAGTTCGCGGGCGGCGACGCTGAGCAGGCCGTCGGCGTCGACCTGGAAGGTGACGCGGATTTTTGCCGCACCGGCGACCATGGCCGGGATGCCACGCAGCTCGAATCGCGCCAGCGAGCGGCAGTCGCTGATCAGCTCGCGCTCGCCCTGCAGCACATGGATCATCATGGCCGACTGGCCATCTTTATAGGTGGTGAACTCCTGGGCACGCGCCACCGGGATGGTGGTGTTGCGCGGGATCACCTTCTCCATCAGCCCGCCCATGGTCTCGAGGCCAAGCGACAGCGGGATGACATCCAACAGCAGCAGTTCGCCACCTTCGCGGCGGTTGCCGGCCAAGGTATCGGCCTGGATGGCGGCACCGATGGCCACCACCTGGTCAGGGTCGATCGAGGTCAGCGGGGTGCGGCCGAACAGTGCTCCGACGGCTTCACGCACACGCGGTACGCGGGTCGAACCACCGACCATGACCACGGCGCTGACTTCTTCCAGCTCGATACCGCTGTCACGCACGGCGCGACGGCAGGCCTTGAGGCTGCGGGCAACCATGGGCTCGATCATGGCTTCGAAGCCGGCGCGGCTCAGCTCGCCCTGCCAGGCGCCATGGCTGACGCTGACCACGTCGGCGTCGGTCAGGGCTTCCTTGGCGGCGCAGGCGGTCTGCAACAGCGCGCGCTGGGTGGCCGGGTCCAGGTCGGACGACAGCCCGGCCTGCTCGATGATCCAGCCAGCGATGGCGTGGTCGAAGTCGTCACCACCCAGGGCGGTATCGCCACCGGTGGCCAGCACTTCGAATACGCCGGCAGTCAGGCGCAGGATGGAAATGTCGAAGGTACCGCCGCCCAGGTCATAGATGGCCACCACGCCTTCGGCGTTCTGGTCCAGGCCATAGGCCACGGCAGCGGCGGTCGGCTCGTTGAGCAGACGCAGCACGTTCAGGCCGGCCAGGCGCGCAGCGTCCTTGGTGGCCTGGCGCTGGGCATCGTCGAAATAGGCCGGCACGGTGATCACCGCACCCACCAGCTCACCACCGAGGGTGGCTTCGGCACGCTCGCGCAGCACCTTGAGGATATCGGCGGACACTTCCACCGGGCTTTTCGGCCCCTGCACGGTGTCGATGAACGGCATGTGCGACTCACCGCCAACGAAGCGGTACGGCAGCTGCTCGCCCAGTTGCTTGACGTCGGCCAGGCCGCGCCCCATCAGACGCTTGACCGACAGCACGGTGTTCAGCGGGTCGCTGGAAGCGGCATCGCGTGCAGCCTGCCCCACTTCGTTGCGCCCTTCGAGGTAGCGCACCGCGGACGGCAGAATGACATTGCCCTGCGCGTCGGGCAGGGGCTCGCTACGGCCGCTGCGCAGTGCGGCGACCAGGGAGTTGGTGGTACCCAGGTCGATCCCCACCGCCAGGCGGCGCTGATGCGGCTGAGGGCTTTGACCGGGTTCGGCAATCTGCAGTAGGGCCATGCTTATCTGAATACCTTAGGTGCCATCACGGGCAGCACCGGGTTAATCGTCGAGGCGCTCTTCCAGTTGGCGCACTTCTTGGGCGAGCTTGTCGAGGAACTGCATGCGGCGCATCAGGCGTTCAGCCTTGTCGCGCTCGCCTGGGGCGTCCCAGCAGGCGGCAAAGTCCTCGTTCAGCGTGTCCTGGGCAACCTTCAGGCGCTTCTTGAACACGGCCACGCCATCGAGGTCGGCTTCGTCCTGCAGCTCTTCGAGCTCTTCACGCCACTGCATCTGCTGCAACAGGAAGTCAGGGTCGTGGACCGTGACCTCCTGAGGCACTTCGTGGCCGCCGATGGCCAGCAGGTAGCGGGCGCGACGCGGCGCGCTGCGCAGTGTCTGGTAGGCGTCGTTGAGGGCCGCGGACTTTTCCAGCGCCACGCGCTGCTCGCGCTCGGAGGCGTCGGCAAAGCGGTCGGGATGGACTTCGCGGGCCAGCTCGCGATAGCGAGTGGCCAGCTTGTCGAGATCCAGGCGGAAGCTTGGCTGGAGGTCAAACAATGCGAAATGACAAGGAGTACCCACAGCCAGCCTCAAACGTTGAAGCTTTCGCCGCAGCCACACTCACCGCGCACGTTGGGGTTGTTGAACTTGAAGCCTTCGTTCAACCCTTCCTTGACGAAGTCCAGTTCGGTGCCATCGAGGTAGACCAGGCTCTTGGGATCGATGATCACCTTGACGCCATGGTTCTCGAACACCTGGTCTTCGTCCGCCAGCTCGTCGACAAACTCCAGCACGTAGGCCAGGCCCGAGCAACCGGTGGTGCGCACGCCCAGGCGAATGCCTTCGCCCTTGCCGCGCCCTTCCAGGGAACGCCGCACGTGGTTGGCGGCGGCTTCTGTCATGCTGATAGCCATCAGGACTCCTTACCTCGCAACAGGCGACTTAGATCAAGCCTTTCTTCTGCTTGTAATCGCGTACGGCTGCCTTGATGGCATCTTCGGCGAGTACCGAGCAGTGGATCTTGACCGGCGGCAACGCCAGTTCTTCGGCCAGCTGGGTGTTCTTGATGGTTTCGGCTTCGTCCAGGGTCTTGCCCTTCATCCACTCGGTGGCGAGGGAGCTGGAAGCGATGGCCGAACCGCAGCCGTAGGTCTTGAACTTGGCGTCTTCGATCACGCCCTGCTCGTTGACCTTGATCTGCAGGCGCATCACGTCACCGCAGGCCGGCGCGCCGACCATGCCGGTACCGACGTCCGGGTCTTCGGCGTTCATCTTGCCGACGTTGCGCGGGTTTTCGTAGTGGTCGATGACCTTTTCACTGTATGCCATGGTGCAATTCCTTCCTCATCAGGGAGCCGCTCTTGCCGGCGACTGCTTAGTGGGCGGCCCACTCGATCTTGGAGATGTCAACGCCGTCTTTGTACATGTCCCACAGCGGCGACAGCTCACGCAGTTTGTTCACCGCCTCGCAGACTTTCTGCGCGGCGTAGTCGACTTCTTCTTCGGTGGTGAAGCGGCCGAAGGAGAAGCGGATCGAGCTGTGCGCCAGCTCGTCGTTGCGGCCCAGGGCGCGCAATACGTAGGACGGCTCGAGCGACGCGGAGGTGCAGGCCGAACCGGACGATACGGCGATGTCCTTCAGCGACATCAGCAGCGATTCGCCTTCGACGTAGTTGAAGCTCAGGTTCAGGTTGTGTGGTACGCGGGCAGTCTTGCTGCCGTTGACGTACAGCTCTTCGAGGTCCGAGACCTGCTTGAAGAAGCGGTCGCTCAGGGCCTTGATGCGTACGTTTTCCGCGGCCATTTCCTGCTTGGCGATGGCGAAGGCTTCGCCCATGCCGACGATCTGGTGGGTAGGCAGGGTGCCCGAACGCATGCCGCGCTCATGGCCACCGCCGTGAATGATGGCTTCCAGGCGTACGCGCGGCTTGCGGCTGACGTACAGCGCGCCGATGCCTTTCGGGCCGTAGACCTTGTGCGCCGAGAACGACATCAGGTCGACCTTCAGCTTCTGCAGATCGATTTCGACCTTGCCGGCCGACTGCGCGGCGTCAACGTGGAACAGCACGCCGCGCGAGCGGGTCAGTTCACCGATGGCGGCGATATCGTTGATCGAGCCGACTTCGTTGTTCACGTGCATCAGCGAAACCAGGATGGTGTCGTCGCGCAGCGCCGCCTCGACCATGGCCGGGGTGACGATGCCGTCTTCGCCTGGCTCGAGGTAGGTGACTTCGAAACCTTCACGCTCCAGCTGGCGAGCGGTATCCAGGACCGCCTTGTGCTCGATCTTGGAGGTGATGATGTGCTTGCCCTTGGTCTGATAGAAGTGCGCGACGCCCTTGAGTGCGAGGTTGTCGGACTCGGTGGCACCGCTGGTCCAGACGATTTCGCGCGGATCGGCGTTGATCAGTTCGGCAACCTGGCGACGACCGTTCTCGACCGCTTCCTCGGCTTTCCAGCCAAAGACGTGGGAGCGCGAAGCCGGGTTACCGAAGTTCCCGTCGACCAGCAGGCAGTCGGCCATCTTCTGGGCCACGCGTGGGTCGACCGGGGTGGTCGCGGAGTAATCGAGGTAGATCGGCAACTTCATTTGTCTCTCCTATCAGGCGGTGGCGTCGCTCGTCGTCCCGGTGGGATCAATCGACGGCGGACGTCTCAATCTTGTCCAGCTGGGCGGTTCGGCCTGCGACACGACGCAGGTCCTGGCGCTGGGCAACTTCCTGCACCTCACGGCGCATGACGAGGTCGGCCAGGCTTATACCGCTGAGGAATTCATGGATCTGCTGGCTGAGGTCGCACCACAGGTGGTGGGTCAGGCAGGTGTCACCGGCATGGCAGTCCCCGAGGCCCTGGCAACGGGTGGCATCGACCGATTCGTTGACCGCATCGATGACCTGGGCCACCTGGATGGTTTCCATGCCCCGCGACAGCTGGTAGCCACCGCCTGGACCACGCACGCTGGAGACCAGGCTGCTGCGGCGCAGCTTGGCGAACAGCTGTTCCAGATAAGAGAGGGAAATGCCCTGGCGCTCGGAAATGTCGGCCAAAGACACCGGCCCATGCTGCGCGTGCAACGCCAGGTCGAGCATGGCGGTCACGGCGTATCGGCCTTTGGTAGTCAGTCGCATGGCTATTGGGTACCACGGGAGTTACAGGATGTGAGCGAGTATGCGATTCCCGAGCATTTAAGTCAACTATTAGACCTAGTGCTTTAGTCGGGTTTGCATCGGGGAGGCGGGCGCGATTGTAGCAGACAGGGGGCGTGAGCACACGCCCCGTATGTCACCATGATTTCAGCGCGGCGCAATCAATGCGACTGAGTGTCGCGCTGAGCCACCTGGGCAACTTCCGTGAAGTCATCTTCCGGCAGGGCTGGCAGTTCCTTGGCGCAGTAATCGCTGCCCATCTTGGTCAGGGCGCCGCACATGCCCTCCAGCCGCTCGTCGACTGCCTGCAGGTGGTCGAGCATCTGGCCGATGGCACGGGCCACCGGGTCGGGCATGTCGCCACTTACACCATAGGCATCGAAGCCGATCTTCTCGGCCATGGCCTTGCGCTTGGCCTCGACCTCATTGTCTTCGCTCTTGACGATGATGCGCCCAGGGATGCCGACCGCCGTGGCGCCGGCCGGCACCGCCTTGGTCACCACCGCATTGGAACCGATCTTGGCCCCGGCACCGACGGTGAACGGGCCCAGCACCTTGGCCCCCGCCCCTACCACCACGCCGTTTTCCAGGGTGGGGTGGCGCTTGCCTTTGTTCCAGCTGGTGCCGCCCAGGGTCACGCCCTGGTAAAGGGTGACATCGTCGCCGATCTCGGCGGTTTCGCCGATGACGATGCCCATGCCGTGGTCGATGAAGAAGCGCCGGCCGATGGTGGCGCCGGGGTGGATCTCGATGCCGGTCAGCCAGCGGCCGAAGTTCGACACCAGGCGGGCCAGCCACTTGAAATCACGCTTCCACAGGGCATTGCCCAGGCGGTGCAGCCAGATGGCGTGCATGCCCGGGTAGCAGGTCAGCACCTCGAAGGCGTTGCGTGCAGCCGGGTCACGGTGGAATACGCTTTGAATATCTTCACGCAGGCGTTCGAACATCTGTCAGTCCTTCCGTTTATGCGGCTCGCCCCGGACCACTTTCTGGGTCTCGGTGAGGATGCCGCGCAAAATGCTCATTTCCGAACGTTCGACCGCCACCCGCCCATACAGCCGGCGCAGGCGCGGCATCAGGTGCTTGGGCTTTTCGGGGTCGAGAAAGCCGATACCGACCAGGGTCTTTTCCAGGTGGTCGTAGAACAGCTCCATTTCGTCCATGGTCGCCAGCTCGCTGGCGTCAACCTTCTCGACCTTGCCCGGCGCTGCACCGGCGGCCAGCCAGGCCATGCGCACCTCGTAGGAGAGCACCTGGACAGCGGCGGCCAGGTTCAGCGAGCTGAAGTCGGGGTTGGAGGGAATGTGCACGTGGAAGTGACATCGCTGCAGTTCTTCGTTGGTCAGGCCGGCGTGTTCACGCCCGAACACCAGGGCGATTTCCTCGCCACCATTGGCATGCTCCACCGCCTTGGCCCCGCACTCGCGCGGGCCGATCAGCGGCCAGGGGATGCTCCGCTCGCGGGCGCTGGTGCCCATCACCAGGTTGCAGCCGACCAGCGCCTGCTCGAGGCTGTCGACCACCTGGGCGTTGTCCAGCACATCGTCGGCACCCGAGGCTCGGGCGCTGGCATCCACGGCGGGGAACTCTTTCGGCTGCACCAGCACCAGACGCGACAAGCCCATGTTTTTCATGGCACGTGCAGCGCCGCCGATGTTGCCGGGGTGGCTGGTATTGACCAGAACAACACGAATATTTTGCAGCAAGGTGTTGTGCTCACAGATGCAGGAATCAGGGCCTTCGATCTTACAGAACCGACAGACGTAACGCCATGAAAGCAAATGTGACACTTCTGCCGCCAAAGTTTTCTGCTAGAATGATCGGCTTTCTTCTTTAACATCTCCAGGTGACCCGCCCATGCAGCCTATGCTGAATATCGCCCTGCGCGCCGCTCGCAGCGCCAGTGAACTGATTTTCCGCTCCATCGAACGCCTGGATAGCATCAAGGTCGATGAGAAAGAGGCCAAGGACTACGTCTCCGAAGTCGATCGCGCCGCCGAGCAGAGCATCGTCAACGCCCTGCGCAAGGCCTACCCGAACCACTCCATCCAGGGCGAGGAAACCGGCCTGCACGCGGGTAGCGGCGAAGAAGGCAAGGATTACCTGTGGATCATCGACCCGCTGGATGGCACCACCAACTTCCTGCGTGGCATCCCGCACTTCGCGGTCAGCATCGCCTGCAAATACCGTGGCCGCCTTGAGCACGCCGTGATCGTCGACCCGGTTCGCCAGGAAGAGTTCACCGCCAGCCGTGGCCGTGGCGCCCAGCTCAACGGTCGTCGCCTGCGTGTCAGCTCGCGCACCAGCCTGGAAGGCGCCCTGCTGGGTACCGGCTTCCCGTTCCGTGACAGCCAGATGGCTGACCTGGACAACTACCTGGGCATGTTCCGCGCCCTGACTGGCCAGACCGCCGGCATCCGCCGCGCCGGCTCCGCCAGCCTGGACCTGGCCTACGTGGCCGCCGGCCGTTTCGACGCCTTCTGGGAGTCGGGCCTGTCCGAATGGGACATGGCGGCCGGCGTGCTGCTGATCCAGGAAGCGGGCGGCCTGGTGAGCGACTTCAACGGTGGCCACGACTTCCTCGACAAGGGCCATATCGTTGCGGGCAACATCAAGTGCTTCAAGGCCGTGCTGACTGCTATCCAGCCGCACCTGCCAGAGAACATGAAGCGCTAAGCGCGGATTGCCGGCAAACAAAAAAGCACCCCTCGGGGTGCTTTTTTTGTGCCTGTAGAAGCCATGCGCAATCGGCTTTTTGTGGGAGCGGCCTTGTGTCGCGAAAGGGCTGCATAGCAGCCCCGGCGATCTCTAAAGGTTCACAGACCCAGGGGCCGCTGCGCGCCCCTTTCGCGACACAAGGCCGCTCCCACAAAAAGAGCAGACCCCATGCGGCCTTACTGCCCGGCTTCGCTCAGGATCAGCTTGCCATTCTTGTCCAGCGGAATGGTCGACCCGGGCTCGTGATCCATCTTCACCTGCCCCACCTTGTCGCCAATGGTGTACTTCACGTTGTAGCCCACCACTTTCTCACTGATGTCGTTGACCGTATTGCAGCGGGTTTGCGTGGTGGTGTAGGTGTCACGCTCCTGCATGCCTTCCTGCACCTTGTTACCGGCATAACCACCACCGACCGCACCGGCCACGGTGGCGATCTTCTTGCCGCTACCACCACCAATCTGGTTACCCAGCAGGCCACCGGCAATGGCGCCCACCACGGTACCTGCGATCTGGTGTTGGTCCTTGACCGGCGCCTGCCGCGTCACGGCGACGTCCTTGCAGACCTCACGGGGGGTTTTTACCTGTTGTTTGATCGGTTGCACGTCGGTGACCTGCGCATACTCAGGCCCCTTGTTGACCAAGCTGTAGGTCGCGACAGCACCTCCGGCAGTCACACCGACAGCACCCAGTACCGCACCCACAAGCATTGATTTGTTCACATGAACCTCCTGATCATAACCCGCGGGTCCGACCCGCCTTCTCCCAGCCTTGGAGTAAAAAAAAAGGCGCGAGTTCAACACTCGCGCCTTTTTGGCCGCCAAACGGCGTGGAGCACGCCTTACGGACGGTCGTCCACACCGTCGGTCTTGGCCGGCGGGATCAGGTCTTCACTGCTCAGGTTCAGCCAGATCAGTACCACGTTGGCGATATAGATCGACGAATAGGTACCGGCCATGACGCCGATGAACAGGGCCAGCGAGAAGCCGAACAGGTTGTCGCCACCGAAGAACAGCAGCGCGGCAATGGCCAGCAAGGTCGAAACCGAGGTGGCGATGGTCCGCAGCAGGGTCTGGGTGGTGGAAACGTTGATGTTCTCGATCAGCGAGGCCTTGCGCATGACGCGGAAGTTCTCGCGCACCCGGTCGAACACGACGATGGTGTCGTTCAGCGAGTAGCCGATGATCGCCAGTACCGCCGCCAGCACCGTCAGGTCGAAGGTGATCTGGAAGAACGACAGGATACCCAGGGTCACCACCACGTCGTGGATCAGCGAGACGATCGCGCCCACGGCGAACTTCCACTGGAAGCGGAAGGCCAGGTAGATAAGGATGCCGCCCAGTGCCAGGAGCATGCCCATGCCACCCTGGTCGCGCAGCTCCTCACCCACCTGCGGGCCTACGAACTCGACACGCTTGACCTTGGCCGGGTTGTCGCCACCGGCCTTCTGCAGGGCTTCAGCAACCTTGTTGCCCAGCTGTGGGTCATCACCCGGCATGCGCACCAGCAGGTCGGTGGTGGCGCCGAAGCTCTGCACCACCGCCTCGTGGAAGCCGGAATTGACCAGCTCGGCACGCACCGCCTTGAGGTCGGCCGGGCGCTCGTAGGTCAGCTCGATCAGCGTACCGCCGGTGAAGTCCAGGCCGAAGTTCAGGCCCTTCTGCCACCAGCTGAACAGCGCCAGCACGGTGAGGAGCACGGTAATGGCGAACGCGACATTGCGCACGCCCATGAAGTTGATGGTTTTCATCGCAGCTCCCTCAAACCCACAGCTTCTTGATGTCACGCCCGCCGCAGGTCAGGTTGACCATTGCACGGGTCACCATGACGGCGGTGAACATCGAGGTGAAAATCCCGAGGGACATGGTGACCGCAAAGCCCTTGACCGGGCCGGTACCCATGGCGAACAGGATGCCGCCGACCAGCAGGCTGGTCAGGTTGGCGTCGATGATCGCGGTGTAGGCGCGGTTGAAGCCTTCATGAATGGCGCGCTGCACCGACATGCCGGCGTTCAGCTCTTCGCGGATACGCGAGAAGATCAGCACGTTGGCGTCCACCGCCATACCCATGGTCAACACGATACCGGCAATACCCGGCAGGGTCAGGGTCGCGCCCAGCAGCGACATCAGCGCCAGCAGCAGGACCATGTTGCCCGCCAGGGCGATGGTGGCGATCACACCGAAGGCGCGATAGATGGCGATGATGAACAGCGAGACGAACAGCATGCCCCACAGCGATGCATCGATACCCTTGGTGATGTTGTCGGCACCCAGGCTTGGGCCGATGGTACGTTCTTCAGCGAAGTACATCGGCGCAGCCAGGCCACCAGCACGCAGCAGCAGGGCCAGTTCGGACGATTCGCCCTGGCCGTTCAGGCCGGTGATGCGGAACTGGCTGCCCAGCGGCGACTGGATGGTCGCCAGGCTGATGATCTTCTTCTCTTCCTGGAAGCTCTGTACGGCAACGTCCTTCTCGACGCCGTCGACGGTCTGCTTGACGTAGCGGGTGACCGGCTTCTGCTCGATGAAGATCACCGCCATGCTGCGGCCGACGTTGCTGCGGGTAGCGCGGGTCATCAGCTCGCCACCGTGGCCATCCAGGCGGATGTTCACCTGCGGGCGACCTTGTTCGTCGAAGCTGGCCTGGGCGTCGGTTACCTGGTCACCGGTGATGATCAGGCCGCGCTCGACCGCGGCGGAACGGCCGCCCTCACGGAACTCGAACACCTCGGTAGTGGCCTTGGAAGCGCCCGGCTCGGCACCGAAGCGGAACTCCAGGTTGGCGGTTTTACCCAGGATACGCTTGGCTTCGGCAGTGTCCTGCACGCCTGGCAGCTCGACCACGATGCGGTTGGCGCCCTGGCGCTGTACCAGCGGCTCGGCCACACCCAGCTCGTTGACCCGGTTGCGGACGGTGGTGAGGTTCTGCTTGATCGAGTATTCGCGGATCTCGGCGACTTTCGCCTGGGTCAGCGCCAGACGCAGCACCGCGAGCTCGTTGCGCTCGGTGGTGGTCAGGTCGAAGTCATTGAAATTCTTCCGGATCAGGGCACGAGCCTGTTCGCGGGCAGCATCGTCAGCGAAGCCCAGCATGATGCCGCCATCCTGCTGAGGCAGGCTGCGGTAGCGGACGCGCTCTTTGCGCAGCAAGGTCTTGACCTCGCCTTCGTAGACTTTCATGCGGGCGTTCATGGCCTTGTCCATGTCCACTTCCAGCAGGAAGTGCACACCACCGGACAGGTCCAGGCCCAGCTTCATCGGGCTTGCGCCCAGGTTGCGCAGCCATTGCGGGGTAGTCTGGGCCAGGTTCAGGGCCACGACGTAATCATCGCCCAGTGCCTTGCGCACTACATCCTTGGCTGGCAGCTGGTCTTCCTGATTGGTCAGGCGGATCAGCCCGCTGCCTTTCTCACCCAGGCTAGCGCCCTTGACGGCGATCTTGGCATCGCCCAGCGCCTTGCTGACGCGGTCGAGGTCGGCCTGGTTCACCTGCAGCGCCGAGCTGGCACCACTGATCTGTACCGCCGGATCATCCGGGTAGAGGTTGGGAGCGGAATAAATGAAACCGACCACCAGTACCAGCACGATCAGTGCATATTTCCACAGAGGGTATTTGTTCAGCATCACGCCGCCCGTTCAAGACGCGGGGCGCGTTGCGCGCCCCGACTGGAAAGAAAAACCGGTAACTCAGATAGCCTTGAGCGTACCTTTTGGCAGGGTGGCCGCGATGGCACCCTTCTGGAACTTCAGCTCGACGTTGTCGGAAACTTCCAGTACCACGAAATCATCGGAAACCTTGACGATCTTGCCGGCGATGCCGCCGTTGGTGACAACTTCGTCACCCTTCTGCAAGTTGCTCAGCAGGTTCTTCTGCTCTTTTGCACGCTTGGCCTGCGGGCGCCAGATCATCAGGTAGAAGATGACCAGGAAACCGACCAGGAAAATCCACTCGAAGCCGGTACCGGCTGGGCCGGCGGCGGGTGCTGCGGCGTCCGCGTATGCGGCGGGGATCAAGAAGCTCATTGGGCACTCCTAATGTAATTTTCTAATAATGGATGCGGACAGTCAGTCCAAAGGCGGCACAGGAAGCCCGCGCTTGGCGTAGAAGGCGTCGACAAAGGCGGCCAATTTACCCTGTTGAATAGCCTCGCGTAAACCGGCCATCAAGCGCTGGTAATGGCGCAAGTTGTGGATGGTATTCAGCATGCTGCTCAGCATTTCGCCGCACTTGTCCAGGTGATGGAGATAGGCGCGGGAGAAGTTGGTGCAGGTGTAGCAGTCACAGGTCGGATCCAGCGGCGAATCATCGTGGCGATGGAACGCATTGCGGATCTTGATCACCCCTGTATCGACGAACAGATGACCGTTGCGCGCGTTACGCGTCGGCATCACACAGTCGAACATGTCGACGCCGCGGCGCACACCCTCAACGAGATCTTCCGGTTTGCCTACCCCCATAAGGTAACGAGGTTTGTCAGCAGGCATCTGACCCGGCAGGTAATCCAGCACCTTGATCATTTCGTGCTTGGGCTCGCCCACCGACAGGCCACCGATGGCCAGGCCGTCGAAGCCGATGTTTTCCAGGCCTTCCAGCGAGCGCATGCGCAGGTCCTGGTACATGCCACCCTGGACGATACCGAACAGCGCCGCGGTGTTGTCGGCGTGGGCGTTCTTCGAGCGCTGGGCCCAGCGCAGCGACAGCTCCATGGACGCGCGCGCCACATCGTGCTCGGCCGGGTACGGGGTGCACTCGTCGAAGATCATCACCACGTCCGAGCCCAGGTCACGCTGCACCTGCATCGACTCTTCCGGGCCCATGAACACCTTGGCGCCATCGACCGGCGAGGCGAAGGTCACGCCCTCTTCCTTGATCTTGCGCATGGCGCCCAGGCTGAACACCTGGAAGCCACCGGAGTCGGTGAGGATCGGGCCTTTCCACTGCATGAAGTCGTGCAGGCCGTTGTGCTTCTTGATCACCTCGGTGCCCGGGCGCAGCCACAGGTGGAAGGTGTTGCCCAGGATCATCTCGGCGCCGATGGCCTCGATGTCGCGCGGCAGCATGCCCTTGACCGTGCCATAGGTGCCCACCGGCATGAACGCCGGGGTTTCCACGGTGCCGCGTGGGAAGGTGATGCGGCCACGACGGGCCTTGCCGTCGGTGGCCAGCAGTTCGAAGGACATTCGACAGGTGCGACTCATGCTTGATCCTCGGGCCCGCGTGGCGCCGGATTGCGGGTGATGAACATGGCATCACCGTAACTGAAGAAGCGGTACCCCTGCTCGACCGCCGCCGCGTAGGCGGCCATGGTCTCGGGGTAGCCGGCGAAGGCCGAGACCAGCATCAGCAGCGTGGACTCCGGCAGGTGGAAATTGGTGACCAGCGCGTCGACCACATGGAACGGCCGGCCTGGGTAGATGAAGATGTCGGTGTCGCCGCTGAAGGCCTTGAGCACGCCATCGCGCGCGGCGCTCTCCAGCGAACGCACGCTGGTGGTGCCGACTGCGATTACCCGGCCACCACGGGCGCGGCAAGCCTCGATGGCATCGACCACCTCCTGGCTCACTTCAAGCCACTCTTTATGCATGTGGTGGTCTTCGATCTTGTCGACCCGCACCGGCTGGAAGGTGCCCGCGCCCACGTGCAAGGTGACGAAGGCACGCTCTACACCCTTGGCGGCAATCTTCTCCAGCAACGCCTCATCGAAGTGCAAGCCTGCGGTCGGTGCGGCGACTGCACCGGCTCGTTCGGCGTACACAGTCTGGTAGCGCTCACGGTCGGCGCCCTCGTCGGGGCGGTCGATGTACGGCGGCAGCGGCATGTGGCCGACACGGTCGAGCAGCGGCAGCACCTCTTCGGTGAAGCGCAGCTCGAACAGCGTGTCATGGCGCGCGACCATTTCGGCCTCGCCGCCGCCATCGATGAGGATGACCGCGCCTACCTTGGGCGCCTTGCTGGCGCGCACATGGGCCAGCACCCGATGGCTGTCGAGCACGCGCTCGACCAGCACTTCCAGCTTGCCGCCGGAAGCTTTCTGGCCGAACAACCGCGCCGGGATCACCCGGGTGTTGTTGAACACCATCAGGTCGCCGGGGCGCAGGTACTCGAGCAGATCGGGGAATTGCCGGTGCGCCAGCGCGCCGCTCGGTCCATCGAGGACCAGCAGACGGCTGCCATGGCGCTCGGCCAGTGGGTGGCGGGCGATCAGGGAATCGGGGAGTTCGAAGGAAAAATCGGCGACGCGCATGATGATGTTCGGTTCGGCAGGGCCGGGAAGTTTAGCCCAATGTGTGAAAATTGACCATGAAAGCCGATTGACCGACCAGCGGTGGCTCTCTATACTGCGCGCCACATGCCCTGATGGCGGAATTGGTAGACGCGGCGGATTCAAAATCCGTTTTCGAAAGGAGTGGGAGTTCGAGTCTCCCTCGGGGCACCAAGATCCGGAAAAAACCGACCTTATGGTCGGTTTTTTTTTCGCCTGCGATTTGGGCGCGCCGACCTGTGGGAAACCGCCCAGCCCTTTGAGCTGCGCTGTCGCACAGGGAGCAATGTTCGAGAGCGTGTCACATTCCCAGCAGCAAAAGCATCATGTCGCCAGGATAAAGTCCGTCTGATCGATACCTGCACTGTCAACACCGACTAGGCGAATCGTGTCCACCCCAATCCCGACCACTGTGTCCGCTCCGTCAGCCGCAATGCTCACGTTGGCCGCGAACGTCTCGCTGCTGATCCCCAGCCCCGCTATATTCAGCAAGTCCTGCCCTCCGGCCGGATTGATATCGAAGCCCTGGATCGAGTCGTTGCCGAAGTCCGCCGCAGCAAACACGAAGGTATCGTTACCAAGGCCGCCGATGAGCATGTCGTTGCCCAGCCCACCGACGAACAGATCGTCACCCGCACCGCCAACCAGAGTGTCGTTGGCCAGGCCACCCAACATCGTGTGATTTGCCGCCGCAGCATCGTAGGCCAGCTCACTGCCGCTGCCCTCGGCGTTCGCCTGCAAACCCGCCGCCGCGTATTGGCCATTCATCGCGACGTGTGTCAAATGAGCACCGTCGCTCAGGGTCAGCATGCCGCCGGTGCCTGTGTCATTCGCCGCATAGGTGATCTGCGTATTGGCGCCGAACGCAACATCGCCGAAGGCCAGCTTGTCACCCGCGGCAAAACCGCTGATGCTGCCGCTGAACGCCGTCGACTTCTCAAGCTTGAGCATTCCGGCCGCGCCGCTGTCGAATGTCACATGCTGATCGGAGGCAGCACCGAACTCAAGGATCGCCGAACCGCTGATCGTCGCCCTTCCCGCGCCACTGGCATCGGCGTGGACAGTGATGTTGCCATCGTTCGCCCACAGGCTGCCGCTGTTGATGAGCGCACTTTCAATCACCAAGCCGCCGCTGCCGTTGGCTTGCAGCACACCTGTGTTGATGACGGCGCTACTACCGGTATCGATCACCAGCGCATTGACGCCGCTGGCCAGGATCTGGCTCGAGTTGACCAGCATCATCTGCCCCGCGCCCAATTGGCCGGCACCCGAGATGGTGTTGTCGGCATTGGTGAGCACCGTGTCCGCGCTGCCACCAAAGATCATGTTCTGCGCGCTGTCGGACAGCACCACTTGCCCGCCACCGCTCAACGTCGCACCACGGAACAGAATCTCGAGATCGGTCCCGCTGCCGGTGGAGCCGAGCGCTATGGTGCCGCTGTTGTCGATGCGGCCACCGAACGGCATGATCGCGCCGTCGGCAATGGTGATGGTGCCCGTATTGGTTGTAATCGGGTCCACATCGAACATTAGGTTGGCCGCGCTCAACGCCGCCGCATCCACGCCGTTGACCGTAATCGTCTGGTGATCGCTGATGCTTAGCACGGCATTGCCGCTCGCGTCGTTGGCGATAGTCACATCCGCAAAATCGTTGACGCCTGTGAAGCCGATCAAATCGATCTTGTCCGCCGCCGCGTCGAAACTGTAAATGACGTTGTCGCCGATCGGCTGGGCGAACACGAAGGTGTCGGCACCGGACGAGCCAGTCAGGTTGTCGTCGGCGGACAAGGCGAAGATCGGTGCACCTGGGGCATAGATTTCGACGTTGTTGTACACATAGGCGCTGGCGCTGCTGCCGTCGCTGTTATTCCAGTACATGTTGACATCGAGCACCAACGCACCGGCGAATTCGCTTGGAGTTGTCACAGTCAATGCGCCGGGATCGCTGGTCTGCACGGTCCAGGTGCCATCGCCATTGTCGGCTCCTGCATTGAATACCCAACCCAAAGGAGCACCGCTGATGGTCACCGTCACAGGGCCGCTGATATCGGCCCGTGGAACGTTGAGGGCCAGATTGACGGGTTCGCCGGCAACGCCTGCCGGAAGGTTTGCACTGCTCCCGGCCGCACCAGAATTACCCGCCAGATCGGTGTAGCTGTTCGCGGCAACGTCGACTTTTATGCTACCGCCCAGGGTTCTGGTCAGTGTTGCCGTGTAGGTATCGCCGTCAACCTGGGTAAAGTTACTGAAGGTGCCGCGTGGCGTTCCGCTCGTTGTCGTCATCGCTACATCAGACAGGCTGAAACCGCTCACCGTCTCACTGAACTGGAATGTGACCGTCGACGTTGCCCCCACCGAACTGCCCAACGCAGTTCCTGTCACTATCACCGTTGGTGCCACGGTATCGACGGGCGTCTCAACGACGTTCTGCACGTTCACCGTAATCGACTGCGTGTCGATTCCGCCATTGCCGTCTGACACCTGAACGTCCACAACGTAGGCGTTGTCGCCGTCGGTACCACCGACATCCTGGGGATTCTCGTAATCGGGTGCAGAGTTGAACGTCAGCACCCCGCTCGAACTGATCGAGAACTTGCTGAAGTCCGTCCCGGCCGTGTTCAGCAGCGAGTAGCTCAACGTCTGCGCCGGCAGATCGGCATCGGTCGCCACCACCGTGGTAACCGCGGTGGTGTTCTCCGCCACATTGACCGAAGCCGTCGCACCACCACCGTTGGAGGTGACCACCGGGGAGTTGTCGTTGACGCCTGTCACGGTTACCGCGATTGCCTGGTCGTCAAACAGCGTGCCGTCCGACGCCCGTACAATCAGGTCATAAACGTTGTTCGTTCCCGAATCAGTCGGTGCTTCGAAGTTGGGTGCAGAAACAAAGCTCAGCACGCCTGTGCCCGAAACGATCGAGAACTTCGCGGCATCCGCTCCGCCGACGATGCTGTAGCTCAGCGTTTGTGCCGGAAGATCAATATCGGTCGCCGCCACTGTCGAGACCGCCGTGGTGTTCTCCGCCACGTTGATCGAAGCCGTCGCACCGCCACCGTTGGAAGTGATCGTCGGTGCGTCGTTGCTGCCGGTGACGGTGATGGTCACCAGTTGGGTATCTACGCCGCCCAGGCCGTCGCTGACCTGCACCGTGAACACCTCGTTGTGACTCTCGCCGGCCTTCAGCGACTGCACGGCACTGGCAACGCCATCGCTGCCGTTGGCCAGGGTGTAGGTCCATTGGCCGCTGTTGTCGACGGCGATCGAACCGTAGGTGCCGGTATTTGACCCGGCAATGCTCCAGGTCCCCGTGGCGTCGTGATCGATATCGGTCGAGCTGAACTGGCCGCTGACGCTGAGGGTGGTGTCCTCCTTCACGGCGCCGGCATCATTGCCGGCGGCGAAGCTGAGCACCGGCGCGTCGTTGCTGCCGGTAACGGTGACGGTCACCAGCTGGGTGTCGACGCCGCCCAGGCCATCGCTGACCTGCACCGTAAACACCTCATCGTGACTCTCGCCGGCCTTCAGCGACTGCACGGCACTGGCAACGCCATCGCTGCCGTTGGCCAGGGTGTAAGTCCATTGGCCGCTGTTGTCCACGGCGATCGAGCCGTAGGTGCCGGTATTTGACCCGGCAATGCTCCAAGTAGCGGTGGCATCGTGATCGATATCGGTCGAGCTGAATTGGCCGCTGACGCTGAGGGTGGTGTCTTCCTGCACGGTACCGGCATCATTGCCGATAGCGAAGCTGAGCACCGGTGCGTCATTGCTGCCGGTGACGGTGACGGTCACCAGCTGGGTGTCGACGCCGCCGAGGCCGTCGCTGACCTGCACCGAAAACACCTCGTTGTGACTCTCGCCGGCCTTCAGCGATTGCACGGCACTGGCAACGCCATCGCTGCCGTTGGCCAGGATGTAGGTCCATTGGCCGCTGTTGTCCACGGCGATCGAACCGTAGGCGCCCGTTGGCGAGCCATTGATGCTCCAGGTGGCCGTGGCGTCGTGATCGATGTCGGTCGAGCTGAATTGGCCGCTGACGCTGAGGGTGGTGTCTTCCTGCACGGCGCCAATATCGTTGCCGGTGGCGAAGCTGAGCACCGGTGCGTCATTGCTGCCGATGACGGTGATCGTCACCAGTTGGGTGTCGACGCCGCCGAGGCCATCGCTAACCTGCACGCTGAACACCTCATCGTGACTCTCGCCGGCCTTCAGCGATTGCACGGCACTGGCAACGCCATCGCTGCCGTTGGCCAGGATGTAGGTCCATTGGCCGCTGTTGTCGACGGCGATCGAACCGTAGGCGCCCGTTGGCGAGCCATTGATGCTCCAGGTGGCCGTGGCGTCGTGATCGATGTCGGTCGAGCTGAATTGGCCGCTGACGCTGAGGGTGGTGTCTTCCTGCACGGCGCCAACATCGTTGCCGCTGGCGAAGCTGAGCACCGGTGCGTCATTGCTGCCGGTGACGGTGACGGTCACTAGCTGGGTGTCGACGCCGCCCAGGCCGTCGCTGACCTGCACGCTGAACACTTCGTTGTGACTCTCGCCGGCCTTCAGCGACTGTACGGCACTGGCAACGCCATCGCTGCCGTTGGCCAGGGTGTAGGTCCATTGGCCGCTGTTGTCCACGGCGATCGAGCCGTAGGTGCCCGTTGGCGAGCCATTGATGCTCCAAGTAGCGGTGGCGTCGTGATCAATGTCGGTCGAGCTGAACTGGCCGCTGACGCTGAGGGTGATGTCTTCCTGCACGGCGCCAACATCATTGCCGGTGGCGAAGCTGAGCACCGGTGCATCGTTGCTGCCGGTGACGGTGATCGTCACGGACTTGGTCACTGTCGCCCCGAAATCGTCAGTCAGCGTGACCGTGAACACTTCGGTCTTGGTCTGGCCCTCAGCCAAGTACTGCGCCGCGCTGTTGTTCAGCGTATAGGTCCAGCCCACGGTGCCCGCCGCGTCGCCGGTGCTCTCGTCGCTGACATTGGCCACCAGCGTACCCAGCGCACCGGATGGCGCGCTCACGCTGGTCACATGGGCGTCATCGGCCAGGTCCACATCGCCGAAGGCGAAACTGCCGCTGGCCACCGTGGTGCCGTCTTCGGTCACCGCACCGTTTTCGATTTCCGCCGCCGACACCGTTGGCCCGTCATTGGTGCCGGTGATAGTGATAGTCACATTCTGCGTTGCCGACGAACCATGCCCATCACTGATAGTGACCAGGTAGGTTTCGGTGACTGTCTGTCCCTGGGCCAGGTACTGCGCCGCCGTATTGCTCAGGTTGTACGTCCATTGCACTGATCCGTTGGCCGCATTCGCGGCTTCGCTTACCGCCGAGAGCACGAACGTACCAAGATGAGTAGTGTTGCCCTGCGCCGCCGCGAAAGTCGCCAAGTGCGTGTCACTCAGGTCGACGTCGTTAAAGACAATCGTGCCGCTGGTCGTCAGCGAGTCGGTCGTGTTCGCAGTGGTATCGGCGTCTTCGGTCACTGTGCCGGCCTGCGCGCCAAGGCTGATTGTCACACCATCATTCACGCCCGAAAACTGCACTGTCGCGGTGGCCCAACTGAGCGTTCCATTGCCGAGACGTATCGCATAGGTAAAGCTGTCCGTCAGCAACTCGCCAGTAGCAAGCGCCTGGAGTTGTGCCTTGAAAGCAGAGGTGAAGGTAGCGGCGTCGTAGCCGACCTTACCGTCCGAAGTGATCCAGATCTTTGCACCATTCAAACTGGTGTCAGAACTCGTCGCCTCAGCCCTCGCCGAATCCTGAGTCAGGAGATCGGCCGGAGCATAAGTCTTGGTGGAAGTAGAAAGACTGTCCGCATTGTCGATTGACCAGAGTGTCTTCGCGTTACCGCCGAGGTCATTGGACATGACGTCCCAATACATGATCCCCAGCAGATTTTCAGTGGTTGTGAAGACGTCGTCCTTCGCCTGCGGCGTGTTGGAAAACGACGTAACGGTCCCGCCACTGGTAGTTGTAGTGCTAGCCATGTCTTTCTCCCTAGAGTGTCACCCTGAGTGAAAAACCGCTGCGGGCCGCTATCAGCCACGAGCCGATTCTTCCTCCAACCACGAACACCTCAATCCATCGGTACCAGCCGGCTGGCCAGCAACTTCACGCCCACCCCAGTCCTGCCGCCCTGCGGTTCAATGCGCACGATTTGTCCTTGCGCCTTGAACTTCATGGGGCCGCCGGGGGTGTCGAGTTCGATCTCGAAGTCAATCACGCTACCCACCTGCTGCTCGTAATCGGTTTCGAAATACAAACCGGAGGCGCTGATGTCACGGGTGACACCGCTACCCCCGCCGATTAGTTGCAGCGACAGGGTGACTTGTTCTCGGGGCTCAATTCGGTGTGCGTCCTTCATGACGGCAGTCTAAAAACGACTGCTGTTTTCTACATGAGCGCGCTATCCCTTTTTTCTAGGAGTCAATCCGCCCTAAAACCGTGCTTCCATAGGACAAATGTCATGGGAGGGATTGCCTGATGCGTTATGGAAAAAGGCGACAGGCAGCAACGATTGCTATCCTGATCAGCTAACACAACCCGCTTAAAGAGGCAGCGAGCCGCATGCCAATTCAGGTCCTGTTAGTCGCTCTACCGCTCGTAGCCTGGGGCCTCGAGCGTCTGGTCGAAAGCGCTCAACCGAGGTTGGCGCTGGCGGGTTCGACAGCGTCGGTGGCGCAATACCTGCTTTCGCTGCACCAATACGCACCGGATGTGGTGGTATTGGACCTGGACAGCGAGGACGGTATCGAGTCGCTGGCCGACCTGCACAGCCGGACCAAAGCCAGAATTCTGGTAGTGACAGGGTCGAGTGACTCGGCACTGCATGACAGTGCAGTGCTGGCGGGCGCACGTGGCGTGGTGGATAAACGGGAATCGGCATCGGCCTCAATATTGCTCAAAGCCATAGAAAAAGTGCATGAAGGCGAACTGTGGATTGACCGCAACGCGACCAGCCGTATCTTCCTTGAACTGGCGCGCAAGAAAACCGAGCGCGATTTTGATCCGGAGCAACACAAAATCGCCAAGCTGACGCGCCGCGAACAGCAAACCATTGCATCGTTGGCCAAAGACCCCTCTGCCCCTGGCAAGTTGGTGGCCGAGAAGCTGCACATCAGCGAGCACACGCTGCGCAACCATTTGACATCGATTTACAGCAAGCTGGGCCTGACGAACCGCGTGGATCTCTACGCCTACGCACACAAGCATGGGCTTTCCACAGGCGACTGAGAGCTGCGGCAACACGCCCGATCTACGCCATCCATCGCCTGCACAGGACCACGGAGGGATGCACTGCATCCGTCCAATCGGCGGGGGTCGCTGGTCAGCCCCGTTTCTGTGAGGGCATTGAAATCGAAGATATCGTTGCGGCTCCGCCGGTGGGAACATCCTTGCCCATACCACCTTGTGAGGAGCAACTGCCTTGCACAATATCCAAAAGCTTGCACCATCCCTGTAGGAGCGGGTTTACCCGCGAAGAGGCCAGTTCAACCAGCGCAAAAGGACCTGCCATGCACCTGACCCACCGCCCCGTCCAGCCCAGCGACATCCCCGTCATCTGCACCTTCCCGCAGAGCCCGGACGAGCTGTTCTACATGTTTCCCAAAGCCACCCATCCCCTCACCCCCGCCCAGTTGACCGACGCCATCGCCCAGCGCAGCGGCTCCACGGTGGTGGAAGGCAACGGCGCCATCATGGCCTTCGCCAACTTCTACAAGGCCGAACACGGCGGCGTGTGCGCCCTGGGCAACGTGGTCGTGGCCCCCAGCGCCCGTGGCCATGGCGTGGCGCGCTACCTGGTAACTGCCATGATCGGACTCGCTCGCCAGCACTACGCCGCCCGGGAGGTCTGGGTGTCGTGCTTCAATCACAACACCGCAGGCTTGCTGCTTTATCCACAGCTGGGCTTCGTGCCGTTCGGCATCGAGGAACGGCAGGCGTGGGATGGCACGCGGGTGGCATTGGTGCAGATGAAACAGCTGATGTAACGTAAGCGCTCCATGAACCCCACATTCAAAGCGCTTACCTGATCCCCGATGCTGTGCTCCCGATTTCTTTCTGGAGTTCGCCGACCATGATGCGACCCGACGCCAAAGTCAAAAAAGTGTACCTCTACCCCAAGCCCGTCGACTTCCGAAAGTCCATCGATGGCCTGGCTGCGCTGGTCGAAATCGTCCCGATGCAGATTCGCGTCATCAAACATGTTCGCAAGGTTTATGGCTGCCGCGACTGCGAGTCAGCGCCCGTAACGGCGGACAAGCCTGCCTAGGTGATCGAGAAGAGCATGGCTAGCCCGAGTGTGCTGGCCATGCTGCTCACCACCAAATACGTAGACGGCCTACCGCTTCATCACTTCGAAAAAGTGTTGGGGCGCCACGGTATCGATATCCCGCGCCAAACCCTGGCACGCTGGGCGATTCAATGCAGCGAGCACTTTCAGCCGCTGCTGAATCTGATGCGCGAAAGCCTGTTAGACAGTCGAATCATCCACTGTGATGAAACCCGTGTTCGCGGGCACGCCCGCTCCCACGGTGTCCCTGCTAACTCAATTAGTTATGTGCAGTTCCATGAGGGTCCGGGCTGACATTGATGCGCTTTCCGGGCATATCTGCAATCAGCGCCAGCGATCCAGCTGCCCCTGGGCACGGCTGCTGAAAGTCGTCAGCAGCTCGCTCAATGTATGCGGTGACGGTTCGGCAGTGCGGGTCACCGCATACAAGGTAATCGGCAGCGCCGGGGCCAGCGGCCTGATCGCGGTCGCCCCAGGCGCCGCGCCAAGTGCGGTGAAGGGATCGATCACCGCCAGCCCAGCACCGGATTCGACCATCGCCCTGGCCAGTGAATAGGTTTGCACCGCGATGCTCACCCGTGGCGGCGGCTCCACCGCCTTGAGGTAGCTTTCGAGGCGCACCGACAGCGGGTCGGCGCTGGACAGCCCGATCATGGGCGCACCGGCCAGTGCCGCCAACGGCAGCGGCTTGCCTTCATCTTCCAGCGGCCAATAACCTGCCGGTGCCAATGCCACCAAAACTCCGCTGGCCAGCGCCTGAGCCTTGAGCGCAGGGTGATCTGGCTGTTGCAAGGTCAGGGCGACATCGATCTCCCGCATCAACAGGTTCTGCACCAGTTCGCGACTGTGGGCGCTGGACAACTCGCAGGCGATATCCGGATAACGCTGGGTCCATTCATGAATGGCCGGCGGCAGCAGCGACAGGGCCAGTGCCGGGGTCGCACCGATCCGCAGGCTGTGGCCTGGCGCGCGACGCAGGCTTTGCGCAAGGCGTCGCACCCCTTGCAGGCTCTCCGTGACCTTGTCGACCTCACGCTCCAGTTCCAGCGCTTCGGGCGTGGGCTGCAGCTTGCCGCGCACCCGCAGGAACAACGGGAAGCCCAGTTGCTGCTCGGCGTGCTGTAGCACCTTGGTCACGGCAGGTTGGGAAACGTGCAGCAACTGTGCGGCACCGCTGACCGAGCCGGTCTGGCGGATGGCCTGGAAAATCTCGATATGGCGAAGGCGCATGGCAAGTCCATAACCTTTGTTTATGGCTCAGCGATCTTTATTCATTTTTCGCCACCTGTCACCTGGCCCTAACCTCAGCCTCGTTCCAACAAAGAACAAGGACTGACATGGCTCAGCATGTATGCATCATCGGCGGTGGCGTCATTGGCCTGTCAACCGCTTATGCACTGGTACGCGACGGCTTTGACGTGACGCTGATCGAGGCTCGCGATTCGTTGGGCAGTGAAACCAGCTTCGCCAACGGCGGCCAGCTGTCCTACCGCTACGTGGCGCCCCTGGCCGACGCCGGTGTGCCATTGCAGGCACTTGGCTGGATGCTGCGCGGTGAATCGCCGCTGCGATTGCGCCCGCGCTTCGATCGTGCGCAGTGGCGCTGGATGGCAGCATTCCTGGGTGCTTGCCGCTCCTCGGTCAACCGCGCCAACGCCGGCCATCTGCTGCGCCTCGCGCTGATGAGCCAGTCGACCTTGCAAGCCTGGCGTGAGGAGGACGGCCTGGGTGGTTTCAACTGGCGACGCAACGGCAAGCTGGTCACCTTCCGCAAGGCCAGCAGCTTCGAGCATGCGCGCAAGAACCTTGCCGCACCCCAGCAACAACAGGTGCTGTCGCAAACCGACTGTGCCCGTCTGGACCCAGCGCTGGCAGAGGCGCCCTTTGTCGGCGCCATCTATACCCCGGATGAAGAAGTCGGCGATTGCCACAGCTTTTGCCAGCAACTGGCGGCGCGCTTGCAGGCGTCGGGACGCTGCAAGTTCCGCCTGGGCCAGGCGGTGTCCGGAATTCGCCATGCGCATGGCGTGGTGAATGCGATTGAACTGGACGACGAAGTGCTGCCGGTGGAGCACCTGGTGGTTGCGGCCGGCCATCGCAGTGCGTTGCTGGCACTGCCGGGCATCGACCTGCCGCTGTATCCGCTGAAGGGTTATAGCCTGACAGTACCGATCGGCGCCCAGCACCGGGCGCCGGACCTGAGCATCACCGACTACGACCGCAAGATCGTCTACGCCCGGATAGGTGAACAGTTGCGCGTGGCGGCGATGGTCGACATTGTCGGTTTCGATCCGTCTCTGGACCCCAAGCGCCTGGCCTTGCTCAAGCGCCAGGCCCGCGAGACCTTCGCCAATGCCGGTAATTACGACTACGCCATCGAATGGGCCGGCATGCGTCCGGCCACGCCTAGCGGCGTGCCGCTGCTGGGCGCAACGGCGTATCGCAACCTGTGGCTGAACCTCGGCCATGGTGCGCTGGGCTTTACCCTGGCCTGCGCCAGCGCACGTCTGCTGAGTGAACTGATCGGCCAGCGCCGCCCCTCCATCGACCTGCAGGGTTTCACCGCCCATGTGGCTGGTGGAAATAACCGTACTGCAGCATGTCTCTGATCCCCTCACCTACAACGGAGAATAACAATGCGAAAAATCACGTTGATCGGCTGCACCCTTGGCCTGTTGCTAGGCACCCAGGCCCATGCTGACGAAGCAGCGCTGGGGCCTACCCTGAGCAAGATTGCCAGAGCCAACAGCATTACCTTGGGCTATCGCGATGCTTCAGTACCGTTCTCCTATGTGGGCGACCATTCGGGGCAACCCATGGGCTACTCGGTAGACCTGGCGAACAAGATCGTCGAGCGGGTACAGCAGAAGCTGGCATTGCCCCAGCTCAAGGTGAAATACAACCTGGTGACATCGCAAACCCGCATTCCGCTGGTGCAGAACGGTACCGTTGATCTGGAGTGCGGCTCGACCGGCGTCACCGCAGAGCGCCAGAAACAGGTGGCGTTTTCCTATGGGTTCATCTATGTCAAAGGCCAGTTGCTGACGGCCAAAGACAGCGGGATCAAGAGTTTCGCCGACCTGCGCGGCAAGAATGTGGTGACCACCGCCGGCACCACCAACGAACGCTATCTGAAAAGCTACAACGTCGATAACAAGATGGACATGTACGTGATCAGCGCCAAGGACCACGGTGAGGCCTTCCAGATGTTGCAGTCCGGTCGGGCGGCGGCGTTCTACATGGACGATGCGCTGCTTTACGGCGAACGCGCCAAGGCTCGCGATCCGCACAACTGGGTGGTGGTCGGGGAAGAGCAGTCGCGGGAAATCTACAGCTGCATGGTGCGCAAGGATGACCCGCAGTTCCTCGCGCTGGTGAACGCGTCGCTGGGCGAGCTGTACAGCTCAGGGGAAATCAACGGGATCTACCAGCGCTGGTTCGAACAGCCGATTCCGCCTAAAGGCTTGAACCTGGAGTTCCCGATGACCAGCGAACTCAAGGCCATCTTTGCCAAGCCGGTGAGTGACCCGGTGGAGTAGCATCCAGACGACCAGCCCCTCTGGCTCACGGCCTCGCAAAGTACTGGAGGCAATGGCCTCGGCCGCTCCGACCGCGCCCCGTTGCCAGCGCAGGAATGACCTGCCATGAAGCTGACCAACCGCCCCGTTCAGCCCTCCGAAATCCCTGTTCTGCTAGCGGGGAACTACATGGGGCTGAACGAGGAGGTCGACACCCAAGGCACGAATGACTTTCAGCACAGTGTCAAAGCGTGGTTTTGCGCCTGGACTGAGTGCCTTGTACAGACTTTCCCTTCCCAACCCACTCTCGGTGGCGATCTGCGTTATTCCCCGTGCGCGAGCGATATGGCCAAGTGCCCGAATTATTTCCTCGGTATCGCCATCTGCGAGGACCTGACTAAGGTACTCAGTGATGGCCTCATCACTACTCAACAAGGCCGCCATATCAAACGGGATCAACTTTTCGCTCATTTCACACCCATTCAAGTGTTGAAGCGGCCCACTCTGTCGCCTTACCCCTTATATGGGAACTCAGGCATTTCCCATAGCGGGGTCAGACTTTTCTCTTCACGGTCATAAAAAACCTGCAACATTCAACACCCGAACCTTCGCCGCGCCTCGACGTCCGATCCTGCATCACCCGCGTTTCGAGGTACCCCCGCGTGAAAGACATCATCACCCGCAAGTACCGCCTGGTCGTGAAGACCGTCGGCTACATCGGCTGGTCGCTGTTCTGGCTGCTGATCTGGGATGTGCTGGTCACCATCGATTTCATGCTGTTCTTCAACAGCAAGTTCACCCTGCCACTGATCCCGTTGACCTTGCTGGGCTCGGCGCTGGTGGTGCTGGTGAGCTTTCGCAACAGCAGCGCCTACAACCGCTGGTGGGAGGCGCGCACATTGTGGGGGGCGTTGGTGAACAGTTCACGCAGCTTCGCGCGGCAGGCGCTGACCCTGATCGATGACCCGGATGATGGCCTGAACCCGATAAAGGCTACCTTGCTGCGTCGGCATATCGCCTATGTGAACTGCCTGGCGGCACACTTGAAGGGTGAGCGCTGCCCGGATGAACTGATGGCATTCATACCGCCAGCGGAATTCGAGCGGCGCAACCGTTCGAACAATTTCGCCAACGACATCCTGAGTGGTTCGGCGGCGTTGCTGGCGCGAGAATACCAGGCCGGGCGGCTGGACAGCATTCGCCTGGCAAGGCTGGAGTCGACGCTGGTGGACCTGTCCAATGCCCAAGGTGGCATGGAACGGATCGCCAATACGCCGCTGCCCTACCCTTACGTGTACTTTCCGCGGCTGTTCATCACCCTGTTCTGCCTGATCGTACCGGTGGGGCTGGTGGAATCGCTGGGCTGGTTCACGCCGCTGGCTTCGACGGTGGTGGGCTTCATGCTGCTGGCCATCGAGCGGATCGGGACGGATTTGCAGAGCCCGTTCAGATTCAGTGAACACCAGATCCAGATGGACAGCATTTGCGAGACGATCGAGCGGAACCTGGAGTCGATGCAGCGGGAGGCGCAGTGTGGGGAGTTGGCTTAGTGCCAGACCTCAACGGCCCTATCGCCGGCAAGCCAGCTCCCACAGGGGCCGTGGAATCCTGTGACCTTGCACCGTACCTGTGGGAGCTGGCTTGCCGGCGAAAGGGCCGCAACGCGGCCCCAGCTATCCATCAGGCCCGCACATAACGCTGGCGCAACACATCACTCAACGCATCCACCAGTAACACCAGCACCAGCATCCCCATGATCACCGTGCTGGCCTGGGCCTCCTGGAACAGGCTCAAGGTGGTGTACAGCATCTGCCCCAATCCACCTGCACCGACAAACCCCAGCACGCTGGCCATGCGGATATTGTTCTCCCACCGATACAGGCTATAAGCCAGCAACTGCGGCCACAGATTGGGCAAGGTGCCAAAGCAGAATGCCGCCACCTGGCTACCGCCCTGCAAGCGGATGGCCGCCGCCGGCTCCGGCGGTGCGTTCTCCAGCGCCTCGGCAAACAGCCGCCCCAGCACGCCAGCGGTGTGCAGCGCCAACGCCAGGGTACCGGCGTTCGGCCCAAGCCCGGCCGCCAGCACCGTCAGTGCGGCCCACACCAGTTCCGGGATGGCCCGCAGGGCATTCAGCAACAACCGCGCACAGGCCTGCAGCGGCCAACCGAACCGGCCAGCGGCCGGCAGCGCCAACAGCATGCCCAGCAGCATGGCCAACAAGGTGCCCAAGCCCGACATGGCCAGGGTTTCCAGCGCCCCGTGCGCAACCGCGCGCAGGTGCCCGGCAGACAGGTCCGGGGGCAGGAAACGCCCGGCATATTCGCCCATCTGCCCCAGCCCGCCGTTGCCGACCAGCGCCTGCAAGTCCAGCTCCAGGTATGTGAACGATGCCATCACCGCAGCCACGATGGCGCCTAACACCAGCCAATTGATGACCCGGTTCATGCCAGCCTCCAACGCAGGAAGCGGCTGAGCAGGTCGGCCAGCATCACCAGGACCAGGAACGTCAGCAGCATGCTTGCCACTTCCGCTCCAGCGAACATGCGCATCGACAGGTCGATCTGCTGCCCCAGCCCACCAGCACCGACAAAGCCCATCACCACCGAGGCACGTACAGCGCACTCCCAGCGGTACACGGTGTAGGACACCACTTCGGACACCGCACTGGGCAGGATGCCGTAGAAAAACGCAGCCAGGCGGCCACTACCCGCCTGCAGCAAGGCATGCGCCGGGCGCTGGTCGACCGACTCGAAGATCTCGGCATAGACCTTGCCGAGCATGCCACTGTAGGTGATGGCAATGGCCAGTACGCCCGCCGTCGGCCCCAGCCCCACGGCCCGCACGAACAGCAACGCCCAGACGATTTCCGGCACACTGCGCAGGAAAATCAGCAACCAGCGCACCGGCAGGCGCAGCAACCGCGACCATAACCCGGCGCGACCGCCACGGGAGGCTGCGCGCAGCGACAGGGCACGGCTGGCCAGCAACCCGGCAGGGACCGCCAGCAGCAACGCCAACGCCATGCCGGCCGTGGCCACGGCCAGGGTCTGCAGGGTGGCTTCATACAGCAGCGAAAGGAAGTCGGCATCGTGTGCCGGTGGCCAGAAGGCACTGGTGAAACTGGCGATCTGCTGGCGATTCTCTGCCTGCAGCAGCACCCCGGGGTTCAGTTCGCTCAACCGGATACCAGGCCATAGCACCGCCACCGCCAGCAGGGTCAGCAGCAACCGCGGCAGCAGCGCCGGGTCGCGGGCATCAAGCTTCAGCATCGCGGAATCTGCACGGTCAGGGTCGGCCCCTGGCTTGGCGGTGAAGCCAGTTGTTCGTTGGCGTACAGCGCATCCAGCAACTGCTCGGTCACCGCTTGCGCCGGGCAGTCGAACGCCACCTGCCCTTCGCGGATACCAATCACCCGCGGGAAGTGCGCCAGCGCCAGGTCCACGGCGTGCAGGCTCGCCACCAGGGTCACACCATTGGCCTGGGCGTGGCGGTTTAGCAAGGCCAGGCTGTGGTCGGCCAGCACCGGGTCCATGGCCGACACCGGCTCGTCAGTCAGCAACACCTGCGGCCGCTGGTACAACGCCCGGGCAATACCTACCCGCTGCAACTGGCCACCGGACAATTGCCCGCACTGCACGAACAGTTTGTCGGCCAGGCCCAGCTCGGCCAGGGCTTGGCGCGCCCCCGGCACATCACTGGGGTACAGCAGGTTGAACAGGCCGCGCAGCACACCCCACTGCCCCAGGCGGCCGGCCAGCACCGCCGTCACCACCCGCTGGCGCGGTGGCAAGGGCGGTGCCTGGTGCACCAGGCCTACCCGCGCACGCAGGCGCTGGCGGGCCCTGGCGGACAGCGCCCAGGGCTGTTCGCCGAGCAGCTCCAGGCGCCCGCTGCTGGGCTGGACGGCAGTCGCCATCAGGTGCAGCAAGCTGGACTTGCCCGCCCCCGAAGGCCCGATGATGGCGACGCGCTCACCCTGGCCGATGCTCAGGCTCACGGCATCAAGCGCACGCACCTGGCCATGGCGCAGCCCGGCCCCGTGCAGATGAATAGCCACGTTGGAAGCCACTGTCGATGTCACTTGAGCAGGCCGGCCTCGCGTGCAGCCTGTTCGGTGCCCACGTAGTTCTCAGGTTTGGTCTCGATGAAGCGGCTGGCGGCCTGCAGGTCGAGGATCGCCTTGTGCTCCGGGTTGGCCGGGTCGAGGCCGAGGAAGGCTTTCTTGATCTTCTCTTTCAGCGCCGGGTCCATGTTGCCGCGCACGGTCCAGTTGTAGTCGAAGTAGGTCGGGGTGGTGGCGAACACCTTCACCTTGGCGGTATCGACCTTGCCGGCATCCACCAGCTTCTGCCACACGCTGGCGTTGAGCACGCCGCCATCGACCTTGCCGGCCTGCACCCAGGCCACGGTGGCATCGTGGGCGCCGGAGTAGGCGACGCGGCCGAAGTAGTCTTCAGGCTTGATGTTGTCCTGCTTGAGCATGAAGTAACGCGGCATCAGGCTGCCCGAGGTAGACGAGATGGAACCGAAGGCAAACGACTTGCCCTTGAGGTCGGCCAGGCTCTTCACATCAGGGTTGGCGGTGATGAACTTGGAAGTGAACTGCGCATCCTGTTCACGCTGAACCAGCGGCGTGGCGGCAGGGTCCTTCAGGTGCACCTGCACGAAAGTGAAGCCCCCCAACCAGGCCAGGTCCAGGCGGTTGGAAGCCAACGATTCGACTACCGCCGGGTAATCAGACACCGGCACGAACTTCACCTCCATGCCCAGCTGCTTGGCCAGGTACTCGCCCAAAGGCTTGAACTTGCGCTGCAGTTCAGTCGGTGCTTCGTCAGGGATGGCGCTGACCCGCAGGGTGTCGGCAGCCTGGGCGACAACGGCACAGCAAGACAGCACGAGGCCGGCGGCGAGCGCCAAAGGGCGTTTGAGCATGGGTGTTCTCCGGTTCAATAGCGGGGAAAGGCCGGCTTATGCGCCGACGACGGGAATTATAAGAGGCGCAGGCGCAAAGGCCAGCTTTGCTACAATCGCGCATCAAATTGACCTCCTGAGGTGCACATGAGCGAGCCGATTCGCCTGACCCAGTACAGCCATGGTGCCGGCTGTGGCTGCAAGATATCCCCCAAGGTGCTGGATGTGATCCTCGCTGAAAGCGGCGCCCAGGCCCTGGACCCGAAACTGTGGGTGGGCAACGCCTCGCGCGACGACGCTGCCGTGTACGCGCTGGATGACGAGCGCGGCGTGGTCTCGACCACCGACTTCTTCATGCCGATCGTCGATGACCCGTATGACTTCGGCCGCATCGCCGCCACCAACGCCATCAGCGACATCTACGCCATGGGCGGCGACCCGCTGATGGCCATTGCCATCCTCGGCTGGCCGGTCAACGTGCTGCCGCCGGAAGTGGCCCGCGAAGTGATCCGCGGTGGCCGAGCGGTGTGCGCCGAAGCCGGCATCCCGCTGGCCGGTGGCCACTCCATCGACGCGCCCGAGCCGATCTTCGGCCTGGCCGTCACCGGCGTGGTCAGCAAGCGTCACCTCAAGCGCAACGACACCGCCAGCGCAGGCTGCCACCTGTACCTCACCAAGCCGCTGGGTATCGGCATCCTCACCACCGCCGAGAAAAAGGCCAAGCTGCGCACCCAGGATCAGGGCCTGGCCCGCGACTGGATGTGCACCCTCAACACGCCCGGCAGCCGCTTCGGCAAGCTTGACGGGGTCAAGGCCATGACCGACGTCACCGGTTTCGGCCTGCTCGGCCACCTGGTGGAACTGGCCGAAGGCAGTGGCCTTACCGCACACCTGGACTATGCCGCCGTCCCGCGCCTGCCCAGCGTCGACCACTACCTGGCCGAGGGCTGCATCCCCGGCGGTACCCTGCGCAACTTCGACAGCTACGGCCACAAGATCGGCGCCCTGAGCGACGACCAGAAGCACCTGCTGTGCGACCCGCAGACCAGCGGTGGCCTTCTGGTGGCGGTTACCCCGGAAGGTGAAGCCGAGTTCCTGGCGGTGGCCGCCGAACTGGGCCTGCAGCTGGCGCCGATCGGCAAGCTGGTCGAGCGACAGAGCCACGCGGTCGAGGTGATCTGATGCGCCCCGACTGCACCGACTTCCGCCAGTTGTTCCTCGACGATGTGCCGATGATGGACATGCGTGCACCTGTCGAATTTGCCAAGGGCGCCTTCCCCGGTGCCGTAAACTTGCCGCTGATGAATGACCAGGAGCGGCAAAAGGTCGGCACCTGCTACAAGCAGAAAGGCCAGGCTGAAGCCATCGTTCTGGGCCACAAGCTGGTCAGCGGTGAGATCAAACAGGCACGTCTGGAGGCCTGGGCAAAGTTCGCCGAGGATCACCCGGAAGGCTACCTGTACTGCTTCCGTGGCGGCCTGCGCTCGCATCTTGTGCAGAAAGTGCTGCGCGATGAGAAGGGCATCGACTACCCCCTCGTCGAGGGCGGCTACAAGGCCATGCGCCACTTCCTGCTGGAGACTACCCAACAGGCGGTCGCGCAATGTGATTTCGTGCTCGTGGGCGGCCTGACCGGCACCGGCAAGACCGACGTGCTGCACCTGCTGGACAACGAGCTGGACCTGGAGGGCTACGCCAACCATCGCGGTTCCAGCTTTGGCAAGCGCGCCACTGCACAGCCAGCGCAGATCGACTTCGAGAACAGGCTGGCCATAGACGTGTTGAAAAAACGCGCCCGGGGTATCGAGCAGTTCGTGCTGGAAGACGAAGGCCGAATCGTGGGCAGCTGCACCGTACCGCTGGAGTTGTACCAGGGCATGCAGCAATACCCGCTGGTGTGGCTGGAAGACAGTTTGGCCAACCGCGTGGAGCGTATCCTGCGCGACTACGTGATCGACCTGAGCGCCGAGTTCGTCAGCCTGCATGGTGAAGAAGATGGCCTTCGACTGTTTGCCGAGACGCTTCTGCAGAGCATGGGCAGGATTCACAAGCGCCTCGGCGGCGAGCGCCATCAACGGCTGTCGGAAATCCTGCGCCAGGCGCTGGACGAGCAGCAGCGCAGTGGTTCGGTGGAGTTGCACCGGGTCTTCATCGAAAGCTTGCTGAGCGAGTATTACGACCCGATGTATGCCTACCAGCGTGCAGCGAAAGCAGAGCGTATCGAGTTTGCCGGGGATGCGGTGGAAGTGCGCGAGTACCTCAAGGCCCGGGCGCTGCGCGAACCGCGCAAGTAGAAGCGCGGTGGATGGCACCGGCGTTGCCGGTGTTCGCGGGTAAACCCGCTCCCACAGGTACAGCGTGATCCCAAAGCCTGCGAAATACCTGTGGGAGCGGGTTTACCCGCGAAGAGGCCAGTACAGACAACCTCACTGCCCAGGGCTGAGCACCCGCTCCACCTCCGCCGCGCGGTCGCGGGTCATGTCCATCACACAGGTCCCACCTTCCAGCTGCGCCATGGTCCCGCCACTGGTCTGCACATGGAACCCGCAATTGTCATCGCGGTAGGCAAGCCAAATACTTGGTCATAAACCCTGCTTGTGGGTATCACAGCGTCTGTGGCTGTTCCGGCGGCATCAGTACCTTGCCCGGTTCGAAGCGCAGCGACGGCATCTGCGTTGCCGCATACAACGCCACGCCAAGCGCCGCGATCAACACCACATCCAGCCAGCTCCAGCCCGGCATGTCGTCGGCGCTACGTGCCCTCCAGCAATGCCAGGCCTGGCCCACACAAAACACCACCATCGCCGCCAGCCACAGGTAGAAACCGGCACCGAAACCGGCCAGCTCATGAAATTCATAGCTCTGATTGTCCGGCAGGCGGTCAATTCCAAAGCTGCTGGCCGCCAGATACACAGCCACCAGCCCGACCAGCAATGCCAGCCGGCGAAAGCGTCGATGAGCAAGGACCGCCAGGGCCAGCAACGGGTTGGCAAACCACTGGTACAGACCGAAGGGCATGCCCCAGGGCCCATACAACAGCATCTGCAGGGCCGGCATGTGGCGGTCGCCACTCATCAGCGCGCCATCGAAGAACAGTGCGAGCAGATACAGCAGCAGGCTGAAACTCAGGTAGAAAACGGGCAAAAGATTTACTTCCTAGGCAACCGGGGGCTCTAGCAGAAGGCCATAAATACCCGAATCGGACAACTCGCCGGCAACGCACCAACGCGCACGCAATGTGCCTTCCAGTACGAAGCCCTGGCGCTCCAGAGTGCGTGCCGAACCTTGGTTGCGCGGGTCGATCTCGCCTTCCAGGCGGCGCATGTGCAGGGTGTGGGCGAGGTAGTCGATGAAGCAGGTCAATGCTTCGTCCATGTAGCCCCTGCCCTGCACCGCGCTGGCGAGGCAGTAGCCGATTTCACCACGGCGGGATACATCGTCGATGTTGAACAGCTGGACCATGCCGATCAGTTCGCCGTTGTCACGGCGGTACATGCCAAGCTTGAGCTGGTCGCCATTGGCATAGGCTTCGCGGTCGGCGGCCAGGGCGCTTTCGGCTTCGGCCAGGTTTTGCCAAGGTGCATGGTGCCAGTAGCGCATGACCTCGGGGTCGGCCATGATCGCCAGCCATTGCGCGGCATCGGCATGGCGCATGGGGCGCAATTGCAGACGCGGGCTGTCGAGGCAGAGGTCACTGGGGAAACTGCGGGGTGGGGTCACGCCGGATCTCCTGTCCATTGCTGAGGAGATGACAGTTTAACGTCAAGCGATCGGTTCAAGCATCCCGGGGCTGCTTTGCAGCCCTTTCGCGACACAAGGCCGCTCCCACGGTTAATCACTGCGCATGAGGCCTGTGGAGACCTTGTGGGAGCTGGCTTGTCGTGGCGACGAACCGCGTCGATGGGCCGCAAAGCGGCCCCAAAAATCGTTCAGGCGCCCCGATTCAATCCCAGTTCCATGTCATTGACCAACGCCTTGGCCATGGCACTGAGAATACGTGCCGCGCTGCCGGCGATCTTGTCGCCCTCCATCTCGGCCTCTTCGTTCAAATGCTTGATACAGCCGATCAGCACCGACAATTCATCGAATGCCAGATCAAGCGGTACACCCGGCTCTATCCGGTACAGCTCAAGGAATTTCTCCGCACCTACGGTGGTGCGGGATTTGAGGTGGTCGCTCATGCCTGGGCCTCCTGCGCCTTTATGTGGGCTAACAAGGCGTGCAACAGGGCAGTTTGCGTCGACATGTTTTCGAGAAGAGTGGAACGCAGGTCCGGGGCTTCTGCGTCGAGGTATTGGAGGATGGTGTTGGAGAGAATGTCCATGACCTGGGTAGCCTGGGACTTCGCGGCTTGGTAAGTAAGGTCAGTAATGGGTGGATCAGGTACAAGTTTTTTCATAGTCATCTCGGAAATATTTTCAGAGGCAACCACTCGCATCCTTCTCACAGATAAGGTGGCAGCCGTACGCGAGGTGAGAAGACCAGTGTCCGAGGCACCGGCCAGACCGAAGTCTGCACGCGCACGGCTGCCATAACTGGCAAGCCATCTCGAAACACCGGGCTTCTCACACCCGATCGCCAATTGTGACGACGCCGAAACGTTATCTCTGAGGTAGCTACTTGCCTATCAGACGGCATCCGACTGAGGCCGTAGGATAATTCCTAATCCCTGGCAACCTGAAGCATTTGGTTGCAAGCTCAGAATCTTCTTACAGCTGATGGCCCTTTCGCGGGTAAACCCGCTCCTACAGGGTACGGTGATACCTGTGGGAGCGGGTTCACCCGCGAAAGGGCCGGTACAGGCTAACGAAATACGATCAGGCCACCTCAGCCCCATCATCCGGCCAATGCGGCTCGTTGGCCCCGGGCGGGGTCAGCGGTGGCAGGCCATACGCCGCCCGCGCATCGTCGCAGCTGGGGTTATGCACCCCACCCTCCCACGACGCCTCGAACTCGCGGCAGGGGCTGGAACGGTTGGCGTAGATGGTGCACGCCACCTCCTGGCCGATCTCCCCCTGCAGGCTGATGCAGCGGCAGGGTTTGGCATCGGTGCCGATCATGGCAACACGGGTGGGGTTGATCTGTACCACCAGGTCGTCCGGTACAAGGCCCCCGGCAGACTGGCATTCGCCCCAGAAAAAGGACACACGGAAGTACCCGCAGCAGGCGCCGCAGTCAAGGCAAGGGTTGTATTCGGACATGATGGCACGAAGGGAAGGTTGTTGTTATCGGGGCTGGCCCGCGGCGCCATTTTCAATCCAAGCCGGGGCGGCTGGATAGAGGGGGAATGCAAAAATATTTGCCGCTGATCCGGCAATTGAACACAGGCGACCAACGTCTTCCCCGGCCGCCCGTTCAATTTAGCGTAATGCCTTGTAGGTGGTGACATCCCAGCGCTGCTGGCCAAGGCCCTCGGTCGGCTCATAGCCATCACCACACACCTTGCTGAAGGGAATGCAGGCCTCGCCGCAATACACCAAGCGGTCGTCATCTTCGCCCTCGGTAAGTACGGTATACGACTCGCTACGCATGGCCTTGTAACGCCCTTCGGCAGCGGCCATGACCATGTGATATCGCATCAACTGGCGGTCACTCAGGGACAGGCGCTTGTCCAGTTGCACACCCCAGCGGGTCAGGCAGACCTCGGCAAAATGGCGAACGATCAACCCCGGCTCCGCCAGTACCTTGCCGTCACCCGCACCGTCGACGGAGGCGTTGCCCACCAGCGTGGCATGCCGGCCTGGCATGGGGTAGATGCACATCCGCGTATCCGGTTCGACCGAGGGGATCACACAGGCGAAACCTTTCGATCGTTCGTCCCGCGAATAGAAACCCACGTACTCGCGGACATTGCCCGCCAGGGTTACCCGCTGGCTTTGCAGGTTGCCGATGCCTGGCACCGGGTCGATGACGAAGATATTGACGGGTATATGCCGTAATACAGGGTCCTGCGCCATGGCGTTGGCCAGCATGTGGCAACTGATGCCTCCCCTGCTCCAGCCCACAAGGTTCACCTGGGTCGGCAAGCGCGGCTTGCGGAACAAGCTGATGATGCGCTCCTGCAACTCCTGCGGTGTTGGATGGCGCTCGCCGTAGTCGTAGGTGCGCCAGAACCAGGAGGCTGTGGAAGAAACATCCGGAACGGGTACGCCAGCATTCTTGAGGCGCTCGTACTCCTCCTCGCTCAGCTTGGTGCGCTGCCAGCTGCTTTCACCCTTGATCAACTGCAGCACATGGTTGACGTTCTCTTCCCACCCGCGGCCGAACAACTGGCCGGTCCAGTTGAAGTAGCCGCCGGGCTCGACGAACAGGTTGTCGTCCTGGAGGTTGCCGCTGCCGGGGCCGTCAACGGCGATCCAGTGGGCAAATTCGCGGCCCTGGTCATTGCTGGCCAGGGTCGAGACCAGCTCGCCATTCCAGAAGTTGGGGTTGGCGTCGTCGAAGCGGTGGGAACCGGTGCCGCAGAAATAGGCGGTGAAGACACTCATTTGTGGGTCTCTGTGGTGAGAAATGAGTGCAGAAAAATAGGTAGGCAGTTCGGTGGAGTGCAGGCGGAAAGTTCGCCCTTGAGTCAGTCGGGGCTGCTTTGCAGCCCATCGCGACACAAGGCCGCTCCTACAGGGACCGCGCAGGATTCGAAAACTGCGCGGTCCCTGTAGGAGCGGCCTTGTGTCGCGATGGGCCGCAAAGCGGCCCCAACAGCTTATTTGCGGGCCACCCCATCAGCCCGGAACATCTGCCGGATCCCGCGAATCGCCTGGCGAATACGGTCCTGGTTCTCGATCAGGGCAAAGCGCACATGGTCATCACCATAATCACCAAAGCCGATCCCCGGCGACACGCATACCTTGGCCTCGGCCAGCAGCTTCTTGGAAAACTCCAGCGAGCCCAGGTGCGCGTACTCCGGCGGGATCTTCGCCCACACGTACATCGAGGCCTTGGGGTTCTCGACCATCCAGCCCAGCTCGTGCAGCCCTTTGACCAGCAGGTTGCGGCGCTGGCGGTACTGCTCGGCGATGTCGCGCACGCACTGCTGGTCGCCTTCCAGTGCTGCGATGGCAGCCACCTGCAGCGGGGTGAAGGTGCCGTAGTCGTGGTAGCTCTTGATCCGCGCCAGGGCACTGACCAACTCGGGGTTGCCGACCATGAAACCGATCCGCCAGCCGGCCATGTTGTAGCTCTTGGACAGGGTGAAGAACTCCACCGCGATGTCCTTGGCCCCCGGCACCTGCATGATCGACGGGGCTTTCCAGCCGTCGTAGACGATGTCGGCGTAGGCCAGGTCATGCACCACCAGCACGTTGTACTGCTTGGCCAAAGCCACCACGCGTTCGAAGAAGTCCAGCTCCACGCACTGGGCGGTGGGGTTGGACGGGAAGCCGAGGATCATCATCTTCGGCTTGGGGATCGACTCGCGGATGGCCCGCTCGAGTTCGTTGAAGAAGTCCACACCCGGCACTAGCGGCACCGAACGCACCTGGGCACCGGCAATCACCGCCCCGTAGATATGGATCGGGTAGCTGGGGTTGGGCACCAGCACCGTGTCGCCCTGGTCGAGGGTGGCCAGCATCAGGTGTGCCAGGCCTTCCTTCGAGCCGATGGTGACGATGGCTTCGCTTTCCGGGTCGATGTCGACCTCGTAGCGTTCCTTGTACCAGTTGGAGATGGCCCGACGCAGGCGCGGGATGCCGCGGGAGGTGGAGTAGCCGTGGGTGTCCTCACGCTGGGCGACCTGCACCAGCTTCTCGACGATGTGCGGCGGGGTTGCGCCATCGGGGTTGCCCATGCTCAGGTCGATGATGTCCTCGCCACGGCGGCGGGCAGCCATCTTGAGCTCGGCAGTGATGTTGAAGACGTAAGGGGGGAGACGATCGATGCGCGCAAAGCGGCGCGGCGAACCTGGGTTGGCCATGGTTTCCTCTGAGTACGTAAGCGCCCGGAACCGTCCGAGCGACGCTGGCCGATGTAGCGGCCTGAATCAGAAGATAGTGCCGATACAGGATGTCTGTAAAGGACAATTTCCTGTTTTGTTATATTTTTTCAGATGTATTTTTTGAAAATATGAATTTTATGTTTTCAGGTTCGACCTCTTCGCGGGTAAACCCGCTCCCACAGTGAGCGCGCTACGCTCGAAATCCAGGAAAACACCCATAAAAAAACCCCGGCACAGTGGCCGGGGTTTTCGTGAAACAGGCAGCAGTATCAGCGTGCGTATGTCATCAGCACGTCCGCAGCGGTCTGGCTGTCCACACCCATCATCACGCTCAGGGCAGTGACGGTGAGGATGGAGAAGCCGAACACCTTGCGGGCCCACTTGCTGTCGTCCTCGGCCTTGTAGCCACCCCAGGCCATGTACAGCCAGTACAGGCCCATGGCTGCTGCCACGGCCAGGTAGCCGAGGCCGGCGTAACCGCCGAGGGTAAGCATCAGGGTCGCGAGCACGAAGGCCAGCACGTACAGCACGATCTGCTTCTTCGCCGCGAGGATGCCACGTGCCACCGGCAGGACCGGAATGTTGGCAGCGCTGTAATCCTTGAAGCGGAAGATCGCGATGGCGAAGCTGTGCGGCATCTGCCACAGGCTGAACATCACCAGCAGGGTAACCGCAGCCAGGTCGAAGCTGTTGCTCACGGCGCAATAGCCGATCACCGGAGGCATGGCACCAGACAGGCTGCCGACCAAGGTGCCGTGCACCGATTTACGCTTCAGCCACAGGCTGTAGAAACCGACGTAGACGATGAAGCCGATCAGCGCACAGAACGCCGACAGCGGGTTGGCCTGGACATACAGCAGGCTGAAACCCGCCACCCCGAGCAGGGTGGCGTAGATCAGCGCGAGGGGCAGCGACATGCCGCCCTGGACCATGACGCGGTTCTTGGTGCGCTCCATCTTGTGGTCGATGTCACGGTCGATGCAGTTGTTGAACACGCATCCGGACGCAACCACCAGCGAAGTACCGATCACCACCGCCAGGAACAGGGCGAAATCCACATGGCCCTTCGAGGCAAGGAAGAAACCGCCTGCCACGGAAAGCACGTTACCGAAAATGATCCCCGGTTTGGTGATTTGGATAAAGTGCTTAACGGACATGCAGTCTTACCTCACTTGGCCAACATTTCGAAGTGGATGCTGAACATGATCCACAGCGACAGGCCGACAAGCAGAGCGATCACCAGGGTGGTGAACAGGAACGTCGAAACGTTGTTGCGTTGCTCTTTCGAGCGGTCCATGTGCAGGAAGTACACGAGGTGCACTACTACCTGGATCACGGCCATGGCAACAATGATCAGAACGGTCAGGTTCTTCGGCAGGCTTGGCGACATGGCCAGGCCGAACGGGATCGCAGTCAGGATGATCGACAGGATGAAGCCGATCATGTACGACTTGACGCTGCCGTGGTTACCTTCGTGATGAGTGTCGTGTGCGTTAGCCATTACAGAACTCCCAGCAGGTAGACGACGGTGAATACGCAGATCCAGACCACGTCCAGGAAGTGCCAGAACAGGCTCAGGCAGCTCATGCGGGTCTTGGCGGTCGGCGTGATGCCGTGCTTGTTGATCTGGTACATCATGATTGCCATCCAGATCAGGCCGGCGGTCACGTGCAGACCGTGGGTACCTACCAGGGCGAAGAAGCCCGACAGGAAGCCACTGCGCTGCGGGCCGAAGCCTTCGGCGATCAGGTGATGGAATTCGTAGATTTCCATCGCGATGAAGCCTGCACCGAACAGGAAGGTCACAGCCAACCAGCCCAGTACGCCAGCTTTCTTGCCATCGAACATCTTCAGCATGGCGAAGCCGAAGGTGATCGAGGACAGCAGCAGGAACAGCGTTTCAACAGCTACGAAATCGAGCTGGAAGATGTCATGACCCGACGGGCCGCCGGCAAAACTGCCGGACAGCACCGCGTAGGTGGCGAAGAGCGACGCAAACAGGATGCAGTCGGTCATCAGGTACAGCCAGAAACCGAGTACGGTCATCTGGCCCGAGTCGTGGTGGTGGTCGTCATGCCCATGGTCGTGACCATGAGCAGCACCGTGCATTACTTGACTGGACATTGATTACACCCGCTCAAACGATTCGACACGTGCGCCGGCAGGCAGAGCACCTGCTTTGGCCAGCGCTTTCATGCGCTCGCCTTCGATGCGCGCCACTTCTTCGGCCGGAACCATGTAGCCCTGGTCGTCACGCGCAGCGTGGCGAACGAAGACAGCGATGGTTGCAACCAGGCTCGCGCCAACCAGCCACCAGATGTGCCAGATGAAGGCGAAGCCGAAGACGGTCAGGAACAGGCCCATGAACAAACCGGTGGCGGTGTTGCTCGGCATGTGGATCGCTTCGTACTTGGCCGCAGGCTTGTAGGCGACACCGGCTTCCTTGGCTTCGTGCCAGGCGTCCAGGCCAACCTTCTCAGGCATGTGGGCGAAGTTGTAGAACGGAGGTGGCGACGAAGTCGACCATTCCAGGGTACGGCCGCCCCATGGGTCGCCGGTCACGTCCAGGTTCTGGTTGCGGTCGCGAACCGATACGTACAGCTGGATCAGCTGGCAGGCGATACCGAACAGGATCAGCACGGCGCCGACAACGGCTACGTACAGGTAGGGTTCCCACAGTGGGTTGTCGGAGTGGTTCAGACGACGGGTCATGCCCATGAAGCCCAGGGCGTACAGCGGCATGAACGCTACGTAGAAGCCCGAGATCCAGAACCAGAAGGCAGCCTTGCCCCACTTCTCGTTCAGGGTGAAACCGAAGGCTTTCGGGAACCAGTAGGCGAAGCCGGCGATGTAGCCGAATACCGCACCACCGATGATCACGTTGTGGAAGTGAGCAATTACGAACAGGCTGTTGTGCAGCACGAAGTCAGCACCTGGAACAGCCAGCAGAACGCCAGTCATGCCACCGATGGAGAAGGTGATCATGAAGCCCAGGGTCCACATGATCGGCGCGGTGAAGCGCAGACGGCCCTGGTAGATGGTGAACAGCCAGTTGAACAGCTTCACACCGGTCGGAATGGAGATCAGCATCGTCGCCAGGCCGAAGAAGGTGTTGACGCTGGCGCCGGCACCCATGGTGAAGAAGTGGTGCAGCCATACGGCGAAGCCCAGCACGGCGATGGCGCCCGATGCGTAGATCATCGAGTGGTGGCCGAACAGACGCTTGCCGGAGAAGGTGGAGGTAACTTCCGAGAACACACCGAAGGCCGGCAGGATCAGGATGTAGACCTCAGGGTGACCCCACGCCCAGAACAGGTTGACGTACATCATCGGGTTCCCACCAAGCTCGTTGGTGAAGATGTGGAAGTCCAGATAACGGTCAACAGTCAGCAGAGCGAGTGCAGCGGTCAGGATCGGGAAGGAAGCCACGATCAGCACGTTGGCCCAGGTGCAGGTCCAGGTGAAGATCGGCATGTCCATCAGCTTCATGCCAGGTGCGCGCATCTTCATCACGGTGACGAGGAAGTTCACGCCGGTAAGCGTCGTACCCAAGCCTGAGAGCTGTAGCGCCCAGATGTAGTAGTCGACACCCACCCCAGGGCTGTACTGAATGCCCGCGAGCGGCGGATAGGCAACCCAGCCGGTCTTGGCGAATTCACCAACGCCCAGCGAGATGTTGACCAGCAGCACGCCTGCCAGCAGCAGGTAGAAGCTCAGGGAGTTCAGGAACGGGAAGGCAACGTCACGTGCACCGATCTGCAGAGGAACCGCCAGGTTCATCAGGCCGGTGAAGAACGGCATCGCCATGAAGATGATCATGATCACACCGTGAGCGGTGAAGATCTGGTCATAGTGTTCAGGCGGCAGGTAGCCTTCGGAGCCACCGGTAGCGGCAGCCAGCTGGGTACGCATCATGATGGCGTCGGCAAAGCCGCGCAGCAGCATGACCATCGCGACGATGATGTACATCACCCCGATTTTCTTGTGGTCGACAGTCGTCAACCACTCGCTCCACAAGTAGGTCCACTTGCGGAAGTAGGTGATAGCACCGACGACAGCGATACCGCCGAGCGCGATCATGGCAAGCGTCACCATGACTATCGGCTCGTGATAGGGTATCGCCTCCAGGCTTAGTTTACCGAACATCTCTTACTCCTCTGCACCGGCAGCTGGTTGCATACTCGATTCCACACCCTTGGTAGTGGCCAGATCTTTGCTGCCTGCTTCTTCGTGGCTCGGACGACCGCGGTTCATGCCTTCGTACTTGTCGACGATCAGCTGGAACTGGTCTGGCGAAGCCTCGCTATACAGCGCGACTGGGTTGTTTTCGCTTGGTTTGGCCAAGGCGTCGTATTCGGCCTTGTCCAGCTTCTTCGGCGACTGCTTGACCTCGGCGACCCACTTGTCGAAGTCTTCCTGAGAGGTGGCAGTAGCCTTGAATTTCATGCCGGTGAAGCCAGCACCGCTGTAGTTGGCGCTGATACCGTCGAACTCGCCGTTTTCGTTGGCGATCAGGTGCAGCTTGGTGGTCATGCCGGCCATGGCGTAGATCTGGCCGCCCAGGCCCGGGATGAAGAACGAGTTCATCACGGCGTCGGAAGTGACGCGGAAGTTGACCGGAGTGTTAGCCGGGAAGACGATCTTGTTGACCGTGGCAATGCCCTGCTCCGGGTAGATGAACAGCCACTTCCAGTCCAGCGCGACCACGTCGATCTGCACCGGCTTCACATCGGAATCCAGCGGACGGTACGGGTCCAGCTTGTGGGTGGAGTGGTAGGTGAAGTAGCCCAGGGCGATGATGATCAGGATCGGGATGATCCACACCGCGGCTTCGATCTTGGTCGAGTGCGACCAGTCAGGGGTGTAGGTGGCAGCCTTGTTGGAAGCACGGTACTTCCAGGCGAAAACCACGGTCATGATAATGACAGGAATCACCACCAGCAGCATCAGGCCGGTAGCGATCAGGATCAGGTTCTTTTGCTCAATGCCGACCTGACCTTTCGGGTCGAGCAGGGTCCAGTTGCACCCACTGAGTAAAAGCATGCCTAAAAAGGGCAATATGCCAAACAGTCTGGGGTAACGCTTTTTACTCATCTCACGACCTCTAGATCAGCTTGCTTCAATGCAATTTGTGTTTTGGTAGCCAACACTTCGTCCTGCCAAGTGCGGCATTTCGCGCCCGTACTCGCTCCTGCCCGGGGTCCGACTGCAGGACCTTGGCGTCAAGCGGGTTAGCGGTGCTTATGGTTTCGTAGGCAACAGGCCTGTACTTCAGACCAAGTCCATTTGGTGCGGGAAAACGCGGAGGGGGGTCCGCCCGGTATCGCCGTTGGGCGAAACTTGACGAAGTCAGCAAAAAGGAGCGCTGGGGCTTCCTTCAATCCTGCGACTTGCAAGCAGTGCCGAACGGAAATTGGGGGCGATTGTAGATAGGTCGCCAACCCTTGACTATGACTTATTGAGCAACAGTCCTTTACAGAATCTGCAACAATACTGCTCAAAAATTCAACTTCGCGACAGTTTGTCGCACCCCGCTTGATAGGCCCCAAAGCCGCATTCTGCAAGGCCTCTGGGTTGATCTGGATCAAGCGGTGAGCGAATTTTCCCTCTTCTCATGCGGCGTAAAAGACCCCATGCCATTCGGGACTTTTGTCTAAGCCTGGCGTCGGTTGCGGTAGATCCCGAGCGGAACCAGGACGACCGTCAGGACGAACGCCACCAGCGCCCATTGCGCCAGCGACAGACCGAGGATCGGCGGGTACGGCGTGCTGCAGAAGCCGTCGACCTGGAACACCAGCGGCCAGAGCTTGGCCAGCGGCAGGTCGTCCACGATCGGCTGCAGGGTGTCGATACCGCAACTGACCATGGGGTTGGCGAGTATATACACATGGTTGCCGGCCGCAACGATTCCGCCAATGGCGCTGAGTACCACCAGTGCCTCGAAGAAGGTCAGGCTGCGGCGCCCGGGCATCGCCGCGGCGATGAAGGCGAACACGGCGATGAACAACAGTGCATAACGTTGCAGGATGCACAGCGGGCATGGTGCCTCGCCCAGGACTATCTGCATGTAGAGGGCGCCACCGATCAGCGAAAGGCAGATCAGGCCCAACAGTACCAGAAAGCGCCGTTCCCGATTCAGGCGCGATGTTTGTTCGTTCATTGCCGGTTCCTTCGATGGATAGTGGCAGCGTGATCCGCCTGCCTGGCGCAAGTCTACACGCTGGGCAGGGCCTTTGAGCGTGCCGAGGAAGCGGCGTGATAGCGCTGCGCAGGGCTATCCGGTGTGGCTGAGACCGGCCGCAACGACGTCGGTTCAACGCCGGGCGGCAAAAAAACGGCTACCCGGGTGCCGCGCAGGGGCAAGCCCCTCGACACCCGGGAGTGAAGGATACCGTGATTAAAGGAGGATTAAAGATGAAAGCTGCACAGCCGCTTTCATCTCTCCTTATATATAGGCAGGAAGGTGAGGTGCGGCCCAGCCGCTGGCAAGCCAGCCCCCAGGCGACAAATGCGATCGACCGTTTCGTTCTCGATTACCCACGGGCGGGAGCAGTGTTGCAAGGGAGCTGGCTTGCCAGCGGCTGGGATGAATACGCTGTAAGCCTGTACCGGCCTCTTCGCGGGTAAACCCGCTCCCACAGGGATCGCGCAGGCTTTGAAATCTGCGCGATCCCTGTGGGGCTGGCTTGTTGAAAACCACAGAATTTCCCACAGCCCCCCACAAGTTTTGAAACCTGCGCGGTCCCTGTGGGAGCGGGTTTACCCGCGAAGAGGCCAGTGCAGGCGCTACATCACTCCAGCGCAGCCGCCGGCCCGAAGAACTCGTAGCGGCTCTGCTGCTCTGGCACACCCAGGCCCTTCAGCTGGCGCTTGACCGCCGCCATGAAGCCCTTGGGCCCCAGGAAGTAGGCATCCACGTCTCGCTCTTGCGGCAGCCACTCGGCCAGCAGGTCTTCGCTCAGCAGGCCCACGGCATCAGCCGCGGCACCACCCTGCGGTTCTGCATAGCAGTAGAAGCGCTTGAGCTGCGGGTGACGCTCGGCCAGCTCGTCGATCCAGTCGCGGAAGGCATGCACGGCGCCGTTACGGGCGCAGTGAATGAAATGCACCTCACGCTGGGTTTGCAGTGCCGCCTGCAGCATTGGCAAGGTCGGGGTAATACCCACGCCACCGCTGATCAGCACCAGCGGCTTGTCGCTCGCTGCCAGGGTGAAATCGCCAGCCGGCGGGAACAGCTGCAGGGTATCGCCCACCGTCAGCACATCGTGCAGGTAGTTGGAGACCTTGCCACCCGCCTCGCGCTTGACGCTGATGCGGTATTCCTTGCCGTCGCACAGTGCCGACAGGGAGTAGTTGCGGCGCTGCTCGGCGCCGTCGATGTCCAGCTTCAGGCCGATGTACTGGCCAGGCTCGGCCTTGAGCACCGGCTTGCCATCCACAGGGGCAAAGTAGAACGAAACGATTTCGCTGCTTTCCTGCTCACGGCGCACCAGGCGGAATTCGCGGGTACCGCGCCAGCCGCCTTCGGCTTCTTCCTTCTGTTTATAGAGGTTCTCTTCCGCACCGATCAGGATGTCGGCCAGCTGGCCATAGGCCGCGCCCCAGGCGTCGATCACGGCGGGGGTGGCGATTTCCTTGCCCAGCACTTCTTCGATGGCGCGCAGCAGGCAGCTGCCGACGATCGGGTAGTGCTCCGGCAGAATCTGCAAGGCAACGTGCTTGTTGATGATCTGGCCGACCAGGCCGCCAAGCTGCTCCAGCTGGTCGATGTGGCGGGCATACATTAGCACGCCGTTGGCCAGGGCTCGCGGTTGGTCACCGCTGGCCTGGTGGGCCTGGTTGAACAGCGGGCGCACTTGCGGGTACTCGCTGAGCATCATCTTGTAGAAGTGGGTGGTCAGCGCTTCGCCGCCGCTTTCCAGCAGGGGGACAGTGGCCTTGATGATTGCACGTTGTTCGGCATTGAGCATTGCAACAACTCCTGAGCCTGTGGCTTCAAATGACTGCCCGAGCTGTTACATCAATCATGCCAACTTTTATCTCCAGCAAAATCAGGGGTTTGACGCAGGTCATGTCAAAACGACCCACCTCGACGTATAGTCATATCGACCCACAGGAGTCCATATGACCACGAAGCCCCTGCTCACCACCCTGCTGCCCCTGGTCAGCGACCTTTCCCGCGACCTGCCCGACCAGGAACGCTATCGCCGCCTGCTGCAGGCCATGCGTGGGTTGCTGCCCTGCGATGCCGCCGCGCTGCTGCGCCTGGACGGCGAGTGGCTGGTGCCGCTGGCAGTGGACGGCCTGAGCCCCGATACCCTGGGCCGGCGCTTCCGGGTCAGCGAGCACCCTCGCTTCCAGATCCTGCTCAGCAGCGCGGAACCCACCCGCTTCGCCAGCGACTCCGAGCTGCCCGACCCTTACGACGGCCTGGTCAACGCCCCCGATGCCAACCTGGAGGTACATGACTGCATGGGCTGCCCGTTGATGGTCGACGAGCGCCCTTGGGGCCTGGTTACCCTCGATGCCCTCACCCCCGGGCAGTTCCAGAGCCTGGAGCTGGGCGCCCTGCAGGCCTTCGCCAGCCTGGCCGCCGCCACGGTCACCGTGGCCGAGCGCATCGAGCACCTGGCCCTGCGCGCGGAAGACGAACACCACCGCGCGGAGATCTATCGCCAGGCCAGCGGCCAGGACAAAGAGCTGATTGGCCAGAGCCCCGCGCACAAGCGCCTGGTGGAGGAAATCCGCCTGGTCGGTGGCAGCGACCTGACCGTGCTGATCACCGGTGAGACCGGCGTCGGCAAGGAGCTGGTGGCCCAGGCCCTGCACCAGGCCAGCAACCGCGCAGACAAACCGCTGGTCAGCCTCAACTGTGCCGCCCTGCCCGACACCCTGGTGGAAAGCGAACTGTTCGGCCATGTGCGCGGTGCCTTCACCGGCGCCCATGGCGAGCGCCGCGGCAAGTTCGAGTTGGCCAATGGCGGCACACTGTTCCTCGACGAAGTCGGTGAGCTGCCACTGACGGTGCAAGCCAAGCTGTTGCGCGTACTGCAGAGCGGCCAGTTGCAGCGCCTGGGTTCGGACCGCGAACACCGGGTGGATGTGCGCCTGATCGCAGCCACCAACCGCGACCTGGCAGCAGAAGTGCGCACTGGCAACTTCCGCGCCGACTTCTACCACCGCCTCAGCGTATACCCGCTGCATGTGCCGCCGTTGCGCGAACGTGGGCGCGATGTGTTGCTACTGGCCGGCTACTTCCTCGAACAGAACCGTTCGCGCCTGGGCCTGAACAGCCTGCGCCTGAGCAGCGAGGCCCAGGCCGCGCTGCTGGCCTACGACTGGCCAGGCAACGTGCGTGAACTGGAACACCTGATCGGCCGCTCGGCGCTCAAGGCGCTGGGCCAACATTCCGAAAGGCCACGCATCCTCACCCTGGAAGCCATCGACCTGGACCTGCGCGCAACGGCAACGCCCGGCACCCCGCCCTCCCCTGCTGTGCCCTTGCCGGCGGCACCGCTACCCGAGGGGGGCCTGCGCGCAGCCGTCGACGACTACCAGCGCCAGGTGATCGAGGCCTGCCTGCAGCGGCACGAAGAAAACTGGGCAGCGGCTGCCCGGGAACTCGGCCTGGACCGCGCCAACCTTAGCCGCCTGGCCCGTAGGCTCGGGCTGCGCTGATTGAAACCAGCGCGGTACCTGTGGGAGCGGCTTTAGCCGCGAAGAATCCAACGCGGTGCATGGCACCGGCTGCGCCGGTGTTCGCGGCTAAAGCCGCTCCCACAGGGTCCAGAGCATTCCTTGGCTCGGTGCAAAATGACTAAAGCCAAGCCCGAACAGGCCGATAACCGGTTATCCCCTGTTCCCCACGAAGGTCACCATGGCCACGCAAAATGCCCGCGCGGATTCGCTGTCCCTGCTGCTGTTCACCCTGCGCAGCGGCAAGTTGATGGCAATCAACCTGCTCAAGGTCAGCGAGATAATTCCCTGCCCGCCACTGACCAAGCTGCCCGAATCGCACCCCCACGTGAAAGGCGTGGCGACCCTGCGCGGTAATCCGCTGTCGGTCATCGACCTGTCCCGCGCCATCGGCGAACGGCCGCTGGCCGACCCGGATGGCGGCTGCCTGATCGTCACCGAGATCAGCCGCTCGCGCCAAGGCCTGCATGTACAGGCGGTCAGCCGCATCGTGCATTGCCTGAGCACCGACATCAAACCACCACCCTACGGCTCGGGCAGCCGCTCGTTCATCACCGGCGTGACCCGGGTCGACAACACCCTGGTGCAGGTGCTGGACATCGAAAAAGTCATCCACGCCATCGCCCCGCCGGTGCCCGAGCAGCCTCACGGCACCTTGAGCGAGGAAGATGCCAGCCTGCTGGCCGCCGCCAACATCCTGGTGGTGGACGACAGCCAGGTGGCCCTGCAGCAGTCGGTGCACACCCTGCGCAACCTCGGCATCGAATGCCATACCGCACGCAGCGCCAAGGACGCCATCAACGTGCTGCTTGAACTGCAAGGCACCGCGCAGGAAATCAACGTGATCGTCTCCGACATCGAAATGAGCGAAATGGACGGCTACGCCTTCACTCGCACCCTGCGCGAAACCCCCGATTTCCAGCATCTGTACATACTGCTGCACACCTCGCTGGACAGCGCCATGAGCAGCGAAAAGGCGACCCAGGCCGGGGCCAATGCCATCCTCACCAAGTTCTCCTCGCCGGAGCTGACCGATTGTCTGGTGGTGGCGGCGCGCGCCGTGGTGTTCGCCGAGCGCTGATATATTCGGAGACAAACTCCCCGGCTTGCCGCCGGGGTCGAGTCGGGCATAATTCGCGCCCCTCGCAAGTAACTTGCCGGAATCGCGTATGAAGTTTCTCAGCTCTATCCTGATCAGTTGCGCCCTCTTCAGCGGTATCGCCCAGGCCTCCAGCAGCCAGGCCTGGAACGAGCAGCGCCAGCAGATGCTCAAGGCCTGCCTGGCCGCCAGCCAGTTCAAGGATGCCCACGCCCGCAGCAAGCCCGCCGAGTTCGATGACCAGGTCGGCATGAGCGCGCTGCTGATCGAAGGCGTCTACCCCCAGAAGCACATGCAGCAGCGCACCGGCACCGAACTTTGCCTGTACGACCGCCAGCACCAGCGCGCCTTCGTCAGCGAGTGGAGCCCGGAAGCCAAGTGACCGACAGCCTGCGTTTCGCCTGTACCGGCTGCGGCAAGTGCTGTACCGGCCACCACGTGCCCTTGACCCTGGCCGAAGCGCGCCGCTGGGCGGACAACGGCGGCCAGGTGGTGGTGCTGATCGAAGCCTTCGTGGCAGACGGCCCTGGCATGCCGGTAGAACAGCGTGATCATGTGCTGCGTCGCTCCCATCCCGTGCCCTGCGGCGACGGCGAGGCGCGCGTTTCGGTGACCTTCGCCGCCTTCAACCCCGGGCGCTGCCGCAACCTCGACGACAACGACCTGTGCACCATCTATGACGAGCGGCCGCTGGTCTGTCGCATCTACCCGGTGGAAATCAACCCGCATATCCCGCTGCGGCCAGGCAGCAAGGACTGCCCGCCGGAAGCCTGGCAACAGGGGCCGGAGCTGATTCACGGCAGGCAACTGGTCGATGCCGGGCTGGAGGCGCTGGTGCAGGCCTCGCGCCAGGCCGACCGCGATGACATCGCCGCCAAGGTGGCGGTGTGCCAGGCGCTGGGCATGACCACCAGTGCGCTCAAGGGCAACGGGTTTACTGCCTACTTGCCTGACATGGGCGCGTTGAGCGCGGCCCTGGCCCAGGTACCGGAGGTTGGCCGGGCACAGTGGGCCCTGCATGTGGAGGACGCGGCGCTGGTGGCGAGCTTGCAGGAACATGGTTTGCGCACCACCAACGAGCCCCCGGTGTATTACGCCTTCATCAGCTTCTAGCTATGCCCTCGACGGGGCAACTGTCCTGTCCAGATCTATAAACCGGCGCCATCCCTGTGGGAGCGGCTTTAGCCGCGAACACCGGCGCAGCCGGTGCCAGGCACCGCGTTGGATTCTTCGCGGGTAAACCCGCTCCCACAGGGTACGCGGATCACCCGGCTGATCAGTTCTCTGCGCGACAGCGCAGCGCAAAAGGCGAACGATCTCCTGCGGTGCAGGCAAAACTGACAGCGCTGTCAGCCAGCGGTCACGCTGCCGACCCGGTTCGGGGGCTATAAGATTGAATACAGACAACCATTCCCCTCTGGCCAAGGTGCCCGCACCGATGCGACGTCCGTCCCGCCCTGTCATCCTCGCCGCCCTGGCACTCCTGGTCCTGGCGGTAGCGGGTATCTGGTTCGGCCAGCGCCAGCCAGCACCTGCCGCCCGTGCGCAAACCGCCATACCGGTGCGCGTGGTCAGTGTCGTCCAGCAGAACGTGCCGCGCTATGCCAGCGCCATCGGCTCGGTGCTGTCGCTGCACAGCGTCGAGGTGCGCCCGCAAGTGGAGGGGGTACTGACCCAGGTGTTGGTCAAGGAAGGCCAGTGGGTGAAGGAAGGCGACCTGCTGGCCACCCTCGACGACCGCGCCATCCGCGCCAACCTCGACCAGGCCCGTGCCGAACTTGGCCAAAGCCAGGCACAGATCCAGGTAGCCAACGTCGACCTGCAGCGCTACCGCCTGCTGAGTACCGACAACGGCGTTTCGAAGCAGACCCTCGACCAGCAGCAGGCCCTGGTCAACCGCCTGCAAGCCACGGTCAAGGGCAACCAGGCGGCCATCGCCAATGCCGAGGTGCAGCTGTCGTACACGCAGATCCGCTCGCCAGTGACCGGCCGAGTGGGTATTCGCAACGTCGACCCCGGCAACCTGGTGCGCACCAGCGATACCCGCAGCCTGTTCAGCGTCACCCAGATCGACCCGATCGCCGTCGAATTCGCCCTGCCGCAGCAAATGCTGCCAACCCTGCAAAGCCTGCTGAAGGCGCCCACCCCGGCACTGGTGCAGGCCTACATGGATGCCGACGGCGAACGCAGCCTGCTCGGCGAAGGCCACCTGGCACTGATCGACAACCAGATCTCCGCCACCACCGGCACCGTGCGGGTAAAAGCCGAGTTCGACAACAAGGACGGCCGCCTGTGGCCGGGCCAGCTGGTCACCATCCGCCTGCGCACCGCCGTGGAAGAAAACGCCCTGGTGGTACCGCCGCCTGTGGTACAGCGCGGCGTCGACGGGCACTTTGTCTACCGCCTGGACGGTGACAAGGTCACCAGTGTGCCGGTCAAGGTGCTTTACCAGGACAGCGGGCTGAACATCATTGCCGGGGTCAAGCCGGGCGAGCGCCTGGTGCTCGATGGCCAGTCGCGGCTCAAGCCCGGTTCGCGGGTCGAGGTGGCCCCCGACGCCCCTGTCCCCTCGGAAGTGGCCGACCGCCGGAGCCAGCCATGAACACGCGCAACGGTGTTTCGGCCTGGTGCATCGACCATCCCATCGCCACCCTGCTGCTGACCTTCGCCCTGGTGCTGCTGGGGGCCATCGCCTTCCCGCGCCTGCCGGTGGCACCACTGCCGGAAGCCGACTTCCCGACCATCCAGGTCACTGCCCAGCTGCCCGGCGCCAGCCCGGAAACCATGGCCTCGTCGGTGGCCACGCCGCTGGAAGTGCAATTCAGCGCCATCCCCGGCATGACCCAGATGACCAGCAGCAGCGCACTGGGCTCGACCAACCTGATCCTGCAGTTCACGCTCGACAAGAACATCGACACCGCCGCCCAGGAAGTGCAGGCGGCCATCAACACCGCCACCGCGCGCTTGCCGCAAGACCTGCCCAACCCGCCGACCTGGCGCAAGGTCAACCCGGCCGACAGCCCGGTGCTGGTGCTGACGGTCAGCTCCAGCCAGATGCCTGGCAACGACCTCAGCGACTACGCCGAAACCCTGCTCGCGCGCCAGCTGAGCCAGATCGACGGGGTCGGCCTGATCAACATCACCGGGCAACTGCGCCCGGCGATCCGCGTGCAGGCGCAACCCGAGAAACTGGCCGCCATCGGCCTGACCCTGGCCGACCTGCGCCAGGCCATCCAGCAGACCAGCCTGAACCTGGCCAAGGGCGCGCTGTACGGCGAACACAGCGTGTCGACCATCGCCGCCAACGACCAGTTGTTCCACCCCGACGACTACGCCCAGCTGATCGTCTCCTACCGTGACGGTGCACCGGTGCACCTGAAGGACGTGGCCAAGGTGATCAATGGCGCCGAGAACGCCTATGTCAAAGCCTGGTCCGGCGACCAGCCCGGGCTGAATCTGGTGATTTTCCGCCAGCCTGGCGCCAACATCGTCGATACCGTGGACCGGGTACTGGCTGCCCTGCCCAAGCTGCAGGAGATGCTGCCAGCCTCGGTCGAAGTGTCGGTGCTGCAGGACCGCACCCAGACCATCCGTGCCTCGCTGCATGAAGTGGAGCTGACCCTTATGATCGCCGTGGCCCTGGTGATCGGGGTGATGGCGCTGTTCCTGCGCCAGTGGTCGGCGACCATGGTGGTGTCCAGCGTGCTCGGCGTATCGCTGATCGCCAGTTGCGCGCTGATGTACATCTTCGGCTTCAGCCTGAACAACCTGACCCTGGTAGCCATCGTCATCTCGGTGGGCTTCGTGGTCGACGATGCCATCGTCGTAGTGGAGAACATTCACCGCCACCTGGAGGCCGGCGATGACAGCCGCACGGCGGCGCTCAAGGGCGCCGGGGAAATCGGCTTCACCGTGGTGTCGATCAGTTTCTCGCTGATCGCCGCGTTCATCCCGCTGCTGTTCATGGGCGGCGTGGTCGGCCGGCTGTTCAAGGAGTTCGCCCTTACCGCCACCGCCACCATCCTGATTTCGGTGGTGGTTTCGCTGACCCTGGCGCCAACCCTGTGCGCACTGTTCATGCGCCGCCCGCCCGGAGAGCACAAGGGCGGCTTCGGCGAGCGGCTGGTCAGGTGGTACGAAAAGGGCCTGGACCGCGCCCTCGCCCACCAGCGCCTGACCCTCGGCATGTTCGGCCTGACCCTGGCCCTGGCAGTGGCCGGTTACGTGGGTATCCCAAAGGGCTTTTTCCCGCTGCAGGACACTGGCTTCATCCTCGGCACCAGCGAGGCGGCGGCGGATGTGTCGTACCCGTCGATGATCGAGAAGCACCAGGCGCTGGCCAAAATCATCGAGGCCGACCCGGCGGTGCGCGCGTTCTCCCACTCGGTGGGCGTCACCGGCAGCAACCAGACCATCGCCAACGGCCGTTTCTGGATCGCCCTCAAGCCGCGTGGCGAACGCGATGTATCGGCCAGCGAACTGATCGACCGGCTGCGACCCAAGCTGGCCCAGGTACCAGGCATCGTCCTGTACATGCGTGCCGGCCAGGACATCAACCTGAGCTCCGGCCCGTCGCGCACCCAGTACCAGTACGTGCTCAAGAGCAACGACGGCATGGCGCTGAACCTGTGGACCCAGCGCCTGACCGAGCGCCTGCGGGAAAACCCGGCGTTCCGCGACCTGTCCAACGACCTGCAACTGGGCGCCAGCGTCACCCGCATCGATATCGACCGCCAGGCCGCGGCACGTTTCGGCCTGACCACCACCGACGTCGACCAGGCGTTGTACGACGCCTTCGGCCAGCGGCAGATCAGTGAATTCCAGACCGAGACCAACCAGTACAAGGTGATCCTCGAACTGGATGCCCGCCAGCGCGGCAAGGCCGAAAGCCTCAACTACTTCTACCTGCGCTCGCCACTGACCAACGAGATGGTGCCGCTGTCGGCAGTAGCCCATGTGGCACCGCCCAGCGCCGGGCCGCTGTCGATCAGCCACGATGGCCTGTTCCCGGCAGCCAACCTGTCGTTCAACCTGGCCCCCGGCGTGGCCCTGGGCGATGCGGTGACCATCCTCGAGCGCACCCAGCGCGAGCTGGGCATGCCCGACTCCATCAGCGGCAACTTCCAGGGCGCGGCCCAGGCCTTCCAGAGTTCGCTGTCGAGCCAGCCGTGGCTGATCCTGGCAGCGCTGGTGGCGGTGTACATCATCCTCGGCGTGCTGTACGAAAGCTTCGTCCACCCGCTGACGATCATCTCCACCCTGCCCTCGGCCGGCCTCGGCGCACTGATCCTGTTGTGGGCCATGGGCCAGGACTTCAGCATCATGGGGCTGATCGGTGTGGTGCTGCTGATCGGTATCGTCAAGAAAAACGGCATCCTGCTGATCGACTTCGCCCTCGAAGCCCAACGCCGCCAGGGCCTGACCCCGGAGCAGGCGATCCACCAGGCCTGCCTGACGCGCTTCCGGCCGATCATCATGACCACCCTGGCCGCCTTGCTCGGCGCGGTGCCGCTGATGTTCGGCTTCGGCACCGGTTCCGAACTGCGCCAGCCACTGGGCATCGCCGTGGTTGGCGGCCTGCTGGTGAGCCAGGCGCTGACGCTGTTCACCACCCCGGTCATATACTTGGCCCTGGAGCGCCTGTTCCACCGCCGCCAGGCCGCCCGTGCGGCGGCGCCCAGTGCCAGTTAGGACAAGACCATGCGTGTGCTGATCATCGAAGACGAAGAAAAAACCGCCGACTACCTGCATCGCGGCCTCAGCGAGCAGGGGTTTACCGTCGACCTGGCGCGGGACGGCATCGATGGCCTGCACCTGGCCCTGGAAGGCGACTACGCGGTGATCGTGCTGGACGTGATGCTGCCTGGCCTGGACGGGTATGGCGTGCTGCGCGCCCTGCGCGCTCGCAAGCAGACACCGGTCATCATGCTGACCGCCCGTGAACGGGTCGAAGACCGTATCCATGGCCTGCGCGAGGGTGCCGACGACTATCTGGGCAAGCCGTTTTCCTTCCTCGAACTGGTCGCCCGCCTGCAAGCCCTGACCCGCCGTAGCAGCAACCATGAACCGCTGCAGGTGCAGGTGGGTGACCTGTGGATCGACCTGATGGCGCGCAAGGCCACGCGCGCCGGCCAACGCCTGGAGCTGACGGCCAAGGAGTTCTCGCTGCTCAGCGTGCTGGCCCGCCGACAAGGTGAAATCCTGTCGAAGACGGCGATTGCCGAGCTGGTCTGGGACATCAATTTCGACAGCGACGCCAACGTCGTCGAAGTGGCGATCAAGCGCCTGCGCGCCAAGCTCGACGGGCCTTTCGACAACAAGTTGCTGCACACCATCCGAGGCATGGGCTATGTCCTGGAAAACCGTGCGGGGTAATTCCATCGCACTGCGCCTGTCGGCGCTGTTCATCCTGGTGGCGCTGGGCGTGTTTTTGCTGATCGGCTCGGCGCTGTACCGCCAGGTCGACCGCAGCCTCGACCTGCTGCCGCAGGCCGAGCTGGATGCGCGCTTCAGCGTGCTCGAGTCCACCCTCAACCGCTTCGGCACACCGGAGCACTGGGTCAAGATCAACAACAAGCTCAACCTGCTCAGTGAAGAGGACAAGCGCATTCGCTTCTGGGTGGTCAGCAGCAACCCGGCCTACGAATACGGCCACCCCAGCGAGCTGGTCCGCGCATTCGCCGAAGGCGCGCAGGGCATGCGCGACCTGCGCCTGCCCGACCGGCCCTACCCTTACAAGGTGCTGGTCAGCGAACTGCCGGCCCTGGGCGAGCGGCCGCCGCTGCGCTTTCTGATCGGCATCGACACCGAAACATTCTGGCAGGCGCAGCACAGCCTGCTGGTGGCGATTGTCGGGCTGGCGGTGCTCGGCGTGCTGCTGGCCTCGCTGCTGGGCTACTGGGTGGCGCGTATCGGCCTGCGCCCGCTGCTGGCATTGTCCGTTGAGGCCCAGGCCCTGGCCCCTCCGCGCCTGGACGGGCGCCTGCAGACCCACGCCCTGGCCCCGGAACTGGCGCAGTTCGCCGGCGCCTTCAACGCCGCGCTCGACCGGGTAAGCCAGGCCTACTCGCGGCTGGAGGCGTTCAATGCCGACGTCGCCCACGAACTGCGCTCGCCGCTGACCAACCTGATCGGCCAGACCCAAGTGGCGCTGACCCGCGGACGCAGCGCCGAGCATTACTTCGAAGTGCTGCAATCGAACCTTGAGGAGCTGGAGCGCCTGCGCAGCATCATCAACGACATGCTGTTCCTGGCCAGTGCCGACCAGGGCAGCAAGGCCACGGCCCTGACCCAGGCCTCGCTGGCCGAGGAAGTGGCGACCACCCTCGATTACCTGGACTACATTCTCGAAGACGCTCAGGTCAGCGTGAGCGTGAGCGGCGATGCCCGGGCGCCCATCGAAAAGGCCCAGCTGCGCCGGGCGCTGATCAACCTGCTGAACAACGCCGTGCAGCACACCGCACCGCACCAGGTGATCAAGGTGCAGATCGATGCCGGGCCGCAGCAGGTCAGCATCGCCGTGAGCAACCCGGGGCCGGCGATCGACGATGAGCACCTGCCGTTGCTGTTCGAACGCTTCTACCGGGTGGATGCGGCACGTAGCAACAGTGGTGGGGGTAACCATGGGTTGGGGTTGGCGATCGTCAAGGCGATTGCGCTTATGCATGGTGGGGAGGTGTTCGTGCGTAGTGCCGCTGGGGCCAATACCTTTGGTATCTGGCTACCCACCCATGCCTGACAGGAGGTCGCGGTCGATGTGGGAGCGGCCTTGTGTCGCGAAAGGGCTGCGCAGCAGCCCCGACAAATGCTGCCCTGGCACAGAACCTGGGGCCGCTTCGCGCCCCTTTCGCGACACAAGGCCGCTCCCACAAAAGTAAAGACCGCTTAGGCCCTCTAGCATGCGGGTTTGCGGCGAAAGTCCAATTGCTTTTCCTGCGATAGTTACCTTTTACGCAACAGTGCTTATCGCGCTTCGCTCTGTTTCAAGTGCATTGAAAGGACTAACTTTACCCCCGTCCTCATTAGCACTTGCACCGCAAGAAGGTAGTTTCAAATGTCCAACAGTATGGGTATTGCCAGCGTCTTCGTCCTGTCTTCCCTGTTGTTGTCGCCCCTGGCCATGGCCGAAGAATCCAATGCTTTCGTCACCCGTAATGCTGAGTTCGCCGCGGTCCACCAAGAGGCCCGCGAAGCCGTAGCCGCACAGCAGGCCGACGCCGCCAAAGACGCAAACCAGACAGCTTCCAAGGTTTCTGTCGATGCCAATGCCGACAGCTGATCAAGCGCTGTCGCTGCTCCCGTTTTCCCTTGGCTACGCCATGGGCACCACCGGTGCCGATATGTTAGCCTTTTAAAGCCGCTGCCGATCAGCGGCTTTTTTTATGTGCTTCAACTATCAGCCAAGCTGTAACGTCCACCTATAAAAAAGACGCACATTCGAAAATAAAAACTGCCCCACCGCCAGACCCAAGGAGCTAGTACCGGTGCCTTCCGCGTTTCGTTTTACCCCGTTGTTCATTGCGTTGACTGCAACGATCCCTTTCGCCGCCCAGGCAGATGAAGACAAGGCTGATGGCTTCATCGAAGGCTCGTCCTTCAACCTGCATTTCCGTAATGCCTACTTCAACCGCGACAACCACAACGCCGGCGTGCGCGACACCCGCGAGTGGGGCCAGGGCGCGGTTGCACGCTTCGAGTCGGGCTACACCCCAGGTGTGGTCGGCTTTGGCCTGGACGCCCACGCCATGCTGGGCCTGAAACTCGACGGTGGCGGCGGCCATGCTGGCACCAGCATCCTGCCGACCCACCAAAAGAACGAAGACGAACTGGGTGCTGCCCCGCACTCGTTCTCCACCGCCGGTGCCGCAGTCAAGCTCAAGGCGTTCGACACCGAGCTGAAAGCCGGTGACCTGTTCCTCACCAACCCGGTGATCGCCGGCGGCGAAACCCGCATGCTGCCGCAGACCTTCCGTGGTGTGAGCCTGACCAACACCAGCATCGACGGCCTGCTGCTCGAAGGCGGCCAGGTGAGCTTCACCAAGCCGTACAACCAGAGCGGCCACCGCCGCATCGACACCTACTACGGTTCGCTGGGCGAGCACGACAAGAGCAAGCACCTGAACTGGGCCGGCGCGTCGTGGAGCGGTACCCCGAACATCACCGCCAACCTGTATGCGGCCGAGCTGAAGGACATCTGGAACCAGTACTACGCCGATTTCGACTACACCTATGTGGTCAACGACCTGGTCAGCCTGAACCCGGGCGTGCACTTCTATCACACCCAGGACACCGGCCAGGCCCTGCTGGGCAAGATCGACAACAACACCTATAGCGTGCATTTCACCGTCAACGCCGGGTTCCACAGCGTCACCGCCGCCTACCAGCGGGTCAATGGCAACACGCCGTTCGACTACATCAACCTGGGCGACAGCATCTACCTGGACAACTCGCGCATGTACTCGGACTTCAACGCACCGAACGAGCGCTCGTGGAAGCTGCAGTACAACTATGACTTCGCTGGTGTGGGCATCCCTGGCCTGACCACGGTGCTGTCGTATTCGCGCGGTGAAGCCGACCTGACCAAGGCCACCCAAGACACCACCCACTACGACTACTACCGTGCCGATGGCAAGAACGCCATGCACTGGGAGCGCGACCTGGACGTGAAGTATGTGTTCCAGGAGGGTGACCTGAAGGACCTGTCGGTGCTGGTGCGCTACGCCACCCACCGTGGCAGCCAGGGTTATGCGTCGATCGACAGCAACAGCGACAACGATGAACTGCGGGTGATCGTGGATTACCCGTTGAACGTGTTCTGATCCAGGCCCGCAAGCTAGACATCCAACCTGTGGGAGCGGGCGTGCCCGCGAACACCGGCGAAGCCGGTGCCATGCTCCGCGGCGCCTGCTTCGCGGGCATGCCCGCTCCCACAAGGTTCGCGGTCAGTCCAGAATAAGGTACACCGTGATTCCGTCGGACAAATCTTGTCCGACAATCCCCGCTTCCCTAGAATGTCGCCGCCGCGAATGGCCCTGCCCACGCAGTAGCGAGCATGACCACCCGATTACCGCGTTTCGCACACTACAGGTCGCACCCCGAGCTGATCCTCAATCTGGGCAGTTGCCTTGCCGTGCTCGCCATCGTGGCCATCGTCAGCTACCTGCTGGCGCGCGAGCGCGACAATGTCGAGCTGTCGGCAATTCGCTCGTCCAACAATATCGTCCAGCTGATCGAAAGCGACATCCTGCGCAACGTCGAACTCTACGACCAGTCGCTGCAGGGCCTGATCTGGGCGGTCGGACGCAAGGAGCTGCCGGAAATCCCCGGCCCGCTGCGCCAACGCCTGCTATTCAATGAAGCCTTCGTCGACCGCAAGCGCGGTGACGTGCTGTGGCTGGACAAGCAAGGCAATGTGGTGGGCGACTCCACCAGCAGCGTGCCACGCAAGGCCAACTTCGGCGACACCGGGGTATTCCAGGCGCACCTGCACAACCCCAACCTCGGCCTGCTGGTGGGCCCGCCATTCAAGGCCAAGCTGGGCGACCTGGACTGGTGCATCAGTTTCAGCCGGCGTATCTCCGACGCCAATGGCGAGTTCACCGGCCTGGCAGCGGGTGCACTGCGCCTGTCGTACTTCAGTGAGCTGTTCCAGCGCCTGGACATTGGTGATGACAGCAGCATCAACCTGCTCAACACCGACGGCCAACTGCTGGCTCGCCAGCCCAGCCGCACGCAAGACCCAGGGATCGGCAGCAACTATGCCGAGCGGCCCAATTTCAAACGCATTCTCAGCGAGCAGAGCGGCAGCTTCACCGCCCGCTCCAGCCGCAACGGCAAACCACGCATGTACACCTTCGCCCGGGTCGCGCAGCTGCCGCTGATCGTACTGGTGGTGCATTCGGCCGAAGACGTGTTCGAGTCCTGGCGCCGCACTGCGATCCTGGTCAGCGTGGCCACCGGGGTGCTCTGTGTCGGCATCCTCTCGCTGACCCTGCTGCTGGGCCGCGAACTGCGCCGCCGCCAGGAAGCCGAACAGGGCCTGGCGACCCTGGCTGCCACCGACAGCCTGACCGGCCTGGCCAACCGCCGCCGCCTGGACCAGGTACTGCGCCAGGAGTGGGCCCGCGCCCAGCGCAACCGCGAGCCTTTGGCGGTGCTGATGGTGGACGTGGACCATTTCAAGGCGTTCAACCAGCGCCACGGCCATGCCGGTGGCGACCATGCCTTGCGCGAAGTGGCCAGGACCATTGAGGAATGCATCCGCCGCCCGGCCGATCTGGCAGCGCGTTACGGTGGGGAGGAATTTCAGGTGGTGCTGCCGGAAACCGACCTGGCCGGTGCGCAGCTGCTGGCCGAGCGCATCCGCGCCAGTGTCGAGGCGCTGGCGCCGTTTGCCGATGATGCCCACTCGGTCACGGTGAGCATCGGCATCGGCCTGTCAGGCACCCAGCACGATCTGGCGAGGGTGCTGGGTGCTGCGGACGAAGCGCTCTACCGGGCCAAGGCCAAAGGCCGCAACCGGGTAGAGGGGCCTGCCGACTAGGCGCGGGCGCGGGCGGCGTTGCGCAGGGCCCTGACCTGGTCATGGTTGCGCTGTACACCTTGCAGCTGTTTTTCCACCAGGGTGTAGGTCTGGTCGCTGGCGGTGCGGCCCAGCTTCACCAGTTTCTCGCGGGCTTCCTTGTAGGCTTTGAGGGCATGGTCCTCGCCCCGCTCCACCTCGTTCAGCACCGCTTCCTCATCCTTGCCGGTGACCATCGCCTTGAGGTTGACCCAACCCCGATGCAGGTCACCGCTGATGCTGGTGGAGGTTTCCGGGTCGCCACCCAGGCGACGCACCTCGCTCTGCAGTTCGCCGGCCGCATTGGCACACTCACCGGCACGTTGAACGAAGAACGCTTTCAGTTCGGGGTTCTTCACATCATCGGCCGAGGCCTTGAAGCCTTTCTCGCCATCCTTGCTGTACTCGATCAGGTCGTTCAGCACGTCGATCACATCTTTGTTGGGATTGCTCATGGCACAAACTCCTTGGCAGGTGATAGTCATCTGTAATGGAGCAGCGTTCGTGCCAAGCCTTTAATCTCGATAAAACCCTTCTAAATCAATTAGATACAAATATCCGAGCCAAACCTGAAAACGGCGTTCTGCATGATTGCCGCTTGGGCCTTCGTGCAGATTGCAGTATGGTCGGCGCTTTTCAACAGCCAGGTGCGCCGATGATGAAGCCGGAAACCCTCGAACTGCTGGTGACCCGCACCATGCCGTTTGGCAAGTATCAGGGGCGAATCATTGCCGACCTGCCGGGGGATTATCTGGCCTGGTTTGCGCGCAAGGGTTTCCCGGCGGGGGAATTGGGTGGGTTGCTGGCGCTGATGCACGAGATCGATCACAACGGGCTGGGTGATCTGCTTGTGCCGTTGCGGCAAAAGCACGGGCGTTGACCTGTTCAGGCCTCTTCGCGGGTGAACCCGCTCCCACAGAGACCGCGCCGGACCTGATGCCTGTGCAGTACCTGTGGGAGCGGGTTCACCCGCGAAGAGGCCAGTAAGGCCCGCTGAAATCTCTAACCCTTCACCGGCGCTACCGCCAACTCCACCCGCTCGCTTTTCTTGATCACCGCATACACCACCGCCGTCAGCAGGCTACCCGCCACGATCGCCAACAAGTACAGCAGCGCATGGTTGATCGCATTGGGGATCAGCAGCACGAACAGGCCGCCATGCGGCGCCATCAGCTTGCAGCCGAAGTACATCGACAATGCCCCGGTCAATGCCCCGCCGGCCACGCTGGCCGGGATCACCCGCAGCGGGTCCTTGGCGGCAAACGGGATCGCCCCTTCGGAGATGAAGCACAGCCCCAGCGCCAGGGCCGCCTTGCCCGCTTCACGCTCGCTCTGGGCAAACTTGCGTCGGGCCAGGAAGGTGGCGATACCCAGGCCAATCGGCGGCACCATGCCGGCGGCCATGGTCGCCGCCATCGGCGCATAGCTCGACGAGGCCAACAGCCCCACCGAGAAGGCATAGGCGGCCTTGTTGATCGGCCCGCCCAGGTCGACGCACATCATGCCGCCCAACAACAGGCCCAAGAGGATGGCATTGGTGGTACCCATGCTGTCGAGAAAATGCGTGAGCCCTTCCAGCATCGCCGCCACCGGCTGGCCGACCACGTAGATCATCACCAGGCCGGTGAACAGGCTGGCCAGCAGCGGAATGATCAGGATCGGCTTGAGTGCCTCCAGGCTGCTGGGCAGGCGCGCCCAGCGGGCAATGGCCTTGGCGCTGTAGCCGGCGAGGAAGCCGGCGACGATACCACCGATGAAACCGGCGCCCAGGGTGCTGGCCAGCAGGCCGCCGATCATGCCAGGCGCCAGACCCGGGCGGTCAGCGATGGACCAGGCGATATAGCCCGCCAGCAGCGGCACCATCAGCTTGAATGCAGCCTCGCCGCCGATCTGCATCAACGCCGCCGGCAAGGTGCCCGGTTCTTTATAGGCCTCGATACCGAACACGAACGACAAGGCAATCAGCAGGCCGCCAGCCACCACCATCGGCAGCATGAACGACACGCCGGTGAGCAGGTGCTTGTATACCCCGGTCTTCTCGCCCTTCGCTGGCGTGCTCGCCGCTGCAGCATCGCTGCTGTTTTCCACCTTGGCTTCGGCCAAGGCCTTGTCCAGGGTGGCACGGGCCTGCTTGAGGGCGATACCGGTGCCACAACGGTAGATGCGCTTGCCGGCGAAACGCGCGGTGGGCACTTCGATGTCGGCGGCCAGCAGCACAACATCGGCTGCTGCGATGGCTTCGGCGGACAAGGGGTTGCGCGCACCGACCGAACCCTGGGTTTCGACGGTGAGCTGGTAGCCCAGTTGCTGCGCGGCCTGCTGCAAGGCTTCTGCGGCCATGAATGTATGCGCGACGCCAGTCGGGCAAGCCGTGACGGCGACGATGCGTGCGCCTGCGCTGCCAGCTTCGGCCGCAAGGCCTGGCACCGCGGCCAGCAGCCGGGCGCTGGCCGCAGCCTCATCGAGGAAGCCTTCGCGGTCGGCCAAAGCCTGGGACGGCGTGCTCTGGTACACGCGCTTGCCGACGAAACGCGCCAGGTCCACCGGGCCGGTGCTGACCACCAGCACCCAGTCGGCTTCGGCGATCTGCGCGGCGCTCAGCTGCCGCTCGGGGTGGCCGGCATCCTGCACTTCGACGCTGGTGCTCCAGCCCCGCCGCTGGGCAGCGGCGGACAGCAAGCGCGCGCTCAGCACGCTCGACACCTGGCCGTTGGGGCAGGCAGTGACAATGGCAATGTTCATCGGCAACCCTCTTGTTGTTCTGTCAGTTGCACGGCGGCTTCCAGACGCGCCAGTTGCTCGCGGTCACGGATGCCGAAACCAACCTGGGTAACAGCCTGTGCTGCGATCGCGGTGGCACGGGTCAAGGTCTGCGCCGGGGCTTCGCCCTGCAGCAGGCCGTGGACCATGCCGGCCACCAGCGAATCACCTGCGCCCACCGTGCTGGCGACCTGCACCTTGGGCGGGCAAGCATGTACGGCATGGTCATGGGTAAACCAGCTGACGCCCTGCTCGCCCGCCGACACCACCACGTGTTCGACGCCACTGGCCAGCAGGCGCTCGGCAGCAGCGCGCTGCTGCGCCGGGTTATCCACAGCCAGGCCAAGCACCTCGCCGAGCTCTTCGGTATTTGGCTTGACCAGCCAGGGCGAGCTCTGCAGGCCGGCACGCAGGGCTTCGCCGCTGCTGTCCAGGGCCACCTTGAGGCCTTGCGCCTTGAGCTGTTCGAGCAACTGGCGGAACCAGTCGGCACTGATCCCGCGCGGCAGGCTACCAGCCACCACCACCGCGTCGTGGCCCGGGGCAATCTGCGCCAAGCGGCGAAGCAATGCACTGCGTGCCGCTTCGTCGACTTCCGGGCCTTGGCCGTTGATGTCGGTGACACGGCCATCAGCCTCGACCAGCTTGATGTTGCTGCGGGTTTCGCCCGGTACGCGGACAAAACAGTCGACGAAGCCGCGCCAGTCGATCAGCGCTTCGAAGGGCTGCAGGTTGTCACGCCCGAGGAAGCCGCCAACAGTGACGCTGTGCCCCAGGTCGGCCAGTACCTGGGCAACGTTCAGCCCCTTGCCCGCGGCGTGGCTGTGCTGCTCCTGGCTGCGGTTGACCTGCCCCGGGCGCAGGGTATCCAGGCCGATGGTGATATCCAGCGCCGGGTTCAGGGTGAGGGTGAGGATCTTGGCCATTCAGTAACGCTCCACCAGCGCGCGAACCGCTGCGGCGCTGTCCTGTTGCAGGGCCTCGCGCGCCAGGGCGCGGGCCGTCTGGTGATCGGCCTGGCGGACCAGGGCCTTGACTTCGGCAATGCTGCGCGCGGCGACGCTGAGTTCGTCCACGTCCAGGCCCAGCAGCACGGCCACCGCCTGCGGGTCGGCCGCCAGCTCGCCGCACACGCCCACCCACTTGCCATGGGCATGGGCGGCGCGCACGGTCATGTCGATCAGGCTGAGCACCGCCGGGTGCAGGCCGTCGGCCTGGGCCGAGAGGCTGGGGTGGCCACGGTCGATGGCCAGGGTGTACTGGGTCAGGTCGTTGGTGCCGATGCTGAAGAAGTCCACTTCGCGCGCCAGCTGTGGTGCCAGCAGCGCTGCCGAGGGCACTTCGACCATGATACCCAGTTGCAGATCGGCTACCGGGATCTCGGCGCGCAGGCGCTCGACCATGGCACGCGCCTCGCGCCATTCATGGACCTGCCCGACCATCGGGAACATGATGCGCAGCGGGCGCTGGTCGGCCGCGCGCAGCAAGGCGCGCAGCTGGTCCTCCATCACCTGCGGGCGCTGCAGGGTCAGGCGTACGCCGCGCACACCGAGGAACGGGTTTTCCTCGGCAGCGATCGGCCAGTACGGCAGCGGTTTGTCACCGCCGACATCAAGGGTGCGTACCACCAGCGGGCGCCCGCCGAGGCCATCGAGCACGCGGCGGTACTCGGCTTCCTGGGTCGCTACGTCCGGGGCCTGGGTGTGGGCCATGAAAATCAGCTCGGTGCGCAGCAGGCCCACGCCTTCGGCGCCCTGCTCCACTACCTTGGCGATGCCGTTGCTCTCGCCGATGTTGGCAAACACCTCGACCGCGTGACCATCACGGGTGACCGCCGGCTCGAAGCGGTTGGCCCAGGCGGCCTGCAAGCGCTGCTCGCGCAGGTCGCGTTCGGCCAGGGCCCGTTGCAGTTCATCCGCCGGCGGCGCCACGCTGACCACGCCACGCTGGCCATCGAGCAGCAACGGCGTGCCACTGTCCAACAGCAGTATCGACGCCCCCGCGCCCACTACCGCCGGAATGCCCAGGGCACGGGCGACGATGGCGCTGTGGGCGGTGGCGCCACCCTGGGCGGTGACGATACCGGCGACGCGGCTCGGGTCCAGCCGGGCGACATCGGACGGGCCGACTTCGGTCATCACCAGCACGTAGGGTTGCTCGGGTTCAGCCTGGGCCTGCACGCCACACAACTGCGCCAGCACGCGGCGGCCGATGTCACGCAGGTCGGCAGCGCGTTCGGCGAGCAAGGCATCGTGTAGCGACTCCTGCTGGCGCGCCGCCGCCTCGATCACTGCCATCCAGGCTGCCGCGGCGCTTTCGCCCTGGCCCAGGCGCTGCTCGACATCATCGGCCAGCGCCGGGTCGGCGAGCATTTCCTGATGGGTGACGAAGATTTCGCCAATGGCCTTGTCGCTGCGCTGGACCAAGGCCTGCAGCTCGCCATTGACAGTCGCAACGGCTTCACGCAGCTTCTGCCGCTCCAGGGCGCAGGACTCGCCGCGCAGGGGGTAGTCGAACTCACGCTCGACACACACATGCGCCGGGCCACTGGCAATGCCGGGCGCAGCACCCACGCCGTGGATGCGGCTACCAGCTGCGGGCGCTTGCAGCACTTCAGCCGCTGCGCCGGCTGCAGTCGCCGCGCTCTGTGGCAGTGGCTCCACCTCTTCGCCCAGGCCTTGTTCGATGGCGGCCAGCAGCACCGGCAAGGCATCGGCGGCGATGGCTGGCTCAGCCACCAGTTCCAGCGCCTGGCCACGTCGGGCGCCGAGGCTGAGCAGCTTGCTCAGGCTCTTCACCGACACCGCTGGCTGCGCGCTGTCGACCAGGCGTACACGGATTTCCCCGTCGAAACCTTTGGCCAGTTGCGCCAATACCTTTGCCGGGCGGGCGTGCAAACCGTGCGGGTTGGCCAGCACGACCCGCGCACTGGGCCAGTCCACCGGCGCCTCTCCGCCCAGCACTTCAAGCACCGCGCGGCTGCTGGTGGCCTGGTAGAGCATCTGCCCACGGCCTTCGATCAGCACTTCGCACAGGCGCTCGAGCAAGGCCTGGTGGGCAGCACCGAGGCTGGCCAGGCAGAACAGGCCGTTGAGCGGCTGGTCGCGGTAACGCAGCGGCTGCTGCGGGGTGATGAAGGCCAGGCCCGGCTGGCGCACCTGGCGCTCGCTGTGCAGCCACCAAAGGCCCTCACCCAGCGGCAGCGGCTCGGCCTGCTGCAGCACGGCGGCAAAACCGCTGTCGACGCAGTCGGCGCGCTGCAACAGGCGGGCGCCGCGCCATGCCAGTTCATCGAAGTCTTCGGCCGCCAGGTTCAGGCCGACCAGTTGTGCATCCAGCGCCAGTTCCTGCGGCGCGCCCTGCAACAGTTTCAGCAACGCCTCGGCGGAGCCGGCGCGGCGCAATGCTTCGGCCAGGTCGGTCTCGCCCAGGGCACGGGTCAGCAGTTGCAGCAGGCGCAGGTGCTCGTCGGAACGGGCGGCGATGCCGATGGCAAGGTAGACCATCTGGCCATCGCCCCAATCCACACCCTCGGGAAACTGCAACAGGCGTACGCCGGTGGCGTACACCAGGTCACGGGTCTGCGGCGTGCCATGGGGGATGGCAATGCCCTGCCCAAGGAAGGTGGAGCCTTGTGCCTCTCGGGCCTGCAGCCCTTGCAGGTATCCCTCGGCGACCAGGCCATCGGCGACCAACCGGTCGGCCAGCAGGCGCAATGCCTCGGCCTTGTCGGCGGCCTTCTGGCCCATGGCTATCTGCTCCTTGGCGAGCTCGAGCATGACCTTCTCCTTTTGCAGTTCCCGGTCGGGTACTGGAGTATTGTTGTGAAATTCACTTGAACGGCCAGTTCAACAGCCTTGCACGGATGGCAGCCGAGGCAGAAAATTCGGCAGCTGAAACGATTAATCTGACCAGACGGCCACGTTACTCGATAATCTGCCGAGGAAAAAGCCCCATCCTGTCGGACAATTGCGACAATGGTCGTCTGCGCGTGGCGCCCTCGCCGGGTCAAACTACCCGGTCAGGGCTCACAGCCAGCCCCGGTAATAACAAGGAAAATTCGGTGAAACTCAGCGATATCGCCCGTCTGGCCGGTGTGTCCGTGACCACTGCCAGCTACGTCATCAATGGCAAGGCCGAACAGCAGCGCATCAGCAACAGCACTGTCGAGCGGGTACGCGCGGTGGTCGAGGCCCACGGCTTCACCCCCAACCCGCAGGCCGCTGGCCTGCGCAGCCGGCATACCCGCACCCTGGGCTTCATTCTCCCGGATCTGGAGAACCCCAGCTACGCCCGCATCGCCAAGCAGCTCGAACAAGGCGCCCGCGCCCGCGGCTACCAGTTGCTGATCGCCAGCAGCGACGACCAGCCCGACAGCGAGCGCCAGTTGCAGCAGCTGTTCCGCGCCCGCCGTTGCGATGCACTGTTCGTCGCCAGCTGCCTGCCGCCAGAGGACGACAGCTACCGCGAACTGCAGGACAAAGGCCTGCCGGTGATCGCCATCGACCGCCGCCTGGACCCTGCGCACTTCTGCTCGGTGATCAGCGACGACCGCGATGCCAGCCGCCAACTGGCCGCCAGCCTGCTGAGCGCCGCCCCGCGCAGCATCGCACTGATCGGCGCGCGCCCCGAGCTGTCGGTCAGCCAGGCACGTGCCGGCGGCTTCGACGAAGCCCTGCAAGGCTATGCCGGCGAAGTTCGCCGCTATCAGGGCGAAGCGTTCAGCCGTGAGTGCGGCCAGCGCCTGATGCAACAGTTGATCGACGACCTTGGCGGCCTGCCGGATGCCCTGGTGACTACCTCCTACGTGCTGCTGCAAGGGGTGTTCGACACCCTGCAGGCGCGCCCTGCCGACTCGCGCCAGCTGCAGCTGGGTACCTTTGGCGACAACCAGTTGCTCGACTTCCTGCCGCTGCCAGTCAATGCCATGGCCCAGCAGCATGGCCTGATTGCCGCCACCGCCCTGGAACTGGCACTGGCCGCGATCGAGGACAAACGCTACGAACCTGGCGTGCATGCTGTCGGTCGAACGTTCAAGCAACGCATTACAGCGGCCTGAACATGCGCCTGATCGACACCCACACCCACCTGGACTTCCCCGACTTCGACGCCGACCGCCCGCGCCTGCTGGCCAACGCGGCGTCGCGCGGGGTTGAGCGGATGGTGGTGCTGGGGGTGTACCAGGCGAATTTCCAGCGGGTGTGGGACCTGGCCTGTGCCGACCAGCGCCTGTTCGCCGCGCTCGGCCTGCACCCGATCTACCTTGACCAGCATCGCCCGGAGCACCTGGCGCAGCTGCGCGAGTGGCTGGAGCGCCTGCACGGCGACCTACGGCTATGTGCCGTGGGCGAGTTCGGCCTGGACTATTACCTCGAAGACCTGGACAAGGCCCGCCAGCAGGTGCTGTTCGAAGCGCAACTGCAGATGGCCTGCGACTTCGAACTGCCCGCCCTGCTGCACGTGCGCCGCAGCCATGCGCAGGTGATCGCCACGCTCAAGCGCTTCAAGCCGGCGCGGGCGGGGGTGATACATGCGTTTGCCGGCAGTTACGAAGAGGCCCGCGAGTACATCAAGCTGGGCTTCCGGCTTGGGCTTGGCGGTGCGGGTACCTGGCCGCAGGCCCTACGGCTGCGCAAGACCCTGGCGCGGTTGCCGCTGGACAGCGTGGTGCTGGAGACCGATGCGCCGGACATGGCGCCGGTCATGTTCCCCGGGGTGAGGAACAGCCCGGAGCACCTGCCGGAGATTGCCGAGGCGCTGGCGCAGGTGATGGGTGTGGAAGTTGGCGAACTGGCTGAGGCCAGTAGTCGCAACGCTTGCGAGTTGTTTCGCTGGTAGCAGCTTTGTGCCCGTGCCGGACTCTTCGCGGGTAAACCCGCTCCCACAGGTACAGCGCTACCCTCAGGATTTGCACGGTCCCTGTAGGAGCGGCCTTGTGTCGCGAAAGGGCCGCAACGCGGCCCCGGCAATCCATGCGGCGAAGCTGAAAACCTGGGGCTGCTACGCTCCTGCAAGGAACCGCGCCTGGCTTCAGATCAGACAAGCACCGTCCACAGCGCAAACCCGGCATACCACAGCACCGCACAACGCAGCAGCAGCTCCCACAGGCTGTCCAGCCGCCCCAGCCCGCGCTGGCTGCCTTCTTCCTCGGGAATGTCATCGGCAATGCGCCCGACCCGGGCCACCAGGTGTGCGGCGCTGATGTGCCAGTTGAGCACCTCGTGCAGCATCACTCGCGTGACCGCGAGGAAGTTGCCGACCAGGGCAAAACTCAAGGCCAGCACCCGTACCGGCAGCCAGTCCATGATATGCCTGAGCTGCTCGGCACGAGCCTTCAACGTCGGTTGCTTGCTGTGTTCGCCACACAGCGCCAGCAGGCGGTAGGCCAGGGCTGCACCCGGGCCCAGCACGAAGTACCAGAAGATCACCGCGAAAAAGCCCTGGTACACCTGCCACAGCAGGTTGCCCTGCACCCGCACCAACAGGCTGTGCGGTTCGTCGGCCGCCAGCCCCAGGTCGCGCTCGGCCACATGCAAAGCGGCCTGGTCATCACCACGCCGCCAGGCATCGCGGAACGGCCCCAACGATGCCTTGGCATCGCCGCGGCCCAGGCTGTAGATCAGCACCAGCAGGTGCACCGGCAATGCCAGCAAGCCATACGCCACCGGGTCCAGCACATGCAGCAGCAACACCAGCAGCGCTACCGGTGCCAGTACCAGGATGGCCAGCGTCCACCACGGGTGCACCTTGCCGCTGCGCTCCAGGCGCACCAGTTCGCCAAGGAAGAACCCATCGCGCTGCACCTGATGGCGCAGGGCCGAGAACTTCTCGACCCAGAGCGCCAGCAACAACACCAGAAAACTCATGCCTTGTCCTCGTTTTGCTGCAGCGCCTGTCGGTAGCGCGGCCAGTCGAAGGCCGGGCCGGGGTCGGTCTTGCGCTGCGGGGCAATGTCGCTGTGGCCCTGGATGCGGCCCAGGTCGATGGCCGGCCAGGCACCGCGGATGTGCCGGGTAAGTTGCTCCAGTACCGTGTACTGGGCATCGGTATAAGGCAGATCGTCGGTGCCTTCCAGTTCGATGCCGATGGAGAAATCGTTACAGCCTTCACGCCCGTCGAAGCACGACACACCGGCGTGCCAGGCGCGGTCGAGCAACGACACGAACTGGGTCACCGCACCATCACGCTCGACGAACAGGTGTGCCGACACGGTCAGGTGGTTGATGCTGGCGAAGTACGGGTGTTCGTCTGGGTCCAGGCGGTTCTGGAAGAATTGCTGGACCTTGCCGGTGCCGAAACAGGCAGGCGGCAGGCTGATGTTGTGGATCACCAGCAGGGAAATCGATTCGCCTTCGGGGCGGGTATTGAAGTTCGGCGAGGGGCAGTGGGTGATTCCGATTCCGTGGAACCAGCCAGTGGCACGGTCCAATTGCATGGGGCAGATCCTGAAAACGCCGTGAACAGGTCAACAGTATGCCCTGCGACCAACGGCGTTTGCATGTGAATCATTGTAATGCTGTGGGAGCGGGCGTGCCCGCGAACACCGGCGCAGCCGGTGCCATCCACCGCGGCGCTTGTTTCGCGGGCACGCCCGCTCCCACAGAGATCGTGCCAGCTTGCAGATATTGCGCAAGACAGTTGTGCCTACCGCCGCAGCCTGTCGAGCACCGCCTCCAGTGCCCGCTCGAACAACAGCCCGTCATCCAGCACTCGCACGTCGCCTCGGTGCAGTGCCTGGGCCAGGCTGGCACCATTCCATTCGCGCACTTTCATGCCGGTGCGGTTGGCGAACACCAGCCGGTCGCTGCTGTCGATGCGCGCCACCAGCTTGCAGCGCAACGGTTCGTCCTCGTCCAGCACCTCGACCCAGGTACCGATACGCAGGCGCTGCACCTGGCGCAGCGCCACAGCCTGCCCATCGGCAAACTGCAACGGAGCACAAGCGGGTTCTTCAGCAATCGCCAGGACGATGTCCTCGTCAACCAGCACCTCGCTCAGGGGTTGGCCCTCACCACCGGACGCCACCGCGGTACCCGCGCAGGCACGCACATGCAGTTGCTCCAGTTGCAGGAAGAATTCGCGGGTCGCTGCCGAATCCAGGGCCACGCTGGACAGGCCATCGCGCAGTGCCTTGAGCAGGCCCGGTACCTGCTGCAGCAAGGCATGTGGCTCATGCGGCGGGGTGATGCTGGCCAGCAGCGTGTCCATCGTCTGCAAGGCGTCTCGCCAGGCCTGGGATGCCTCGCCCTGCTTGAGCCAGGCCAGTAGCAGTACCTGGCTCCAGGCCTGCACCAGCATCTGTACCACCACCTGCGGCAATAACCGGCCGCGCAGCCGCTGGTTGAGTGCATGCTGCACCTGCTGCCTGGCCTGCAGGGCTCGGGCACGCCCTTCTTCGGCGTCGCGGGTACGTTGTTCAAGCAGCTCGTTGCGCCGCCGCTCGTCCTGGTTGAAAGCGAGGAAGTCTTCGAGCAGTTCGGCGAACAGGCTGGCATCTTCGGCAAAATCATTGAGCAGGCGCTGGACGATACGCTCCACCCGCAGGTGCAGGCTGTCGCGCATGCCGTCGCTGCCGCATTCCCAACCGATTGCCGCGCCAGCGATCTCGTTGAGCAGGCGGCGGGCCGGGTGGCTGGCCCGACTGAACAGCCCCTTGTCCAGCAGGGCTACCTTCAGCAGCGGAATATGCAGGCGCCCGATCAGCGCACGCAGGCTGGCCGGCAGGTTGTCGTCGGCCTGGATGAAGGCGAACAGCAGCCCAACCAGGTTGATCATGTCCTCGTCGGCCACATCGATGCGCCGGCGTGTGCCGCTGCGCACGCTGACCCGCAGCAGCAGTTGTTCAAGCTGTTGGCCAAGCTCGAAATCATCGGCCTCGTGGGTAGCGGGCACGTAGTGCTGCAAATGCGAAAGCAGGCGCAGCAGGTCGGCGGTGCTGATTGGCTGGGCGGCGGCCACCGCCTGCAAACGAGGCGCGAACTGCCCGCGCGCCGGGGCCAGCAGTGTTTGCAACGAGGCAAAGAACGCCTGCCCTGCCGCGTCCGCGCCCACCTCGTGCCCCAGGTTCGCCGGCCCGCGTCGTGCGTTCATGCGCCGGTCTTCGGCACGCCGGCGCGGTGCCGTTGGCAACTCGGGCAACACACCGGCAGCGGCCAGCAACTGGTTGGCTTCGCCATAGATCACATCGGCATCGCGCAACACATAGCGCTCGAACAGTTTCAGCAGGACCAGCTTGACCCGCAGGCAAACCCCCAGGTTGCGGCCAGCGTCGAGGAAGTAGCCGCACAGCGCTGCGGGCCCCAGCGGGTTGTGCTGCTCGTGCAGGGGGCGGTCGAGCAGTACCTGCAAGCGCAGGCCCAGTTGCTGCAGGGCAATGCCGTCGCGTGACAGCACCCGCGCGACCATGCCTTCGATCGCGGCGGCCCGCTCCACCTGGGCCTTGCTGCGCAGGTTGCCCGGCTCGACCAGGTGCGCCAGCAGGTCGACCTGGCCGATACGGGCAAAGGCATCATAGAACGTGTCGAGAAAACCGCGCTCGATGCTCTTGCGCTTCAGGCGCAAGTCGCGCATGGCCTCGAAGTACAGGTTCTGGTCACTGCGGTCGAAGGCCTTGTCGGCCATCTCGAAGAGGGTGTCGTCGGCGTTGTCGAACAAGTCCTGCAGGCCCTGACGCAACTGCAAGGCGGCCTTGTCCCGCACCTGCAGGAGCAACACCGGAAGGCAAGGCAGAGGCGCACGCCCGCCTCGATCGATGGCTGCCGCCAAGGGCACCACCTTGCCTTCTTTTTGCATCCTGTACTCCTTGCAGGGTGTCTCGCCCGAAGGGGCTGAAGATCGTCAAAGTCATGACGCCAAATACTGGTCACCATTATCGGTAAAAACCCGCACAGCTGCCAGCGCCGTTTCACTGGCTGGCTAATGACCCTGATTTACCCCGCTTGCTCACACCGGCCGACCAAAGGTCATCGCCAAGGCGACTGTACACACCGGCCCCCTGCCCTATAATCGCCGGCATCTAGCTTGTGGAGCCGACCATGCCGAACCTACGCCTTGCCGACCTGACCGCTGAAATCGAAGCCAACGTGCGCCGTGCGCTGTTGGAGGACATCGGCAGTGGCGATATCACCGCGCAGTTGATCCCGGCCGAGCGCCTGGCCAAGGCGACCATCATTACCCGCGAAGACTGCGTGATCGCCGGCACCGCCTGGGTCGATGCCGTGTTCCGCCAACTCGACCCGCGCGTGGCCGTGCACTGGCAGGTGGCCGATGGCGAGCGCGCCACGGCCAACCAGCCGCTGTTCCATCTGGAGGGCCCCGCGCGTTCGCTGCTCAGTGGTGAGCGCAGTGCACTGAACTTCCTGCAGATGCTGTCGGGGGTCGCCACCCGTGCGCGCTTCCTGGCCGACCTGGTGGAAGGCACCCAGGTGCGCCTGCTGGACACCCGCAAGACCCTGCCGGGCCTGCGCCTGGCGCAAAAGTATGCAGTGACTTGCGGCGGTTGCGACAACCACCGCATCGGCCTGTACGACGCCTTCCTGATCAAGGAAAACCACATCGCCGCCAGCGGCGGCGTGGCCGCGGCCGTGGCGGCGGCGCATCGCATTGCGCCAGGCAAGCCGGTGGAAATCGAAGTGGAAAGCCTCGACGAACTGCGCCAGGCACTGGCCGCAGGTGCCGACATCATCATGCTCGACGAGCTGAACCTGGAAGAGATGCGCGAAGCAGTGCGCATTACCGCGGGCAAGGCCAAGCTGGAAGCCAGTGGCGGGGTCAACGAGACGACCTTGCGGGTGATTGCCGAGACTGGGGTGGACTACATCTCGATTGGTGCAATGACCAAGGATGTGAAGGCGGTGGACCTGTCGATGCGGTTGAGCCTGTGAGCTGATCGCAGGCATGAAAAAACCGGCCTCACGGCCGGTTTTTCATTGGGGGCGCTTTGCGCCCCTTTCGCGACACAAGGCCGCTCCTACAGGGATCGCATATCCCTGTAGGAGCGGCCTTGTGTCGCGATGGGCTGCGCAGCGGGCCCGGCGATTCAGAATCAGAACGAAGCGTTGGCCAGCCCGTCCAGGTAACGCTCGACATCCAGCGCCGCCATGCAGCCCGCACCGGCCGAGGTAATGGCCTGGCGGTAAACGTGGTCAGCCACGTCACCGGCGGCGAACACGCCCTCGACGTTGGTGGCGGTGGCATTGCCTTCACGGCCACCGTTGACCACCAGGTAGCCGTCCTTGAGGGTCAGCTGGCCTTCGAACAGCGAGGTGTTCGGGGTGTGGCCAATGGCGATGAACACGCCGTCGACCTTGATTTCGTCGCTGCTGCCGTCGTTGTTCTTCAGGCGCGCACCGGTCACGCCCATGTTGTCACCCAGCACTTCGTCCAGGGTGGCGTTGAGCTTGAGCTCGATCTTGCCTTCGGCCACACGGGCGTGCAGCTTGTCGACCAGGATCTTCTCGGCGCGGAAGGTATCGCGACGGTGTACCAGGGTCACCTTGCTGGCGATGTTGGCCAGGTACAGTGCCTCTTCCACGGCAGTGTTGCCGCCGCCCACCACGGCAACCGGCTTGTTGCGGTAGAAGAAGCCGTCGCAGGTGGCGCAGGCCGAAACACCCTTGCCCATGAAGGTTTCTTCCGACGGCAGGCCCAGGTAGCGGGCGCTGGCGCCAGTGGCGATGATCAGCGCGTCGCAGGTGTACTTGCCGCTGTCACCCTGCAGGGTGAAGGGCTTGTTGGCCAGGTCGACGGCGTTGATGTGGTCGAAGACGATTTCGGTTTCGAAACGCTCGGCGTGCTCCTGCATGCGTTGCATCAGCGCCGGGCCGGTCAGGCCATGGGGGTCGCCCGGCCAGTTGTCGACTTCGGTGGTGGTGGTCAGCTGGCCGCCGGCCTGCATGCCGGTGATCAGCAGCGGCTTGAGGTTGGCACGGGCGGCATACACCGCGGCGCTGTAACCGGCAGGGCCGGAACCGAGAATGATGACGCGCGAATGACGTACTTCAGACATGTCGAACTCCTGTCGAGCGGGCCGCAGGGCCGGCATCGGTGCACCGGCTGCGCCAGCAGGAAAATTAAAAAGGACCCACGCAGCACTTGGGGAAGGCTACAACGCGCAGGCCCGGAAAGCGGAAAGTTGAGCGCACTGTAGCGAGGTCGCAAAGATTAAGGAAATATCCTTCGACAATCCACCTCATAGGCATCGTCTATTCAGCGATTTCATCGATAGCCAAGCCCTGCTGCTTTTGTTACAGCCCGTTTCCCACCCGCTGCCCGCCTTTCGTCGGCGCGGCAAACTCGGTAAGGTCAGCGCGTTTTCCTTCTCTGCGGAGTCTCTCGATGCAAGCCCCTGTCCTCTCTGGCCCCCAGTACCTGCGCGAAGGCCTGAAACTGGTGCTGAGCCCCAACCTGCGGTTGTTCGTGCTGCTGCCGCTGGCGGTCAACCTGCTGCTGTTCGGCGGCCTGATCTACTTCGCCGGGCATCAATTCGACCTTTGGCTTGATGCCCTGATGCCGACGCTGCCGGATTGGTTGAGCTTCCTCAGCTACATTCTCTGGCCGCTGTTCGTTGCCTTGTTGGTGCTGATGGTGTTCTTCACCTTCACCTTGGTAGCCAACATCATTGCCGCGCCTTTCAATGGTTTCCTGGCGGAAAAGGTCGAGGTGGTTGTGCGTGGGCAGGACAACTTCCCGGCATTCAGCTGGGGCGAACTGGTGGCCATGGTGCCACGGACCTTCGGCCGTGAAATGCGCAAGCTGGGCTACTTCCTGCCACGGGCAATCGGCCTGTTCATCCTGTCGCTGATCCCGGTGGTCAACGTGGTGGCGGCGCCGCTTTGGCTGATCTTCGGGGTGTGGATGATGGCTATCCAGTACATCGACTACCCGGCGGACAACAACAAGATGAGCTGGCAGGACATGCTCGCCTGGCTGCGCCAGAAACGCTGGCAGAGCCTGGGCTTTGGCGGCATTACCTACCTGGCGTTGATGATCCCGCTGGTGAACGTGCTGATGATGCCGGCGGCGGTGGCCGGGGCCACGTTGTTCTGGGTGCGGGAACGGAACTGATCCCTCTCGGACCTTGCGCGGCCTCCTGTGGGAGCGGCCTTGTGTCGCGAAAGGGCCGCAGAGCGGCCCCAGGATATCAGCACTAATGCACAAATTGCTGGGGCCGCTTTGCGGCCCTTTCGCGACACAAGGCCGCTCCCACAAAGAAGCAGACCGCGTCTGATCCTGGTCCTACTGCCCCAACCGGCTGGAAAACTGCCCCACCACATCCACCACCCGCTTGGCCCCGTCCTGGATCTCGACAATCACGCTCCCTGTCTCGTCCGCCAGCGCCAGCCCCTGCTCGGCCTGGCGCTTGCTGGTGTCGATGATCGCCACTGCCGCCTGGGCCAGTTGCTCGTTCTGCTGCACCACCCGGGCGATTTCCTCGGTGGCGGTGCTGGTGCGCGAGGCCAGCTGGCGCACTTCATCGGCAACCACGGCAAACCCCCGCCCCTGCTCGCCGGCGCGGGCCGCTTCGATGGCAGCGTTCAGCGCCAGCAGGTTGGTCTGCCCGGCAATGTCGCTGATGGTCTTGATGATCGAGCCAATCACCCGCGATTGGGTATCCAGCGCCTGGATGCCCTCTGCCGCCTCTTGCATCGAAGCTTCCAGCCCGCGCATCACGCTGACGCTCTGGGTGACCACATCGGTGGCCTTGCGGGCGCTGGCATCGGTACCCAGCGAGGTGTTGTAGGCAACATCCGCCGCCTCGGCCACCGCCTGCTCCTGGTTGACCTGCTCGGTGATGACGGTGGCGAATTTGACCACCTTGTACAGCACGTCATGGGCATCGAAGATGGGGTTGTACGAAGCCTCCAGCCAGACCACCCGGCCATGGGCATCGATACGTTTGAAGCGGTCGGCAACGTACTCGCCACGGCGCAGCTTGTCCCAGAACGCCTGATAGCCGGCCGAGTTGGCCTCCTCCGGCTCGCAGAACATGCGGTGATGCTTGCCACGGATCTGCTCCAGGCGGTAACCGACGGTGCCCAGGAAGCGTTCGTTGGCGGTGAGCACGGTGCCATCGAGATCGAACTCGATCACGGCGGTGGAGCGCATCAGCGCCTTGATCAGGCTTTCGTGCTCGCGGGAGGTCTCGATGGTGCGGGTAAGGTCGCTGGAGTGCAGCGTGAAATACTTGATGCGCCCCTCGCTGTTCTTGACCGGCTGCAGGATCGACCGTAACCAGGCCTCCTGGCCATTCCCGCGCAGCAGGCGGAATGCACCGTTCAGGTGTTCACCGCGGCTGATCGCGCCTTTCATGCGCTGGTAGAAATCCAGCGTCTTCACATGGGCGGGGACGATGTCCTCGATGTTGCGCCCAAGCAATTGTTCGGCACGGTAGAGCATCTCGCTCTCGAAGTTGCCGTTGACCATCTCGATCCGCCCCTGGGGGTCGAGTTGCAGTACCAGCATCTCGCTGTCGAGGCTACTCTTGACCTGTTCGATGGACATCAGGTCTTCGCGCAACTGCCGGATTTCTTGCTTGAGCTTGTTGTTGAACATCACCGCTCTCCTGGAGCGCATCGTCGAATGCATCTTCATCGGCTGCCGGTGCCCCCTCTTGAGCACCCTTGCAAGGAAAAATTCACAAGGCGAAAAGCGTCAGCGATCAGGCGTCATCTGTACGTCACATGGCAGTCACATTGGCGCAATCCAGCAGGCGGACACTTTTTGTCATGAATACACCCGCCCTACGCATTACCCTGGTCAGCGAAACCTTCCCACCCGAGATCAACGGCGTGGCCAATACCCTTGGCCGGCTCAGCGAAGGGTTGCGCCAACGCGGCCATGAGATCGAAGTGGTGCGCCCGCGCCAGGCCGGTGAAGCACCACTGCACAACGACCCGAACCTGATGCTGTGCCGTGGCTGGCCCCTGCCTGGTTACCCGGGCTTGCAATGGGGCGAGGTGTCGATGCACAAGCTGTTGCGCCGCTGGCGACGGCAGCGCCCGGATGTGCTGTACATCGCCACCGAGGGGCCGCTTGGGCTCAGCGCACTGCGCGCGGCCCGGCGCCTGGGGGTAGCGGTGGTAAGCGGCTTCCACACCAACTTCCCGCAGTATTCCGGCCAGTACGGGTTGGGCCTGCTGACGCGCCTGCTCACCAACTACCTGCGCTGGTTCCATCGGCGCACGGCGACCACCCTGGTACCCAGCCTAAGTCAGCGCCTGGAGCTTGAACGCCGCGGTTTCGAACGCCTGGAGCTACTGGCCCGGGGGGTCGATGCCTGCCTGTTCAACCCGGCCCGGCGCAGCCCCGCGTTACGGGAAAGCTGGGGGCTCGGCCCGGACGACATCGCCGTGCTGCATGTCGGGCGGCTGGCGGCAGAAAAGAACCTGGGTTTGCTGCGGCCAAGCCTGGAGGCCCTGCAGAAAACTTATCCACACAAACGCCTGCGCCTGATCATGGTGGGTGACGGCCCGCAGCGTGCCGCCCTCGAACAGCAGGTACCGGATGCCGTGTTCTGCGGCGCCCAGCGAGGCGAGCTACTGGCCGAACACTATGCCAGCGGTGACCTGTTCCTGTTTCCGAGCCTGACCGAAACCTTTGGCAATGTGGTGCTCGAAGCCATGGCCTCGGGGTTGGCGGTGGTCGCCTATGACGAGGCGGCCGCCGCGCAGCATATTCGCCATGGCCATAGCGGTGCGCTGGCCATGCCGGGGGACCAGGCGGCGTTCATCGATGCAGCCTGCTGGTTGCTGGAGGAAGAAGAGACGTTACGCCGGGTGCGCCTGAATGCGCGAAAGCATGCCAGTCGCCAGGGCTGGCCGGCGATTGTCGAGCAGTTCGAGGGGTATCTGCATGCAGCCCGGAACCAGGCTGCGACTTCACCAGCTTCGAGGCTGGGTGCTACGCGATCTGTGTAGGAGCGGCCTTGTGTCGCGATCGGGCTGCAGAGCAGCCCCTCGATAGTTGCGACAATGCTGATATCCGGGGGCCGCTATGCGGCCCGATCGCGACACAAGGCCGCTCCTACAGAGAAACCGCGTCAGGCGCTTCAGGCCAAGGCTTTCTCGATAGCCTGTACCACCGCCGGATCATCCGGTGCCGTGCGCGGCGAAAAACGCGCCAGTACCCGCCCGTCCTTGCCTACCAGGAACTTCTCGAAGTTCCAGGTAATGTCCCCCGGGAACTCCGCCCCCTCACCCGCCAGCAGGCGGTACAGCGAGTGGCGCTGCGGCCCGTTGACCTCCAGCTTGCCGCCCAGCGGGAAGCTCACCCCGTAGTTGAGGCTGCAAAACTCCTGGATTTCCTTTTCGCTGCCAGGCTCCTGGCCGGCAAACTGGTTGCACGGCAGGCCAAGCACGTTGAAGCCCTTGTCCTTGTAAACCTGGTAGAGGTTCTCCAGGGCCTTGTATTGCGGCGTGAGACCACACTTGGAGGCAACGTTGACCACCAGCACCACTTGGCCCTTGAACGGTGCGAGGGGCAGCTCCCCGCCGTTCAACGCGTCCAGTTTCAGGTCGTGAAATGCACTCATGATGAATCCCCTCTCAGGTTCCCGGTTGCCGCGCAGGTGAATTCCGCCCACTAAAAAGGCGCTCGTCCAAACCGTCCACCTCCCGTAGGAAGGCAAATCGGCTTGCCCGAGCGCCTGGCGACTTTCTGAGCTTAGCGCAGAAAATCAGTGGTGATGGCCACCTTCACCGTGGATGTGGCGGTGAGCGATTTCTTCGTCGCTGGCATCACGCACGTTGACTACCTTGACCTGGAAGGTCAGGCGCTGGCCGGCCAGCGGGTGGTTGCCGTCGACGGTCACGTCGTCGCCGTCGATGTCGCGGATGGTGACGATCTGCATCTGGCCATCCGGCGCCGAAGCGTGGAACTGCATGCCCACTTCCAGCTCGTCGACACCTTCGAACAGGCTGCGGTTCAGGGTGCTGACCAGCTCGGCCAGGTATTCGCCGTAGGCATCTTCCGGCTCGATGGAAACGTTCAGCTCGTCACCGGCCTGCTTGCCTTCCAGGGCTTTTTCCAGGCCCGGGATGATGTTGCCGGCACCGTGCAGGTAAACCAGCGGCGCACCGCCGGCGGAGCTGTCGATGGTCTCCCCGGCGTCGTTGGTCAGGGTATAGTCGATGGAGACAGCCTTGTTGGCGGCGATCAGCATGGGGCAAGACCTTTTGCAAAAGTATGTAGAGCGGACAAGTGTAACCAAGCCATCGCCCGATTGCGAACGCACTGCGGACGAGCAACGGCCCATCAGTCGGATCACCGGCTTCCACCAGGACGAAGAGGGCCACTGGGTGGCCGAACTGTCCTGCGGCCACACCCAGCACCTGCGCCACCAGCCGCCGTGGCAGGCACGCCCCTGGGTGCTCGACCCGGCCCAGCGCGCGCAGCGTATCGGCCAGCCTTTCGCTTGCGGCTGGTGCGCACAAGGGGCCGATAGCGCTACCCTTGGCCGTTAATTTCTTGCACCGCTTATTTCGAGAAGCACGCATGCAGACATTTTTCATTGCGCCGACCGATTTCGGTGTCGGCCTGACCTCCATCAGCCTGGGCCTGGTGCGCACCCTGGAGCGCGCCGGGCTGAAGGTCGGCTTCTTCAAGCCGATCGCCCAGCCCCACCCGGGTGACACCGGCCCCGAACGCTCCACCGAGCTGGTCGCCCGCACCCACGGCATCAAGCCCCCGGTGCCGCTGAGCCTGGCCCATGTCGAGCGCATGCTCGGCGATGGCCAGCTGGACGAGTTGCTCGAAGAAATCATCCGCCTGTACCAGCAAGCCTGCATCGGCAACGACGTGGTGGTGGTCGAGGGCATGGTGCCCACACGCCACGCCAGCTATGCGGCGCGGGTCAACCTGCACCTGGCCAAGAGCCTGGATGCCGAGGTGATACTGGTATCTGCACCGGAAAACGAAGTGCTCAGCGAGTTGTCCGGCCGGGTCGAACTACAGGCCCAGCTGTTCGGCGGCCCGCGCGACCCGAAGGTGCTCGGGGTAATCCTCAACAAGGTGCGCACCGACGAAAGCATGGCGGACTTTTCCACCCGCCTGCGCGAACACTCGCCGCTGCTGCGCGGCAACGACTTCCGCCTGCTGGGCTGCATCCCCTACCAGCCCGAACTGAACGCCCCGCGCACCCGTGACGTGGCCGACCTGCTCGGTGCCCAGGTGCTCAATGCCGGTGACTACGAGCAGCGGCGCATGAGCAAGATCATCATCTGCGCGCGCACCGTGGCCAACACGGTACCGCTGCTTACCTCGGGTACCCTGGTGGTGACCCCGGGCGACCGCGACGACATCATCCTCGCCGTCAGCCTGGCGGCGATCAACGGCGTACCGCTGGCCGGCCTGCTGCTGACCAGCGACGGCAAGCCAGACCCACGCATCCTGGGCTTGTGTCGCGGCGCCCTGCAGGCCGGCCTGCCGATCCTGTCGGTCAGTACCGGCTCGTACGACACCGCCAACCAGCTCAACTCGCTGAACCGCGAAATCCCGGTGGACGACCGCGAGCGCGCCGAATTCATCACCGACTTCGTCGCCAGCCACCTCGACGCCGCCTGGCTGCACCAGCGTTGCGGCACCCCGCGCGAACTGCGCCTGTCGCCTGCAGTGTTCCGCTACCAGCTGATCCAGCGGGCGCAGCAGGCCAACAAGCGCATCGTCCTGCCGGAAGGCGCCGAGCCGCTGCTGGTGCAGGCTGCGGCCATCTGCCAGGCCCGCGGCATTGCCCGCTGCGTGCTACTGGCCAAGCCCGAGGATGTAGATGCCGTGGCGCGCGCCCAGGGCATCACCTTGCCGCCGGGCCTGGAAATCCTGGACCCCGAGGTGATTCGCGGGCGCTATGTGGAGCCGATGGTCGAGCTGCGCAAGAGCAAGAACCTCAATGCCCCAATGGCCGAGCAGCAACTGGAAGACCCGGTGGTGATCGGTACCATGATGCTGGCCCTGGACGAAGTGGACGGCCTGGTCTCGGGCCTGGTGCACTCCACCGCCAACACCATCCGCCCGGCCCTGCAGCTGATCAAGACCGCACCGGGTTCGAGCCTGGTGTCGTCGGTGTTCTTCATGCTGTTCCCCGAGCAGGTGCTGGTGTACGGCGACTGCGTGATGAACCCGCACCCAAGTGCTGTCGAACTGGCCGAGATCGCCCGGCAGAGTGCCGAATCGGCGCAGGCCTTCGGCATCGCGCCGCGGGTGGCGATGATCAGTTATTCAAGCGATTCGGCCAGCGACGAGGAAGTCGAGAAAGTGCGCGAAGCGACCCGCCTGGCACAGGGCGCGGCGCAGGAGCTGCTGATCGACGGGCCGTTGCAGTATGACGCGGCGGCCAACCCGGCGATTGCACGGGAGCTGGCGCCGGGCAGCCCGGTAGCCGGGCGGGCGACGGTATTCGTGTTCCCTGACCTGAATACCGGCAACACGACCCACAAGGCGGTGCAACGCAGCACCGACGGGGTCAGCCTGGGGCCGATGCTGCAAGGGTTGCGCAAGCCGGTGAACGACTTGCCGCGCGGGGCTCAGGTTGACGATATCGTGCATACCATTGCCCTGACGGCGATTCAGGCGAGCGTGGCGGGCTAAAAGCTGGGGCTGCTTTGCAGCCCATCGCCGGCAAGCCAGCTCCCACAGGATTTGCATAGCCCTTGAGCCTTGTGCAGTACCTGTGGGAGCTGGCTTGCCGGCGATGGGCCGCAAAGCGGCCCCAGGATTGATGCCTTACTGCTGAACCTGCCCCTGGTCATACTGCTGACCCGGAATCGGCTTCAGGTTCACTTCCACCCGGCGGTTCTGCGCGCGACCATTGGCGTCGGCGTTGCTGGCGATCGGCTGGTCCGGGCCCATGCCACGTACGGTGATACGCGAGGCATCCACACCCTGCGAGGTCAGGTAGGTGCTGACCGCCTGCGCACGGCGCTGGGACAGGTCCATGTTGTGCTGGCGGCTGCCAGTGCTGTCGGTGAAACCGACCACTTCGATGGTGTTCTGGTTGAACTGCTTGAACGAGCCGGCCAGGTTGTTCAGCGGCGAGTAGAAGCTTGGCGCGATGTTGGCCGAGTCGGTGGCGAAGGTGATGTTGCCCGGCATGATCAGCTTGATCTGGTCACCCTGGCGCTGCACTTCCACGCCGGTGTTGGCCATCTGCGCGCGCAGCTCGGCTTCCTGCTTGTCGGCGTAGTAGCCATAACCGGCTGCGGCGGCACCTACGGCGGCGGCACCGATCAGTGCACCCTTGCCACGGTTGTTGTGGTCGATGGCGGCACCGGCGATAGCACCGGCCAGCGCGCCCAGGCCGCCGTACTTGGCGGTCTTGCTCATCCCTGTGGAGCCCTGCGCCTGCCCCTGGCTGTCATAAGGGTTCTGCCCGGCACAGCCGGTCATCAGGGCAGCGGCGGTTGCGACGATAATCAGACGACGCATGGTGAACATGGACAAGCTCCTACTGAATTCATGAATGCGGCAGATCATAAAGGGATCTATGCCAGCCTTGGATTGCATCGGCAACAAAAAATTCCATGAAAGTGCCTTCATGTGCCATCAGGCACGCACGAAGGGGTTTTCGCGCATTTCGTCGCCCAGGCGGGTATCAGGCCCGTGGCCGGTCACCACGATGGCCTCCTCGTCCAGCCGATACAGCCGCTCCTTGATCGAACGGACGATGGCCCGCTGGTCGCCACCCCACAAATCGGTACGGCCAATGCCTCGGCGGAACAGCGTATCGCCGGCGATCAGCAGCTTGGCATCGGCAAACCAGAAGCTCATCGAGCCCGGCGTGTGGCCTGGCGTATGCAGGGCCACGCCACAACCGCAGGCCAGCTCCTCGTCATCCCCCAACCAGCGGTCTGGCGCAGGTACCGGGGTGTAGGGCACACCGAACATCTGGCACTGCATTTCCAGGTTGTCCCACAGCGCCTGGTCGTCTTTGTGCAGGTGCAGCGTTGCGCCGGTCAGTTCCTTGAGCTTGCCCGAGGCAAGGAAGTGATCGAAGTGCGCGTGGGTGTGAATGATGCTCACCAGCGTCAGCCCGTGGGCCAGCAGGCGAGCAAGGATCTTGTCCGGGTCACCGCCCGGGTCGACGACGATGGCCTTTTTGGTAAGCGGGTCGCCGATCAGGGTGCAGTTGCATTGCAGGGGGCCTACGGGGAAGGTTTCGCGGATGAGTGAAGACGGGGGTTGGGTCATTGACGTTCTCATGAGGAAAGCGCAGCGCGCTAAAAGCGTCGAGTCTATTTATTCAATCAAGCGCAGGCAGGTCGCCGGGATTACAAGCTGCCCCCTGAGGCAAACGAAAAACCGGCCAATAGGCCGGTTTTCAGACTAATACGAGTGTGCAGCAAGGCGCATATCCCAGGGCCTGACGTGCTGTCGTTCAGGACGGGATTCCTGCCAGAGGGCCTGCGGGCTCAAGCTCTGCCCCCTTCGCCTTCGCGACCTGCAGGAACCGGAGCTGGTTACTGGAGACTCGACCACCAAGACGTCTGGCTTCAGCCTCGAATCTTGCAATGGCAAGCAACTCTACCTGTCTCGTTTTGGATCGCATGGTTACCTCCAAAAGCTTGATCGACGCAATCGATGTTATTAGGGATCAACCTGGATCACAAGCCGACCCTCGGCGGTCCAGGTGAAGCCAAGCGCCTCATAAACTGACATTGCGCCCTCAATAGGGTCTTGTATTTCAATCTCTTGACAACCCAACATGCGAGCGTAGAAGTCTATCGATGTCAGCGCCAAACCAGCGATCTCTCCCCGAAGTGGATGCCACCTGCTGGGATTACCTTGGAGCAGAATGACCTTGATACATAAGCGACTCTTTCTAGGGCTTGCATAGCAGAGACCACAGAGCTCGCTTCCGAACCAGATGGCAAGATCGAACCCTTTGGGATCGCTATCCTTCCAGTCGACAATTTCCTCCCAAGGAAACATACACCCACTTGTCAGCCATTCCAGGCTAGCACTGACGGCCTCGTGCGTTATGGGCTCTATCCGGACTTGATCCAGCTCGACATCTCGGCTCAGTAGTTCTGGCTGCCGACACAGCAATTCATGAGTGAGGGTTCTGGCTTGGGATCGAAATATTTGGTATCGGAGTTTGCTGATTCGCCTTCTCATGCAAGCCCCACATTCGAAATGGAGCCTCCGTCCATTTAGAACTCACGACCTACTGGTTGCATGCGGTCCCACGCCCGCATGTCTTTCGGTTGCGGGGCATTGAAGTCGCACTGACCGAGGAGCGACGCAAGGTCATAACGGTTTGCGCCGAAGCCCGCATTCTTCTGATGCTCATTCGCTCGGAAGCTTTCAATCGGTGAGCAGTGGTTCAACTTCTGGGTAAATCTCTTCATAACCGCTCTGCTGGTAGTCATCGAAAACCGAATAATTACCAGCGTGAACGCCGATGAAAAAGAGCTCAAAAGCCCGTTTGGTTTAGATCAGATTGCTCCTACAACTCACGACGAAGCGTCGCCGCTGTACTAGCAGGAAGCGTTGCTTGATGTGTCAATACGGGCCGTGCTCTGCAAGCTTCTTTCAAGGCAAGAACAACCTGAACAACCCACCCCCAAGCGCGCCGCCATTGGAGATCTCGATCCGCCCACGCACCCCGCCGCTTTCATGCAGTGCCGCGATTCGCGCCGCAAAATACAGGCCCAGGCCGGTACTGCCACTGGTCGAGTCGATACCCTGGATGAATTCTTCCTGGCGTTCGAGCATGCGCTGTGGATAACCCGGGCCGTCATCGTTGACGCAGATGGCCAACTGGTTGTCTGCCTCTTCGATGGTGATCAGCAAGGCATGCGCGGCAAAGCGGGTGGCGTTGGTGATCACGTTGGCGATCACCGAGGCCACCAGCTCGCGGTCGAAGAAGCCCAGCGGGTTGTCGGTGTCGATGCGCCAGGTGGCAAGGATGTCCTTGTGCTTGAGCACTTCCTCGTGCGCAGCCAGCTGGGCTTCGATGAAATCGTCCAGTTCGTGGTAGTCCGGGCACACCGGCAACTGGTTCACGCCCAGTTTGTACAACCCCAGCAACTGCACCAGCATGCCGTTGAGGTGGCGAAACTCATGCTCCATCACCCCCTGCTCGGCACCACCGCGCAGTTCCTCGGGCAAGCGCTGCATCCACTGGTTGTGGGACTGGATCAACGCCGACAGGGAATTCTTCAGGTCGTGCACGGTGGAGGCGATCACCGTGGAAAAATCCAGCCCCTGGTTGTCTTGATTCATGCGCCGAACACTCGGATGTGCAGTTTGCGATAGCGGTCGTAGCGGTTGTCGCTGGCGGGGATGCCGGCCACGCTGGTCAGGGCGTCGCGGCACTCCTGCATGATCGCGGGCTGAGGGCTGTCTCCGCCGATGCGCAGCAGCGCCTGGGCAGTGTTGAGGGCGATGCTGATGTTCTTCGGCTGCAAACCCAGCGCCTTGCGGAACAGCTGCAACGCCTCGCCGAGCTGCCCCCCCTGGTAACTGCGCACACCCTGGCGATTGAGGGTGACCGCTTCGGTAATGGCGTTGAGAACGCTGGGGTCGTCCGTCAGCTTGCCGACCCTCTCCATGACCTTGGGGTCGTCGCCATAACTTTCCACACAGCTCCTCAGCACGCCGATGGCGGCGGCTTCCTGCCCCATGGCCTGCAACTGCGCGGCAACGGTCAGGGCCGAATCGACCGAGAAGAACTGGTTCATCTTGTCCAGGCGCTGGATCGCCTGTTCGGTAAGCTTGGCAGCCGTTTCAGGGTCGCCGGCCTGCTGCAGGCTGGCGGCCTTCATCATGCGGGCACGCACCTGCAGGCCCTGGTCCTCGGGGTTTTCCTTGGCTACTTCGCTGAGCGTGCTGTTGATCTCGACCCGGGTGCGCGCATCCAGGCCAAAGCCGGCATTCCTGCTCATCAGCGCCTGCACCAGGCCCAGGTTGTTCTCGGGGTCCTTGTAGCGTGAGCTCTGACCCTGGTTCACCGCATGGCGGAACGCTTTCGAGGCACTCTCGAAGTCTTCGTTTTCCAACGCCAGCTTGCCCAGCGTCGACTGCCGGCGCACCGACAGCGGCGACAGGCGCACGGCTTCTTCAAGCATATTCTGCGCACGCCTGGTTTCGCCTTGGGCCACCAGCACCTCGGCCATGCCATCGTACAGGCCTGGCATGATCGGGAAGGCCTTGAGCGCTTGCTCATACACGCCCTGGGCCTGGGCATTCTGGCCGCGCTTGTGCATCAGGCTGCCCAACGCCGAGTACACCCACGGCTGCGGGCGGCTGGCCAGGATGGCCTTGAGGAACTTCTCCAACTCCTCGAAGCGGTTGAGGTTGCGCAAGGCATCGGCCCGATAGCGCAGGCACAGCGGGGCCAGGCGTGGGTCGCGCTTGCACAGCTCGGCGCAGGCCGCCAGCACTTCGGCCGGGCGATTGCGGTCCAGGGCCTGCAGGATCGGCTTGAGCAGGGTCTTGCGCTGGTACAGCTTCTCCACGCGCTGGGCCAGGCCAACCCGGTTGAACGGCTTGGTCAGGTAGGCATCAGGCTCGTGCTCGATGGCGCTGAGGACAATGGCCTGGCTGCTCTCGGCCGTGACCATGATGAATATGCACTCATGGCTGATGTGCTTGTCGAGGATCAGGTCTTCGAGCACCTGCTGGCCGTTCTTCTTGCCGTCGCCCAGGTGGAAGTCCTGCAGGATGACGTCATAGCGCTTTTGCGCGCACATGCGCAGCGCCTGCTCGCCGCTGTCGGCGGTGTCCACGTCACGTACGCCCAGCTCGCGCAGCATGGAACGGGTCGACGTGCGAAAGTCGGTAAAGTCGTCGACGATCAGAAAGCTCTTTTGCCCGTACTGCAGCATCAACACGACCTGCCTTGGAATGATTGAAAAATCGCGCGAGGCGATGCCACCGATAGCTGTATCGGCAGCTGGTCGGGAAAGATGAGGGTAGAGCGTTGGCGGCCACGAACGATGGCCTGACGCCATCGCTTTAGCGAGCAAGACTCTGCTGGGCTATTTCACGCCAGCATTCCCAGGGACTTGGCCTTGGCCACCGCCTGGGTACGCCGCTCCACCCCCAGCTTGCTGTTGATATGGCTGGCGTGGGTTTTCACCGTGTGCAGGGAAATGAACAGCCGCTCGCTGATCTGCTGGTTGGAACAGCCTTGGGCAATCAGCTCGAGCACGGCCAGCTCGCGGCTACTCAGGGCTTCGCCGCTGCCGGCGCTGACGCTCGGCAGCGGTGGCAGGCGCTTGAGCAGCTCGCCCTGCACCGAGCAGGCGGCAACTGCCTGCAGCTGTTCGAGAAGCCACTGCGGGTGCTGCTCCAGCAAAGGCTGGAACGGTTGCAGCACGCCGCCTTGGGCTGCCTCCAGCAACCGTGGCAACAACTGGGCGGCCTGCTCTTCCCGGCCTTCGCCCAGCAACAAGCCAAGCCACTGGCACAGGGCACTGACGCTGAGCATCATGCCGCCACTGGCCTGGCCGCGCTCGACCAGGCTCGCCAGGCGTTGCGCCGCGTCATCGCTACGCGACTGGATACGTTCGAGCGATGCCTGCTGCAAGGCGATGTGCAACGGCAGCAACGGGTGGAACTCCGGGGCTGCCGCCGGTTGCTCGCCGCCATAGGTCTGGCCCAGGCGCAGCAGCCAGGACTCGGCCAGGTCGATGCGCCCCTGTGCCAGCCACAACTCGCATTTGACCAGGGTGATCATGGCCAGGTAGTAGACCGGCGGCACATCCCAGATGTGCATCAGCCGCTCGGCCTCGGCCAGTTCGGCAAAAGCCTCGGCAAAGTGCCCTTCCCGGCCATCGAGCGTAGCGATCACGCAGTGGCCGATGAGCACGCTGATATCGCGACAGGCCCGCGCCTCGCCCAGCCCCGCACGCAAGCGTGCACGGCCCTGGGACGGCTGCAGGCGCGATACCAGCAGGTAGCCTTCGTAAAGCGTCAGGCGGGCGCGCACGGCATACAGCCGCTGTGCCGACAGCCCTTGCAGGCGTTGCAGCCCCTCGCGCACTTCGTCCAGTGCGCGCAACACCTCGCCACGGGCATGCAGCACCCGCGCCCGGTCGTAATGGGCCAGGGCCTCGAACAATGGGTTGCCAACGCGCTGGGCCAGCTCCAGGGCCTCACGGTTCCAGCCGCGGGCCCGCCAGAAATCGCCATCGGCAATCGCCAGGTTGGACAGCGTCGACAGGCACACCAGGCGTTGGCCATAACGCTTGCTCGGCAGGCTCTGCAGCGCTTCGCCGCAATAGGCCAGGGTGCGCTCGCGGTCGCCACGGCCCCGGGCGATCACACCACTCAGCGCCAGCCACTGGGCCAGCATGGACTTTTGCGCGGTCGCCGAAGGCGCGGGCAGGAAGCGGCTGAGATAACCCGCCAGCTCCTCGGCCGCGTCCAGCTGGCACGCCAGGCCCAACGCCCAGCTGTACAGCACGATCAGCCGCGGCGTGCTGATCAGCAGGCTGTCGGGCAGGTCCATCTTCCAGCGCAGCAACATGCCGACGTTCTGTTCGGCCAGCAGTTGCTCCTCGGACAGGCTCTGCACCAGATCGGCGGCGACATCAAGGTGACCGGCCCGCAGCGCCTGCTCCACCGCTTCGTCCAGCAGGCCTTGGCTTTCGAACCAGCGGCAGGCACGCAACTGCAGGCCGGCCAGCGGCTCGCTGGCCTGGCGGCTGCGCAGCAGGTCGGAGAACAGGTGGTGATAGCGGAACCAGTGGCCATGCTCGTCCAGCGGCACCAGGAACACCTGGTGCGCCTGCAAGAAGCGCAGGATCGCGGCGCTGTCGTGGCGGCCGCGCACGGCATCGCACAACGGGGCGCAGAAACGCTCCTGGCAGGCCGTTTCGTACAGGAAGGCCTGCACATCGGCGGGCAGCATGTCGATGACTTCTTCCAGCAGATAGTCGCGGATCAGGCCCTCACCACCATGCAAGGCCTGTGGCAAGGCCTGCTCGTCAGCGGACTCGCTGGCCGCCAGCTGCCAGAAACGCAACCCGGCCACCCAACCGTCGCTGCGCTGGATCAGGTTGTCCAGGGCCTGGCCACGCAGCCCGGTGGGTTGGCGACCGATCACCGCCAGCGACTCTTCGGCGGTAAGGCGCAAGTCCTGTTCGTTAAGCTCGACCAGTTGCCGCGACAGGCGCAGGCGCGCCAGGTGCCAGTCCGGGCGCTGGCGGCTGGTGACCAGCAGCACCAGGCCGGGGGGCAGGTGATTGAGGAAGAACTGCAGGCAGCGGTCGAGCACCGGCCCCTGGGCCAGGTGATAGTCGTCCAGCACCAGCAACAAGGGCGTATCGGCTTGCAGGTACAGCGCCAGCTCGTCGAGCAGGCCGTCGAGCCATTCCTCGAAGGCGAACGGCTGGTGGCGCTGGCGCATTTTCAGCAGGCCCATGGCCTGGCCGCCCAGCGCCGGGCAGTACTGCTGCAGGCCTTCGAGCAGGCGTTCGAGGAAGCGACCAGGGTCGGCATCCCGTTGGCTCAGGCCCAGCCACAGGCTACGCCAGTGCTCGGGCAGCGCTTCGCAAAATTCGATGGCCAGGGAGCTTTTGCCGAAACCCGCCGGGGCATTGACCAGCAACAGCCGCCCGCCGAGGCCGGCTTGCAGCCGGTGGCACAGGCGCAGGCGCGGCACATGGCCGTCCGGCAAGGGCGGCCGGAAGAAACGCCCGTCCAGCAGGCCCAGGGCCTGGCTGGCGAATCCATGCGTACGGGACAGATCTGTCATGGCCGGCTCGTTCTGGTTGGAAGACTACGGCGGTATGGATGCTTGCGAGACTAGCGGGTAACGCTGCGCATTTGAAGATGATGGGCGCAATTCCCCTGGAAAAGACTGCGACAAAAAGCAACATGGCTGATGGACAGGGGCTGGGGCGGGGGTTTGCTGAGGTATTCACCAGCTTTATTGCTGTACCGGCCTCTTCGCGGGTGAACCCGCTCCCACAGGTACTGCACTGGACTTGAAACCTGTGTAATCCCTGTGGGAGCGGGTTCACCCGCGAAGAGGCCGGTACAGGAAAATGAAACGCCCCGGTCAAGCCGGGGCGCTCCAAGGTTACGCGATACTTAGCGAATACCCGACTGGCGCAGTGCCGCTGGCTGGAAGTCCGCCTTGCTGGCGCTGAAGCCGAAGTCGTAGGCGCGCTTCTCTTCGTTCTTCATGCCCAGGGCCAAGTAACGGCCCGACTGCAGGTCGTAGATAGTCTCCAGGGTGTACCACGGCACTTCCACGTTGTAGTACGGCTGGGCATGTGCCTCGGACACGCGCCACAGCTGGCCACGGCCGTCGTACTGGTCGATCACCGCAGCCTGCCAGGTGTCCTCGTCGATGTAGAAGTCACGCTTGGCATAGATGTGCCGCTGGCCCGGCTTGAGGGTCGCGACCACGTGCCACACACGGCGCAGCTCGTAACGGGAAAGGTCCTGGTTGATGTGCCCGGCCTTGATGATGTCGGTGTACTTGAGCTTGGGGTCGTCGAGCTTGAAGGCGTTGGACGCGATGTACATCTCCTTCTTGCCTTCCAGCTTCCAGTCATAGCGGTCCGGCGCACCGTTGAACATGTCCAGGTTGTCCGAGGTGCGCAAACCGTCGGCGGCGGTACCCGGGCCGTCGTACGACACTTGCGGTGCCTGGCGCACGCGGCGTTGGCCTGCGTTGTAGATCCACGCCTTGCGCGGCTCCTTCACCTGGTCGAGGGTTTCGTGCACCAGCAGCACGGTACCGGCCAGGCGCGCGGGCGCGGTCACCTCCTGCTTGAAGTAGAACAGGATGTTGCCCGGGTTGTTCGGGTCGTAATCCTTCATCTTGTCGCGGAAGACGAACTGGTCGGAGAAGTACACAGGGTTGAAGGAGCCGTTCTGCTGTGGCGTGGCCTGGGTCACCAGGCGGCTGACGCTGCCACCCCGGTAGCGGGTGATGTGGTTCCAGATCACCTCCAGGCCGCTTTTGGGGATCGGGAACGGTACAGCCGTGCGGAAGTTGCTCAGGCCGTTGCCGCCTTCGACCAGGGTGGTCTTGGTGGCGTTCTCCTTGATGGCGGCGAACACGTCGGCCGGCACCGTGGAACCGCGATGGGTCTTGAATACCGGGATCTTGAAGGTGTCCGGGTAGCGCTTGAGCATGGCCAGCTGGCCCGGCGAGAGCTTGTCCTTGTACTGGTCGGCGTTCTGCGCGGTGATGGTGAACAGCGGCTTGTCGCTGCCGTACGGGTCGGACAGGAAGCCCTTGCCGTCGGCACTGCCCGCGCTCTTCGACAGCGGCTCCCACGGGCCGATCGAGCCATCGGCGTTGCCGGCCTTTTCGGCGCCCATCGGGGTCAGGGTACTGCCCAGCTTGGCCGCCTCGTCGGCGGATACTGCAGCCATGACGCTGGTCGCCAGCAGGGACAGGCCCAGCACACCGGCTTGCAGCAGACTTCTGGTCTTGTTCATGTCGTGTCGTCCTGGATCTGTATGCTTAGAAGTTCACGCCGAAGCTGAGGGCGACGAAGTCGCGGTCATCCACGGTGGTGTACTTGCCATCGAAGAAGTTGGTGTACGACAGGCTTGCCGTGTAGGTGTTCTGGTACTCGGCGTCGAGGCCCAGGCTGACGGCCTTGCGGCCTTCCTCGAAGTTGGCGCCAGGGCCGGGCGAGTAGCCGGAGACATCATGCGACCAGGCCACGCTCGGTTTCAGGTTGACCCCAGCGAAGACATCGTTGTAGTCCCAGATGGCGCGGGCACGGTAGCCCCACGAAGTCGAGGTGGTGAAACCGTCGTTTTCGCAGTTGCGGGTCAGGTTGGCGGTCGACGAACCAAGTCCCGAGCCGATGATGGTGTTGCCGTTGAGAATGGCACAGGTACCGCTCGGCAGCGGGCCGGGGCCGTAGACCGGATCACGCCCGTAACGCGCCTTGCTGGTGCTTTCCAGCCCGCCCACATGGGTGACACCGACTTCACCGACCACGGTGAGGCGGCTGGCCCCCATGACCTGATCGAAGAAGTGAGTGAAGGTGGTCTGGAACTGGGTGATCTCCTTGCGCCGGTAGCCATGCAGATCCTGCCCGGGCGTGCCGGTCAGCACAGAGGCATTATTGAAGGGCGCTCGATCGATCGGCGTTACCCCGGCGAACAGAATGTCAGTGGTGTTGAGCTGCACCGGAGCATTGGGGCGGTAGCTGAGCTCACCGCTCCAGGCCGTGCCGGTGGGCAACGTGGTGGAGAAGCTCAGGCCATACAGGCGAATGTCTTCCGGATACTCGACGAAGTACTCGGAGTTACCCGCGATGATCAACGGCGCCAGCGCACGCACCGCACCTGGAGAGAGTGGGTTGTTCACCAGGTTGAACAGCCCCTGCGGCGCCCCGGTAGCACTAAAGATCGGTGCCCGGCTGTGGTAGTTCATGAAGTAGGCGCCGAACTCGGTATCCAGCGGCTCGAACATGTAGCGGAACGCCACCCCGAACTGGCCGCTGTCACGGGCGTCGCGGTCGGCACCTCGGCGTACCTTGACGCCCTCGCTGTTGACGTCCACGCCAAAAGCCGAAAGGCCGGCAAGCACCTGGGGTGACAGTGCCCGGCTGCTGTTGAGCACGCGCAGGTTGTCGGTACAGCCGTCGGCAATAATGTCCGGCTGGGAGAAGAAGGTGCCGCAGTTGTCGACAACCGTCTGGTCCCATTCGATCTGGTAGAAGGCCTCCGCCGACAGGTTGTCGGTCAGGCTTTGCGAGATGTAGAACATGTTGACCGGAATCAGGCCTTCCTTGATCTCGGCCCCCGGACGGCGAAAGGCAGCTACGTCGATCGGGTTGATCGAGTTGATGCCGCCACCGATGAAGGTACTTTCACCCCAGCTCACCACCTGCTTGCCCAGGCGCACCGAGCCCGGCTGATCGCCGATGGAGTAGTTGTGATAGACGAACGCGTCGAGCAGCTCGGCACCGGACGATTTGGCGCCTTCCTTGCGGTTGGAGTCGCTGATGTCCTTGAACTCGCGGCCTTCGTCCTTCAGTTCGAAGTCGTACCAGTACTTGCCGCGGACGAACACGCCGGTGTCGCCGTACTTGAGCTCCAGGTCATGGATGCCCTTGAAGATCTTGGAGAAGGTTTCGCCCTTCTTGAAGTTCAGGTGGCCATCGTCGGATGTCTGCGACAGGCCCTTGCCGCCGTTGTTCACCCCGATCAGGTTCTTGTTGGGGTTGGCCGTCGACCAGCTGGCGCCGATGGAGAGCGACGAGTCGAACTGGCCTTCGATTTCACCAATGTTGAAACTGACAGCGAAAGCAGGACTTGCGAGCGTGGAAGCAAGGCTGACAGCCAGGGGCAACTTGGCCCGGCGCCAGAACAGGTTTGCAGATTTCATCGACGCTACTCCATGTACTTTTTTTGTTATGGCAGTGAGTCCTTTCAAGAACGGCCCGAGCGACCGGTTTGCAGGCTTGCGCCCGCGGCGACACGGCTTGCGCATGTCGCCTCCCCCATTCCTGAAAATCCCCTGGCCCCGACTATAGCCAGCAAGGCACAGGCGCTTGATCCCTCTAAAGTGTGATTTGCGCTCCGTGCGGCCAACTCGCTGCCATGTTGCCCCGGCTGCGCGCTGGCAGTGCTAAAGGATGGCGTATTTCTGCCGTTTGGCAAGGCTCCACCCCTCTAGCATGCGGGTCGCGTGCTGCGGTACGCGACCCGCATGGCGGTTACAGCGTGGAGAGGAACGCGCTGTTGCTGGCCTGCCACTGGACGATGTCCTGGCGGATGCGTTTCTTGTCCAGCTTGCCGACACTGGTCTTGGGAATTTCAGTAACAACGGCGATCTGGCTTGGAATCGCCCACTTGTTGATGTGCCCTTGCTCGACAAAAGGCTTGAGGTGTTCCTTCAATGCCTTGGCGTCGATGGCCTGGCCATCGCGCACCACCAGCAGGGCAAACGGGCGCTCACCCCACTGCGGATCGGCCACCCCCACCACCGCCACTTCGCGCACGGCCGGGTGACGGCTGATCAGGTCTTCGAGGTCGAGCGAGGAAATCCATTCGCCACCGGTCTTGATCACATCCTTGATGCGGTCGCGGATGTCGATGTAGCCCATGCCGTCGAGCGTGGCGACATCGCCGGTGTGCAACCAGCCCCCCTGCCACAGCTCCTCGCTCTTCTCCGGTTCCTTGAAGTAGCCCATGGTCAGCCACGGCGCACGCAGCACCAGCTCGCCCTGAGTTTCACCATCGGCGGGCAGGAAGTTGCCGTCGCCGTCGACGATGGCCGCCTCGACCAGCGGCACCGGCACGCCGGCCTTGATGCGGTAGGTGACGCGCTCATCCTCGCTGCCGGCCTGCAGTTCGTCGTTCAGGTGGGCGGCGGAAATCAGCGGGCAGGTCTCGGACATGCCATACGCGGCGGTCAGCTGGATGCCACGTGCCAGGGCGGCCTGGTACAACGAGCGGTTGAGTGCGCTGCCGCCGATGATGATCTTCCAGCCGCCGAAGTCCTGACCTTGTGAGGTCGGGCAGTTGAGCAGCATCTGCAGGATGGTCGGCACGCAATGGGAGAAGGTGACCTTCTCTTCGCGCCACAGCTTGACCAGCATGTCCGGCTCGTAGCGCCCCGGATACACCTGCTTCATGCCGAGCATGGTGGCGGCGTAGGGAATGCCCCAGGCGTGCACATGGAACATCGGCGTGATGGGCATGTACACGTCGTTGCTGCCCAGCAGGCGCACGCTGTCGATGCTGCCGGTCACCGAAGCTTCGGCCAGGGTATGCAGCACCAGTTGCCGGTGGGTGAAGTACACCCCCTTGGGGTTGCCGGTGGTGCCGGTGGTGTAGAAAGTGGTGGCCACCGAGTTCTCGTCGAAGTCCGGGAAATCGTAGCGCGGGCTGGCAGCGGCCAGCAGTTGTTCGTACTCGCCCACCAGGTTGGGCAGCTCGGCTGTCTTGTCCGGGCCGTCGGTCAGCAGCACGGTCTTGTCGACGGTGGTCAGTTGCCCCGCGATGCCCTGGTACAGGCCGACGAAGTCGCTGTTGACCAGCACCACGCGGTCTTCGGCGTGGTTCATGGTGTAGAGAATCTGCTCGGGCGACAGGCGCACGTTGATGGTGTGCACCACCGCGCCGATCATCGGGATGGCGAACATGCATTCCAGGTAGCGGTGGCTGTCCCAGTCCATCACCGCCACGGTGTCACCGGCCTTTACCCCGGCTTCGCTCAGCACGTTGGCCAGGCGCGCGATGCGCTCGTTGAGTTGCGGGTAGGTCAGCCGCAACTGGTCGCGGTAGACGATTTCGCGGGTCTTTTCATAGCGGCTGCCAGACATCAGCAGGCGCTTGATCAGCAGGGGGTAAGCGTAGGCGCCCTCGGCGGGCTTGATGATGCGGGTCTGCAACATGGGTATCCCTTTTCTGAAAAGCGGGCCGGACAAGTCTGGGAACCACTGTAGTTCGCCAATGTGACGGCTAAATCAGCCGAAGGAATGATTTGCATGATGAAGGTATGAGTGGCGGGCGTTGACGGGCGGCAAGGTTGAACTAGACACTGCGGCGGCAGCTTCAGGTTATGTGGTGAAGCTGATGGCCTATTCGCGGGTAAACCCGCTCCCACAGGTACTGCACCAGCCTTTGCAATGGTGCAGTACCTGTGGGAGCGGGTTTACCCGCGAATGGCCGCGACACCGAAATCCCGCCCAGCCTCGGAGAACTTCATGCCCAGCCCGCGTCGCGCCGTGTTTCTCGATCACCAGTCCCTGGACCTGGGCGATCTCGACCTCTCGCCCCTGAAGCAGCAGTTCGACGAGTTCGAACTGTTCGCCGCCACCCGCCCGGAGCAGGTCACCGAACGCCTGCAGGGCGCGGTGGCGGTAATCAGCAACAAGGTCATGCTCGACGCCGCGACGCTGGCCGCCAACCCGCAACTGAAGCTGATCCTGGTGGCCGCCACCGGCACCAACAATGTCGACCTGGCAGCCGCGCGCGCTCAGGGCATCACCGTGTGCAACTGCCAGGGCTACGGCACACCGTCCGTCGCCCAGCACACCCTCGCCCTGCTGCTGGCCCTGGCCACCCGCCTGTGCGACTACAACCAGGCGGTAGCCGACGGCCAGTGGGCCAAGGCCAGCCAGTTCTGCCTGCTGGACTTCCCAATCGTCGAGCTGGAGGGCAAGACCCTTGGCCTGCTCGGCCACGGTGAACTGGGCGGCGCGGTGGCGAGGCTGGCCGAAGCCTTCGGCATGCGCGTGCTCAGCGGGCAGATCCCCGGCCGCCCGGAACGCGCCGACCGTTTGCCACTGGACGAGTTGCTGCCGCAAGTCGACGCCCTGACCCTGCACTGCCCGCTGAACGAGCACACCCGACACATGCTCGGGTCCCGCGAGCTGGCCCTGCTCAAGCCCAACGCGCTGGTGGTCAACACCGCCCGCGGCGGCCTGATCGACGAGCAAGCGCTAGCCGACGCCCTGCGCAGTGGCCACCTGGGCGGTGCCGCCACCGACGTGCTGAGCGTGGAGCCGCCGGTCAATGGCAACCCGCTGCTCGAACCCGGCATCCCGCGCCTGATCATCACCCCGCACAGCGCCTGGGGCGCGGTGGAATCCCGCCAGCGCATCGTCGGCCAGCTCAGCGAGAACGCCCAGGCCTTCTTCGCCGGGCAGCCACGCCGCGTGGTCAGCTGAGCCCGACGCCCGCCTCTGCTACACTGCGCCACTTTTTTCCAGGAGGCGTCGTCCATGGACCCGCGCAGTGAAGTGTTGCTCCGCCAGGCAGAGCTGTTCCAGGGCCCGCTGCTGCTCGCCGGCGCCCCCGCCGACGGCCTGCTTGGCCAGTTGCCCCAGGCCCGAGCCTGGACCTGGCATGCGGGCGATCAGGCCATGCTCGAAAGCCGCTTCGCCGGGCGCAGCCACTATGCAGTGGAGCCCCCTGAAGTGGCTTTCGACAGCGCCGTGCTGTTCCTGCCCAAGTCCCGCGAACTGGCCGCCTACCTGCTCAACGCCCTGGCCTCGCGCCTGGCTGGCCGCGAGCTGTACCTGGTCGGCGAGAAACGTGGCGGCATCGAGGGCGCGGCCAAGCAGCTACAGGCCTTTGGCAAGCCGCGCAAGCTCGACAGCGCCCGCCATTGCCAGCTGTGGCAGGTGACCATCGAGCATGCGCCAGAAGCCAAGCCCCTGGAAAGCCTGGCCGAACGCTTCGAGCTCAGCCTGGAAGACGGCCCACTGCAAGTGGTCAGCCTGCCCGGTGTGTTCAGCCATGGCCGCCTCGATCGCGGTACCGCCCTGCTGCTCAAGCACCTCGACGGCCTGCCGAGCGGGCATGTGCTGGACTTCGGCTGCGGTGCCGGGGTGCTGGGCGCCACGGTCAAGCGCCGTTATCCACAAAACCGGGTGACCCTGCTGGACGTGGATGCCTTCGCCGTGGCCGCCAGCCGCCTGACCTTGGCCGCCAATGGTCTGGAAGGCGAAGTGATCAGCGGCGACGGCATCGACGCGGCGCCGACCGAGCTGAGCCTGATCCTGAGCAACCCGCCGTTCCACACCGGGGTGCACACCAACTACCAGGCATCGGAAAACTTGCTGAAAAAATCGGCCGTTCACCTGCGAAAAGGTGGCGAAATGCGCCTGGTTGCCAACAGCTTCCTGCGCTACCAGCCACTGATCGAAGGGGCGCTGGGCAACTGCCAGGTACGCGACGAGGCGGACGGTTTCCGCATCTACCAGGCAACACACGGATAAAAACAGCGCTTGCCGAAAGCGTTTTGCCTAGGCAGAATCCGCACCGTCCTAGGGGAGTAGTCTCCCGCGAGCGCCCAGCTCGCCCGGTACGCGTCAACATACTTGGTCCACAGACCATGGCGCGTGCGACCCACCATGCCAGCCTGCATGGCGAGATCCGCATAGACGGATCCAGGGTTTGACAAGACCTATGACACGCACACCTTACCCGGGGCGGGGAGGCTGTACGTGTCATAGCCGTGTCGACCCGCCCCCGTAGGAATCCTGATGCTGGAATCTCTGTTGGTCCCCACCGCCATCGTTGCCCTCGCCGAAATTGGCGACAAGACGCAATTGCTCGCGCTCATACTCGCTGCCCGCTTCCGCAAGCCCTGGCCGATCATCGCCGGCATCATCGCCGCCACCCTGGCCAACCATGCTGCGGCCGGTGCCGTGGGCGCGTGGGTCGGCAGCTTCTTCAGCGACTCGGCACTGCACTGGATCCTGGCTGCGAGCTTCACCGCCACTGCCCTGTGGACCCTGGTTCCGGACAAGATGGATGACGACGAGAACCCGGCACGCCGCTTCGGGCCGTTCCTGACCACGCTGATCGCGTTCTTCCTGGCTGAAATCGGTGACAAGACCCAGGTCGCCACGGTGATGCTGGCAGCACAGTATCCGTACCTGATCATGGTCATTATCGGTACCACCCTGGGCATGCTGATTGCCAACGTGCCGGTGGTACTGGCGGGTAACTTCGCGGCGGACAAACTGCCGCTGACGCTGATCCGTCGCCTGGCGGCCACGGCGTTCTTCGTGCTGGCGATCGTGGCCGTGTACTCGGCGATGAAAGCCAGTGGCTGGGTGGGCTAACCCGGAAAGCGGGGGCTGCTGCGCAGCCCGTCGCGACACAAGGCCGCTCCTACAAGGAATACGCTATCCCTTGTAGGAGCGGCCTTGTGTCGCGACAGGGCCGCAAAGCGGCCCCATTTTCAGCAACTACTTCTTGGCCGCCTGATACAGCGGCATCACCTTCGGAATGGCCGCCTGCAACGAAGCAATGCGGCTCTGGGACGCCGGGTGAGTGCTCATGAACTCAGGCGGTGCGCCTTCGGAAGCCTGGCTCATCTTGTTCCACAGGGTGATCGCGGCATTCGGGTCGTAACCGGCACGCGCCGAGAGTTCCAGGCCGATCAGGTCGGCTTCGTTCTCGTTGGCCCGGCTGTTGGGCAGGGTCATGGCATAGTTCACCACGGTATCGGCCATGGCCATGCTACCCTGGCCGAGGCCAAAGAGGGCACCGGCGCCCTGGCGCGCCATTTCCACGCCATACGCCTTGGACATCGCCTCGCGGCTGTGCTCACGCAGGGCGTGGGCGATCTCGTGGCCCACCACCGCAGCAATTTCCGCATCGGTGAGCTTGAGCTGATCGATCAGCCCGGTGTAGACGATGATCTTGCCGCCAGGGCCGCAGTTGGCGTTGAGCTCGTCGCTCTTGATCACGTTCACTTCCCAGTTCCATTGCGCGGCATCCGGGCGGAACTTGGGGGTCTGGGCGATCAGGCGGTTGGCAATTACCTGCACACGCTTGGCAACAGCGCTGGACTTGTCGAGCACGCCTTTGTTCGATGCTTCACCCAGGGTCTGCTGGTACGACTGGGCGTACATCTGGTTGACCTCATCGGTCGAGAGCATGCTGAACATGTACTGTTGGCGCTCGACGCCGACAGCACCGCCGCTGGTGGTATTCACCGCCTGGCAGCCGGCTAGCAGGATGCCAGCACTCAACAGGCTGACGACAAAAGACTTACGCATGAAAACACTCCCTTTTTACATGCGCCGTATCGTAGGCCGAGTCGCTTGGGGCCGCCATAGCCGCAGGGAAGATTTTCGTCGCCTGTGCCGGCCCCTTCGCGGGTGAACCCGCTCCTACAGGGATAATGCGATCGTTGTAGGAGCGGCTTCAGCCGCGAAGAGGCCGGCACAGCCATACATCAGGCCGGGGTCAGGCACTCCGGCGCATCCAGCTTCGGGTCATTGACGAAATGCGCCAGGGCCCGCTCGCGCAGCGTCGCCGGCGGGCGGGCCAGCAATTCATGCAGGCGGGCCAGCGGCGTGTCCGGGTCAAGCCAGGCCGCCTGCCCCGCCTCGTCCAGTATCAGCGGCCGACGCTGGTTCATCGCCGCCTGGGTCACCACCGCACAACTCAGCCAAACCTGGTCCTGCACCGGGTAGGCCTCCCACACGGCGGCGAAGTACAGCGACGCGCCCTCCCCCGGGGTCAGCCAGTACGGGCGCTTGCGCACGCTACCGCGCCATTCGTAAAAGCCGTTGGCCGGCATCAGGCAGCGGCGCTGGCGAAACGCGTCGCGAAACATCGGCTGCTCGGCCAGGGTTTCGGCGCGGGCATGGGCGGGGGTACGGGACAGGTCGGTGAGCCACGCCGGAGTCAGCCCCCAGCGCGCCCTGGCCAGTTGCAGCTGGCCGTCGAGCTGGCGCTGGATCAGCACCGAAGCCCCGGGCGAGATGTTCCATTGGGCGGGCTGGCCAACGGGAAAGCCCGGCAGACTGGCAAGAGCCTGGGGCCAGCGAAACAGGGCGTAACGTCCACACATGGGCGAATTCAGAACCTAGCAGATCAAGGTACCGGGGAAACTCTCCGGTTCGTCGCCAACCAGTGGCTGGGCGTCATTGTACGCATCGATCAGCTGCCGTGCGTACTCGGCCTGCTCATCAGCCACGGCAAGCCCCAGCAAACCCTGCATCGGCAGCTCACCGGCAGCACCGACCAGGTCACGGCCAACCAGGTGTGCCTCGATCCCCTCGCTGGCAAGCATGCCCGCCAGCATTTCAGCCTCGAGCAGGCTTTCCGGTTCGTAGATGCGCTGCATCAGTCATTCTCACCGAATACATCCAGCATCCACTCTTCGCCATGAACTTGCAGCACGAAGCGGATAGGCTTGCAGCATACCTGGCAGTCCTCGATGTACTCCTGATCGCCACCGGACAGGTCCACCGTGGTTTCGACTTCTTCGCCACAATAAGGGCAATCGTAGATAGCAGTTTCCAGCATCGCGGCCTCCGGGGTGACTTATGCGTATAATTGCCGGTCTGTTTACAGGGCCTGTGTGTGTCCGAGCCGTTTTTCGGAGCCCGTCCCTACCTTATTACCCTAGCCGTTTCCAACAAGAGAGCATGATGGGCGAATTCGATGCCATCCGACCGTACGACGACGCTGAGGTCCCTGCCGTTCTGGCACGCCTGCTCAGCGACCCGGCATTCCTCGATATCCTCACCCACTTCCGCTTCCCGCGTGCGGCCGGTGCTCTCGGCTGGTTGCTCAAACCGCTGATCGCCCGCCGCCTGCGCAAGGAATTCGCCGGTGTCACCTGTGTCTCGACCTTGCAGGACAAAGTCGAGTACTACGTCGACCAGACCATCGACCGCGCCACCGACGGCGTCACCTATTCGGGCGTGGAGCAGCTCAAGGCCGGCACCGCCTACCTGTTCCTGGCCAACCACCGTGACATCGTCATGGACCCGGCCTTCGTCAACTACGCGGTGTACCACGCCGGCCTGCCCACGCCGCGCATCGCGATTGGCGACAACCTGCTGCAAAAGCCGTTTGTCAGCGACATGATGCGCCTGAACAAGAGCTTCATCGTGCACCGCTCGATCAGTGGGCGCCGCGAAAAGCTGGCGGCCTACCAGCTGCTCTCGGCCTACATCAACCATTCGATCCGCAACGACGCCACGTCGATCTGGATCGCCCAGGCCGAAGGCCGGGCCAAGGACGGTGACGACCGCACCGATTCGGCGATCCTCAAGATGTTCCACATGAGCCGCAAGGACGAGCCGTTCGGCGCGGTGATCCAGAGCCTGAACCTGACACCGGTTTCGATCAGCTACGAATATGACCCGTGCGACCAGGCCAAGGCCCGCGAGCTGTACATCCGCGCCACCACCGGCACCTACAAGAAGGCGCCGGGCGAGGACGACAACAGCATCGCCAAGGGCATTACCGGCTACAAGGGCCGGGTGCACATCAACTTCGCCCCGCCGGTGACCGAGTACCACGAGGACACCAAGCAGCTGGCAGTGGAAATCGACCGGCAGATCCTCGGTGGCTACCGGCTGTTCCCGGTGCACTACCTGGCCTATGCGATGTGGGATGGCAAGGATGAGGCGCTGCAGGTGCCGAGCGCCGAGAAGGTGTTCCCGGCTGATGAGCTGGCCCGGGCCAAGGAAGAATGGCAACGCCGCCTGGATGCCTGCCCCGAGGAGCAGCGGCCGTACCTGGTGTTGCAGTATGCGACGCCGGTGCGCAACCAGTACCAGGTCAGGCAGCAGGCACCGGTTGCCTGAGTGATCCTAGGGCTGCCTTGCAGCCCATCGCGACACAAGGCCGCTCCTACAAGGGATCGCGCATACCTGTAGGAGCGGCCTTGTGTCGCGATGGGCCGCAAAGCGGCCCCGGAATCTCAAACCCAGGTACTGAACCAGGACAACAGCAGCGCCATCGCCAGGCACGAAAAACCGAGAATGTAGAAGTAGCGCGGTACCCGCAGGTCGAACGCGTCCACCACCCCCTCGTCCACCGCCATGTATTCGCGGGTCTCAGCCTCGCGCCGCCGCGCACTGTGCAGCAGCAACCCACCCGGGCAGGTCAGCAGCAGCGCCAGCAGATTGATCAGCTTGGTCGGGTGGGCGGCCAGGAACCCCCAGAGCACTTGCAAGGACATCACGCAACCTCGGTATGAGCGACGGCAAAGGCCGGCATTCTACCCAAGTCATGCCCAGACGCCCGGCCCAGGCGACAAAGTGTCATCAAATTTCATCTGGCATGGCATGAAGATTTGCCGGCCTCTTCGCGGGCACAGACAACAAAAAACCCGCTGCCTGGAACACAGGCAGCGGGTTTTGTTTTACAGCTGAAGGCTTACTGCCCCAGCACTTGACCGATGGTCGGGTCCTTGAACATGCGAGTCAGGGCATCGCTCAGCACATCGCCCACCAGCTGGGTGTTGGTTTCCTGGTTCGGCGCCATGCCGAAACGCTGGTCCAGCGAAGCGCCGTAACGGCCACTGTAGCGGCGGCCGCCATTGGACACGTCGGCACGGAAGGTGGCGCCGATGGTAGCCTCGGTCACGTACAGGTTGTCTTTCGGCGACTGGTACTTCAGCTCGGCCAGGGTCACGGTCAGCTGCGGCGCGTTGTAGGCGTTCGGCGTCGGGGTGAAGCCGAGCAGGCGCACGGCGGCTTCGGCCTGGGCTTGCAGCTTGGGCACGATGTCGTTACCGCTGACGCTGATGGTGCTGGTCTCGGGGTACATGCCACCGCGAGTCCCCAGAGACTGCGAGGCCCGGCCGTCAACCACACGGACCACTACCGGCTGGCCATGGCCGACCGGGGCGAGCTGGGCCTTGAGCGTGGGTTGCGGATTGAGTTGTTGCGGGCTGTGGGCACAACCGACCAGGCTGAGGCTGGCCACGGCGATCAAACCGAACAACAGACGTTGCAACATGCGCGTTACTCCAGAAAAAAGCGGCGAAGGCCCACAGTATACCTAGCCACGCATCGACCAGTCATCGGCCTGGCCCGCTTGTCACAATCGTTTCATCGCCGCGCCCTTATCCTTGCGCCAAGCCCTAACGCACAGGACTCGCTGCCATGGCCTCGCTCTGGACCCTGCTCTTCCAACGCCCGCGCCACAACACCTATGCCCGCCTCGACGCGAACGGCAAATGCCTGGCCTTCAAGCAATGCAGCCAGGCGCCCAGCGGCAGCGGCTGGGTCCAGATCGGCGAAATCCAGCTCGCCTGGCTGGGCCGCGAACTGCCCGCCAGTGCCCGGGTTTGCGCCCGCGCAAGCCGCCGCTGGCACCAGCGCATCCTCGCGGCCTGACAAACGCTGCAATAAAAACCACGAATGGCGACATTTCTGCCCGCGACATCGCTATAATCTCCCCCCGATTATAAGGACGTCTCCTGATCGGGCCCCGCACTCGCCGATTGACCCCGGCAACTTCAACGCTTCGCCCACAGAGAGCCTTCCACTCAGGTCTTGCATCGGCTGTCGTGCCTGCTTTTCCGGCCCTTCACACTGCATGAACCTGCGGGTTGCCATCGCGCAGTCCCCTTTTGAGGTTCACGTCTCCAAAAGAGCGTGAAAAAACGGTTTTCACAACTTCACAAGAGTGTGGCGAGCAAATGAACAGTCTGGCATGTGCAAAAGCGGCAGATGTGTCCCGAACAGCCCTGAACAGGCGGCAAATGCGCTCATCCCGTATGAGTGTCTGAGCCGTTCCATAACGCACGCACGACACCTTGACCATAAGTCGAATTGCCGCACCCGTGGCAAACCGCGTTCAATACGCGAACCCGAAGACTGATTGGCGGTGTCCGCGGAAGTTGCAAGAACTGCGAAAAGTCGGACATGGCGACCCTGGCGAACCCAGGTCCTATGCTGTCAATTAGGTAGCTGTAGATTGTGGAGACGCGTTAAATGGCGCAGAACGAATCGGTTGATGTGGTACTGGTAGGCGCGGGCATCATGAGTGCCACCCTGGCCGTACTGCTCAAGGAGCTCGACCCGACCCTGAAGCTTGAGGTCGTGGAGGCGATGGACTCCGGAGCCGCGGAAAGCTCCAACCCCTGGAACAACGCAGGCACCGGCCACGCCGGCCTGTGCGAGCTTAACTATACGCCCCAGGCCGCCGATGGCAGCATCGACATCAAGAAGGCCGTGCACATCAACACCCAGTTCGAGGTTTCGCGCCAGTTCTGGGCCTACCTGAGCAAGAAGGGCAACTTCGGCTCGGCACGTGCCTTCATCAACCCTGTCCCGCACCTGAGCTACGTCGAGGGTGACAAGGGTGTTTCCTTCCTCAAGAAGCGCTATGAGCTGCTCAAGCAGCACCATGCCTTCGCGGACATGGAATACACCGAAGACAAGGCCGTGATGAATGACTGGATGCCGCTGATGATGCCAGGCCGCCCAGCCGACCAGCACATCGCCGCCACCCGCGTGCTCAAGGGCACCGACGTCAACTTCGGCGCCCTGACCAACAAGCTGCTGAAGCTGCTGGGCGACTCGCAGGACGCTCAGGTCAAGTACAGCAAGAAGGTCGTCGGCCTGCGCCGTAACGGCAAGGGCTGGACCGTGAGCATCAAGGACGTCAACAGCGGCGGCAGCCGTGAAGTGGACGCCCGCTTCGTCTTCCTCGGCGCCGGTGGCGCGGCCCTGCCGCTGCTGCAGCTGTCGGGCATCCCGGAAAGCAAAGGTTTCGGCGGCTTCCCGGTCAGCGGCCAGTGGCTGCGTTGCGACAACCCGGAAATCGTCAAGCAGCACCAGGCCAAGGTCTACAGCCAGGCTGCGGTCGGCGCCCCACCGATGTCGGTACCGCACCTGGATACCCGCGTGGTCGATGGCAAGAAATCGCTGCTGTTCGGCCCATATGCCGGCTTCACCACCAAGTTCCTCAAGCACGGTTCGCTGATGGACCTGCCGCTGTCGGTGCGCATGGGCAACATCGGCCCGATGCTGGCCGTGGCCCGTGACAACATGGACCTGACCAAGTACCTGGTCAGCGAAGTGATGCAGTCGATGGAGCAGCGCCTGGAAGCCCTGCGTCGCTTCTACCCGCAGGCCAAGGCCGAAGACTGGCGCCTGGAAGTGGCTGGTCAGCGCGTGCAGATCATCAAGAAAGACCCGAAGAAAGGCGGCGTGCTGCAGTTCGGTACCGAGCTGGTCTCGGCCCAGGACGGCAGCCTGGCTGCACTGCTCGGCGCATCGCCGGGTGCTTCGGTGACCGTGTCGATCATGCTGGAACTGATCGAGCGCTGCTTCCCCGAGCAGGCCAAAGGTGCCTGGGCTGCCAAGCTCAAGGAAATCTTCCCGGCTCGCGAGAAGACCCTGGCGACCGATGCTGCCCTGTACCACAAGATCAGTGCCGACAACGACGTGGCGCTGGACCTGGTGGAAAGCAGCCCGGCGGCCAAGCATTACGCCTGATTCGGCCGGTAACGAAAAAACGCCCCTCGGGGCGTTTTTTTGTGCCTGGATCCTAGTAAGCCTGTTCCTGCCCTTTCGCGGGTAAACCCGCTCCCACAAGGACCGCACCACAGCTAATGGCTGTGCTGTTCCTGTGGGAGCGGGTTTACCCGCGAAGAGGCCGGAGCAGATTTACAAATCAGCCACGGGCCTTGGCGATGATCTCGATGTAATCCGACGCATTGCGCTGGTCGGCAATCTGCTCGACAAAGGTCTTGCCGTGCTCGTCCTTGCCATCCAGGTCCAGCCCAGCCTCGACGAAGAAGCCGACAAAACGCTCGAAATCGTCGATGCGCAGGCCGCGGTAGGCCTTGACCAGCTTGTGCAGCGACGGCGATGTCACGCCATCGGCCGGCTCGAACTGAAGGAACGACTTGATGTAGTCGTCGCTGATCTCGTCACCGATTACCTGTTTCTTGTCTTTACGCATTGCCGACTCCAACTGGACCATCACGAAATTTCGAAGGCCGGCAGTGTACCCCCCGCAGGCCGGGCGCCTCAACGCGTACGTACGGTACCGGTGTGCAGGTCGGCCCAGACGTGGCCGTTGCCGTACGTGAGAAACTGCACATAAAGCGTCTCGTTGCGCAGCAGGTCCATGATCACGCGGTAGTCGCTGAGCGGGTAATTCAGGCTCAGGGTGCGGGTTTTGTCGTCGTATACGGGTTTCTTCAGGCTCTTGGCCGCTTCACCGTCAAAAGTCAGCAGCACCTGGGCTATGGTCGCTCCCTTGCTCAGCGGCTTGCCCTTGAGGCGCACCTGCAACGACGAGGTGATCGGGATCGGCTGCTGGTCGGACTGGCGCTGGGTACCCACTACCACCGAGTAGTCGGTCACTTGCAGCAATTGCTGGCCAGTCGGCGCTTCCTGGCGCAGGGACTGGTCGTCAGGTGGCAGGAACTGGCTGTGCAGCGGTGCGGCGGCGAGTGGCAGGCTGACCGCCAGCAGGAGGGGAAGAAACGCACGCATGTGAGGCTCCTTGAATGAAGGAGCACTCTAGCACGGCCTGCACAGGCTCTTGTAGGAGCGGCCTTGTGTCGCGATGGGCCGCAAAGCGGCCCCGGCCATGTTGGTGGCGAAGCTTCAATCGAGGGGCTGCTGCGCAGCCCGATCGCGACACAAGGCCGCTCCTACAGTTGAGTGCGCCGGCCCGACATCAATCGAACTGCGCGCGCATCCAGGCCTGGTACTCGGCCACGCCTTCTTCACCTTCGCGCGGAGCCCAGTGCGCATGCTCGCCTTCACCCACCGGCCGATACGGCCCGGCCTTGCACTCGAACATGATGCTGTCCGGCTCCAGCACCACCAGCCCATGATAAATACCAGGTGCCAGGTCCACACCCAGGCAGTCACCCCCCGCCTTCAGCACTCGCTTGTCGGTCACCGCCCCCTGCTCGTCGAAGAGCAGCAGGCCCAGGCAACCCTTAAGCACGACCAGCGTTTCGGCTTTGTCATCGCGGAGGTGCCGATGCGGAGGGATGTAGGTGCTCGGTTGCAGCCCGACCGCCATGCGGTGGCAAGGCTCTTCCATCTCATGGAAATTGTGATGCTGCCGCCCGCGTGGGTTGGCGGCAGCCTGTGCGGCCAGCCCGGCGAACAGCGATTGGTCGATGAACGCAGGCTGGCGCATGATCACAGCCCCTTTACGGCGAAGATGCCGTTGGCGTTGCGCCAGTAGCCTTTGTAATCCATGCCATAACCGAAGATGTAGCGGTCGACGCAGGGCAGGCCCACGTAGTTGGCCTTGAGCTCCGGGCTGGCCTTGCGGTCATGGTCCTTGTCGATCAGTACCGCGGTGTGCACCGAGCGCGCGCCGGCATGCTTGCAGAACTCGATGATGGCGCTGAGGGTGTGGCCTTCGTCGAGGATGTCATCGACGATCAGTACGTCACGGTCGATGAACGACACTTCGGGCTTGGCCTTCCAGAACAGCTCGCCGCCGCTGGTCTGGTTGCGGTAGCGGGTGGCGTGCAGGTAGCTGGCTTCCAGTGGGAACTGCAGGTGGGTCAGCAGTTTGCCGGAGAAGATCAGGCCGCCGTTCATCACGCAGAACACAACCGGGTTCTTGTCGTGCAGGTCCTTGCAGATCTGCTCGCCGACTTTGGCGATGGCCGCTTCGACTTCGGCTTCGGTGTACAGGCAGTCAGCTTCACGCATGACTTGACGGATATGCTCGAGATCGGCGGACATGGCGCTCTCCGGGGGTGCATTTTGGAAAAGCGGGCAAAGGTACGCATCCGCTCGTCACAGATCAAGCATTTATGGACTAACGTCCAGAATGACCAGACGACAGCACAGGCTGAATAGATTAATCTAGCGCGGTTTTTTTGCCCGCCTTTCGGAGCCCCCCTATGCCCACTCGTGAGATCCGCCATCCGCTGATCCGCCACAAGCTCGGCCTGATGCGCCGTGCCGATATCAGCACCAAGAATTTTCGCGAACTTGCCCAGGAAGTCGGCGCGCTCCTGACCTACGAAGCCACCCAGGACCTGCCGCTCGAAACCTACGAGATCGACGGCTGGTGCGGCAAGGTGCAAGTTGAAAAAATCGCCGGCAAGAAGATTACCGTGGTGCCGATCCTGCGTGCCGGCATCGGCATGCTCGACGGCGTGCTCAGCCTGATCCCGGGTGCCAAGGTCAGCGCCGTCGGCGTTGCCCGCAACGAGGAAACCCTCGAAGCCCACACCTACCTGGAAAAGCTCGCGCCGGACATCAACCAGCGCCTGGCCCTGATCATCGACCCGATGCTGGCCACCGGCGGTTCGATGGTCGCCACCATCGACCTGCTGAAGAAGGCCGGCTGCAAAGAGATCCGAGCCATGGTCCTGGTCGCCGCGCCAGAAGGCATCGAAGTGGTGGAAAAAGCCCACCCGGACGTGCAGATCTACACCGCCTCGATCGACCAGCGCCTGAACGAACACGGCTACATCGTGCCGGGCCTGGGCGATGCCGGTGACAAGATCTTCGGCACCAAGCAAAAGGACGCCTGACCATGCAGGACGGCTTCAACGACCCGCTCTGGCGCCAGGTCGTTTCGGGCGCGCAGATGCTCTTCGTGGCATTTGGCGCGCTGGTGCTGATGCCACTGATCACCGGCCTCGATCCGAACGTCGCGCTGTTCACCGCCGGTATCGGCACCCTGCTGTTCCAGCTGGTCACCGGCCGCCAGGTACCCGTGTTCCTGGCCTCGAGCTTTGCCTTCATCACCCCGATCATCCTCGCCAAGGGCCAGTTCGGCCTGGCCGAGACCATGGGCGGCGTGATGGCCGCAGGTTTCGTGTACACCTTCATGGGCCTGATGGTGAAAATCAAAGGCACCGGTTTCATCGACCGCATGCTGCCGCCGGTGGTGATCGGCCCGGTGATCATCTCCATCGGCCTGGCCATGGCGCCGATCGCCGCCAACATGGCGATGGGCAAGGCCGGTGACGGCAGTGTGCTGCTGCCCTACAAGACCGCCATGATGATCTCGATGCCGGCCCTGCTGACAACGCTGATCGTCGCCGTGTTCGGCAAGGGCATCTTCCGTCTGGTGCCGATCATTGCCGGCGTGCTGGTAGGCTTTGCCCTGTCGTTCGCCTTTGGCGTGGTCGACACAGCCAAGATCGCCGCCGCACCGTGGCTGGAGCTGCCCAACTTCACCGCGCCAGCGTTCAACTGGCAGGCCATCCTGTTCATCGTCCCGGTTGCCCTGGCACCGGCGATCGAGCACATCGGCGGCGTGATCGCGGTCGGCAGCGTGACCGGCCGCGACTACCTGAAGAAGCCCGGCCTGCACCGCACCCTGCTGGGCGACGGCCTGGCCACCACCGCAGCCGGCCTGTTCGGGGGCCCGCCCAACACCACCTATGCCGAAGTGACCGGCGCGGTGATGCTGACCAAGAACTACAACCCGAAGATCATGACCTGGGCGGCGGTCTTCGCCATCACCCTGGCCTTCATCGGCAAGTTCGGCGCACTGCTGCAAAGCATCCCGGTACCGGTGATGGGTGGCATCCTGTGCCTGCTGTTCGGCTCGATCGCGGCGGTGGGCATGAACACCATGATCCGCCACAAGATCGACCTGGCCGAAGCGCGCAACCTGGTGATCGTGTCGGTGACCCTGGTGTTCGGTATTGGCGGCGTGCTGATCGGCAGCGGTGATGGCCCGGATGACTGGGGCCTGAAGGGCATCGCCCTGTGCGCCATCGTGGCAATCGCCCTGAACCTGATCTTGCCGGGCAATGATGGCTGGAAGCACAAGAAGCTGGATGATCAGTTGCCTTGATCCGGCTTTAGCCTGATCTGGCCCTATCGCCGGCAAGCCAGCTCCCACAGGTATCCCACAGATTTCGAGAACTGTGGAATACCTGTGGGAGCTGGCTTGCCGGCGATAGGGCCAGTACAGGCAACCTGAAAGTCAGGCCTTTTCGCACATCCCCGCCAGCGCCTTCACCCACTCCGGGTGATCATTCAGGCAAGGCACCAGCACCAGCTCCTGCCCGCCGGCCTCGACAAACTGCTCGCTCCCGCGCATGCCGATCTCTTCCAGGGTTTCGATGCAATCGGCCACGAACGCCGGGCACATTACCAGCAGCTTCTTCACCCCGGCCTTGGCCAGCTCGTCCAGCCGCGCCTCGGTATAGGGTTCGATCCACTTGGCCCGCCCCAGCCGTGACTGGAACGACACCGACCACTTGCCATCGGGTATGCCCATTTTCTGCGCAAAGGCCCTGGCCGTTGCCAGGCACTGCCCGCGGTAGCACACCGCGCGCATATCGGCACTGGCATCCTTGCAGCAGTCGGCCGCCTGGAAGTCATGCTTGCCGGTCGGGTCCAGCTTCTTCAGGTGCCGCTCCGGCAAGCCATGGAAGCTCAGTAGCAGGTGGTCGTAAGACTGCTCCAGGTAAGGGCGGGCGCTGGCCGCCAGTGCCTCGATGTAGTCCGGGTGCTCGTAGAACGGCTGCAGCACGCGCAGCTGCAACGGCAACTGGCGTTCATTGACCGTCTGCCTGGCCAGTTCCACCACAGTGGTCACCGTGCTGTCGGCGAACTGCGGGTACAGCGGCGCCAGGGTCACCTTGCGCACACCCTGTGCCACCAGGCGCTCCAGCACCTCGGGCAAGGCCGGCTGGCCATAGCGCATGGCAATCTCCACCGGGCCATGGGGCCAGTGCTCGACCATCGCCGCCTGCAGGCGACGGGTCAGCACCACCAGCGGCGAGCCCTCCTCCCACCAGATCGAGCCATAGGCGTGCGCCGACTGCTCCGGGCGCTTGACCAGGATCAGCGACACCAGCAGGCGCCGCACCGGCCAGGGCAGGTCGATCACGTACGGGTCCATGAGGAACTGGTTGAGGTAGCGGCGCACATCGGCCACCGAGGTGGAGGCCGGGGAACCTAGGTTGACCAGCAGCAGGGCGTGATCGGTCATGCAGCGTCCTATGTCAGAGGCGGCTGGACAGGTTGTCCAGGGCCGATTGCAAATCGTTGAAGCGGAAAGTGAAGCCTGCCGCCAGCAAGCGTACCGGGCGGGCGCGCTGCCCGCCGAGCAGCAGGGTCGACAGCTCACCCAGCCCGGCCTTGAGCAGCAGTGCCGGCACTGGCAGCAGCGCCGGCCGGTGCAAGGTGCGGCCAAGGCGCCTGGCGAACTCGCGGTTGCGCACCGGCTCCGGGGCGCAGGCATTATAAGGACCGCTGGCATCCTTGTGCTGCAAGAGAAAATCAATCAGGGCGACCTGGTCTTCTATATGGACCCAAGGCATCCACTGCCGCCCGTCGCCCAAAGGCCCGCCCAGCCCCAGTTTGAAGGGCAGGCGCAGGCGCGACAAAAAGCCGCCATCACTGGCCAGAACCAACCCGGTACGCACCAGCACCACGCGAATGCCCTGAGCCTGGGAACGCAGCGCTGTCTCTTCCCAGGCAATGCACAGCTGGCTGGCAAAATCTTCGCGCACCGGCGGTGAAGCCTCGGTCAGCTCGCGTTCGCCACCGTCTCCATACCAGCCCACCGCAGAGCCGGAGATCAGCACTTCCGGGCGCTGCTCGCGGCTGCCCAGCCAAGCCAGCAACTGCTCGGTAAGGGTGACGCGGCTGGCCCACAGCAGGTTGCGCCGGGCCGCCGTCCAGGGCCGATCGGCAATCGGCGCGCCGGCCAGGTTGATCACTGCGTCCAGGTGATCATCCGCCTCCAGTTGCTCCAGACGGGCAATGCCACGCACGCCGGTCCCACAGATTTTCGGCACCTGTTCAGGTCGCCGACTCCACACCGTCAGGCGATGACCCTGGCCGAGCCAGTACTGGCACAGGTGCTTGCCAATCAACCCGGTGCCGCCTGTCAGCAATATATGCATGGCTGTGTCCTCGCAGAATGCGGCGGTGGTCTATTTTTAACATCAAGGCACTTTTTTGACCCGACGCTCTCGGATAAACATAGGCCAACCTGCCTGCCAACACGGAATAACCTTATACAACATTTGAGCATTGTACAGGTTTGCCTGACAGCGTAGTCTGCTTACAGCAAGGTTTGAAGAGGCCATCATGACAGTACCTATTGCCATCATCGGGGCCGGTATCGCCGGTCTGTCAGCCGCCCAGGCCTTGCAGAAGGCCGGGCAATCCGTGCATTTGTTCGACAAGGGCCACGGCAGTGGCGGTCGCATGGCCAGCAAGCGCAGCGAAGCTGGCGCGCTGGACCTCGGCGCCCAGTATTTCACCGCCCGTGACCGGCGCTTTGTCGAGCAGGTACAGCAGTGGGTTGCCGCTGGTTGGGCCGAGCAATGGAAGCCACAGCTGTACAATTACCGCGATGGTGAACTCACCCCTTCACCCGACGAGCAGACGCGCTGGGTGGGCGTGCCGCGCATGAGTGCAATCACCCGCGGCCTGCTCAAGGATGTGACGGTCAACTTCGGCTGCCGCATCGCCGAAGTGTTCCGCGGCAAGCAGTACTGGCACCTGCAGGACACCGAAGGCTGCAGCCACGGCCCCTACAGCCGCGTGGTGATCGCCGTGCCGGCGCCACAGGCCACGCCGCTGCTGGCCGCGACCCCGAAGCTCGCTGCCGTGGCCGCCGGTGTGCAGATGGAGCCCACCTGGGCCGTCGCCCTGGCCTTCCAGACCCCGCTGGACACCCCGATGCAAGGCTGCTTCGTGCAGGACAACCCGCTCGACTGGCTGGCGCGCAACCGCAGCAAGCCCGGGCGTGACGAGCAGCTCGACACCTGGGTACTGCACGCCACCTCGGACTGGAGCCGGCAACACATCGACCTGCCCAAGGAAGAAGTGATCGAACAGCTGTGGGGCGAGTTCGCCGAACTGGTCGGCTGCGTGGTGCCGGCACCTACTTTTGCCTTGGCCCACCGCTGGCTTTATGCCCGCCCGAGCAGCAACCATGAATGGGGCGCGCTGGCCGATGCTGACCAGGGCTTGTACGCCTGCGGTGACTGGTGCCTGTCCGGCCGTGTCGAAGGCGCCTGGCTCAGTGGCCAGGAAGCGGCGCGTCGGCTGCTCGAACACCTCGAGTGATGTAGGGTTATACAAAAAAACTGGTTTGCATAACTTCCGGGCTGTGCTGGAATGAACCTGTACAACTTTTTAGTCTCGTACAGGTTTTGGGAGGCAGCACATGCACGACTCATTTGCCCACAGCAAGCCGCGTATCGCCATCAGCGCCTGCCTGACCGGGCACAGCGTGCGCTATAACGGCGGCCACAAGGCCTCCGACCTGTGCCGTATGCAACTCGAGGAACATTTCGACTGGTTGCCGGTGTGCCCGGAGGTGGCCATCGGCCTAGGCGTGCCGCGTGACCCGATCCGGCTGGTCGGCAACCCCGAGCAGCCGGAAGTGGTAGGCACCCGCAACCCCGGCATGGACCTTACCGGCCCGCTGCGCAACTACGGCGAGCAAATGGCAGCCGAACTCGACGATATCTGCGGCTACATCTTCATGCAGAAATCGCCTTCCTGTGGCCTGGAGCGGGTCAAGGTGTACCAGGAAAATGGCCACCCGGCCTTCCACGGTGGGCGGGGCGTGTATGCCCAGGCGTTCTGCGCACGGCGCCCGGATCTGCCGGTGGAAGAAGAAGGCCGCCTGCACGACCCTGTGCTGCGCGAGAACTTCATCAGCCGTGTGTACGCCTATGCCGACTGGCAGCGCCTGCTGGCCGAAGGCCTGAGCCGTGGCGCCCTGGTGCGGTTCCACTCGCGCTACAAGTACCTGCTGATGGCCAACAACCCGCAGGCCTACCGCAGCCTTGGGCGCCTGCTCGGCAGCATGAGCAAGGATGATGACCCGCAAAGCATCGGCCCGCGCTATTTCAGCCAGCTGATGCAGGCCCTGCGTCGCTGTGCCAGCCGTGGCACTCATTGCAACGTGCTGCAGCATCTGAGCGGCTACTTCAAGGACACCCTCACACAGCAGGACAAAGCCGAGCTGCAAACCATCATCGGCCAATACCAGCAAGGCGTGGTACCGCTGGTAGTGCCGCTTACCCTGCTCAAGCACCATTTGCGCAAGCACCCCGACCCGTATCTGCAGCAGCAGGCCTACCTGCAGCCGCACCCCGAGCGCCTGGGCCTGCGCAATGCCGTCTGAAATCCTGTTGCCCATCGGCGAGCTGGCTCGCCGCACGGGCGTCAATCCCGTCACCCTGCGCGCCTGGGAGCGCCGCTACGGCCTGCTCAAGCCCCAGCGAACCGCCAAGGGCCATCGCCTGTATCCGCTGGAGCAGGTCGAACGCGTCGAGGCGATCCTCGCCTGGCTGCAACGCGGCGCCTCCGTCGGCCAGGTACGCGAGCTGCTCGACAAACCGGCCGGCACGCCACCGAAAGGCGACTGGCAAGCCCGGCAGTTCCAACTGGTCGAGGCCATCGCCACGCTGTCGCAGCGCGCCCTCGACCAGCAGCTCAACCAGGCGATGGCACTGTACCCGGCTGTCACCCTGTGCGAGCAATTGCTGTTGCCGCTGCTCGACCTCCTCGACCTGCGCTGGCGCAACTATTTCAATGCACGGCTGGAGCAGGTGTTTTTCCACAGCTGGCTGCGTAGCAAGCTGGGCGCCCGGGTCTACCACGACAACCAGTTGCTGCAAGGCCCTGCCATCTTGCTGACCGAAGACAGCGAACACACCTTCAGCCCCGGTTTGTGGTTGTGCGCCTGGCTGTTCACCAGTAACGGCCTGCCGGTCGAAGTACTGGAGCACACCATTGCCGGCGCGCACCTGCAACGCGCCGTAACCATGCTCAAGCCGCGCGCCGTGCTGCTGCACCTGGGGCCACGCATCGATGACAAAGCGCTGCAACGCACCCTGTCCAACCTGCCCGTACCGACCCTGGCCGGCGGGCCGATGCTGGCGCTGCACGAAGCCCGGCTGCGTGCCCTCAGGCTGCCCAACCTTGCCCTGTTCGATACCCCACAGGCGGCATTGCGTTTGCTGCAAGCCCATGACCGCCAGCCTGGAGAGATGACCGCACCATGCACCTGACCTGGCTGCGCAGCGACCTGCGCATCGATGACAACACCGCGCTCAGCGCCGCCAGCGAACGCGGCCCGACCCTCGCCCTGTGGCTGGTCAGCCCCGGGCAATGGCTGGCCCACGACGACGCCGCCTGCAAAGTCGACTTCTGGCTGCGCAACCTGCGCGACCTGCGCCAGGCGCTGGAGCGCCTGAACATCCCCCTGCTGATCCGCAGGATCGACACCTGGGACCAGGCGCCACAGGCCGTACTCGATGTCTGCCGCCGACATCAGGTGCAAAGCGTGCACTGGAACGAGGAGTACGGCATCAACGAGCAACGTCGCGACGACGCCACCCGCGCGCTGCTGGAAAAGTCGTCCATCCAGGCCCACAGCCACCTCGACCAGCTGTTGTTCCGCCCTGGCACCATCCTTACCCGCAGCGGCGACTACTTCCAGGTGTTCAGCCAGTTCAAGAAGAACTGCCTGGAGCACCTGCACCGCGGCCTCCCCGCCCTGGCCCAGCGGGTGAAACGCCAGGCACCGCTGCAGGTCAGCAGCGACCCGATCCCCCAGCACGTGGACGGCTTCGAAAAACCCGCGCAAGCACTGCGCGACCACTGGCCGGCCGGCGAAGCTGAAGCGCAGGCGCGGCTGACCCGTTTTCTCGACGAAACCATCGACGACTACCAACAGCTGCGCGACTTGCCTGCCAAGCCCGGCACCAGCCAGCTCTCCGCCTACCTGGCCGCAGGCGTGATCTCGCCGCGCCAGTGCCTGCACGGCGCCCTGGCCAGCAACCGCGGCGAGTTCGACAGCGGCAGCAGCGGCGTGCAAACCTGGATCAACGAGTTGCTCTGGCGCGAATTCTACAAACACATCCTGACCGGTTATCCACAGGTCTCCCGTCACCGCGCCTTCCGCGCCCAGACCGAAGCCCTGCCCTGGCGCGATGCACCGGCCGACCTCGAAGCCTGGGAACAGGGCCGGACCGGCTTCCCGATCATCGACGCCGCCATGCGCCAACTGCTGGATACCGGGTGGATGCACAACCGCCTGCGCATGATCGTGGCCATGTTCCTCAGCAAGAACCTGTTGATCGACTGGCGCAAGGGCGAGCGGCATTTCATGCGCCACCTGATAGACGGCGACCTGGCCGCCAACAACGGTGGGTGGCAGTGGAGCGCGTCCACTGGCACCGACGCAGTGCCCTATTTCCGCATCTTCAACCCGGTTTCCCAGTCGCAGCGTTTCGACCCGCAGGGGCGTTTCATTCGGCACTGGCTGCCGGAACTGCAGGGGCTGGATGAAAAAGCCATTCATTTCCCCGTGAAGTCGGCCGATCTTTTTGCTAGATATTCCTATCACAGTCCAATTGTCGATCTCGACAGCAGTCGTCAGCGCGCACTGGAGGCATTCAAGAACCTCCCGCGCCGGCAGGATCAGAGGGCAGCATCTTGAACAACGCACGCAGTATCTGGGTGACGGGAGCAGGCAATGGACTAGGCCTGGCGTTAGTGGAGGGGTTACTCGAGCAAGGACACCGGGTAGCTGCAAGCGGCAGGCATGGCGAAGCACTGGATGCCCTGGCTGCACGCTATGGCAGCCAGCTGTTGCGCTTGCCGTGGCAGTTGCACGAAGAACACCAGGCGGCCCAGGCCAGCCAGCAGATATGCCATGCCTGGTGCGCGCTGGACGGCTTGATCATCAATGCCGGTACCAGTGATTACCTGGCGGACGATGTGGCGGACAGCGAGTTGTTCGAGGCGATCGTCACTGACAACCAGTTGGCCGGCGAGCATTGCCTGGCCAAAGCGCTGCCTTTGCTGGCGAAGGGTGACTCACCGCAGGTGATGGCGGTGTTCAACCGTTATTCGGCGCTGCAGCTGCATGCACCGACGCAGGCGCCTGCGGGCTGGAACAACATGCCGCAGTGGATGCGCGAGCAGCGTCAGGCGTTGAAGGCGCAGGGGGTCGAGCTGACCGTGGTGGGGCCGCAGTCGTTGAAGATACCTGTGACACCGGCGCAGGCGATACCGGAGGCGTGGACGCCGCAGAATGCGGCAGAAGAGCTGCTGCGGCGGTGGCCGCAGAGGGAGCCCGAGCTTGTGCTGGAGGCTCTGGATCTCAATGGCCTGTGGCCGTTGACGCGCTAGAGCCTGGCATCGGCACTGCCTTCTTCGCGGGTAAACCCGCCCCCACAGGTACACCACAGGCGGTTCTGTGGGAGCGGGTTCACCCGCGAAGAGGCCGGCACAGGAGAGCTCAGAGCGCCATGCGGTAATGCAGGCTATAGCTCTCAACCCCATCGTTGGGCTGCTTGATGCCTGCGTTGGAATAGTGAATCGCCCGCACGCCAATCTCATGCCCACCGGCAAAGCGCAATCCAAAGCCGATACGGTCCTCGAACTGGAATGCCGAGCCCAGCTCGTTGTCTTCCAGCTCGGTGCTGGAGAATGCCGCCACGCCAATCCCCGCCTCTATATAAGGCTTCACCGACTCCCCGGCAAACTCGTAGACGAACACCGGCGCGAACGACAGGCTATGGTTGCTCGCGGTCTCGTCACCATCCCAATAGGTGTAGGCCCCATCCCAGTACCCCGTCAGGCGCCCGACGCTGGTCTGCCACCAGCTCGCGTCCCAATTCGATTGCAGCCCCAACCGATAGACCATGGTCGAGTCACCGGTCTGCCCCACCGAAAACGAAACGTCGGCAGCCTGCGCCGCCAGTGAGTGCCCCAGGGTGAAGACGGCAGCCGCCGCCAAGCCAAGCAGCTTCTTCATGAGCAACATCCTTCTTTGCTGTTATTGGTATCCGCCTCATGTCAGGCAAAGCGATAGAAAACGGCAGTGGTACGATAGTTCAGCTTCTTTTCACATTTTTTTCACAATGAAAAGCTTTGCACACTGTCGGACTTATGCCACAGCAAGGGTAGGATTTGTCTGAGTGATTGCGGATCGGCACTGGTCCAGAAGCGGGTATCCCGGGCTGGCCCATCGGCCAGCAGGTCATCCGCGCCCAGCAGCCGCTGCAGTTGGCGCGCCACTGCGGCACCGGTGTCGATGATGGCCACGTCGGCTGGCACCATGCCGGCCAGCAACGGGCGCAGGAAGGGGTAATGGGTGCAGCCGAGGATCAACGTGTCGCAGCCAGCGGCCAGCAACGGCTGCACATAACCTTGCAGCAGCTGGCGCAGCGCCGGGCTGGCCAGGTCGCCGGTCTCGATCAGCTCGACCAGCCCCGGGCAAGGTTGGGTGATGACCTGCACGTCATTGGCAAAGCGGTCGAGCAAGGCGGCGAACTTGGCGCTCTGCAGGGTACCGGTGGTGGCCAGCACACCGACCACGCCCGAGCGCGTGGCGGCGGCAGCAGGCTTCACCGCCGGCTCCATGCCCACCAGCGGCCAGGTCGGGTACAACTCGCGCAGGTCGGCCACCGCCGCCACCGTGGCGGTATTGCAGGCCAGTACCATGGCCTTGGCACCCTGTTCATGGAAGAACGCAGCAATGCGTCGGAGACGCTCACGGATATAGTCCGGCGACTTCTCGCCGTAGGGTATGTGCCCGCAATCGGCCACGTACAGCAGCGTCTCGTTGGGCAGCAGGCGCTGGATCTCTGCGAGCACCGACAAGCCGCCGACTCCGGAATCCATCACGCCGACCGGCGCCGAGCGCTCAGCCATCGCGCTTGCCGCAGACCGCACAGGCCGGGTCGCGCTTGACCCGTAGCTCGCGGATACGAGTGCCGAGAGCATCGATCAGCAGCAGGCGGCCGACCAGCGGCTCGCCGAACCCGGCCAGCAGCTTCATCGCCTCCAGCGCCTGCAGGCTGCCCACCAGGCCCACCAGCGGGCCGATCACACCGGCTTCGCTGCAGGTCAGTTCGGCTTCGCTGCCATGGCCGTACAGGCAGTGGTAGCAAGGGCTGTAGTCACGCCGTGGGTCGAATACCGACAACTGCCCTTCCAGGCGAATCGCCGCACCGCTGACCAGCGGCTTGCCAGCCGCGACACAGGCGACGTTGACCGCCTCGCGGGTACCGAAATTGTCAGAGCAGTCCAGCACCAGGTCCACCGCTGCCACCGCTGCCGCCAGTGAGTCCTCGTCCAGAGCCTGGCGATGGGCAACCAGGCTGATTTCCGGGTTGATCGCCTGCAAGCGCTGCAAGGCCGAATCGACCTTGCTCATGCCGACACTGGCACTGTCGTGGATCACCTGCCGTTGCAGGTTGGTCAGGTCGACGGTGTCGAAGTCGGCCAGGTGCAGCTCACCCACCCCGGCAGCGGCCAGGTACAAGGCGACTGGCGAGCCAAGGCCACCGAGCCCGACGATCAGCGCCTTGCTCTGCTTGAGCCGCAACTGGCCGTCGATGTCGATCTGGGCCAGCAATACCTGCCGGCTGTAACGCAGCAGTTCCTGATCACTCAGCATGGCAGGCGCCCCAGGGTAATGCGTTCATGGCCGCCCAGGTCCGTGCGGCTGGCGACCTCGATGAAGCCTTGTTCAGCCAGCAAGGCGCGCACCGCCGCTGCCTGATCGTAGCCGTGTTCCAGCAGCAACCAGCCACCCGGTACCAGGTGCGCGGGGGCCTGGGCAGCGATCACGCGCAAGTCGTCCAGGCCATCGGCGCCGGCCACCAGCGCGCTGCTGGGTTCGAAACGTACATCACCGGCGACCAGGTGCGGGTCTGCGGCGGCGATGTAGGGCGGGTTGCTGACAATCAGGTCGAAACGCTCGCCGGCCAGGCTGTCGAACCAGTGGCTGAGCCGTACCTGGGCGTTCGCCAGGCCCAGGCGCTGGCGGTTGCGCTCGGCCAGGGCGGCGGCCTCCTCCACCCGGTCCACTGCAGTTACCTGCCAGGCCGGGCGATCGCTGGCCAGGGCCAGGGCAATCGCGCCGGTGCCGGTGCCCAGGTCAAGGACCTTGGCCGGCGTGGCGGGTTGCAGTTCAAGCGCGGCTTCGACCAGCAGCTCGGTATCCGGCCGCGGGATCAGGGTATGCGGCGCCACCTCCAGGTCGATCTTCCAGAAGCCCTGCAGCCCGAGAATGTAGGCGACCGGTTCGCCGCCACGGCGGCGCTGCAGGTAGCCGGCATAGGTCTCGGCATCTTCGCTGCTGACGATTCGCTCGGGCCAGGTGTGCAGGTAGCTGCGCGACTTGCCGATGGCCGCGGCCAACAGCAGCTCGGCATCCAGCCGCTCGGTGGGCGATTCTGGCAACTGCGCGTTGCGCAGCAGGCTGGCGATGATGGTCATCAGTCCCCCAGGGCGGCCAGTTGATCGGCCTGGTATTCGGCCAGCAGCGGTTCGATCACCGCCTCCACGCCACCGGCGAGGATGTCGTCCAGCGAGTACAGGGTCAGGTTGATGCGGTGATCGGTCACCCGGCCCTGTGGATAATTGTACGTACGGATGCGCTCGGAACGGTCACCCGAGCCGACCAGCAGCTTGCGCTCGGTGGCGATGGCGTTCTGCGCGGCGCTGGTCTGCATGTCGTTGAGCTTGGCCGACAGCCAGGACATGGCGCGGGCACGGTTCTTGTGCTGCGAGCGCTCTTCCTGGCACTCGACCACGATACCGGTGGGCAAGTGGGTGATTCGGATCGCCGAGTCGGTCTTGTTGACGTGCTGGCCGCCGGCACCGGATGCGCGGTAGGTGTCCACGCGCAGGTCGGCCGGGTTGATCTCGATGGCCGCTTGCTCGTCCGGCTCGGGCAGTACTGCCACGGTGCACGCGGAGGTGTGGATACGGCCCTGGGATTCGGTTTCGGGCACGCGCTGTACGCGGTGCGCGCCGGACTCGAATTTGAGCTTGCCGTACACGCTCTCACCCTCGACGCGGGCGATGATTTCCTTGTAGCCGCCGTGCTCGCCTTCGTTCTCGGAGAGGATTTCCAGGCGCCAGCCACGCTTTTCGGCGTAGCGCGAATACATGCGGAACAGGTCGCCGGAGAAGATCGCCGCCTCGTCGCCACCGGTGCCGGCACGGATTTCGAGGAACACGTTGCGGCCGTCGTTGGGGTCCTTGGGCAACAGCATGCGTTGCAGCTGCGACTCCAGCGTCAGCAGTTGTTCCTTGGCTTCACGCACTTCTTCCACGGCCATTTCGCGCAGGTCCGGGTCACTGTCCTTGAGCAGCGCCTGGGCACCTTCGAGGTCGTCCTGGACTTTGCGCCACTCTTTATAAGCAGCGTAGACCGGCTCGACTTCGGCGTATTCACGGGAATAGGCGCGAAAGCGCGTCTGGTCGGAAATGACCTCGGCATCACCGAGCAGTGCGGTGAGTTCTTCGAAGCGGTCCTGGAGGATTTCCAGTTTGTTCAGCAGCGACGCTTTCATTGCGGGGATTTGTCCGTCGAGCCCTCGTTGAGGGCAAAGAGTTCCTGGGCCATGGCCAGCGCATCGAGGCGGCCCTCGGCCGAGAGCCTTTTCAATTGCACGCTGGGTGCGTGCAGGAGTTTGTTGGTCAGCCCCCGGGCCAGTTGGGCCAGTACCTCTTCGGGGTTGCCGCCGTTGGCCAGCAGTCGCTGGGCCTTTTGCAGTTCTTCGTCGCGCAGGCGCTCGCTTTGCTGGCGATAAGCCTTGAGCACATCCACCGCGGCCAGCTCGCGCAGGCGCAGCATGAAGTCTTCGGCCCCCACCGACACCAGCTCTTCGGCGGCCTGGGCCGCGCCCTGGCGACTCTTGAGGTTTTCCGCCACCACATCGTGCAGGTCATCGACAGTGTACAGGTAGACGTCGTCGAGTTCGCCGACTTCGGTTTCGATATCGCGCGGTACAGCAATGTCGACCATGAAAATCGGCTTGTGCCGGCGCTGTTTCAGCGCGCTCTCGACCGCGCCCTTGCCGAGGATCGGCAACTGGCTGGCGGTGGAGCTGATGACGATGTCGCTGTTGGCCAGTTCCTGGGGGATGTCGGCCAGCAGAACGGCGTGCGCACCGAACTGCTCGGCCAGGATGCTGGCCCGCTCAAGGGTACGGTTGGCCACGACGATGCGGCGCACGCCCTGCTCATGCAGGTGGCGGGCGACCAGGGTGATGGTTTCGCCGGCGCCGATCAGCAGGGCCTGGCTGCGGCCCAGGTCGCTGAAGATCTGCTTGGCCAGGCTGACTGCGGCAAACGCCACCGACACCGGGTTTTCGCCGATGGCGGTGTCGGTGCGCACCTGCTTGGCGGCACTGAAAGTGGCCTGGAACAGGCGCCCGAGCAATGGGCCGACGGTGCCAGCCTCACGCGCCACGGCGTAGGCGGACTTCATCTGGCCGAGGATCTGCGGCTCGCCGAGCACCAGCGAGTCCAGGCCGGAGGCCACCCGCATCATGTGCTTCACCGCCTCGTGCTCTTCGTGCACGTAGGCGCTGGCGCGCAGCTCGTCCAGGCTGAGGCGGTGGTAGTCGGCGAGCCATTGCAGCACCACATCGGCGGACAGGTGGTCCTGCTCGATATAGAGCTCGCTACGGTTGCAGGTCGACAGAATCGCCGCTTCGCGGCTGGATGTCAGCCGGCAGAGCTGCTGCAGGGCGTCTACCAGCTGCTCTGGGGTAAACGCCACGCGCTCGCGTACGTCTACCGAGGCAGTCTTATGGTTGATACCAAGTGCAAGAAAGGCCATGCAAGGTCGCTGGTTGTGACGGGAAGCCGATAATTGTCCTCTTTCGCAGGTTTTTGGACAACCACCGTTCGCTATTGCGCTGATAGTCGTGCGGCTATCGCCTTTTCGTAGCCTGCCCTAGCGGTGTTTTCAGGTCTTGCCGGCTTTTGATCTGGCTTTTGATCCTGATCTTGATCTTCGCGACTTCAGGAGGCCGAACGCAGGCCTTGCGCATGGGGGTGACGAGCATGGATGCCCGTCAAGCGCTGGGCCCCAGGATGAGGCCTGCAGCGCAGTCCTCCCGGGAGCAAGCCCTACGCTCGGCCTCCTGAAGTCGCAATCTGCAGCACCTGATCTACCGCGCGCTTAGAAGCAACAGTCACAGCAAAAGCCAGAGCCATCGGCTCGACATCGCCCTAGCCAACTACGCCGACCGGGTCGAGAAGACTTTTGACATATGTCCATAAGACTTATCCACAGTCTTGTAGTCCATTTCCCAAATACATGCCCAGCTGTTGCCCTACCCTCCTTCCGCACCTAGTCTTGACGCCGCTACATCGATATTCCTCACCGAGACAGCGATACGAGTGGGATAGCATGGCTTTATCAGTCAGTCGGTTTATTTCTATCTACTAATTTTGCTGATGATTAGAAGCTATGTTGGTGAGGATTAGTAAAGATGTTGACGGACTGCAATGATGCACATTTACTTGGTGACGCACCCAAAACAAGCATTTTTTAATTCTTGTTTAACCTATCTTAAAAACGATTTTCTATGCAGGGTATGCTTCATGCATGGCAGGAAGCTATATAATAGGCGCGAGCAATGGAAGAACTTGCAGTATCTCGTAGGCACTCAGTGCTCCTTTGGGGCGTTAACTTGTGTGCCATTTCGGCCTCTACGCTGAGTTATATTTATCTTTCCTACTATATTTATGCTAATACTGCCAGCCTAATACTTTCCCAAGTGGTGCTGTTTGCGCCAATGGTTCTGCCGGTAATTCTTGTCGCTCCTATCTACCGCCTGGCTGACTATCTAGCGCCACGCACCTTGCTGTGGAGTGCCAACTTGCTGTCGCTGGGCTGCGCGGCGGCCACCTACAAGATCCTGCCACATCATGTGGAAGTCGCCGTGTTAGGCGCGGTAGTCATTGGCGCCCTGGATGCGCTGCAACGGGTAGGGCGTATTGTTGCCATCAAGTGTTATTTCCCGAGTGCGCAAATCGCCAGCTCAGTGCCTCTGACACTCACCGCACAATTCATTGCCGGCGGCCTGGCAGGCATCAGTCTGGTACTGTTCAAAGCCAACATGACGCCTGGGTTAGCCCTGCTCATTACTGTCAGTCTTTTTTCCATCGCGGCCTTGGCGGCCTATCTACTACCTGCGCCAACAAAGCCTACGATCACCGTGCAGGTCGCACCAAGACTATTGACTGCCCTTGGTTCGCTTTTGCAGGAGTATCCCGCGCTACGCCTCAGCCTCTATCAGTTCATCGTCTTCGTCAGCCTTTTTCAGGGTTTCTTCAATGTATCCAGGGTGCTGTTACCGGCCCATGTGCTGGGCTTGGGAGAGGTGTATGTCGGCTTGTTGCAGGCCGTCAATAGTGTGGCAGCATTGGTGGGCGCAGTACTGTTCTATCGTTTGGACAAGTACAATTTGCGACCGCTACCTATGCCGATGGCTGTAGTCAGCGGCCTGTTCATGATGCTCGCAGCGTTCGGCCATGATATTCAGTCCAGTTACATCGCGTATTTTTTCTACATATTCTTTTTCGAGCTGACATTTTTCAAGTTGCAAGCCGATCTTGTCAGGAGCACACCTACCAGTGCCATGCCGTTGATGGCATCTGTCCAGTATGCCGGGGTGTACTTAGGCATGATAATTACCATCTTCGCCGGTTCAATTCTGGTTAAGTATGCAGGCCTGTTCAGCACGAGCGTTATCTTCGTTGCTTTCTATTTTGTCGCAACCAACGCCCTTCGAAAGACAGTTGCGATCAAGGGAAAACAACCTGTCTAAATAGTTTCTTCAAGGAGAACAATATGCCCACATTAGCGCGTGCATTTCCGTTCGTCCGTTTTTTGGACTTGGCGAACATATTAACAATGTTCAATATCGGTTTGGCCTTCGGTACTGTTTATTTTGCGTTGCAAAGACGGTTCGTTCTGGCGGCAACGGTGATTTGCCTGGCCGCGATGCTCGATTTCCTTGACGGCCACATAGCCCGACGCTACCTGGCGGCGAACAGCGCGCAACGGGCCTTCGGCAAGCATCTAGACAGTTTTGCAGACTTACTCAATTTCAGCATCACGCCAGCCCTTGTCATCCTAATCCTCGACCAGTCTCTTTCGGCCACGCTGGCCGCAGCAACTCTGGTTTTCACGGCCATTTTGCGGCTATCGCTGTTTGGCATGCCCAGCACATCGGCTGGCGGGGGATATCAGGGGCTACCCACCACATATTCAGGATTTGTCTTTGCGCTGGCGCTGATGGGGCTATCGGCCGGGCATTACGGTGCCGGTGTGATCGTCGGCCTGGTGGCCCTGGTCGGCATCCTCCAGGTCACCAGCTTGAGAATTCCCAAGTATGGCGCACCTTCGACGGTCGCTTGCTTCGCAATGCTGTTCGGGCTCAGCACCATTTACTTTCATCCCTGGTAATCCGAGGTTCCAATGAAACACGTGGTTTTCGTCGACAGCACCGTAAGCGGCCTGCTGGCTTTTGAGGCAGCCAAACGGCTTGGCTGCCATGTCACCTTCATTCATCAGCGCGACGCCTCGTTCCTGACGATCTCGATCAAGGACGACACCTCCCGTCTCGAGCCTTACCTGCGATATGTGGATACTTATTTGCGTATCGATAACCTGGAAGACGGCGAACTCAGCCAGTTGTTGGCCAACCTGCACGCAGAGCGTCCTATTGACGCCCTCATCTCTACCTCTGAAGCAGCCATAGTACCGGTGGCGCGTGAGGCCCAGCGTATCGGCACCCTCTACCCGAGGTACGAAGCTCTGTGCGGGGCGGTATACAAGAGTCGGTTGCGCAAGACGCTGCGGGCACACGGACTACGCTCTCCTGATTTTGAAGTACTGAGCGAAGAGCAACTGATCAACGGGGTCGCTCCGAGTTTGTCGCTGCCATTCGTTGTCAAGCCGACCCGCGGATTCGCCAAGCAGTTTTCCGCCATTTGCCATAGCCAGGCCGACTTTGACGCCTTTCTCGCCGAGCTGCGCCAGAGTCGCAAGGGTGCTGATCCTATGATCGACCACTTGATAAGCCGCGACTATCTGGTCGAGCAATACATCGACGGTACATTGCATTCAGCGGAAGTCATCGTCCAAGACGCCAAGGTCTCCTGCTTTGCGACCACCATCCGTTTCCGCGCCGACCATAGCGAAATATTAGAAATGACCGCGACCATGCCGTCAGGCCTTGACGCAGCACAGCGCGACGAGATCAAAGCATATGTGCAGGCAGTGTTCAGCGCTCTGGGGCTGGATGTTGGCCTTTATCATGTTGAACTGTTGCGCGATGCCAAAGGGCCCTGTCTAGTGGAGATCAACGCACGCATGATGGGTAGCGTAGCGCCGCAGATGTACCGGATGCTGACCGGCATCGACCCGTTCGAACTGCTAGTCCGTCTGCACCTAGGCGAGCCCATTCTAATTGACGACTCAGTGCTTCAGCGCGCAGGTAGCGTCGTAACTGTCGCCTCCCGCAATGGCGGTCATATCGCCAACGACTACGCCCCCGACTCCCTACAGCCATTACTGGACAAGTACAACATCCGGTTTTGCACCGCCCACGTTGCGCCTGGCCAGGCGATAAACGTCTATAGCGGCAACATCGGCACAATTGGCCACGTCATCGTTGAGGACGACTGCCCCTACGCTGCGGCGAAAAAGGGCAATCGCTTCCTGCGCGAGCTGTCCTCACTTTACAGCCTTGAACTCGCGACTTATAACTCTGAAGGTAGATTCGAGGATCGCAGCGGGTAACTACCGTTACTACCGCGACCATTTGAGTGTCTCTCACACCAAGTGAAAATTGAGTAAAGTAAAAGTCCCCGGAATATGACAGCTACAGAAGTTGACGAGTACGCCTGGTCCGCATCAGGTAAATGGCTCAAGGTTTTTCAGGCTCTGGTGGCCGAACCGGACATGGAGTGGATGTTCATTGATGGCAGCTATGCCAAGGCCCACCCGCACAGTGCCGGTGCTGCCAGTGGCAAGGTTGAGGCCATAGGGAAAAGCCAAGCCGGCAACACCCGCAAAACGGGAACAGCCTCCGCACATTACGCTTCTCATGGCGCTTGTGCTCTCCCATTTCCTGCTTCCAGGCCATAAAATGTACAGCCAGGGGCTGGGTCATTGCGTCAGAAGCCCCTTCGAACCTCTCCCCCACCCCGCTGTCCCACTCTGCACCACCCAGCCTGTAAACCACGACCTTCGCAGGTGGGTTTGCCCCCGCGCTTGTGTCATCATGCTCCGACCGCCGGTGAGTCCTCTTAAAGCCTTCTATGAACAAACCATACGCATTGCTGCTTGCCTTCGCCCTGCTCCAGGGCTGCCAGAGCCTGGCCCCGCAAAAGGCCGAGCCTCCCGTCGCCGAGGCCGGCAAGAGCGAGGCGGAAAAGCCCGTGGTGTATGGCTCGTTCAAGCAGGACACGCTCTATAGCCTGCTGGTGGCAGAACTGGCCGGCCAGCGCAACCGCTTCGACATCGCCCTGGCCAACTACACCGACCAGGCCGCGAAAACCCAGGACCCCGGGGTTTCCGAGCGCGCCTACCGCATTGCCGAATACCTCGGCGCCGACGAACCGGCACTGGACAACGCCTTGGTCTGGGCCCGCAACGACCCGCAGAACCTCGACGCCCAGCGCGCCGCCGCCATCCAGCTGGCCCGCGCCGGCCGCTATGACGACTCCATGACGTACATGGAAAAGGTCCTGCAGGGACAGGGCGACACCCATTTCGATTTCCTCGCCCTGTCCGCCGCCGAAACCGACCAGAGCACCCGCGACGGCCTGCTGCAAAGCTTCGAACGCCTGCTGGTGAAGTACCCGGACAACGGTCAACTGGTGTTCGGCAAGGCCCTGTTGCTGAACCAGGACGGCAAGGCCGAAGAAGCCTTGGAACTGCTCGAGTCGCACCCGCCGCAAAACGGCGAAATCGCCCCGATCCTGCTGCGCGCGCGCCTGCTGCAAGCCCTGGATCGCGGCCCGGAGGCCCTGCCACTGCTGCGCGGGGCGATTCGCGACAACCCGGACGACAAGCGCCTGCGCCTGACCTACGCCCGCACCCTGGTCGAACAGGACCGCATCGCCGATGCCAAGGGCGAGTTCCTCAGCCTGGTCCAGCAATACCCCGAGGACGACGAGCTGCGCTATTCGCTGGCCCTGGTGTGCCTGGAGAACAAGGACTGGGATGAAGCCGAAGGCTACCTGCAGGAGCTGATCGAGCGCGACAGCAACGTCGACGCCGCGCACCTGAACCTGGGCCGCATCCGCGAGGAGCGCCACGACCCTGCAGGCGCCCTGCGTGAATACGCCCTGGTCGGCCCGGGCCCCGACTACCTGCCGGCGCAACTGCGCCAGGCTGACATCCTGATCGCCAACGGCCGTGGTACCGAAGCCTCACGCCTGCTCGCCGATGCCCGCGAAGCCCAGCCGGACTACGCCATCCAGCTGTTCCTGATCGAATCGGAAAGCTACAGCAACAACAACAAGGACGCCCAGGCCAGCCAGGTGCTGCAGCAAGCCATCCAGCGCTACCCGGACGACCTCAACCTGCTTTACACCCGCGCCATGCTGGCGGAAAAGCGTGACGACCTGCCGCAGATGGAAAAAGACCTGCGCGCCATCATCGCCCGCGAACCGGAAAACGCCATGGCCCTGAACGCCCTCGGCTACACCCTGGCCGACCGCACCACCCGCTACAGCGAAGCCAAGGCGCTGATCGACAAAGCCCATCAGCTGACCCCGGACGACCCGGCGGTACTCGACAGCCTGGGCTGGGTCAATTACCGCCTGGGCAACCTCGACGAGGCTGAAACCTACCTGCGCAAGGCCTTTGCCAGCTTCCCCGACCACGAAGTGGCCGCCCACCTGGGCGAAGTGCTATGGGCCAACGGCAAGCGCCGCGAAGCCCGCCAGGTCTGGGCCAAGGGCTTCGAAGCCCAGGCCGACAGCCCCATCCTGCGCAAGACCATCCTGCGCCTGACCGGATCCGAGACTCTCTAACGCCATGTTCCTGCGCCATTGCATTACCTTCACCCTGATCGCCCTGCTGGCCGGCTGTGCCGGCTTCGGTAGCCGCGAGGCCCTGCAGGGCCACGGCGACCCGCAGCAGTGGCGCGCCCATAAAGAGCAGCTGAGCAGCCTCGATGGCTGGCAGATCAACGGCAAGGTCGGCATCCGTGCCCCGCGCGAGTCGGGCAGCGGCACGCTGTTCTGGCTGCAACGCCAGGACTACTACGACATTCGCCTGGCCGGCCCGCTGGGCCGTGGCGCCGCACGCCTGACCGGCCGCCCCGGTGGCGTGGTACTGGAAGTGGCCAACCAGGGCCGCTACGAGGCCCCCAGCCCCGAAGCGCTGCTGGAAGAACAACTGGGCTGGCAGTTGCCGGTCTCGCACCTGGTCTGGTGGGTACGCGGCCTGCCCGCCCCCGACAGCAAGAGCAAGCTGACCCTGGACGGCGACAGCCGCCTGGCCAGCCTCGACCAGGATGGCTGGCAGGTGCAGTACCTGAGCTACACCGAGCAGAACGGCTACTGGCTGCCCGAGCGCCTGAAGCTGCACGGCAAAAACCTCGACGTGACCCTGGTGGTCAAGGACTGGCAGCCGCGCCAGCTGGGGCACTGATACATGCAAACCCTTACCCTGCCCGCCCCGGCCAAGCTCAACCTGTGGCTGCACATCATCGGCCGCCGCGCGGACGGCTATCACGAGCTGGAAACCGTGTTCCAGTTTCTCGATCACGGCGACGAACTGAGCTTTGCCGTGCGTGATGACGGCGTGATCCGCCTGCATACCGAGATCGAGGCGGTGCCGCACGACAGCAACCTGATCGTGCGTGCCGCGCGCAAGCTGCAGGAACAATCCGGCACGACGATGGGCGCCGACATCTGGCTGAGCAAGGTGCTGCCCATGGGCGGCGGCATCGGCGGTGGCAGCTCGGATGCCGCCACTACCCTGTTGGCCCTCGCCCACCTGTGGCAACTGGACTGGGACGAAGACCGCCTGGCCGCACTGGGCCTGAGCCTGGGCGCCGACGTACCGGTATTCGTGCGCGGCCACGCGGCGTTCGCCCAGGGCGTGGGTGAACAACTGACCCCGGTCGACCCGGAAGAGCCGTGGTATGTCGTGCTGGTGCCGCAAGTGTCTGTCAGCACAGTAGAAATTTTTTCACATCCACAGTTGACACGTGATTCACTCCCCCTTAAGATGCGCCCCGTTCCCGAGGGAAACAGTCGAAATGACTGCCAACCGGTGGTAGAGCAGAGTTACCCGGAAGTTCGCAATGCGTTGAATTCACTGGGTAAATTCACTGAGGCTCGACTGACCGGTACTGGAAGTTGTGTGTTTGGGGCCTTCCCAAGCAAAGCCGAAGCTGATAAAGTTCTGGCCCTTCTTTCAGCGACCCAAACAGGGTTTGTGGCGAAAGGAAGCAACGTTTCGATGTTGCATCGCAAGCTGCAAAGTCTGGTCAAGAAGTCGAGCGCATAAGCGTTCGCAGCAACAGATACAGGGGCGTCGCCAAGCGGTAAGGCAGCAGGTTTTGATCCTGCCATGCGTTGGTTCGAATCCAGCCGCCCCTGCCATTTTCCTTATACTCATCCAGGTTACCCTCAGCCTTCAGGTACTGCGCGTGTCCAAGATGATGGTCTTTACGGGGAATGCCAACCCCGATCTGGCTCGGCGTGTCGTACGTCAGCTGCATATCCCTCTCGGTGACGTCTCTGTCGGTAAGTTCTCCGACGGCGAGATCAGCACTGAGATCAATGAAAATGTCCGCGGTAAAGACGTCTTCATTATTCAGCCGACCTGTGCCCCGACCAACGATAACCTGATGGAACTGGTAGTGATGGCCGACGCCTTCCGCCGCTCCTCAGCATCCCGAATCACCGCCGTGATTCCTTACTTCGGATACGCCCGCCAGGACCGCCGTCCGCGTTCGGCACGTGTAGCCATCAGCGCCAAAGTCGTCGCTGACATGCTCACTGTCGTAGGTATCGACCGTGTACTCACCGTCGACCTGCACGCTGACCAGATCCAGGGTTTCTTCGATATCCCGGTCGACAACATCTACGGCTCGCCCGTACTGGTCGACGATATCGAGGACCAGCGTTTCGAGAACCTGATGATCGTCTCCCCGGACATCGGTGGTGTCGTGCGCGCACGTGCCGTCGCCAAGTCCCTGGGCGTCGACCTGGGTATCATCGACAAGCGCCGCGAGAAGGCTAACCACTCCGAGGTGATGCACATCATCGGCGACGTCGAAGGGCGCACCTGCATCCTGGTAGACGACATGGTCGACACCGCCGGCACCCTGTGCCACGCGGCCAAAGCCCTGAAAGAACACGGCGCTGCCAAGGTTTACGCCTACTGCACGCACCCTGTCCTGTCGGGCCGCGCGATCGAGAACATCGAGAAGTCGGTACTGGACGAGCTGGTGGTGACCAACACCGTTCCGCTGTCCGCCGCTGCTCAAGCCTGTGACCGTATCCGCCAGCTGGATATCGCACCGGTTGTCGCTGAAGCGGTCCGCCGCATCAGCAACGAAGAATCGATCAGCGCGATGTTCCGCTAAGCGGAACACACGCTGACGAAAAGCGCCCCGCCCCAACACTGGTTGTTGGGGCGGGGCTTTTTTGCCATCCCCGTTGGCGCTGGTCGCAAACGCCCTCGGGGGGCTATTTTGGAGAAACAAAATGACCGAATTCACTCTGAACGCCCAAGCGCGTACTGACCTGGGGAAAGGTGCGAGCCGCCGCCTGCGTCACTCCGCCAACATCCCAGCCGTTGTCTACGGTGGTAACCAGGACGCCCAGTCCCTGACCATCCTGGCCAAGGAAATCACCAAGCTGTTCGAAAACGAGGCTGCCTTCAGCCACGTTCTGGAACTGAACGTCGACGGCGCCAAGCAAAACGTCGTGGTCAAGGCTCTGCAGCGCCACCCGGCCAAAGGTTTCATCATGCACGCCGACTTCGTTCGCGTCGTTGCTGGCCAGAAACTGACCGCCAAGGTACCGGTTCACTTCATCAACGAAGAAGCCCCAGTCAAGAAAGGCGGCGAGATCTCCCACGTAGAAGCCGAGATCGAAGTTTCCTGCGAAGCCAAAGACCTGCCTGAGTTCATCGAAGTCGACCTGGCCAACGCTGAAATCGGCACCATCATCCACCTGTCGGACCTGAAAGCTCCGAAAGGCGTAGAGTTCGTAGCTCTGGCCCACGGTGATGACAAAGCTGTTGCCAACGTTCACGCTCCACGCGTTGCTCCAGAAGCAGAAGGCGCTGCCGAGTAATCCACTCGCACGCCGGCGTTGATCGGGTTACAGTGCCGCGCGCCCTGTAACCCACCAACTCCAAGGAAGAGCCCCTGACGTGACCGCCATCCAGTTGATCGTCGGCCTGGGTAACCCCGGCCCCGAATACGAACAGACCCGGCATAACGCAGGGGCTCTTTTCGTTGAACGCATTGCCAGCGCCCAGCGCGTCTCGTTGACCGCTGACCGCAAATATTTCGGCCTGACGGCTAAGTTCAGCCATCAGGGCAACGACGTTCGTCTGCTCATCCCCACCACCTACATGAACCGTAGCGGCCAGTCCGTGGCGGCCTTGGCCAATTTCTTCCGCATCAAGCCGGAAGCGATCCTGGTGGCGCATGACGAACTCGACCTGCCCCCGGGCGTCGCCAAGCTCAAGCGCGGCGGTGGCCATGGTGGGCACAACGGCCTGCGCGACATCATCGCGCAGCTCGGCAACCAGAACGACTTCCACCGCCTGCGGCTTGGCATCGGCCACCCGGGCGACGCCAAACTGGTCTCCAACTTCGTCCTGGGCCGCGCGCCGCGCGCCGAGCAGGAGAAGCTCGACGCCAGCATCGATTTTGCCCTCGGCGTGCTGCCGGACGTGCTTGCCGGCGACTTCGCCAAGGCGATGCGCGAGCTGCACAGCCAGAAGGCCTGATTTCCTTTAGAGAGGGGAATACCCATGGGTTTCAATTGCGGCATCGTCGGCCTGCCCAACGTCGGCAAGTCCACCCTGTTCAACGCCCTGACCAAGTCTGGCATCGCGGCGGAGAACTTCCCCTTCTGCACCATCGAGCCTAACAGCGGCATCGTGCCGATGCCCGATGCGCGCTTGAATGCCTTGGCTGAGATCGTCAAGCCAAACCGCATCCTGCCGACCACCATGGAGTTCGTCGACATCGCCGGCCTGGTGGCTGGTGCCTCGAAGGGCGAAGGCCTGGGCAACAAGTTCCTCGCCAACATCCGCGAGACCGACGCCATTGCCCACGTGGTGCGCTGCTTCGAAGACGAGAACGTGATCCACGTTTCCAACAGCGTCGACCCCAAGCGTGACATCGAGATCATCGACCTCGAGCTGATCTTCGCCGACCTCGACAGCTGCGAGAAGCAACTGCAGAAGGTTGCCCGCAACGCCAAGGGCGGCGACAAGGAAGCCCTGGCGCAGAAGGCCATCCTCGAACAGCTGATCCCGCACTTCACCGAAGGCAAGCCTGCGCGCAGCCTGATGAAGAACATGAGCGCCGAAGACAAGGCGGTCATCCGCGGCTTCCACCTGCTGACCAGCAAGCCGGTCATGTACATCGCCAACGTGGCCGAAGACGGCTTCGACAACAACCCGCACCTGGACGTGGTCAAGGCCATCGCCGAGGAAGAAGGCGCGGTAGTGGTACCGGTGTGCAACAAGATCGAAGCGGAAATCGCCGAGCTGGAAGACGGTGAAGAGAAGGACATGTTCCTCGAGGCCCTGGGCCTGGAAGAACCTGGCCTGAACCGCGTTATCCGCGCTGGTTACGAGCTGCTGAACCTGCAGACCTACTTCACTGCCGGCGTGCAGGAAGTACGTGCCTGGACCGTGCGCGTCGGTGCCACTGCACCACAAGCCGCTGGCGTGATCCACACCGACTTCGAAAAAGGCTTCATCCGCGCTGAAGTGGTGGCCTATGACGACTTCATCCAGTTCAAGGGTGAGAGCGGTGCCAAGGAAGCCGGTAAATGGCGTTTGGAAGGCAAGGACTACATCGTCAAGGACGGTGACGTGATGCACTTCCGCTTCAACGTCTAAGCGCCAGACTGCAGTACCCACGAACCCCTTGAGGCCAACGCCTCAAGGGGTTTTGTTTTTCCTGGCATCTGGCAAGCAGCACGCGCCCACTGTGGGAGCGGCTTTAGCCGCGAAGAATCCAACGCGGTGCATGGCACCGGCTGCGCCGGTGTTCGCGGGCATGCCCGCTCCCACAGGTACCGCGCATTTTCCGGACCTCGCATCAAAGCGAAAGGGCCGCAGAGCGGCCCCGGAATTCAGCATCTAAGCTGTGATTCAGCACCCTCCCCCGGACGCACGCCCCATGCCTGAAAAACCCCGCCTCGACTGGCAACGCTGGTTACCCGGCCTGGTCACCCTGCTCCACTACCAACCCGCCTGGCTGCCCAAAGACATCGCCGCCGGCCTGGTGCTCACCACCATGCTGGTGCCGGTGGGCATCGCCTATGCCGAAGCGTCTGGCGTACCCGGCATCTACGGGCTGTACGCCACCATCATCCCGCTGCTGGCCTATGCCCTGTTCGGCCCCAGCCGCATCCTGGTGCTGGGCCCGGACTCGGCACTGGCCGCGCCGATCCTGGCGGTGGTGGTGCAGTACGCCGCCAGCGACCCGCAACGGGCAATCGCCATCGCCAGCATGATGGCCCTGGTGGCCGGGGCATTCTGCGTGATCGCCGGTCTGCTGCGCCTGGGCTTCATCACAGAGTTGCTGTCCAAGCCGATCCGCTATGGCTACATGAACGGCATCGCCCTCACGGTGCTGATCAGCCAGTTGCCCAAACTGTTCGGCCTGTCGGTCGACAGCCAGGGCCCGCTGCGGGATACCTGGAACCTGATCCAGGCCTTGCTCGCCGGCCAGGGCCATTGGCCAAGCTTCGTGGTCGGTGGCGGTAGCCTGGCGCTGATCCTGCTGCTCAAGCCGTTCAAGCGCTTGCCGGGCATTCTCATTGCAGTGGTGCTGGCCACGCTGGCGGTGAGGCTGCTGGGGCTCGACCAGCAAGGCGTGAAAGTGCTCGGCGAACTGCCACAGGGGCTGCCCAGCTTCGTGTTCCCCTGGGTCAGCGATATCGACCTGGTGGAGGTGTTGCTCGGCGGCATCGCGGTGGCACTGGTGTCGTTCGCCGATACCAGCGTGCTGTCACGTTCCTATGCCGCGCGCATGAAGACCCCGGTCAACCCCAATCAGGAAATGTTCGGCCTGGGCGTGGCCAACCTGGCCTCGGGGCTGTTCCAGGGCATCCCCATCAGCAGCAGTTCGTCACGCACCCCCGTGGCCGAAGCGGCCGGCTCGCAGACCCAGCTCACCGGCATCATCGGCGCGCTGGCGGTGACGCTGTTGCTGCTGGTGGCGCCCAACCTGATGCAACACCTGCCCAACAGCGCCCTGGCGGCGGTGGTGATTGCCGCAGCGTTGGGCCTGTTCGAGTTTGCCGACCTCAAGCGCATCTTCCGCATGCAGCAATGGGAGTTCTGGCTGTCGTTCACCTGCTTCGTCGGCGTAGCGGTATTCGGGGCCATTCCTGGCATCTGCATTGCCGTGGCGATATCGGTGATCGAGTTCCTGTGGGACGGCTGGCGGCCGCATCATGCGGTGCTGGGACGGGTGGATGGCACCCGCGGTTACCATGATGTGCAGCGTTATCCACAGGCCCGACGCATTCCGGGGCTGGTGCTGCTGCGTTGGGATGCGCCGCTGTTCTTTGCCAATGCCGAACAGTTCCAGAGCACGGTGATGGCGGCGGTGGATGCATCGCCTACCCCGGTTCAACGGCTGGTGATTGCGGCAGAGCCGGTGACCAGCATCGATATCACCTCGGCGGACATGCTGGCCGAGCTGGACCGGGCGCTGGAGGCGCGGGGGGTGGAGTTGCAGTTTGCCGAGATGAAGGACCCGGTAAAGGACAAGATGCGGCAGTTCGAGTTGTTCGAGCATATGGGGGAGTCGGCGTTTCATCCCACTGTTGGGGCAGCGGTGGATGCCTACCTGGAAGAGAGTGGGGTTGACTGGAAACCCTAGGTTTTCCTGGGCTGGCCTCTTCGCGGGTAAACCCGCTCCCACAAGAATTGCGTGATCCCATGGGCAACGCGATACCTGTGGGAGCGGGTTCACCCGCGAAGAAGCCCACGCCGCATCCGAAGCCGGTCGATCCAGATCAGCATGGCACTGGCATACACCGACACCGCCAGAAACAGCGCCATGCGCACGGCAAAGGCGCGGTACACATCCTGCCCGCCCGCGCTGTCCTGCACCGACTGCCCCAGCAAGATCAGCATGGTCGTCAGGCAACTCACCCAGTACGCCGGGCTTTGCCTGGTATCCACTGCACGGTAGAGCCTGCGCCCCTGCCAGAGAACGAACAGCAGCACCCACAGGAAAAACATCCACAGGTGCACGAACAGGCTCAACGCGCCCCACATCAGTATCGCCAGCAACCCGGCAAGCAAGGTCGAGCCGATCAGCTCGCGGCTGGCATGCCGCGCGCGGGTTTCGCCGGCCTGCTGCCCCAGGCTCACTGCCTTCATGATCAGCGGCATGTACTGGTCCGGGGCGATCAGCGCCAGCAAGAAGGCCGGCATGACGATCAGCGTGGCACGCAAGGCGACCCAGCTCACCTGGTCACTGTCGAGCAGAGGCGGTGCCGGTTGCGCCGGCGCATCGGCCGGCTCTGGAAACAGCACATGCGCTGCCGCAGTACCCAGCACCGCCAGCAGCATGCCTTTGGCCAGCGCTTCGACCACCGACAGCGCCAAGCTGAAGTCGCTGGTGCCGGCAGCAGCGATCATGGTCAGGCCGATCACCAGCAAATTGGCCAGCAGGCCGTTGCCGCCCTTCAGCGCATAACACAAGGTCAGGAATACCCCCACCCCCACCAGCAACACCCCACTCATCGGGGCATGGCGCAGCAGCGGAATCAGCAGCAGCCCGCTGCCGCAGGCAAGCAGCACCAGCACCGCCAGGGCCGGTGCCGCACGCAGGGGCAAGGGCTGGCTGCGCATGGCCAGCAACAGCACCGCGAACACCGGCGCCAGGATCGGCACCGGCAAGCCGATGCCGAAACTCACCGCCAGGCACAGCGCCACGCCCCAAGCCAGGCGCAGGGCGCGCAGGCGGCGCAGCTCAATAGGCATACGACAGCCAGCTCATCAGCCACATGAACAGCCGGCCCAGCAGGTTCAAAGGGTTGCCCTCGGTTGGCAGGGCCATGACTTCGGCCTGGCCGCCGACCCGCAAACCGCTCTTGTCCTGCAACTGGTCACGCTCCAGTTCGACGATCACCGGGAAACGCTGCGCCGAGCGCAGCCACTCGCGGCTGTTCTGCACGGTCGGCAACGTGCCCGGCGGGGTACTCTGGCCCACGCTCACGCCGTAGCCGATGCTGCGAATACGCCCCTTCAACACTGTGCCAGGCAGCGCATCGAGCACTACCAACACCGGGGTTTCAGGGCGCAGCCGACCGAGGTTGTTCTCGGTCATGTCGGCACTTATCCACACGTCATGGATGGCGATCAGGGTCATCATCGGGCTGCCGGCGCCGACATAGTGGCCAACGTCGGTGCGCAGGTCGGTGATCAACCCGTTTGCATCGGCGCGTACCACGGTGCGCGCCAGGTCCAGCCGGGCTTTTTCCACATTGGCCGCCGCGCTGCGCAGTTGGGCGTTGTCGTCCTGCGCCCCGCCCTGCTGCTCACGGGCCCGCTCCACTTCGGCACGGGCTGCCGCGACCTGGCTGATGGCCTGGTCGCGGTTGGCCTGGGCGCCCTCCAGGCGGCGCACCGACACCGTGCCCGGGTCTTCATCGATCAGGCGCTTGAGCCGCTCGGCGTCCTGCCGCGCCTTGCGCTCGTTGGCCTGGGCCGCCACCAGCGCCGCCTGGGCCGAGTCGATGCCAGCGGTGTGGGCGCCGATCTGCCGGCGTACCGTGTCCAGGTCGGCTTCGGCGCGGGCCAGGGCGATGCGGTACTGTTCCTGGTCCAGTTCGAACAGCACATCGCCCTTGCGTACTTCCTGGTTGTTGCCCACCGCCACACGCTTCACCTGCCCGGCCACCTCGGCACTCACCGGCACCACGTAGGCCTGCAGGCGGGCCTGCTGGGTATAGGGCGTGAAACGGTCGGCCAGCAGGTACCACAGCAGGCTCACGGCAATCAGCAGCAGCACCCAGCGCATGCCACGATCGGGGGCTGGCGGGGGTGGCGTCGGCGTAGCGTCGCTCATTTCGTTTCACCTTGTGCATGTGCGCTGGGGGCTGGCTCATCGAGCAGTTCGCCCCAATCTGTGCGTTGCTGCATCTGCTGGCGGGTGGCCGGGTCGATCGGTGCGCGGCTGGCGTCCCAGCCGCCGCCCAGGGCCTTGTACAACGTCACCAGGCTGCTGACGGCATTGCCGCGGCTGACCAGGTAGCCGTCCTGTTGCTGCAGCAGCAGTTGCTGGGCGTCGAGCACGCGCTGGAAGTCGGCAAAGCCTTCGCGGTACTGCGAGCTGGCCAGGCTCAGCGAGCGCTGCGCGGCCTGCGAGGCCTGGTCGCGGATGCTTGCGCTCTGCAGCGAGCGCACCAGCCCGCTGGCGGCATCGTCGGCCTCGCGGGCGGCTTCGCGCACGCCCTGGTGATACAGCTCGATCAGCTGCTGCAAGCGGGCATCTTCCACGCGCACGGCGTTCTTGCGCCGGCCGTAGTCGAAAGGGTTCCAGATCAGGCTGGGCCCGGCGGCGATGTCGAAGGTATCGGGCAGGTGATTGGCCGTGACGAAGCTCCAGCCGATGCTGCCCAGCAGGCTCAGCTGTGGATAAAGGTCGGCCTCGGCCACCCCGACCAGCGCCGACTGCGCCGCCACCGCCTGCTCGGCGGCGCGGATGTCCGGGCGACGCTGCAGCAGGCTGACGGGCACGCCCTGCAGCACGGCACGGTCCGGTAACGGCAACTGGCCGTGGCCGGCATCCAGCTGTGGCAGCGGCCCGGGCGGCCGACCCAGCAGCGAGCACAGCACGTTGCGCAGGGCATTGAGCTGGTTCTGAAACTCGGGGATGGTGGCCTGGGTAGCCAGGTACTGGGTGCGCGCCTGTTGCCAGTCGAGTTCGTCGTTTTCGCCATGACGGAACAGCCGCTCGGTTATCTCCAGGCTGCGCGCCTGGCGGCGGGCGTTTTCTTCGGCGATATCCAGCCGCGCCTCGGTGGTGCGCAGGGCAAAGTAGGTGTCGGCCACCTGCGCACGCAACAGCAGCATGGCATCGGCGTAATTGGCCTGGGAGGCGAAGTAGACGGCGTCGGCGCTTTCGATGGCGCGGCTGAAGCGCCCCCAGAAGTCGATTTCCCAGCCGATGTCGAAGCCCGCGCTGGATTGCCAGAACACCGAATCACGCGCGGTGGCGGTGCCGGACTGGTCCTGCTTGAGGTACAGGCTCTGGGCGCGCAGCTGCTGCAGCTGTGGATAACGCCCGGTCTGCACGATGGCCAACTGGGCGCGGGCTTCGGCAATGCGCAAGCCGGCCACGCGCAGGTTGCTGTTGTTGGCATCGGCCTCGGCGATCAAGGCATCCAGGGCCGGGTCGGCGAACACGGCCCACCACTGGCGCAGGTCGGGTGCCGCGGCCTGCTGCCCGGCCTGCTCCAGCAGCGGGGTGTTCCAGGTGCTCAGCCACGGGTCCTGCGGCGGCTGGAAATCCGGGCCGACCTGGGTACAGCCCACCAACGTGGCAGCCAGGCTCAGTGCACAACCACAGAGGCGTCCGGGCATGGCAGGCCTTGGCTCACGCCGACGGCTCGACGGGGTTTTCTGGCACCTGCAGCGCCACCCATTGCCAGAACAGTACATAAGTGACGCCCAGGATCACCGGGCCGATGAACAGGCCGATGATGCCTTTGACCACCATGCCGCCCAGTGCCCCGATCAGCACCACCGGCATCGGCACATCCACCCCGCGCCCCAGCAGCAGCGGCTTGAGCACGTTGTCAGCAAGCCCGGCGACGAAGCTGTAGATGGCAAAGATGATGGTCGCCACGGTAAAGCCTTCGACGTTGAAGATGTAGATGATCACCGGCACCGTGATCAACGTGGCCGGTGCCTGGGCAATCCCCAGCATGAGGATGACGATGGCCAGCATCCCGGCCCCCGGTACCCCTTTGATGACGAAGCCGACACCGATCAGCAGCATCTGGATGAAGGCAATGCCGATCACGCCCTGGGCCACCGCGCGAATGGTGGCGGTGCACAGCTTGGCCAGTGGCTTGCCGCGCTCCTCGCCCGACACCCGCATGGCTATGCGCTGCGCCGCGATTTCGCCGCGGTCACCGAACGCCATGATGATGCCCGAGACGATGATCGCCGCGATGAACAACAGGAACGCACCGCCCGCGCTGGCTGCAGCCCCCAGCACCGTGCGCCCGGCATCCTTGAGCTGGGGCATCCACTGGTTCAGCACACCGGCCATGTTTTCCGAGGCTGCCAGCCACAGGGCATGCACCTTCGGCCCGATCAGCGGCCAGGCCGCCACCGAATCGGGAGGTGCCGGCACGCTCCAGGCCCCGCTTTTCAGCAGCGTCACCAGGCTGTCCACCGACTCGCCGATGGACATCACCACCAGGTAGATCGGCACCAGCAGCACGACCAGTACCAGCAGAACCACCAGCGTCGCCGAAAGCCCGTCCTTGAGCCCTGTGCGGCGCTGGATGCGGCAATACAGCGGGTACAAGGTCACCGCCAGGATCACCGACCACAGCATCAGCTCCAGGAACGGCTGGAACGTCTGGAAGGCGAATATCACCAGCGCAGCCACCAGGCAGGCCTTGATGAGCACATCGAGCAAGCCCCGCGACAGGCGGCTGTCCAGCTTGATACCCGGTTGCATGCTTCACCTCCGAACTCCAGGTGCGCCGTGTGGCGCGATTCAGTGGCCCGTTTCAGGGGTTGCTTGTGACGGGCTGTCGTCACGCAACTGGCGCGCCAGGGCCATCATTACCAACGGCACTACCGCCATCGACAAGGTGATGGCCAGCACCAGCAGGTCATGCACCTGCTGCGCCAGCACCTGATGGTCCAGCGCCAGCTTGAACACCACGAAGGCAAACTCGCCGCCAGAGGCCAGCACCACACCCAGGCACAGCGCCTGGGCCTGGTTTAGCCCACCCGCCGTGCGGCCCAGGCCATACAGCAGCGGCAACTTGATGGCCACCAGCAGCAGGGTCAGCCCCAGCACCATTAACGGCATGCCGAACAGCAGGCGCAGGTCGGCGCTCATCCCCACGCCAACGAAGAACAGCCCCAGCAGCAAACCCTTGATGGGCTCGATCTGGGTTTCCAGTTCGTGGCGGAAAGGCGACTCGGCCATCAACACGCCCGCCAGAAATGCCCCCAGCGCCATCGACACGCCCACGTGCTCCATCACCCAGGCGGTGCCCAGCACCACCAGCAAGGCGGTAGCGGTCGACAGCTCGGGCAGGCCCGAACCGACTGTCCATTTGAAGACAGGGGTCAACAGGTAGCGGCCAAAGAGGATCAGCACACCTATGCCAACCACCACCGCCAGCACCGGCCAGGCACCTTCGTCGGCGGTGCTGACATCACCACCGAGCAGCGGCACCACGGCAATCAGCGGGATCGCGGCAATGTCCTGGAACAGCAGGATCGCCACGGCCAGGCGGCCGTGCGGCTTGCCCAGGTCCTTGCGCTCGGCCAGTACCTGCAGGCCAAACGCAGTGGACGACAGGGCCAGGCCCAGGCCCAGCACGATGGCAGCCGGCTTCGACTGGCCGAACAGCCAGTACGCCAGCAGGCCAAGCACCACAGCGCTCAGGCCTACTTGTAGCGAGCCGACGCCAAACAGCGCCCGGCGCATGCTCCACAAACGCCGCGGCGACAGCTCCAGGCCGATGACGAACAGCAGCATCACCACACCCATCTCCGACAGGCGTGCCACGTTATCCGGGTTGTTCAGCAGGCCAAACACCGATGGCCCTATCAGGATGCCCGCCAGCAGATAGCCGGGCACCGCCCCCATTTTCAAACGCTGCGCCAGCGGTACCAGAAGCACCACGGCCAGCAGGAACACCACCGTCGCCTGCAACAGGCTGCCATCATGTGGCATAGGCTCGCACCCTCGCTGCTCCCCGTGGGGAGAGATCAGAAACGCTCTTCGACGACTTTGAACGGGTAGTTGACGGCCTTGTATTTGCCGATCTTGCCGCGCTTGGGCAACTTCACCAGCCCGTCGCGGGTAATGTCCTTGTAGGGGATGCGCGTCAGCAGATGGCTGATGATGTTCAGCCGGGCACGGCGTTTGTCGTTGGAATGGGCCATGAACCACGGTGCCCAGGACGAATCGGAGGCGGCGAACATGTCGTCGCGGGCCCGGGTGTATTCATCCCAGCGGGTGTACGACTTGAGGTCCATCGGCGATAGCTTCCACAGCTTGCGGCCATCGTTGATGCGGTCCTGCAGGCGGCGGGTCTGCTCTTCGGCGCTGACCTCCAGCCAGTACTTGATGAGGATGATCCCCGACTCGACCATCATCTTTTCGAACAGCGGCACCACGGTGAGAAACTTGCTGCTCTGTTCTTCGCTGCAAAAGCCCATCACCCGCTCGACACCGGCGCGGTTGTACCAGCTGCGGTCGAAGATCACTACTTCGCCCGCGGCAGGCAGGTGGCCCAGGTAGCGTTGCACATACATCTGGGTCTTTTCCCGCTCGGTCGGTGCCGGCAGCGCCACCACGCGGAATACTCGCGGGCTGACGCGCTCGGTAATGGCCTTGATGGTACCGCCCTTGCCGGCGCCATCGCGGCCCTCGAAGACAATGCATACCTTCAAGCCCTTGGCCACCACCCATTCCTGCAGCTTCACCAGTTCCACATGCAGCTGCTTGAGTGCCTTCTCGTACGCCTTGCCGCCCAGTTTATCCGGCTGGTCCTTGGTGTCTTTTTTCCTGGACGACTTCGACATGGCACTCTCCTGAGGGCGAATGAAGAGTCAGTATGGTCGATCCATGGCAGTTTGCCGCTTCGCTTGTGGATTTCGCAGGCTTGCTTCTATCTCATTGATTCTGCAAGTGCTGGTGAGTGTTCCGGGGAGGGTGTGGGAGCGGGTTTACCCGCGAATGCGTCATTGAAGCTACCGACGCATTCGCGGGTGAACCCGCTCCCACAGGGTACGGGGGTGCCTTCGAGGCCGGATTACTTGGCCAGTTTGTTGTAGCTGGTCATCAGGTTGCGGTAATCCGGAATATGGTTGGAGAACAGGGTTCCCAGCCCTTCGATGTCGTTGCGCCAGTCACGGTGCAGTTCGCAGGCCACGCCGAACCAGGTCATCAGTTGCGCCCCGGCGGCCTCCATGCGCCGCCAGGCCGAGTCACGGGTCAGTTCGTTGAAGGTGCCGGAGGCATCGGTGACGACGAATACCTCGAAGCCCTCCTCCAGCGCCGACAGTGCCGGGAAAGCCACACACACTTCGGTCACCACGCCGGCAATCAGCAACTGCTTCTTGCCGGTGGCCTTGACGGCCTTGACGAAGTCCTCGTTGTCCCAGGCGTTGATGTTGCCAGGCCGGGCGATGTACGGGGCGTCGGGGAACTGCTCTTTCAGTTCGGGCACCAGCGGGCCGTTGGGGCCGGTCTCGAAACTGGTGGTGAGAATGGTCGGCAGCTTGAAGTACTTGGCCAGGTCCGACAGGGCCAGGACGTTGTTCTTGAAGCGGTCGGGGTCGATGTCCCTTACCAGCGAGAGCAGGCCGGTCTGGTGGTCGACCAGCAGCACGGCGGCGTTGTTCTTGTCCAGACGCTTGTATTGGAAGGCCATGACGGTTCTCCTTGCTTCAGCGGGTTGGAATATCAGCGTAGGCAAGGATGCGGGGTGGGGGGGACCGTCAGTCGGTTCGCCTGCCGAGGCCGGCGATGGGGCCGCATGGCGGCCCCTGCAATGCTCAGCCGAGCACCTTGCCAGCCACCTCATCGACCGCCGCCTTGGTGATGGCGACGATCTTTTCGGCATCCTCCTGGTTCAGCACCAACGGCGGTGCAAAGCCGAGAATGTCACCATGCGGCATGGCTCGGGCGATCATCCCGCGCTCAAGGCACGCTGCCGACACCTGTGGCCCGACTTTCAACGCCGGGTCGAACGCCGTGCGCGCCTCGCGATCGGCCATGAACTCGACCGCGCAAAGCATGCCGTCACCCCGTACTTCACCTACCAGCGGGTGGCCTTCGAAAGTTTCGCGCATGCGCCGGTTCAGGTATGCCCCCACCACTTCGGCATTCTCGGTCAGGTTCTCGCGCTCGAGAATATCCAGGTTGGCCAGCGCCGCCGCCGCGCAGATCGGGTGCCCGGAGTAGGTCCAGCCGTGGCCCATCGGGCCGGCCTTCTGCGAGCCCTCTTCGATCACGTTCCACACCTTCTCACCAACGATCACTGCCGACAGCGGCGCATAGGCGCTGGTCAGGCCCTTGGCCGTGGTGATCAGGTCCGGGCGGATGTCGTAGCGCTGGCTGCCCATCTTCGAGCCCAGGCGGCCGAAGGCGCACACCACTTCGTCGGCGATCAACAGCACGTCGTAGCGATCGAGCACAGCCTGGATCGCCTTCCAGTAGCCCTTCGGCGGCACGATGATGCCACCGGTGCCCATCAGCGGCTCGCCAATGAACGCGGCGACGGTGTCGGGCCCTTCGGCCAGGATCAGTTGCTCCAGCTCGTCGGCGCAATAGCGCACGAAGGCCTGCTCATCCATGCCGGCCGGTGCCTTGCGGTACCAGTGCGGGCAGACCGTATGCTTGACGCCTTCCACCGGCAGGTCGAAATGCTGGTGGAAGCTGGGCAGGCCGGTAAGGCTGCCGGTCATGATGCCCGAGCCGTGATAGCCGCGGTCGCGAGAGATGATCTTCTTCTTGAGTGGGCGACCGAGGATGTTGTTGTAGTAGCGCACCAGCTTGACCTGGGTCTCGTTGGCATCGGAACCCGACAGGCCGTAATAGACCTTTTTCATTCCGGCCGGCGCCCAGTCGATGATGCGGCTGGAAAGCTCGATGATCGCTTCGGTCGAGTGGCCGACGTAGGTGTGGTAATACGCCAGCTCCTTGGCCTGGCGATGGATGGCGTCAGCGACCTCGGTACGCCCGTAACCGATGTTCACACAGTACAGGCCGGCGAAGGCATCGATCAGTTCGCGGCCTTCATGGTCACGCAGGCGGATGCCCTCGGCACCGGTGATGATCCGGCCCTTGAGCGCGCCGCTGGCGTGGTCATGGGCGTGGGTCGAGGGGTGCATGAAGTGGGCGCGGTCCTGTTCGAACAGCTGGCTGAAATCTTGGCTCATGGCAAACACTCCTTAGAACTGACCGTGGTGGTGCAAGCAAACGTATTTGGTTTCGACGAAGGGTTCGAAGCCCTCGCTGCCGCCTTCGCGGCCCAGGCCCGAGGCCTTCATGCCGCCGAACGGGATGGGGTGGCCGGTGAACTTGACGCCGTTGATCGCCACCATCGCGTGGTCGAGCCGGCGCACCAACGGGTGCACGACATCGAGGCGGTTGCCGACGATGTAGGCAGCCAGGCCGTACTCGGTGTCATTGGCCATGGTGATGGCCTGCTCCAGCGTGTCGAACGGCATGACCCCGGCAATCGGCGCGAAGTTTTCTTCCTGGTAGATGCGCATCGCCGGCGTGACATCGGCAAGCACCGTCGGCTGGAAGAACCAGCCACCCAGCGCATGGCCCTCGCCACCGACCAGGCGCCGGGCGCCACGCTGCAGGGCGTCCTCGACCCGGGCCTGGGTGGCATCGAACGCGGCCTGGTGCATCAACGGGCCGACCTCTGCCGCCGTCTCCTCGCCATCGACCATCGCCGGGCCAACCTTCAGCGCCCGCACCGCTTCGGCGAAGCGCGCCAGGAATGCTTCGTACAACGGCCGCTGCACCATGATCCGGTTGGCCGCGCAGCAGTCCTGGCCAGACGTCTGGAACTTGGCGGCCACGGCCACCCGCACGGCCAGCTCCAGGTCGGCATCGGCACAGACGATGAACGGCGCGTTGCCGCCCAGCTCCAGCGCCACTTTCTTCACATCCTGAGCCGCGGCTTGCAGCACCAGCTTGCCGACCCGGGTCGAGCCGGTGAAGCTGACCGCCCGCACGCGGTTGTCGCGCACCAGGGTTTCCATGGCCATCTGCGGCTCGCCGATCACCACGTTGAACACCCCCGGCGGGAAGCCGGCGTCCTCTGCCAGTTGGGCCAGGGCCAGCGCCGAAAACGGTGTTTCATGGGCCGGTTTGACCACCACCGTGCAGCCGGCCGCCAACGCCGCAGCCGCCTTGCGGGTGATCATGGCGCTGGGGAAGTTCCACGGGGTGAGCAGCGCGCAGACCCCGACGGGCTCCTTCAGCGTACTCAGCTGGGCACCCGGAATATGGCTGGGGATGGTCTGCCCGTTGAGGCGCCGGGCCTCCTCGGCAAACCAGGGAATGAAGCTTGCCGCATAGGCGATTTCACCGCGTGCTTCGGCCAGCGGCTTGCCCTGCTCCTCGCTGAGAATGCGCGCCAGAGCCTCCTGGTGCTCGAGCATCAATTCGGCCCAACGCCGCAACAGCGCAGCGCGGCTGTCCAGACTCTGCTGGCGCCAGGCCGGGAAAGCCCGCTGGGCGGCATCCACCGCGGCGACGATCTGCTCATGGTCGAGCAGCGGCACATGGCCGATGACCTGGCGGTTGGCCGGGTCATGCACGGCGACGCTGTTGCCACTGTGGCTGTGCAGCCATTGGCCATCGACGTGGCACAGGCTGTTGAATGGGTAGTGGTGTGACATGACTGTTCTCCATACCTCGTTGTCGTGACGCCAGGTTCAGGCCAGTACGTCGGCGATCACCGCCAGGGTGTCGCCGCACTGCACCAGGCCGGGAAAGTGCCGGGCTGCGAGCAAGCCATTGCGTCGGGCGCGGTACTCGACCGGGGCGCTGCCGGTGCGGCGGATGTCATGGATACGGGCGATCACTTCGCCCTGGCTGACCGTTTCGCCCAGGTCGCGGCACATCTCCAGCAATCCGTCGTGCTCGCTGGCGATGAAGCAATCGCCATCGGGCATGTCCAGCAGGGTTGTCTCGCCCTGCTCCACTTCGCCTGCGAGGATGCCGGCGTGGATCAGCACATTGCGCACGCCGCGCTCCGCCAGGGCCACGCTTTTCGCCGTGGAGGTGCCACCACCGCCCAGTTCGGTGGTGATGAACACCTTGCCCTGCTCTTCTGCCGCGGTGTCGTACATCGCCTGCGCATCCAGCTCGAGCATGCGCATGCTGTAGGGCGCGGCGAAGGCCTGCATGCCGGCTTCACAACGGGCCTGCTGGGCCTTGTCGGGCAGCACATGGCATGCAGCGAACGGCAGGAAGTCGAGGGTGCGACCACCGGAGTGGATGTCCAGGACGATATCGGCCAACGGCAGCAAGGTGCGGCGGAAATAGTCGGCGATCTTTTCCGTCACGCTGCCATCAGGCCGACCAGGGAAGCTGCGGTTGAGGTTGCCCCGGTCGATCGGCGAGGTGCGGGTGCCCGCCTGAAACGCCGGTGTGTTCATGAACGGCACGATGATCACCCGCCCGCTTACCTGCCCGGCCTGCAGCTGCTGGGCCAGCTTGCTCAGCGCCACCGGGCCTTCGTATTCGTCACCGTGATTGCCACCCGTGAGCAAGGCTGTCGGGCCATTGCCGTTCCTGACCACCGTCAGCGGAATCATCACCGCCCCCCAGGCCGAGTCGTCACGCGAGTACGGCAGCTTGAGGAAGCCGTGCTGCACGCCGTCCCGCTCGAAATCCAAGGTACAGGTGATGGGGTTGGCCACCGTGGCGGCGGCCTGTGCGATTGCATTCATGGGTCAGTCCTTCACGAACAGCTGGCGCGGCACGTTGCACAGGGTCTCGACCCCGGTCTCGGTGATGAGGATGCTTTCGGTGATCTCCAGGCCCCAGTCGTCCATCCACAGCCCCGGCATGAAGTGGAAGGTCATGCCCGGTTGCAGCACGCTGGTGTCGCTCGGGCGCAGGCTCATGGTGCGCTCGCCCCAATCTGGCGGGTAGCTGATACCGATCGGGTAACCACAGCGGCTGTCCTTGTGTATGCCGAACTTCTCCAGTACGCGGAAGAACGCCCTGGCGATGTCACCGGTGGTGTTGCCTGGCCGCGCGGCATCGAGGCCGGCCGCGATACCTTCGACCACCGCCTTTTCGCCATCGAGAAAGTGTTGCGGCGGCTTGCCCAGGTACACGGTGCGCGACAACGGGCAGTGGTAGCGCTTGTAGCAGCCGGCAATCTCGAAGAACGTGCCGGCGCCGCGGGTGAACGGTGAATCGTCCCAGGTAAGGTGCGGCGCGCTGGCATCAGCGCCAGTCGGCAACAACGGCACGATGGCCGGGTAGTCGCCGCCATGGCCATCGACACCGAGGATGCCGCTGCGGTAGATCTCGGCCACCAGCTCGTTCTTGCGCATGCCGGGCTCGATGCGTTCGAGGATGCACCCGTGCATCTGTTCGACGATGCGCGCGGCGATACGCATGTATTCGATTTCCTGCGGCGACTTGACCGCCCGCTGCCAGTTGACCAGCCCGGCGGCATCGCTGAAACGCGCCTGTGGCAGGTGCTTGCACAGCGCCTGGTAGGCCGCCGCGCTGAAGTAGTAGTTGTCCATCTCCACGCCGATGCTCAGGCCGCCCCAGCCCTTGGCCAGAATCACCTCCTGGCACAGGTAGTCCATCGGGTGGCGCTCGCGTGACTGCACATAGATGTCCGGGTAGCCGACGATGTTGTCGTGCTGCATGAACACCGTGCGCCTTGCGCCATTGGCGTCCTGGCCGCGGCCAAACCAGATCGGCTCGCCATCGAGCGCCAGCAGCACGCACTGGTGCACGTAGAACGACCAGCCGTCATAGCCGGTGAGCCAGGCCATGTTCGATGGATCGGTAACCAGCAAAAGCTCCAGGCCCTGTGCCTGCATGGCAGCGCGGGTCTTGGCCAGGCGCTGGGCGTACTCCTGCCGGCTGAACGGCAGGTTGACCACTGTCTGTGACATACGGATGCCCTTCTTGTGAGTGGGTTGCGAAAACTGTCAGCTGTGAAACGCCAGGCCTTTGTGGGCGGCGATTGCGCGTTCGAAGGCAAGGTTGGCGATAGCGGTGTCCTGGGCCCCGGTGCCGGTCAGGTCGCACAGGGTGACCTCTTCGGCCTGTACACGGCCCGGGTGCAGGCCGGCGATGATCTGGCCCAGCTCGGAATGAACGGCCTGCTCGCTGACCGCGCCAGCGCGCAATGCGTGGTGCAGTTCGCCCAGCACGCGGGTCTGGCTCAGGCGGTCGGCGACATAACGGTCGAGCCGGGCCAGGGCCATGGGCGCGATCTCGTTCTTGTGCTCGGCATCCGAGCCCATGGCAGTGATGTGCAGCCCCGGTTGCAGGTGATGCGGCTGGATCAGCGGCTCGCGGCTGGGGGTGCAGGTGATGGCGATATCGACCGCCTGCATGGCCTGGTCGACACTGTCGCAAGCCTGTACCTGCAGTTGCCCATCACGCCCCAGGTCATCACATAACGCTGCGGTTCTCTGCGCATCGCGCCCCCACACCTTGACCTGCTCGATCGGCCGCACCAGGCGCAGTGCCTGCAGCTGCAGGCGTGCCTGTTCGCCACTGCCGATCAAGGCCACGCTGCGGCTGTCCTGCCGCGACAGCCAGCGTGCAGCTACCGCACCGGCTGCAGCGGTGCGCACGGCGGTGAGGTAGCCATTGTCGAGGAGCAAGGCATCGAGCAGGCCAGTGCGGACCGACAGCAGCATCATCATGCCGTTGAGGCTGGGCAGGCCAAGCTTGGGGTTGTCGAAAAAGCCCGGGCTGACCTTGATCGCGAAACGCTCCAGCCCAGGCAGGTAAGCGGTTTTCACGTCCACCTCGCCGTTGTGCTCGGGCACATCCAGGCGCAGGATCGGCGGCATCGCCACCTTGGCCGTGGCAAGCAGGGCAAAGGCCTGCTCGATGGCATCGATCGCGTCGCGGTCGAGGGTAATGCAGCTACGCAGGTCGGCTTCGCTGAGCAAGGTGATGGCCGGCATTCGAATACCTCCAGTGAAGGAAACGTGAATTTCAGGCGTCGCCGCCGTTGATGACGCGCTGATGCTGTGCGCTGTCGACGTTGCGCCCACTGACCACCACCACGACCGGGCCGCGGGCCGTCACCAGCCCGTCGAGCAGCGCGGCGATGCCGACTGCGCCGGCACCTTCGAGTACCAACCGCTCGTGCTGGTAGGCGTGGCGCATGCCATTGGCGACCGACGCTTCCGGCAGCAGGTGGAGTTGGTCGAGCAGACGCTGGGTCATGCTCAGGGTGTGCTGGTTGCCCAGGCCGATGCCGCCACCAAGCGAGTCGGCGAGTGTCGGCAGCTCCTCTACCTCGACTGGCCTGCCGGCCTGCAGGCTGGCGTACATCGCCGCACCGCGCTGCATGCTGATGCCGTGGGTGGTGATCGCCGGCTTGATGCTTTTCATGGCCAACGCCACACCCGCGAACAGGCCACCACCGGAGAGCGGAATCAGCACCTGCTCCACCTCGGGCAACTGCTCGATGATTTCCAGGCCCAGCGTGCCCTGGCCGGCGATGACCTGAGGGTGATCGAAAGGTGGAATCAGCGTTGCGCCCTGTTGCTCGGCATGTTGTTGCGCGGCCTGCTGTGCATCGTCCTGGGAGTGGCCGACGATGCACACTTCAGCGCCCAGGTCGCGGATGGCCTGGACCTTGTTGGCTGGCACCAGTTGCGAAAGAAACACGGTTGCCTTCACGCCCAGTTGTGCAGCAGCGTGGGCCACCGCCCGGCCGTGATTGCCGGTGGAGGCCGTAACCACGCCGCAAGCGCGTTGTTCACCGCTGAGTGCGGCGATGGCATTGCTGGCGCCGCGCAGCTTGAAGCTGCCGGTGGTCTGCAGGGCTTCGAGCTTCAGGTAGACCGGCGTGCCCAGGTGCCGTGACAGGCTGGGGGAAAGCTCCAGCGGCGTGCTGCGCACCAGGCCGTGGATACGCTGGCGGGCGAGGTAGAGATCGTGAAGCGAGAGCGCTGACATGACCGGGACCCAACAAGTGAGCTGATGTTGGGCGGAGTGTATGAGGCGAAAATTGTCGTGATGAATGTACTAGGGCAATTTGCCGGGGAATTTGTTTTTGTCTGCAGCGGCCTCTTCGCGGGCACGCCCGCTCCCACAGGAATCGCTTTGCCAAACCTGTGGGAGCGGGCATGCCCGCGAAGAGGCCGCTGCAGGAGAGTTACAGTTCATGGATCTGCGGATACTGCCCGAACAACTCCCGCATATCGCCAAAGGCCTGGCGCAGCTTTGCCTCGGAACACTCGGCGCCCACGCACAAGCGCACGGCCCGTGGCCGCGGTGTACCGCGCACCAGGAACGGCTCCGGCGGCGTCACCGCAATCTGCCGGCGGCGCAAGGCACGCACCAGGCTGTCCACTTCCCAGCGCTCGGGAATGTTCAGCCATGCCCCCAGGGCATGGGCGTGCTGACCACGCACATAATCCCCCAGGTACTCACGCAACAATGCCTGACGCTCGCCCAGCAAGGTGCGCTGCAGCGCCACCAGCTGCGCCGCGCGCCCATCGTTGATCCAGCGCGAAGCAATCTCCGCCACCAAGGGCGTGGCCATCCAGCTGTTGACCCGCAAGATGCTCTCGGTGCGCAGCGCCAGGCGCTTGGGCATGGCCAGGTAGCCAACGCGCAGGCCGGTAAGCACCGACTTGGTCATGCTGGTGCAGTAGAACGACAGCTCCGGCGCATAGGAACTGAGTGGCCTGGCATGGCTGCCCCCCAGTAGCGGCCCGTAAACGTCATCTTCGATGATATGCACGCCAAAGCGCCGGGCAATTTCGGCAATCTCCTGGCGCCGGCTGTCGGGCATCAGGCTGACGGTCGGGTTGTTGAGGTTGGGTGTGCACACCAGCGCGGTCACCCGCTCGTTGCTGCAGATGTCCTCGAAATGCTCCGGGTTGATGCCCTCACGGTCCATCTCCAGGCCTTTGAGGGTAAAACCGAGCACCTGTGAATTGCCGATCACGCCATGGTCGGTCAACCCCTCGCACAGCACCACATCATCCGGCCCGGCCAGCGAGGCCAGGGCCAGGAAGATGGCGTGGGCGGCGCCGTTGGTGACCAGCACATCGTCACGCTCGACCTGCATGCCCAGGCCGGCAAGCCAGCGCACCGCGGCCTCGCGGTGGCTCTCGAAGCCGGCGATGGGCCGGTAGGCATGGATCCACGGCTGCTCCTCTTCCACGGCCAGCTCGGCGCAGGTGTCGCGCCAGATGCGCTCATGCACCTGGGTGTGCAGGATGCGGGTGATGGAGAAGTCGACCAGGGTACGCTCGGGCAGGTCGATGATGTCATCCGACACACGGTCGCTCATGCGCCGGCTGACGAAACTGCCACGGCCGATCTCGCAACGCACCAGGCCTTGGCGCTCCAGTTCCTTGTAGGCATTGGTCACGGTCTGCACGCTGATGCCCAGGGCATCGGCTACCTGGCGCTGCGGTGGCAGGCGCTGGTCATGTACCAATACGCCGCGCTCGATCTCGCCGGTGACGGCCTGGACCAGGATCTTGTATTTGGACTCGCCGATGCGGGCGGCGTCCAGGGCTGCCTTCCAACTGTGCATCATGATGTTCGCTTCACTTGCCGGGGCCAGGGTCACAGCATCCCCCGTACAAGTGCTTCGGGCAATTGTCCTAGTGCAATGCAATGGCCGTTTCAGCTTTTGTATGCTCGGCCCAAGGTCGAACTCCCGCTGCCCGGCAGCTTCGAACAAAAGACCGACCTGCTTTCGCTGTTTTGCTCCACTGCCTCCTAACACAGAGCCGTCGACGACGGTTTTTATAACAAACAGGAGCTTCATTGATGAGCCAGCCTTTCAACGTTCCACGCCCCTTCCAGCGCCTGCTGATGGCCTGTGCCACCTTCGGTGTGCTCACCAGCGCCCAGGCCGCCAGCCTGGACGAAATCAAGGAAACCAGCCACATCCGCATCGGCTACGCCAACGAAACCCCGTTTGCCTTCACCGAGACCGATGGCCGGGTAACCGGGGAGTCACCGGAAATCGCCAAGATCATCTTCGGGAAAATGGGCATCAAACAGGTCGATGGCGTGCTCACCGAGTGGGGTTCGTTGATCCCGGGCTTGCGCGCCGGGCGCTTCGATGTGATTGCCGCCGGCATGTACATCACCCCGGCACGCTGCAAGCAGGTGATCTTCACCGACCCGCAGTACGCCCTGCCCGACACCCTGCTGGTGGCACAGGGCAATCCGAAGAACCTGCACAGCTACGCCGACATCGCCAGGAACCCGGACGTGAAGCTGGCGATCATGGCGGGCACGGTCAACCTCGCCTATGCCCGCGACTCCGGCATCACCGATGCGCAGATCCTTCAGGTGCCGGACACCACCGCCCAGTTACAGGCCGTGCGTGCCGGCCGCGCCGATGCTGCCGTAGGCACCCAGCTGACCATGAAGGGCCTGGCGAAAAAGGGTGGCGACAAGGTCGAGGCGATCAGCGACTTCACGGATGACCCGGCCCACACCGGCTACGGTGCCCTGGCCTTCCGCCCCGAGGACAAGGCCCTGCGCGACGCGGTCAACGCCGAGATGAAGAAGTGGCTGGGCAGCGAGGAGCATCTGAAGACCGTCGCGCCGTTCGGCTTCGACCGCAGCAACGTGACTGACAAGACCGCCGCCGAGCTCTGTGCCCAGCAGTGAATCGAGGTGGCATGGCGCTTGCCGTGCCATTCCCTGTGTAATCCGATTATTCAGGTCGAACCATGGGTGAATTGATACCGTTGTTACTGCAAGGCGCCTGGATCACCATCCAGGTCACCTTCTTCGGCTCGCTGCTGGCCATCGTCGCCGCGATCCTCGCCGCCCTTGGCCGGCGTTCGTCATGGCGGCCATTGAGCTGGCTGTGCGTGGCCTACATCGAGCTGTTCCGCGGCACCTCGTTGCTGGTGCAGTTGTTCTGGCTGTTCTTCGTATTGCCGCTGCCACCGTTCAACCTCGAACTCAGCGCCTACACCGTGGCCATCGTCGGCCTCGGGCTGCATATCGGTGCCTACGGTGCCGAAGTGATGCGCGGGGCAATCAGCTCGGTGGCCAAGGGGCAGTACGAAGCCTGCACCGCGCTGAACATGCCCGCCACCACCCGCTTCCGGCGGATCATCCTGCCGCAGGCATTGCTGGCGGCCATCGCACCTGGCACCAACCTGCTGATCGAACTGCTGAAGAACACCTCGCTGGTGTCGCTGATCACCCTGTCGGACCTTAGCTTCCGCGCCCGTCAGCTGGACCAGGCGACCTTCCAGACCCTGGAAATCTTCAGCCTCACCCTGCTGCTCTACTTCGTCCTGGCGCAGGTCATCAACTTCCTCATGCGTCGGGTCGAACGGCGCCTGAGCCGCGGTCGCCTGCGGGGGAGCCTGTCATGAATTTCTGGGACTGGAACTACGTCGCGCAAATCCTGCCCGACTTGCTGCAGGCGTCGCTGAAAACCTTGGGCATCACCTTGGTTGGCTTCCTGATCGCAGTGGTGCTGGGCCTCTTCCTGGCCATCGCCCGGCGCAGCCGCCAGGCCTGGCTGTCGTGGCCGGTGGCATTGCTGATCGAGTTCATCCGCAGTACGCCGCTGCTGATCCAGGTGTATTTCCTCTACTACGTGCTGCCCAACTACGGGGTCAACATGACGGCCATGCAGGCCGGCATCATCGGTATCGGCGTGCACTACGCCTGTTACCTGGCCGAGGTTTACCGCGGCGGCCTCGACTCTGTGGCGCGCAGCCAGTGGGAAGCGGTGGTCGCCCTCAACTTCGCGCCGTGGACCGCCTACCGGGCAGTCATCCTGCCCCAGGCGATTCGGCCGATCCTGCCACCGTTGGGCAACTACCTGATCGCCATGCTCAAGGACACCCCGGTGCTGTCGGCCATCACCGTGGTGGAAATCATGCAGCAGGCCAAGAACGTCGGCTCCGAAAGCTTCCGCTACCTCGAGCCGATCACCCTGGTCGGTCTGTTCTTCCTGGCCTTGAGCGTCGCTCTGGCCTACCTCGTTCGGCGCCTTGAAGTGCGCCTGGAGCTCCGCTGATGATCGCCCCTGTGACCCACTTCGCCACTGCCACCGCCACTCAGCCGCTGGACACCCATTTGCCCACACCGGCCATTGCCCAACCGATCGTCAGCTTCAAGGACGTGACCAAACGCTACGGCAGCTTCACCGTGCTCGACGGCCTCAACCTCGATGTCGCCCCCGGCGAAAAGGTGGCGATCATCGGCCCCAGCGGCTCGGGCAAGTCGACGTTGCTGCGGGTACTGATGACGCTTGAGGGCATCGACCAGGGCATGATCGAAGTAGATGGCGAATCGCTCACCCACATGCCCGGGCGCAACGGCGCGCAGCTCATCGCCAACGAGCGCCATGTACGCAAAGTGCGGGCGAAGATCGGCATGGTGTTCCAGAGCTTCAACCTGTTCCCGCACATGAGTGCCTTGCAGAACGTGATCGAGGCCCCGGTCCAGGTGTTGGGCGTGAAGCCGGCCGAGGCGCGCGAACGGGCTGCCGAGCTGCTGGAGATGGTTGGCCTGGGCAACAAGTTCGAGCATTACCCGTCGCAGTTGTCCGGTGGCCAGCAACAGCGCGTGGCGATTGCCCGGGCGCTGGCGATGCGGCCCAAGGTGATGCTGTTCGACGAAGTGACCTCGGCGCTGGACCCGGAACTGTGTGGCGAGGTGCTGAACGTGATCCGCCGGTTGGGCAGCGAGCACAACCTGACCATGCTGATGGTGACGCATCAGATGGGCTTTGCCAGGGAGTTCGCGGATCGGGTGTGCTTCTTCTACAAGGGGCAGATCCACGAACAGGGGACGCCGGCGCAGATCTACGAAAACCCGCAACAGGAGCGGACCCGGGCGTTCCTCAGTGCAGTGCGGGAGGCGAACTGACCGACGATCGTCGCTTCAGTACTCGCGCCGCTTGCGAAACGCCCAGCGCCCCACCAGCACGGTGAAGGTCGCCACCAGGGCCACCAGCACCCAGAAGCCGTGGGGGTTTTCCGCCAGCGGCACACCCCCGACATTCATGCCGAAGAAGCCGGCGATGATGTTGATGGGCAGCGCCAGCACGGTCACCACGGTCAGGGTGAACAGGGTGCGGTTGGTCTGTTCGTTGAGCTTGGCGGCGATTTCTTCCTGCAGCAGCTTGATCCGCTCACCGAGGGCGGTGAGGTCGCTGATCACCAGGGTGAACTCTTCTGTGGCCGCCCGCAGCTGGCGTATGTCCTGTTCCTGCAGCCAGTCGGGCGGCCGGTTGAGCAGGCGCAGCAGCGCCCCCGGCTCCAGCGCCAGCAGGCGCTGCAGGCGCACCAGCACCCGGCGCATGCTGCCCAGTTCGGCGCGGTTGTCGCTCAGGCGTTGGGACAGCAACTGGTCTTCGATGCGGTCGACGCTGGTGGTGGTTTCACGCACGATCTGGGTCAGCACATCGCCCTGGTCGCGCAACAGATGGACCAGCAACTCGATGGACGAATGAAAGCGCTCGCCATGCTTCACCGACGAGCGCAACTTGTCCACCGAATGCAACGGCTGCAATCGCGCGCTCACCAGCAACTGGCTGCTGGCGCAGGCCCACAACGTGGAGATGTCAGAGGACACCAGGCCGAAGTTGAACACCACATCGTTGACCACTGCCAGCAGCGCCGAGTCGGCGTGTTCGATACGGGTCGAGCGCGAACCTTCGCGCAGGGTTTCGAAGAAGGCTTCGGGCAACTGCAGGTGGGTGCGCAGCCAGCGTTCGCAGGCAGCGTGGGCCAGGTTCAGGTGCACCCAGAGAAACTCGCCAGGTTCCAGCGGCTGGCCGAGCGTGCGCAACAACTGCGCCGAATCGATTTCGCGCCCCGGCTGGCCAGGGCGGAAGGCGAAGGCGTAGAGCAGGCCGAACAGGTCGTGGTCCTGTGGCAGATGCAGCGCGGGATGGCCCATTCGAACTCGCAATGAGGCACGGGGAGATGGCAGAAAGGTTGCTGAATATTCGTTGCAGTCAGATGACAGCTGGATAGCTGAAAGCCCTTTGGGCTGCGCTGACGCGTAGAGAGCCGAATTCGCAAGCGGTCCGCATACCCTGTGGGAGCAACTGTCTTGCTCAAATTCTAAACGTTGGCGCAATCCCCTGTGGGAGCGGCTTTAGCCGCGAAGAATCCAACGCGGTGCCTGGCACCGGCTGCGCCGGTGTTCGCGGCTAAAGCCGCTCCCACAGGGTCCCTGCTTTCAATGAGTTATGTGCAGCCTTATGAGAACGGGCACGCCCGCTCCCACAGGGTGCGCAGTGCGAAACCTGAGAAAGCGCAGCCATCACTTCACAAATTCCTGAACTGATTATTTGCCCGCAGCGATTTTTCCCCTCGCCAACCGCTACCAGAATCGCTTCACCACAATCACAAGAACCGTGAGGCCACTCCCGTGGACCAGACACTCCAGGTACGGCAAGCCGCCGCCGACCTCGTTGCGGCGTTCGCCAGCAACGACACCGCTCGCTATTTCGCCTGCTTCAGCGAAGACGCCACCTTCCTTTTCCACACCCTGCCGCAACCGCTGCTGTCGCGCCATGCCTACGAGCAACTCTGGGCCCAGTGGCAGGCCGACGGGTTTGCGGTGCTCGCCTGCGAATCGGGCAATGCCCAGGTGAGCCTGCAAGGTGACGTGGCGATCTTAATGCATGATGTGGCCACGCACATCCGCATCGCCGGCGAAGAACACCAGTTGAGCGAGCGCGAGACCATCGTCTTCCGCTGCCACGGCGAAAGGTGGCTGGCCTGCCACGAGCACCTGTCGGTCGTATCGCCGGCCTGATCATCCATTTACGCGGCCCTGCCGCCCTGCCATCGCACCCACAATAAGGCCCGCGTACTGCGCCGGCCCACAACAACCGCGCTGGAGCATCACCATGAGCCACTCGACCGGTATCGAGACCAACGGCGTCGAACAGATCCCCGACGATCAACGCGACGCCTCCCCGCTGGACCTGTTCCGCCTGATCTTCGGCGGCGCCAATACCTTCGCCACGGCCGTGCTGGGCAGCTTCCCGGTGCTGTTCGGGCTGTCGTTCCAGGCCGGCGTGTGGGCGATCCTGCTCGGCGTCGGCGTGGGCGCGCTGATCCTTGCGCCCATGGGCCTGTTCGGCGCGCTCAACGGCACCAACAACGCGGTGTCGTCTGGGGCGCACTTTGGCGTGCACGGGCGCATCGTCGGTTCGTTCCTGTCGCTGCTCACCGCGGTGGCGTTCTTTTCGCTGTCGGTGTGGAGCTCGGGCGACGCCCTGGTCGGCGGCGCCAAGCGCCTGGCCGGCCTGCCGGAAACCGACCTGACCCTGGGCCTGGCCTATGGCCTGTTCGCGGTGCTGGTGCTGGTGGTGTGCATCTTCGGCTTCCGCTTCATGCTGTGGGTCAACAAGATTGCCGTGTGGGCCTCGAGCCTGCTGTTCCTGCTGGGCATCGTTGCCTTTGCCGGGCCGTTCGACGCCGGTTATGCGGGCAGCGTAAACCTCGGCCAGGCGGGCTTCTGGGCGGCATTCGTCGGTGCGGCGATCCTGGCCATGAGCAACCCGGTGTCGTTCGGTGCGTTCCTCGGCGACTGGTCGCGCTACATCCCGCGTGAAACGCCCAAGGCGCGCATCATGCTGGCGGTGATCGCGGCCCAGGGCGCGACACTGATCCCTTTCCTGTTCGGCCTGTGCACCGCCACCCTGGTGGCCACCCAGGCACCGGACTACATCGCTGCCAACAACTACGTCGGTGGCCTGCTGGCGGTGGCGCCAAGCTGGTTCTTCCTGCCGGTGTGCCTGATTGCGGTGATCGGCGGCATGTCCACCGGCACCACGGCTCTGTACGGCACCGGCCTGGACATGTCCAGCGTGTTCCCACGCCTGCTCAGCCGTGCCGGCGCCACACTGCTGATCGGCGTGCTGGCGATCGGCTTCATCTTCGTCGGCCGCTTCACCTTCAACCTGGTGCAGAGCGTGTCGACCTTCGCCGTGCTGATCATCACCTGCACCAGCCCGTGGATGGTGATCATGATCCTCGGCCTGATCACCCGTCGCGGCTTCTACCATGCCGACGACCTGCAGGTGTTCACCCGCGGCCAGCGTGGCGGCCACTACTGGTTCCTGCATGGCTGGAACTGGCGCGGCATGGGGGCGTGGATCCCCAGCGCGGCGGTGGGCCTGTGCTTCGTCAACCTGCCAGGGCAGTTCGTCGGCCCGCTGGGCGACCTGGCCGGCGGCATCGACCTGAGCCTGCCGGTCACCCTGGGGCTGGCCGGCGTGCTGTACCTGCTGCTGCTCAACCTGTTCCCCGAACCTGCCGGCGTGTATGGCCCCCAGGGCCCGCGTTGGGTGCGTTGCAAAAGCACCGCGCACACGCCGGTAACCACCGCCGAAATGGCCTGACTGGAAACCGACCATGACCACTTCCCACTACATTGCCGGCCGCTGGGTCGAAGGCCAGGGCAGCGACTGCATCAGCGTCAATGACCCGGCCCTTGGGCAACCGTTTGCCGAACTGATGGCCGCCAGCGTCGCCCAGGTAGACCAGGCAGTGACCGCTGCCCGTGGCGCCCTGCCCGCCTGGAAAAACACCAGCGCCAGCGAACGCGCCGCCTACCTGCGCGGCTTTGCCGAACAGCTCGGGCAGCGCCGTGAAGCGTTGATCACCTTGCAGATGCGCAACAACGGCAAGCCACGTCACGAGGCGGAAATCGACCTGGACGACGCCATCGCCACCTTCGGCTACTATGCCGAACTGGCCGAGCAACTGCCATCGAAGAACCGCGATGTGCCGTTGGCTGCACCGGGTTTCAGCGCTCGCACCCGCCTGGAACCGGTGGGCGTGGTCGGCCTGATCGTGCCGTGGAATTTCCCGCTGGTGACCAGCGCCTGGAAGCTCGCCCCGGCCCTGGCCGCCGGTTGCACCGTGGTGCTCAAGCCATCGGAAGTCACCCCGCTGATCGAACAGGCCTACGGCCAGATCGCCGATGCCCTGGGGCTGCCGGCCGGGGTGTTGAACATCGTCAACGGCAAGGCCGAGACCGGCGCTGCACTGAGCAACCACAATGGCCTGGACAAGCTGTCGTTCACTGGCAGCAATAGTGTCGGCAGCCAGGTAATGCGCAGCGCTTCGGCGCAGTGCCGGCCGGTGACGCTGGAGCTGGGCGGCAAGTCGGCGATCGTGGTGTTCGATGATTGCGACGTGGGCCAGGCGGTGGAGTGGATCGTCGCCGGCATTACCTGGAACGCCGGGCAGATGTGCTCGGCCACTTCGCGGCTGCTGGTGCAGGACGGCATTGCCGATGCATTGCTGCCGCGTTTGCAGGCCGCACTGGAACAGCTACGGGTCGGTAATCCATTGACCGAAGAGGTCGAAATGGGGCCGCTGACCAGCCAGGCGCAGTGGCTGAAGGTGGCCGGCTACTTTGCCACGGCGCGGGAAGAAGGCCTGCAGTGCCTGGCCGGTGGCAAGGCGCTGGACCGTGATGGCTGGTTCGTCAGCCCGACGCTGTATGCCGATGTGCCGAAAGACAGCCGCCTGTGGACCGAGGAAATCTTTGGCCCGGTGCTGTGCGCGCGTCGCTTTGCGACCGAGGGACAGGCGATTGCCGAGGCCAACGATAGCCGCTTCGGGCTGGTGGCGACGGTGTGCTCCGCCGACCTGGAGCGCGCCGAGCGGGTGGCCGATGCGCTGGAGGTTGGCCATGTGTGGATCAACTCGGTGCAGGCGGTATTCGTCGAGACCTCGTGGGGTGGCACCAAGGGTAGCGGGATCGGGCGTGAGCTGGGGCCTTGGGGGTTGTCGGCCTACCAGTCGGTCAAGCATGTGACACGCTGTCTGGGTTGAGATTTCCGGGGCCGCTTTGCGGCCCTTTCGCCGGCAAGCCATGTGCCATCCCTGTGGGAGCTGGCTTGCCGGCGATCGAGGGTGAAGCCCTCGCCTTAGCCCCTCAGATGTAAGACTTTTCCCAACCTGAAACCAAATGCTTCAGCTGGAAGTAGCTTGGGAATTATCCTACCCGCGCCGCAGCCGTTTCTCTGTTGTTGAACAGGAGCATCAGGGCTAATTTCCCTGGGTCGTCAAAAATGGCGACCGGGTGTGAGAGCCCGTGCTGATCTGGTTGCAACCTCAACGGTAGCTGTGCGCGGGCAGGCTTGGTCCTGGCCGGGTTCCTAGGTCTCCGGTCTCTCACCCCGCGTACGGCTGCCACCCGATCCTGTGAGAGGGAATGGGGTGGTAGCTCCTGACCGACCTAGGGAAACGCAATGAATAAACTTGTGCCCGATCCACCTGTAAAACCTGGCTCCCGCCCGTTCTACACCATCAACAACGACTTGCCCTCACCCGAGGCACTGCGATACGTCTCGCAGTTGCTGCTTGGCATCGAGGACAGCCTCGACGAATACATCTGCGCCAACGCTGGCGAACCGGGCATCGGGTTGTTGGTCAATACCGTGCATAACGTGCAAATGACCCGGGCGCTCAACCAGTTGCTGTTGAACCGCGAGTAAGGCCTGGAATTGATGCCGGGCTCACGACCTCTTCGCGGGTAAACCCGCTCCCACAGGGATAGCGCAGACCTGAAGGGCAGCACCGTACCTGTGGGAGCGGGCTTGCCCGCGAAGAGGCCGGCACAGGCGACACAAGGTAGCAGGATCGGGCGTGAGCTGGGGAGCCTACCAATCGGTCAAGCATGTGACGCGCTGTCTGGGTTGAGATTTCCGGGGCCGCTTTGCGGCCCTTTCGCGACACAAGGCCGCTCCTACAAGAACCGCGTATGACCGTGCATAACGTGCAAATGACCCGGGCGCTCAACCAGTTGCTATTGAACCGCGAGTAAGGCCTGGAATTGATGCCGGGCTCACCGGCCTCTTCGCGGGTAAACCCGCTCCCACAGGGATAGCGCAGGCCTGAAGGGCGGCACCGTACCTGTGGGAGCGGGCTTGCCCGCGAGGAGGCCGGCACAGGCGATACAAAACTTTGCGTCCGCGTGACTTTGCCCGCCCACCGCAAAGTCCCACTTCCTGGTACCCCCACAATCACAACACCAGGCCGGACCACCCATGCACCCTCAACGCACCGCCTTGCACAACGAACTGCACGCCCGCCCGTCGCTGTATTTCGACGGCCCGGCGCATGTCTTCCACCTGGCCTTGCTCGGCGCCGATGCTGCCTGTGCGGCACTGCTGCAACGCTGCTGCCCGGATGCCCTGGACACCGCAGCCGCCCAAGGCATCACCCGCCTGGATGGCCATCCGTTCAAGTGGGAACGGCACACCGAGTTCTTCACCCTGACCCTGGTGGTGCCCTGCACTGCCGCCGACACCGAGTGGCAAACTCTTCCGCCGGTGCTGGCCGAGGCTATCGCTCCGCAAGCGGCGCAAGTGATCAACGCGGTGCAGGTGCTGGTCCGTGACGAACAGGAACTGGACCTGCACCACTACGGTTTCAAGGACCCGTGCGGCTCCTGCGTCGGCGGTGGCGATGCGGTGGTGTGGAGCGATTTTCGCCTGACCGAGGACGGCACCAACCGCTTCCTGTTCATCAACCGTCGCCTCAATGCCTACCGCCAGGGCCGCATGATCCGCCGTCTGCTGGAAATCGAGACCTACCGCATGATGGCCTCGCTGACCCTGACCACCGCCAAGGACCTGAGCCAGGAACTGGACGCCTTCGACAAGACCCTGGTCAGCCTCTCGGAGCGCAGTGCCGGGGGCGATGGCCATGATTCCAAAGGGTTGCTGGAAGCCATTGCCCACCTGTCACGCCAGGTGGTCAGCCGCACGGTGAAAACCCGCCACCGCTTCGGTGCCACACAAGCCTATGCGCAACTGGTGTTCGAGCGCCTGGGCGAGCTGCGGGAAAGCCATGTGGGCGACTGCCAGCGCCTGGGGGTGTTCATCGAACGCCGGTTCAAGCCGACCGTGCGCTACTGCGCGGCCACCGAGCAGCGCCTGGAGCAGTTGGCGAAGAATGTGGCCAACCTGGGCGACCTGCTGCAAGCGCGGGTACAGGTGGAGATGGAAGAACAGAACGCCGAGATCCTGCGCAGCCTCAATGCCCGAGCCGATGCCCAGGTGAAGATCCAGCGGGCGGTGGAGGGGCTGTCGATCATTGCCATCACCTACTACCTGCTGAACTTGTTCAAGCTGCTGTATGGCGGGCTTAATGTGCTGGGGTTGGGGCTGACGGCGCGGGATGGGCTGTTGGCCATGGCGCCGCCTGTGCTGTTGGTGTTGCTGGTGATTTTGCTGAGGATCAGGCAGGCCAAGCAGCATTGAGGTTTGGGGCTGCTTTGCAGCCCAATCGCCGGCAAGCCAGCTCCCACAAGGACCGCGCCGACTTCAAGCCATACGCAGTACCTGTGGGAGCCGGCTTGCCGGCGATTGGCTTCACACCGACTCGTCAGCCGAGCGAGCGCCCTCCTGCACCAACACCATGCTCTGCGGCGACGACAGGGCAATACCTTCATCACGCAGGCGCCCAAGAATGGTGAACAACAGGTCACTGCGCGTACCGGACACCTGCCGCGGCCCCGCCACGTAACCACTCACACCTATCACCATGCCGCTGCTGGTCAGGTCCTTGAAGGTGACCGAGGTGGCCGGCGCATCCAGAATCGCCTCGTGCTCCTGGTAAGCCGCCAGCAGCAGTTCACGCACGCGGTTGGCATCGGTCTCCAGCGGCATGGTCAGGGTAATGCCGACCACGCCAAGGGCATTGCCCATGGTCACGTTGCGCACGTTCTGCGAGATGAACTGCGAGTTGGGCACGATAACCGTCGAGCGGTCGGACATCTGGATCTCGGTGGCGCGCACGTTGATACGGCGAATGTCGCCCTCGACGCCCGCCAGGCTGACCCAGTCGCCCACCTTGACCGGGCGCTCGGTCAGCAGGATCAGGCCGGAGATGAAGTTCTGTACGATCTGCTGCAAGCCGAAACCGATACCCACCGACAGGGCACTGACCACCCAGGTCAGGCTGGTGAGGTTGATGCGCAGGGTCGACATCACCAGCATGGCCAGGAAGATGAAGCCCAGGTAACCCACCAGGGTCACCAGCGAGGCACGCATGCCGGCGTCCATGTCGGTTTCCGGCAGCAGGCGATCGCTCAGCCAGCGCTTGACCACGCGGATGGCGAACAGGCCGCCGAGGAACATCACCACTGCCAACAGGATGTCCTGGGGGACAATGTTCATGTTGCCCAGCAGCTTGCCGCCGGTCTCGTCCCAATCACCCAGGCTCAGCAGCAGTTCGCTGGGGCTGGTGCCCGATGGCATCAATGCCAGCAACAGCGCCAGAAACAGCACCACGGTGCGGCCGATGCCGGCCAGGATGGTGCTGGCCTGCGCCTGGTGACGCGGCGCCAGGCCCAGGGTCGAGGCCAACGCCAGGCCGCCGGGTTGGCGGGGCGACAGCAGGGTTTCGCAGAGGTCGCCAAAGAACGTGGTCAGCAGGTAGGCACAAGTGATCACCAGGCTGACCCACAGCAGCTTGGCGGTGAGGAAGTAGGCGAGTGTCAGGTAACCGGCGAGCAAGGCCAGCAGGATCAGCGTCAGCCAGATCACCATCACGAACGGGATCAGCCCGGCCAGGCCCGTGGGGCGCTCCAGGTCATGCTTGCGCAGGGTGCGGCGGTAACGCAGCAGCGCACCGGCGAAGGTAACCGCCACTACCAGCGCGGTCAGGCCGTTGACCGCCACGGTCAGCGCCAGGCTGGCACCGATCACGCTGTTGATGCGTTCCATGGTCATCATGACCATCAGCGCCAACGCCAGCACCTTGGGGAACCAGCCCAGGGCGCTGGCGACTTCGTCGTGAATCGGCGGCAGGCGCCAGGACGGGCGTTGCAGCATCAGCATGGCGCGGCCCAGGCCGGTGATGAAGGCGCTGAACACCACCAGGGCAAGTACATGGTTGGCCAGGCTGGCGATATCGGCGCCCAGCTCGGCGCTGCTCTCCAGCCCCCATCGCAGCAGCGAGACCGAACCGGCGATGGTACCCAGGGTTGCCAGGCTCACGCCCAGCGCCAACGCACTGCGGCGCAGGCGGCCTTCGGGTAGCCAGCTGACCATGGCGTCGGCCAGCAGGCGCTCGAGCACGCGGCGCACCAAGGTCCAGACCAGGATTGCCGCCACCAGGCTGGTAATGAACAGCCAGCGATTTTCGGCGCTGAAGGCACTACCGATGGCATCGGCCGTCTCGCCACGCAGGTCACGCAGGCGTGCCACGTCGTCCTGGGTGGGGCGAATGATGCTCTGCCAGAACGCCGGGCTCAGCGGTGAGGCCGCGCGGCTGGTGATCTGCGAGTTGAACTGGCTGCGGCGCAGGTTGACGATCTGCGTGGACAGGTCGCGGGCCGACTGGGTCAGCTTGGTCGCCTGGTCCCGTTGGGCTACCAAGGCCTTCTTCTCGGCCTCCAGCTCCTTGCGCTGCTGGGTCAGGGTGGCGGCCTCGTCCGGCTGGACCGGGCCGATGACCTTGAGCTTGTCGTCGACTTTCTCCACATCCGTGGTGCGCAGGGCACTTAACGCATCGGCCTGGCGCTGGACCTGCATGGCGCCCAGGCGCAGTTGCGACAGCAGATCGTCGTTGGCCTCGCTGGTGACACCCTGGCGGATCTGGTCCAGTCGATCGCTCAACTGCTCGATGCTGGCGTTTTCATCCAGCACGTTCGCTTCGGCAACCGCCAGATTGGACAACGGCGTGGCCGGGGCCGACCAGGCCGGGCTGGCAATGGCCAGCATCAAGGCCATGAAAACCATCAGGCCTGGGCAAAAACGGGCAAGGCTGACACGCCTCATCGAATATTCCTCTTTACAATTCGATTTGGCGGGGGATTCTACGCGGCTTCACGCGATCAGGAGAGTGCCGTTTCTCGTTTGAGCAGTTGCTGTTTGCGCTCGACACCCCAGCGGTAGCCGCTGATGTCGCCGTCCCGGCGCACCACCCGATGACAAGGGATGGCCACAGCGATGTGGTTGGCCGCGCAGGCCATGGCCACCGCACGCACCGCCTTGGGCGCGCCGATGCGCTCGGCGATGTCGGTGTAGCTGACCCGGCTGCCGGCCGGCACCTCGCGCAGGGCCTGCCACACCCGCTCCTGGAACGCAGTGCCTTGCACATCCAGGGGCAAGGCCAGGCCCAGCGCCGGGGCTTCGACGAAGCCCACCACCTCGGCGACCAACCGTTCGTAGGCACTGTCGCCACCGACCAGGTGGGCCTTGGGGAACTGGTCCTGCAGGTCGCGCAGCAGGGCCTCGGGGTCGTCTCCCAGCAGGATCGCGCAAATGCCCTTCTCGCTCTGGGCCACCAGGATCGCGCCCAGAGAGCACTGGCCGAGGGCGAAGTGGATGGTTGCCCCGGCGCCGCCGGCGCGGTATTGCCGCGGGCGCATGCCCAGGCGCTGGTCGGCGCTTTCGTAGAAACGGCTGTTGGAGTTGTAGCCGGCGTCATAGATGGCATCGGTGACAGAGCGCTGGCCATCTTCCAGGTGCGCGCGCAGGCGCCGGGCACGGAAAGCGGTGGCGTAGGCCTTGGGGGTGAGGCCGGTTTCGGCCTTGAACAGGCGGTGCAGGTGGAAAGGGCTGACGGCCAGTTGGGCGCTGAGTTGATCGAGGCTGGGCGCGGGGTCGCTGGCTTCGATCAGCCGGCAGGCGCGGGTGACCAGCTGGCTGTGGCGGGTGGCGCTGGCGCTGGTGGTGGCGGTGCAACGTTTGCAGGCGCGGTAGCCGGCGGCTTCGGCGGCGGCTGGGGTGTCGTAGAACTCGACGTTGGTTCGCTTGGCCAGGCGCGATTTGCAGCCAGGGTGGCAGTAGATGCCGGTGGTGCGCACGGCGTAGACGAAGTGGCCGGTGGCGGTAGTGTCGCGGGATTCTACGGCTTGCCAGCGTTGGTCGGGGGTGGTGTAGAGGTTCATTGGTAAATGTCCAGATAGGTTGTTGCCTGTGCCGGCCTCTTCGCGGGCATGCCCGCTCCCACAGGTACCGTGTCGGTTTCGGATGTTGTGCCATGCCTTTGAGGCCGGTTCACCTAAAACTTCCAGATAGGTTGTTGGCTGTGCCGGCCCTTTCGCGGGTAAACCCGCTCCCACAGGGACCGTGTTGGTTTCGCGTGTTGTGCCCTGCTTTTGAGGCCGGTTCACCTACAACTTCCAGATAGGTTGTTGGCTGTGCCGGCCCTTTCGCGGGTAAACCCGCTCCCACAGGTACTGCATAGACTTACAAAGCTGTGGAAGTGCCTGTGGGAGCGGGTTTACCCGCGAAGAGGCCGGCACAGGCGGTGCAAGACCTCAGGCCCGCCACAGGTACCAGGCCGCCACGGTACGGTATGGCCGCCAGCCACCACCCAGCGAACGCATTTGCGCCGGTGTCGGCGCCTTGTCCAGCCCTTTCAGCCGCCGATACCCCTCGCGCACGCCAAAATCGTCGACCGGCAGAACGTCCGAACGCGCCAGGCTGTAGATCAGCAACATCTCCACCGTCCACCGCCCTACCCCGCGCAATGCCACCAGCCGTTCGATCAACGCCTCGTCAGCCAAAGCCAGTGCCTCTTCCCGGCTCGGCACCAGGCCATCCAGCCGGCCCTGGGCAATACCCTGGATCGTCGCCATCTTGCTCGCGGAAAAACCACAGGCGCGCATGGTTTCTGGTGTAACCGCCAATAACTGCTGCGGCCCCGGGAACGCAGCCTCCGGGAACAGCGCCAGCAAGCGCCCAAGAATTGCCTCGGCAGCACGGGCATGCAGTTGCTGGTAGGCAATCGCCCGTACCAACACTTCGTAAGGCTCACGCCCCGGCGTGGCCTGGTGCAGGCAAGGCCCGGTCGCCGCGATATGCCGCGACCAGTCCGGGTCGAACGCCGCCAGGTATTCGGTGGCCTCGCGGTACGCGTCAGGCGAAAGGTCGGCCCGGATCATGACACCTCCATCAAGTCGATTGCAGGTCCAGCTTAGCGCAGCCGTTCATCGGGCAAACGCCGGTTCTTGCGCGGCTAATTCCTGGCATGCCATTGCTCCGCGCCATCGTCCCCGCATAGAATTGAGAACTATTCACAATCGCATATATCCACAGGACCGGGCCTTCGCCAAGATGCAGATCAACGACACGCTCAAGCCGACCGAGGTCGCTCTGCTCTACCAGGCCCACCACCGTTGGCTCAGCGGCTGGCTGCGCAGCCGGGTCGGTTGCAGCGAGCACGCCGCCGACCTGGCCCAGGATACCTTCGTGCGGCTGTTGCGGGCCCGCCAGCTTTCGCCGCTGAAGGAGCCACGCGCCTACCTCAGCAGCATCGCCCGTGGCCTGATGATCGACCAGTTCCGCCGCCGCGCGCTGGAGAGGGCCTACCAGGAAAGCCTGGCTCACCTCCCCGAAGCCGAAGTGCCCAGCGAAGAAGATCGACTGGTCATCCTGGATACCCTGGCACGCCTCGACCGTGCCCTGCACCAGCTGAAACCGCGTGCCCGCCAGGCATTCCTGCTGGCGCAGCTCGATGGTTTGAGCATCGTGCAGATCGCCCTGCGCCTGGGTGTGTCGCGGGCCACCGTCGAGCGGGACCTGGCCAAGGCCCTGGGCGTCTGCTACCGGTTGCGTTATGCCGACGCCTGACAGCGCGCCCGCGCAGGCGCAGGTCGACCAGGCCATCGACTGGCTGGTGAAGCTGCGCTTCGACAGCCCCTGCCCGCGTACCGAGCAGCAGTTCCAGCACTGGCTGGCCAGCCATCCGCACAACCCCTTGGCCTGGCAGCGGGTCAGCCACCTCAGTGATGAACTGGCCGGGCTGCCCAAGGGCCTGAGCCGCCGCACTCTGGATAGCAGCCAGCGCCAGCGCATCAGCCGCCGCGACCACCTCAAGCTGCTGGCCGTGCTGGCCGTGGGCGGCAGCCTGGGCTGGGCCGCGCGCGAACCGCTGGGCATACCCCAGCTGCTGGCCGACAGCAGCACTGCCACCGGCGAACGCCGCCAGCTGCAAGGCAGCGATGGCAGCCGCATCCAGCTCAATACCGCCAGCGCCATCGACCTGCGTTACAGCGCCGAGCAGCGCCGGCTGCAACTGGTGCGTGGCGAGGTGAGCCTGGACAGCAACCCCAACGATAACCGCCCGTTCCGCATCGACACCCGCATTGGCCAACTGGCCACCCTCGACGGCCAACTGCTGCTGCGCGAGAACGACCAGGGCCTGTTGCTGGCGGTACGCCGGGGCGACGTCACGCTGTTCCCCACCTCGGCCTCGCCACGTCGGGTGCTGCCAGGCGAAACCTTGCAAGTGTGGGCCAGCGGCAGCTTCCAGGCGGTGACGCTGCACAGCGACCCCTGGGGCTGGACCGACGGCGTGCTCAGCGTGCAACAGATGCCGCTGGGCGAGTTCATCGCCGAGCTGGCGCGTTACCGCCCGGGCCTGCTGCGCTGTGCCCCCGAAGTGGCAGACCTGAAGGTGTCCGGTACCTACCAGCTGGCCGACACCGGGCAGATCCTGCAGCTGCTCACCCGCAGCCTGCCGGTGCGGGTCGACTACCGCACGCGTTTTTGGGTAAGCATCGGTGCGGCCTGAAAAATTTCCGAAAATAAATGAGGTGGAATCTCATTCTCGTCCGGCCTGAAGGAACAAAACCCGAAAAGTGGTCTTCACAACCTTCAGGAGCGCTTCATGATTGCCCCGTGTTCCCCTCGCAACGACAGGCTGCGCCGTGCCGTGCGCGCGGCCGTGTTCGGCCTTGGCCTGGCAGCTGGCGGTGCCTTCCCGGCCATGGTCCAGGCTGCAGCGGCCAGCCAGAGCCAGCAGACCGACTGGAACATCCCGGCCGGCCCGCTGGCCCCGGCGCTGGACCAGTTGGCCCGCCAGGGCGGCCTGAGCCTGTCGTTCGACGCGAACAGCCTGCAGGGCAAGACCACCCGCGGCGTGCAGGGCCGGCATGACAGTGCGGGGGCGCTGTCGATCCTGTTGCAGGGCAGCAACGTGCAGGTCCAGCAGGAAAGCGCAACCAGCTTCCTGCTGATCCCGGCGCTGGATGTGGGAAACGCCCTTGAGCTGGGCGCGACCAGCATTTCCAGCGACCGCCTGGGCGAAACCACCGAGCACACCGGCTCCTACACTACCGGCGAAGTGACCATCGGCAAGATGCCGCAAACCCTGCGCCATACCCCGCAATCGGTCAGTGTGATAACCCGCCAGCGCATCGATGACCAGAACATCACCAACCTGACCAACCTGCTGGAGCAGACACCCGGCGTGGTGGTCAACTACACCGACAGCGAGCGGGTGCAGTACTACTCGCGTGGCTTTGCCATCGATGCCATCCAGTATGACGGCGCCACCGTGGTGCAGAGCAGCGGTGGCGGTTCGTTCATCCAGACCGACTCGGCGTTCATCGACCGCGCCGAAGTGCTGCGCGGCGCCACCGGCATGCTGCGTGGCGCCGGCAACCCGTCGGGCACGGTGAACCTAGTGCGCAAGCGCCCGACCCATGACTTCCAGGCTACGGGCAGCGTGACCCTGGGCTCGTGGAATGCCCAGCGCTATGTGGCCGATATCTCCGGCCCGCTGACCGAAACCGGCAACGTACGCGGGCGGGTGATCGCCGTGCATGACGACCGCGACCTGTTCCAGGACTCGCGCATGGAGCGCAAGGAAGCGTTCGGCGGCTCGCTGGCCTTCGACCTGGACGACAGCACCACGCTGACCACCGGTGTCGAGTGGACCACGCTCGACGCCACTGGCGCCTGGGGCAACCTGCCCGCCGACGCCAGCGGCGCCCCCCTGCCCTTCGGCCGCAGCACCTACCTGGGCGCCGACTGGAACCGCTGGGACCGCAGCAACCTGAACACTTTTGCCGAACTGGAACACCGCTTCGACAACGACTGGACGCTGAAGCTGATGGCCCTGCGTACCCACTTCGAGCTGGACGACCATGGTTTCAAGCAAACCTACATGGAGCGCGCACCGGCCAACCTGAACCCCACCGGCAACCCGTACCTGATGCGATACCAGGTTACCGAAGGCGACGGCGGCGAGAGCCTGCAGAACAACCTGAGCGCCACCCTCAACGGCCCGTTCGACTTGTTTGGTCGCACCCACGAGCTGATGGTCGGCGTCGAACGGATTCGCAACGATTCCTACGCGTCGGCCACCAACCGGGTAATTTCCGGGCTGTACGACATCCGCTACTGGGACCCGAAAACCAGCCTGCCCGAGCCGGACATCGACATCACCGCACACCCGGTGCGCACCCGTACCACCCAGCAAGCTGCGCACGCCACCTGGCGCATTTCGCTGGCCGAACCGCTGACCGCGATCATCGGCGCGCGGGCCAACTGGTACGACTACGAGCAGGAAAACAACACCGGTGCAAACGGCAAGTTCAGCGTCGATGAGAAGATCGTGCCGTACGCGGCGCTGATCTACGACCTGAATGACAATTTCAGCGTGTACGCCAGCTACACCGAGATATTCAGCCCGCAGACAGTGGTGGACAAGAACAACTCGGTGCTCGACCCGATCATCGGCGAAGCCTACGAAACGGGCATCAAGGGCGAGTTCTACGATGGCCGGTTGAACACCAGCCTGGCGTTTTTCCGTATCAACCAGGTGGGTACGCCGGTGGATGACATGTCCACGGAGATCGGCTGCAACGGCACCACCGGCCGCTGCAAGATCGCCTCGGGCAAGAGCCGCAGCGAGGGCATCGACCTGGAGATTTCCGGCGAAGTGCTGCCGGGCTGGCAGGTCACCGGTGGCTACACCTACAACACCACCGAGTACCTGAAGAACTCGGCAGCCACCAATGGCAACGCGATCCGCACCACCGACCCGGAGCACATGCTGCGGCTGTTCACCAGCTACCGCCTGCCGGGCACGCTGGATGCCTGGACCATTGGCGGCGGGGTGCAGGCGCAGAGCGATATCTATTCCGAAAGCGGCACGGCCAAGGCGACCCAGGCGGGGTATGCGGTTTACAACGGCATGCTCGGTTATCGCATCAACGACAACTACTCAGTGCAACTGAACGCCAACAACATCTTCGACAAGAAGTACTACCGGCAGATCGGTACCACGGCGACGGGGTACTACTGGGGGGAGCCGCGCAATGTGTCGGTGACCTTGCGCGGGAGTTTCTGACAGGCATTTGCCTGACCGGCTGGCACCATTCCTGTAGGAGCGGCCTTGTGTCGCGATAGGGCCGCAAAGCGGCCCCTGGGCCGAGGGACCGCGCAGCCCTGGAGGTCCTCAGTCCGCCACCGCCCGCAACCGCCCCGCGCGCCGGTACGACTGCCGGGCAAAGCACACGAACAACCCGGCCATCAGCGCCAGCGCGATGGGCAGACCATGCGGCGCCACATCCATCGCCGCACCGCTGACCAGCGGCCCGACCAGGCTACCCACACCCCACAGCAAGCCCACGCTGGCATTGGCGGTAACCAGGTCCTGCCCCTTGAAGCGCTGCCCGATCAGCACCAGCGCCAGGGTATAGATGCCCCCTGCCACGGCGCCCAGCAGCACCAGCAGCGGCCACAGCAGCCAGGTCAGGTTCAGCAGCCAGGGCAGGCCGATACCGATCGCCATCGCCAGCAGCCCGCATACCAGGTGCAGCCCGGTGCGCTCCACCCGGTCGGCCAACCAGCCAAGCGGCAACTGGAACAACATGTCACCGGCAAACACCACGGTCACCATCAGCGCCGCCACGCCCACGGCAAAGCCATGGCTGGTGGCATACACCGGCAGCAGCGACAGCACCACGGCATCGAAGAACGAGAAGAACAGCACCGCCACGCACAACGCCGGCGCCACACGGAAGAAACCGGCCAGGCCGAAGCTCTTTTCACCCTCTTCATGTTCCACATGGTCGTTGGGCACGGTCAGCACGATGCACAGCAGCGCCAGGCCATAGCAGGCGGTGACCACACCGGTGATCCACGGGCTGTCGGCGCCCAGCACCGCCAGCATGGCCGGGCCGAGCACCTGGAAGCCGGTGAAGCTGGTGGCGTACAGGGCCATGATCTTGCCGCGGTTGTGCTCCGGGCACAGTTCGTTGACCCACGACTCGCCGAGGATGATGGCGATACCCATGCCCAGCCCCAGGCCCAGGCGCAACAGCGCCAGCAGCCACAGCGAGCCGAACGCCGACTCGAGCAAGCCAATGCTGAGCGTGCACAGGCTGAAGCACAGCAAGTAGATGGTGCGCCGGGTAAGGTGGCGACAGCAGGCGTCGACCAGGAACGCCGAGAGCATCATGCCCGCAGCGGGGATGGCCGAGATGATGCCGATTTCCAGGGTGCTCGCACCGGCTTCATGCAGGCGCAACGACACCAGCGGCAGGCTGGCCCCCAAACTGAAACCCACGACCGAAACGGCGAACAACAGGCCCGCCAGCAAACGCATGTTCATGTACCACTCCTTGCAAACCGAAAAGACGTGCAGACACAGGCGCGCACGCCAGGGCGGCGAGCGACGCGAAAGCGCAGATCAGTTCAGGCGAGGTGTGGCGAGAAGGTGAAGGCAAACAGCACGCTGCGGCGACGCTTGAGCACCGTATCGCTCGGCCACGCGCGACGCAGGGCCTGGAAGGCAGGCGGGCGGGCGTTTGGCAGGGACTGGGTACGGCACATCGCTTTGACTACTACGCAGGTGGTTGGGGAAAGGCGGACTCTAGGCCACCGCAGGTTGGCTCGTCAATTGCCCAGGGGGCCTCTACGAGGCCCTTTCGCGACACAAGGCCGCTCCTACAACAGTACGCAGTCCCCTGTAGGAGCGGCCTTGTGTCGCGATGGGCTGCAAAGCAGCTCCGGCAACCTCAGCGCTTGCCGGTACTTGGCAAGAACACCGCCAGCAATCCGAACAACGGCAGGAACGAACACAGCTCGTACACGTACTCGATGCCACGCAGGTCCGCCACATACCCCAGCAAGGCCGCACCGATGCCACCAAAGCCGAACATCAGCCCGAAGAAGATCCCGGCAATCATGCCCACGCTGCCCGGCACCAACTCCTGCGCATACACCACGATCGCGGAAAACGCCGAAGCCAGGATAAAGCCGATCACCACGCTCAACACGGTGGTCCAGAACAGGTCGGCATACGGCAGTACCAGGGTGAACGGCGCCACGCCGAGGATCGAGAACCAGATCACCGCCTTGCGCCCGATGCGATCACCGATCGGCCCGCCAAAGAAGGTACCTGCCGCCACCGCACCGAGGAACAGGAACAGGTGCAGCTGCGAGCTGGCCACCGACACATCGAACTTCTCGATCAGGTAGAAGGTGAAGTAGCTGGTAAAGCTGGCCATGTAGAAGTACTTGGAGAACACCAGCAGGCCCAGCACGATCAGCGCCGCGACCACCCGCCCGCGGGAAATGCCGTGGGTCGCCTGCACTGCCTTGCGCGCCTTGGCCTGGTTGAGGTGCTCCTTGTACCAGCCACGCAGCATCAGGGTGACGCCGAGGAAGAACAGCGCAGCCAGGCCGAACCAGGCCACGTGGCTCTGGCCGAACGGAATGACAATGGCCGCCGCCAGCAGTGGGCCCAGCGCAGAGCCGGTGTTGCCGCCGACCTGGAAGGTCGACTGGGCCAGGCCGAAGCGCCCGCCCGAGGCCAGCCGCGCAATACGCGAGGTTTCCGGGTGGAAGGTCGACGAGCCGATCCCCACCAGCGCCGATGCCAGCAGAATCATGGGGAAGCTGCCGACGAAGGCCAGCATCACTATACCCACCAGGGTACACAGGGTGCCCAGCGGCAGCAGGTTCGGCGCCGGTCGGCGATCGGTGAAAAAGCCGACCCAAGGCTGCAGCAGCGAGGCGGTGATCTGGAACGTCAGGGTAATCATGCCGATCTGGGCGAAGCTCAGGTCGTAGTTGGCCTTGAGCATCGGGTAGATCGCCGGCAGCACCGACTGGATCAGGTCATTGATCAGGTGCGCCAGGGCGCAGAAACCGATGATGCGCATCACCAGCGGCGTGGCTTGGCTCGCCGCCGCACTGGTGGGCGCCGTGGAGGCGCTACTGATAGCCATGTGCCTGAATCTCCGTCAGCAGTTTGGGATCCGATTATCGGGAAACAAATAGATACATAGCTACCTTTTTTATCTCTCTGTCGTGACGCACTTGAAAATGGTTATCAATATAATTAGCATCCTTGGCCCATACCCTGTCATCGTTGGGCGAAACGGCCCCTATCGCGAGCAGATCGAACCCATGAGCCAGATGCTCGCCAATCAGCTGCAGCCTGACCGCCCCCGCCCTCGGCAGATCAACACGCGCCGCAGCCACATGGGCAAATGGCTGGCGCTGCTATTCCTGCTGGGGTTAGGCGCTGCAGCCTACCTGTACTGGCCGCTGATGCAGCGCCTGGGCAGCGAATTGCACACCGAGGCAGGTGAACGCCGCAGCATCCGCCTGGCCGATGGCACCACCTTGCACCTGGGCAGCGCCAGCGCGATGAACGCCGACCTGCGCGGCCGCACGCGCCAGCTGCAGCTGGTGCAGGGCCGGGTATACCTGGAAGTGATGCTCGACGGCCGGGCCATGGAGGTGACAGTGGGCGATGCGCGCATCCAGGTGTTCGGTACCCGCCTGCAGGTCGCCCGCCATGCCGGGCATGACGAACTGGTGGTGTTCAGTGGCAAGGCCATGGTTATCCAGGGTGGCGAACAGCGCCTTGTATCGGCGGGCGAGCGGGTAACCTTCGATGGCGGGCGTATCGGCCCGTTACAGAAAGCCGACCTCAAGGGCACCGATGGCTGGCGCAACGGGCAGTAGAAAGCCGGCGAGATGCCGTTGGGCAAGGCAGAACCGGGGGCCTGGCCGCTAAGTTTTTGAAAGCGTGCAAATTTTTTTTGAAATGAGTGTTGACAGGGGGGCCGTTCAAGAGAATAATGCGCGCCATCGGCTACATAGCTCAGTTGGTTAGAGCATAGCATTCATAATGCTGGGGTCCGGGGTTCAAGTCCCTGTGTAGCCACCAAACAAGACGAAGGGCTTACCGCAAGGTAAGCCCTTTTTCTTTGCCTGCGAAAAATACCACAGGCCTGCCCCCTCCCCCACAGGGCATGCAATCGCTACCTCAACGCATGCCGGTCACCGCCACAGCCAGGCCCAACCCGATCAGCGCCAGGCCGATTACCCGGTCCACCAGCCTTTGCCGCTCGATCATCGCCTTGCGCAATGCCGTGCTGGAGAAGAACACCGCCACCAGGCTGAACCACAGCCAGTGGGCAACGGACATGAAAGCGCCGTAGGCAAAATCCAGCGCCAGCGAGCTGTCAGGCTGCACGACCTGGGTGAAGGCACTGATGACGAACAGCATGGTCTTGGGGTTGAGGGCGTTGGTCAGAAAGCCCGTGCGCAGGGCCTGCGTTACGCTGGCTGCGGATGCGGCAACCCCGTCGAGGCTGATGCGCCGGGTGTTGGTCAGCGACTGGTAACCCAGGTAGACCAGGTAACCCGCGCCCAGCACTTTCATACCTAGGAACAGAGCCGGGCTCTGGCTGATGATCACCGCGATGCCCAGCACCGTGTACAGAACGTGCACCTGCACTCCCAGGGCAATGCCCACGGCGGCAGCCAACCCGGCCTTGCGGCCCTGTGCATAACTGCTGCGGGTGACCATGGCGAAGTCGGCACCGGGGCTGATGACGGCAAGCAGGGTGAACAGGGCGACGGCAATGAGTTCGGTCATGCTGGTGGCTCTCGATAGGCGATGGAAATGCACAGACCAGGTAATTATCGAGAGCTTATAGCCCAGGAAAAATCGATTTATAGTGAAGCAAATCTGATAGCTTTCTTCACAGATACATAGAACCTGTGCTGGCCTCTTCGCGGGTAAACCCGCTCCCACAGGGACTTCACCAAACCTGAGGGCGGCGCATCACCTGTGGGAGCGGGTTTACCCGCGAAGAGGCCAGCACAGGCAAACAGGGATGCCATGAAACTGCCGCCACTCAATGCCTTCCGCTACTTCGACATCGCCGCCGAAACCGAAAGCTTCGTGCGCGCCGCCGAGCACCTGCACGTCACCCATGGCGCAGTCAGCCGCCAGGTGCGCCTGCTTGAAGAAAGCCTTGGTGTGGAGTTGTTCGAGCGCCGCAACCGGGCCATTTTCCTCACCCCTGCCGGCCGTGCCTTGCAGGGCACCACCCAGGCGATCTTCGAGCAGCTCGAAGGCGCCGTGCAGCGCTTGCAACAACAGGCCCGCGACAACGTGCTGGTGCTGTCGTGCGAGCCGACCATCGCCATGCGCTGGCTGATCCCGCGCCTGCCCCGCTTTCATGCCGCCCATCCCGACCTGCAGTTGCACCTAGTGGCCGCAGGCGGGCCACTCGACTTCGCCCGCAGTGGTGTCGACCTGGCAATTCGCCGCGATGACTTCCACTGGGACAAGCAGCTGTACAACCAGAAGATCTGCGACGAATGGATCGGCCCGGTCTGCCACCCCACCGCCCCCATCCAACTTGAAGGCCAGCGCCTGCTGCACAGCGCCACCCGCCCCGGCGCCTGGCCCAACTGGCTGCGCCTGAGCGGCCAGCAGGCCCGTCATACCGAGCGCAGCGACTACGAGCACTTCTACCTGTCGATTCAGGCCGCCAGCGCAGGCCTGGGCCTGGCCATGGCCTCAGCCCTCATGGTGCGCGACGAACTCGACAGCGGGCAGTTGCAGGCGCCGTTCGGCTTTGTGCGTGACGGCTCGGCCTACCACCTGCTCAGCCCTCAGCCGCTGGAAGACGACGGCAAGCGCCAGCGCTTCGCCACGTGGGTGATGGGCGAATGCAGGAGCTGCCTGGCTCATCTGGGCTTGATACAGAACGACGAACCTGCACGGCCGTCACCACCCCAGGTGCGGTAACCCGCGGTATCCACATGAATCCGTCCGGACGGATAGCGCCCCAGGCCCATGTTCCAGGCCTGGCCATACTGCTGCCAGAAACGGCACAGCGGGTTGGGGTCCGCCCAGTCGGGTAGCAGGATATCGACGGCGAACGCCCGGGTATGGGCGCTGTTGGCCGCCCCGCCGGCGCAGACGTTCAGGCGTGGGTCTCGATAGGCCGAAACCACCTCGAACTGGCGCAGGATGCCCTGGTCGTCGAGCGCCTTGATCAGCGAGAGCGTAGAACGCACTGCCGGCCAGTTGCTGGCAGGCGGCACGGCGAAGGGGGACGCGTGGCACAGCTTCCAGTCCGAAGCCGAACGCAGCAGCTGATGGATAGGCACTATGCCGTAAAGGCGGGCATCCACCAGCATTTCACGGAAGGGACGAGTGTGATGGTCGCCAGCCCACTGGGCGAACATCCACAGGTCGCGTTCGTCGGCGTGGGCAGCGGCCGTTATCAGGAGGCTTGCAGCCAGAAGCAGTTTTTTCATTCCTTGACCATCCCTGCATGGAGACTGCTATACGCCCCCCTTGTAGGAGCGGCCTTGTGTCGCGGACGGGCTGCGAAGCGGCCCCAGATTTTCAGCTTCGCTGCTGATATTGCCGGGGCTGCTGCGCAGCCCGCTCGCGACACAAGGCCGCTCCTACAAGGGGCCGCGTCAAACTGGCAAACGTTACTACTCCAACGCCCGCAACCGATACTGCGGCGGCAGCTGGGCGAAGCCGCTGATGGTGGTGTCCAGGCTCTTCCACCGGCCATCCTTGATGCCATAGATGCAGCCATGCACCGACAGCTCCTGACCACGGTGCCAGGCGTTCTGCACGATGCTGGTGTGAGCCACGTTGGCCACCTGCTGGATGACGTTCAGTTCGCACAGGCGGTCGACCCTGGCCTCTTCGTTGTCCAGCTTGGCCAGCTCGGCGCGCTTTTCGTAATACAGGTCGCGAATCGAGCGCAGCCAGCCGTCGATCAGACCCAGCTGACGGTCCTGCATGGCGGCGCGCACGCCACCGCAACCGTAGTGGCCGGTGACCAGGATGTGCCGCACTTTCAGTACTTCCACCGCGTACTGGATCACCGACAGGCAGTTGAGGTCAGTGTGCAGCACCACGTTGGCAACGTTGCGGTGGACGAACAGATCGCCCGGCAGCATGCCAACGATTTCGTTGGCCGGCACGCGGGCGTCGGAGCAGCCAATCCAGAGGAATTCGGGAGTCTGCTGGCGGGCCAGCTTGGCGAAGAAGTCGGGGTCGCGCTGGTTGATCGCGTCAGCCCAGCGGGCGTTGTTGTCGATCAGTTCCTGCAGGTCGTGCATGGTCGTTGCCTCATCAGGGTTTGCCTGCGTGACAGCGCCAGCCCCTGCAAGGTCAGTCCTCGAGCAGGGTGCAGGCCATCACCAGGGCGTCTTCACGGCCACCGGCAACCGGGTAATAGTCGCGGCGGCGGCCGATTTCGTTGAAACCGTAGCGCTCGTACAAACGATAGGCCGACTGGTTGCTGGCGCGCACTTCCAGGAAGCACTCCCTGCCATTGAGCTGGTAGGCCCGGGCCATCAGGTGCTCGAGCAGGCGCAGGCCCAGGCCGCAGCCCTGGTTTTCCGGCTTGACGGTAATGTTGAGCAGGTGCGCCTCGTCGATGATCACGTTGATCACGCCATGGCCCACCTGCTGCTGGCCGTCGAACATCAGCCAGACTTCGTACGACTTGAGCGCATCCTGAAAGATCCCGCGGGTCCAGGGATGACTGAACGCGGCATATTCGATCTTAAGTACGGCATCCAGATCCGCCTCGGTCATCGGGCGGAAGCTGATCGAGTCACTCATTCAACGCTCTTCCAGCGCGCCATCAGCTGGCGCATGGCTTTCCAGACGTCCGCCTTGCGCTGCGGCTCGTCCATCAACAGTTCAAGGCCCGGCAAGGCCCAGGCTTCGCCCAGGCCCTCGAGCTTCAGGGTTTGGTAATAGGCTTCGCCGTCGACATTGGCGGCAAAGCGCAGCGCCGGCAGGCCGACCAGCCACAGGCAGGTGCACGGGGCGTCTTCCAGGCGCGCCTGGACAAAGCCCTGGACGAAATCGCGCGCCGCCTCCGGGCCCTGGTCCATGTTGCCGCGCACCAGCAGCGGCCAGCGTACCGGCTCGCCGATGATCTGCGGGGCGTCGGGCAGGCCGGCGGCGCGCAGCATGTCCTTGAGCAGCAGGTAGGACGGGTCGCGGCTCTGGAACGGCTGGCCGGTGGCCAACTCCACCAGCAGCAGGCAGCTGCCGGCTCGCAGCAACTGCAGCGAGAAGCGCGGGGGTGGCACCGGGGCCGGGCGCGGTGGCGCGGCCTGCTCCTCGGCCTCGGCGGGCTTGGCGGCCGGCTTGGGCGCATTGCCCGGGCGCGGAATCTCGATTTTCGGCCGCTCGCCGGAGCGGGCCTGGGGGGTGACTGGCGCCTCGTTGGCAGCCGGTGCCGGCCTGACGTCGAAATCGAGGTCCTCGACCGGCGCCACCGGCAGCAGCAGCTCGGGCCGCGACGGTGCGGCGAACGGCAGTTCGGCGCGCGGCAGCCAGTGCACCACTTGCATGGCGGAAAGGTAGGCGCGGCGACGGGGTTCGGTGAGCAAGGGGCGGGTTTCCGAGGGGTGGAGACAATTGGCCATTCTAACGCCGTTGGCATTCGAGTGCCGCAACTGGTCGGCGGATTTTTATTGCCTGTACTGGCCCTTTCGCGGGTGAACCCGCTCCCACCAGTACTGCGCAAGGCCCTGTGGGAGCGGGTTCACCCGCGAAAGGGCCAGTGAATCCCCTACAACGACAAAGGTTATCTCTCATTACAGACCAAGGGGTGAAAACCTCCCCCCCGGATGCAGTACAATCGCCCCCTTTTTCTTGGCAACGAGTCGAAGCCAATGATCGAACCCAAGCGCGTCCTGCGCGCCCTAGCCGAACACTGGGCCCTGATCGAGCCGCTGTGCGAGCGTTTCGACCAGGGCACCCTGAGCCTGGTCGAATTGCGTCAGCATGTGGCCCGCCAGCAGGTCGAGAGCACCCCGCAGGACATCACCCAGCTGCTCGACGTGTGGATCCGCCTGGATATCCTGGTCCCGGTGGCCAAGAGCCCGAACCGTTTCGAGCTCAACGCGCAGATCCACGATTTCCTCGCCTACCTGCGCCGCGAACACCGGCTGGGCCTGTGCCTGGAGATCGAAGCCTACCTGCGCCACCTGGAACGCCTGGCCGGGCATATCCAGGACGCCTTCGACAACCGCGACAGCGACGACCTGGCGCGCCAGCTGCGCCTGCTCGACATGCGCGTGCGCGATGTACTGAAGAAGCTCGACAACGACGAACAGGCACTGGTGGCCGTGGCCGAGCGGGCCAAGACCAGCAACCGCCAGATCCCGCTGCGCCAGCGCTATGCCGAAGTACTGGCGACCTGGGACGAGTACGTCGAGCCGATGATCCAGCTGGTCAACGCCGACGGCGCCTTCGAACAGGGCGTGCGCAAGGTCGAGACCGTGCTGCTGAAGCTGCTGGGCGAACAGGCGCGCCTGGGCCACCTGGTCGACGACGACATGCTGCTGCGCACCCACGCGCGCATCCTGGAAATGCAGACCAGCGCCCAGCTGACCCTGCGCCACGCCCGCGAACTGCTGCTGCCGCTGCGTGAGGAAGCCCGCCGGCACAACGCCGTGACCCGTGGCGCCGCACTGGCCCTGTCGGTGATCCGGCGCAAGGGCATCGACGCCGTACCGCAAGCGGCCATGCCGATGTTCACCCGCCCGCAAAGCACCTTCCTCGGCAGCGCCAGCCAGGTCGAGGCCTATGTCTACGCCCTGGCCCGCTTCGAGCCCAAGCCGGCGCGCTTCCCCAAGGCCCACAAGACCCAGTCCGGCGCCCTGCCCCGTGCACCGCGCACGGTCAAGGAAATGGCCGAACGCTGCGAACAGGCCCTGCCGCTGCCCGACCTGATGGTCTGGCTGCTGGAGCAGGAACCCGAAGGCGCCACCGACGAGCTGCTGTACTGGTTCTCGCGCCTGTCGCGGGAAAAGCGCTTCAAGCGCGAACGCCTCGACCGCCGCGAGTACATCACCCAGGAACACTTGGTCAGCCTGCGCTCGTTCGCCCTGACTTCCAGCCGCGAAGACGCCGCCAGCGCGCCTACCGAATCCAACGCGAGCCCAGCCCATGCATCTTGATCTTTCCGAACTGTCCCAGCTCGCGCCGATCTTCCGCGAGCTGTTCAAAGGCTTCCACGTCAGCCGCCGCGACCCCGAGCTGTACGCCCAGCTGTCGAACTTCCAGGACCAGTACCGCACCCTGTTCAAGGCCCTGGGCTTCGAACTGGTGTGCGACACCCGTGGCTTCTACTACTTCGTGCCGGACATGACCGCCGCGCAGGTCAACAAGACCGCGCAGCGCCTGTCGCTGTTCACCTTCATCCTGGTCGAACACCTGGCCGACCAGGGCCGCGACCCGATGGCCGTGCTCGATGGCGGCAGCATCGGCCGTGACGAACTGCCCTCGCTGCTGGACAAGTACCGCGACCTGTTCCTGCAGGCCGAAGTGCAGACCGTGGACGAGCTGGAAGAAAAAATCCTGCGCCGCATGACCCAGCTCGGCTTCGCCTTCGAGGAAGGCGGCATCTACCGCTTCCTGCCGCCGATGCATCGCTTCCTCGACGTGTGCCTGGCCGTGCAGCAGGACCGCGACCTGGCGGCCACCCTGCACAGCGACCTGCCGCTGCCGACCCCGGTACTGGTCGAGGAAGAAAGCCCCGAAGAACTCAACCGCACCGACGACCCGCTCGACCTCACCCCCTTCGAGGGCGAGGAAAGCGAAGAGGAAGCCCTGGCCCGGGCGATCCGCGAAGAGCAACAGGAGATTGACGCATGAGCCAGGAACGCTACGGCATCCGCCGCTTCGCACTGCTCAACACCGCCGGCTACAGCCTTGGCCTGTTCCCGCTGGAGCACCCACTGTCGGTATACGGTGCCAACAACCTGGGTAAATCGGCGTCGATCAACGCCCTGCAGTTCCCGATCCTGGCGCGCATGTCGGACATGAGCTTCGGCAAGTACAGCCTCGAGCAGTCGCGCCGCTTCTACTTCGCCAGCGACACCTCGTACATTCTCTGCGAACTGAGCCTGCCCCACGGCCCGCACGTCATCGGCGTTGTCGGCCGCGGCCCGGGCGGCGGTTTCGGCCACCAGTTCTTTGCCTACAAGGGCGAACTGGACCTGGCCCACTACCAGAAGAACGACACCTGCCTGCGCCAGAAAGAGCTGTTCACCAACCTCGAGCGCCTGGGGATCAAGGCCTACGAGCTGAAGCCGGACGAACTGCGTCGTCTGCTGGTGGGTGGCCACACCTCGGTGCCGCTGGACCTGACCATGATCCCGCTGCGCTCGACCAGCGAGCAAAGCCTGAAAACCTTCCGCGCGCTGTTCATCAACCTGCTGCACATGCGCGAAATCACCGCCGCCAAGCTCAAGCAGCTGTTCCTCGACGCTTTCGAGCACAGCCTGCGCTCCGGTAGCGTCGACTATATCGCCGCGTGCGAGGAAGCCTTCCGCGACGTGCGCCGCATGGAACAGGACTACAACGCCCTGGTCGCCGCCGGCCCGCTGGTCGAGGCCCTGGCCGGTGGCGTGGCCCAGCGCGACATCCTGCGCGGCAAGCTGCACCGCATTTCGCCAGTGCTCGACACCCTGCTGGGCACCTGGCAGGAATACGCCATGGCGCGCAAGGAAGAGCTGGTGATCCAGGCCGAGCACTACCGTGGCGAGCAGGACCGCCTGCAGAACGACCAGCGTGGCGGTACTCAGGAGCTGATGCGCCTGGAGCGTGAAATCACCGGTATCCAGCGCTGGCTGGGCGAGCTGTCGGTGCTCAAGCACCGCTTCGCCCTGGTCGATGACGTCAAGGTGCTGGAGCAGCAACTGCTGGCGGCCAAGGACGCCCACGACGAACTGGCCGGCGCCCTGGCCCAGTCGCGGCAGTTCAGCGCCGAAGACCTGGACGAACGCGTCCGCGACCTGGAAAAGCGCCTGAAGCAGGTCAAGCAGCAGCTCGACCACGCCGACAACAACAGCTACGCCCGCCTGCGCGAAGAGTTCTCGCAGCAGGACGTCGACCGCCTGATGCGCCTGTTCAATGGCGCGCTGTTCAGCCTGCCGCTGGGTGACCGCGGTATCGAACTGGACGACAGCGACCTGTGGGTAAAATCGCTGGAAGCGGTACTCGACAGCTTCAAGGGCGAACGCTTCGAAGCCCCGGGCCTGTCCATCGACCTGTCGCACATCGACCCACCGGCGCTGCAGGCCCTGGCCGACCGTGCGGCCCTGCGTGACCAGAAAGAGCGCCTGGAAAAAGAGCTGAAGCAGCTCAAGACCCAACAGGCCGTGGCCGCCGACCGCTCCGCCTCCAAGGCGCAGACCGAGGCCCTGTACCAGGAAGTACTGGACGCGCAGAAAGCGCTGGAAGACTTCCGCCGCAGCGAAACCCTGGCCGCCGAAGAGCCCGAGAAGCTGGAGCAGCTGTCGCAGCTCGAAGCCGCCCAGGACGAACTCAAGCGCTCCAGCGACGCCTTCACCGAACGCGTCCAGCAGCTGTCGGCCAAGCTGCAACTGGTCGGCCGGCAGATCGGCGACCTCGAGGCCAAGCAGCGCACCCTGGAAGACGCCCTGCGCCGTCGCCAGCTGCTGCCGGCCGACCTGCCCTACGGCACGCCGTACATGGAAGCCATCGACGACTCGATGGACAACCTGCTGCCACTGCTCAACGACTACCAGGACAGCTGGCAGAGCCTGCAGCGGGTGGACAACCAGATCGAGGCGCTGTACGCCCAGGTGCGCCTGAAAGGCGTGGCCAAGTTCGACAGCGAAGACGACATGGAGCGCCGCCTGCAGCTGCTGGTGAATGCCTACGCGCACCGCACCGACGAAGCCCTGACCTTGGCCAAGGCCCGCCGCGCCGCGGTCACCGACATCGCCCGGACCCTGCGCAACATCCGCAGCGACTACGACAGCCTCGAGCACCAGCTGGCCCTGTTCAACCGCGAGATCAACAAGCGCCAGGTATCCAACCTGGAGAGCTTCCGCGTGGTGCTGGCGCCGAACAAGGAAGCGCTCAAGCACATCGACCAGATCATCCACAGCGCCGGTCAGTACGAAGAAGGCGAAACCCTGTCGGTATTCGACCTGACCCAGAGCGCCGAGCAGGACAACAAGAACGAAGAGGCCAAGGAATACCTGGCACGGTTGGTGGCAGCCAACCACAACCAGCTGGGCCTGAAGGACCTGTTCGAGCTGGCGTTCGAGATCACCAAGGTCAACGGCCAGCCGGTGATCCATGCCGACATCGACGGCGCGGCATCCAACGGCACCACCATGACCATCAAGGCGCTGACCAACATGTACCTGTTGCTGCACCTGATGGACCGCGACCTGGCCGGGCGCATCCGCCTGCCGTACTACCTGGACGAAGCGGCGGACATCGACGAACGCAACCAGGCTGCGCTGCTGGAAACCAGCCTGCAACTGGGCTTCGTACCGATCCTGGCGAGCGTGAAGCCGCAGGTGTCTGCACGCGTGGCGATCGACCTGGAAGGTGGTAGCGGGCCGAATGGCATCTACATCGACGAGGCGGACTGGAAGTTCATCAGCCGTCGGGATGAGGTGAAGGCGGTTGTGCGTGAGGATCATCAGGCCGAGGAATTGGCCTGATATTGGAGTAGTGGGGCCGCTTTGCGGCCCTATCGCGACACAAGGCCGCTCCTACAGGGATTCGCGTACCCCTGTAGGAGCGGCCTTGTGTCGCGATGGAGGCCGAAGGCCTCCCAGGATCTACCAGGCTATCAATGAGCCCAAGGCAGAATCGGAATCGCGGTCACCGCATTCTGCGGGCTGCCTTCGATCATGCGGTCGCTGTACACCAGGTACACCAGCGTATTGCGTTTCTTGTCGAGAAAGCGCACCACCTGCATGGTCTTGAACACCAGCGAGGTGCGTTCCTTGAACACTTCCTCGCCATCCTTCAGCTCACCCTTGAAGTTGATCGGCCCGACCTGACGACAGGCAATCGATGCCTCCGCCCGGTCCTCCGCCAACCCCAACCCACCCTTCACGCCGCCAGTCTTGGCCCGCGACAGGTAGCAGGTCACGCCCTCGACCTTGGGGTCGTCGAACGCCTCGACCACAATACGATCATTCGGCCCGAGGAACTTGAACACGGTGGACACCTGGCCGATTTCCTCGGCCCCGGCCAGCATCGGCAACGCCAGTGCAGCCACGGCAATCATCCTTTTCAGCACGTGCGCGCCCTCAGACCAGAACCAGGTTGTCGCGGTGCACCAGCTCAGGCTCCGCGATATAGCCCAGGATGCTTTCGATGGCATCCGACGGCTGACCAATGATCTTCTGCGCCTCCAGGGCGCTGTAGTTGGCCAGGCCGCGCGCCACTTCATGGCCGTCCGGGCCGACGCACACCACCATCTCGCCACGGCGGAAGCTGCCCTGCACGGTTTTCACGCCAACCGGCAGCAGGCTCTTGTTGGCCTGGCGCAGCGCCTGCACGGCACCGGCATCCAGCACCAGGGTGCCACGGGTCTGCAGGTGGCCGGCCAGCCACTGCTTGCGCGCGGCAAGCATGCCGCGCTCGGGCGACAGCAAGGTACCCAGACGCTCGCCAGCCTTGAGGCGATCCAGCACGCGCTCGATGCGGCCACCGATGATGATGGTATGGGCACCGGAACGGGCTGCCAGGCGCGCGGCGCGCAGCTTGGTCTGCATGCCGCCACGGCCCAGGGCGCCACCGGTACCGCCGGCCACGGCGTCCAGTGCCGGGTCGTCGGCGCGGGCCTCGTAGATCAGCTGGGCGTCGGGGTTGTTGCGCGGGTCGGCGTCGAACATGCCATCGCGGTCGGTGAGGATCACCAGCAGGTCAGCCTCGACCAGGTTGGCCACCAGCGCCGCCAGGGTGTCGTTGTCACCGAAGCGGATCTCGTCGGTAACCACGGTATCGTTTTCGTTGATCACCGGCACCACGCCCAGGTCGACCAGCGTGCGCAGGGTGCTGCGGGCGTTCAGGTAGCGCTTGCGGTCGGACAGGTCGTCATGGGTCAGCAGGATCTGCGCGGTGTGCTTGCCGTGCTCGCCGAAGCTCGACTCCCAGGCCTGCACCAGGCGCATCTGGCCGATCGAGGCAGCCGCCTGCAGCTCGTTCATCGCACTCGGTCGCGACGTCCAGCCCAGCTGGCTCATGCCGGCAGCCACGGCCCCGGAGGAGACCAGTACCAACTCCACGCCTGCCTCACGCAGCGCGACCATCTGCTCGACCCAAACGGCCATGGCACCGCGGTCGAGGCCTTTGCCATCGGCGGTCAGCAGAGCACTGCCAATCTTCACGACCCAGCGCTTGGCGCCCGTCACCTTGCTTCGCATCTTCTTCCAACCTATGTCGAATCTGTAGATACCGTGGATACAAAAACGCCGCTCCAAAGAGCGGCGTTTAGTGTACTGCAACCGGTCAGTCGCGCACGTAAATGATTTCCGGGCCGTCTTCGTCGTCCTCGAAATCATCGTCCCAACCGTCATCGTCGCCGATGTCGTGCACACTCTTGACGCCGGTACGGCGCAGGGTACGGGCGTCGTCCAGGGCCTGCAGCTGGGCACGGGCTTCGTCTTCGATACGCTGGTCGAGGTCGGCCAGCTCTTCGGCGTAGGCCGGGTCGTTGGCCAGGCGGTCGGCGCGGTCTTCGAGGTAGCGCATCAGGTCGTGGCTGAGCTTTTCGGTGCCCTGCTTGGAGATGGCCGAAATCACGTAGACCGGGCCTTCCCACTGCAGGCGCTCGACCACTTCCTTGACCCGCTCGTCGCGCTCGTCTTCCATGACCATGTCGGCCTTGTTCAGCACCAGCCAGCGCTCACGCTCTGCCAGCGACGGGCTGAAGCGGGTCAGCTCGTTGACGATGACCTCGGCGGCATCGGCCGGGCTGCTTTCGTCCAGCGGCGCCATGTCCACCAGGTGCAGCAGCACGCGGGTACGCGCCAGGTGCTTGAGGAAGCGGATACCCAGGCCGGCGCCTTCGGAAGCACCTTCGATCAGGCCGGGGATGTCGGCGATGACGAAGCTCTTCCAGCGGTCGACGCTGACCACGCCCAGGTTCGGCACCAGGGTGGTGAACGGGTAGTCGGCCACTTTCGGCTTGGCGGCCGAAACCGAGCGAATGAAGGTGCTCTTGCCGGCGTTCGGCAGGCCCAGCAGGCCGACGTCGGCCAGCACTTTCATTTCCATCTTCAGGTCACGCTGGTCACCTGGCTTGCCCGGGGTGGTCTGGCGCGGTGCACGGTTGGTGCTGGACTTGAAGCGGGTGTTGCCCAGGCCGTGCCAGCCGCCCTGGGCGACCATCAGCTTCTGGCCCGGGGTGACCAGGTCACCGATCACTTCCTGGGTGGAGGCGTCGATCACGGTGGTGCCGACCGGCACACGCAGGAACAGGTCGTCGCCTTTCTTGCCGGTGCAGTCGGTGCTGCCGCCGTTGGCGCCACGCTGGGCTTCGTGGTGACGGGTGTAGCGATAGTCGACCAGGGTGTTGAGGTTTTCGTCGGCGATCATGTACACCGAACCACCGTCACCACCGTCACCACCGTTGGGGCCACCGTTCTCGATGAACTTCTCGCGACGGAAGCTCATGCAACCGTTGCCACCGTCACCGGCCTTGACCCGAATGGATACTTCGTCAACAAACTTCATTCAAAACCGCCTCTCGCCTGCTGGCGAGTTGAATACCTGAAAAACCTGAGGCTCTTGCAAAAATGAGCGCGGCGGCCCCGTACGACCGTAGAAACCCACGCCGGCAGCCCATACAAACAGCTTTGCAAGAGGCTCACCACAAACGAAAAAGCCCCGTCGCATGACGGGGCTTCTGGAGCGACGTCGCGATTAAGCGGCGACGATGCTCACGTAACGGCGCATGAACTCGCCTTTTTTCTCGAACTTGATCACGCCTTCGATCTTGGCGAACAAGGTGTGATCCTTGCCCATGCCAACGCCGTAGCCAGCGTGGAATTCGGTGCCGCGCTGACGGACGATGATGTTGCCTGGCTTGATAACCTGGCCGCCATACATCTTCACGCCAAGGCGTTTCGATTCTGAGTCGCGACCGTTACGAGTACTACCACCAGCCTTCTTGTGAGCCATGGTTCAATTCTCCAAATAAATTCAGGGGATCTAGGGGATTAAGCCTGGATACCGGTGATTTTGATCTCGGTGAACCACTGGCGGTGGCCCATACGCTTCATGTGGTGCTTACGACGACGGAACTTGATGATGCGAACCTTGTCGTGGCGGCCTTGCGAAACGACTTCGGCCACTACTTTGGCGCCAGCAACAACTGGAGCACCGATGGTGACTTCTTCACCGTTGGCGACCAGCAGGACGCGATCGAAGGTCACGGATTCGCCAGTGGCGACTTCCAGTTTTTCGATCTTGAGGAATTCACCTTCAGCGACTTTGTACTGCTTGCCGCCGGTAACGATTACTGCGTAAGACATGGTATTTCTCCGATAATCCTGCTCACCCAGCGCTTTATATGATGAGTATTGGCTGGCATGGCTGCACAGGGCTGGAACGGCCCGGCGCAATTGCGTAAGGCAGGTGCTGCCCAGGAAGTTAGGGTGCGCGATTGTACGCAACCGCGGTTTTGCTTGCAAGTACCGCCCCCGGGGCGCTGGCACCGCGCCTTGACACACCGGGACCCGCGACCTAGCATGCCGCGCAACCTCACTGGAGCAGCCGATGCAACCCCAATCCTTCTACCGCGCGGTGGCTGATGATTTCAGCGCCGTCGACGAGATCATCAAGAAGCAGCTGACCTCGCGCGTGCCGCTGGTATCGAAGATCGGCGACTATATCACGTCCGCCGGTGGCAAGCGCCTGCGCCCCCTGCTGGTGCTGCTGTGTGGCAAGGCCCTGGGCCGCGAAGGCGACGACCTGCGCCTGCTGGCTGCCACCATCGAATTCCTGCACACCGCTACCCTGCTGCACGACGACGTGGTCGACATGTCCGGCATGCGCCGTGGCCGCTCCACCGCCAATGCCCTGTGGGGCAACGCGCCGAGCGTGCTGGTGGGCGACTTCCTCTATTCGCGCTCGTTCGAAATGATGGTCGAACTGGGCTCGATGCCGGTCATGCAGATCCTGTCCAAGGCCACCCGCGTGATTGCCGAGGGTGAAGTGCTGCAGCTGTCGCGGGTACGCGACGCCAGCACCACCGAGGAAGTCTACATGGAGGTCATCCGCGGCAAGACCGCGATGCTGTTCGAAGCTTCGACCCACAGCGCCGCCGCGCTGGCAGAAGCCACCGACGAACAGCGCGAGGCCCTGCGTACCTTCGGTGACCACCTGGGCGTGGCGTTCCAGCTGGTCGACGACCTGCTGGACTACAAGGGCGACTCGCAGACCCTGGGCAAGAACGTCGGTGACGACCTGGCCGAAGGCAAGCCTACCCTGCCGCTGATCTACACCATGCGCGAAGGCACCGCCGAACAGGCTGCGCTGGTGCGCCAGGCGATCCAGAAGGGTGGCCTGGAAGACCTGGAGCAGATTCGCGTGGCGGTCGAGGAGTCGGGTGCGCTGAAGTACACGGCGGAGCTGGCGCGTGACTATGTGAAGCGTGCGATCCAGTGCCTGGAAGTGCTGCCGGCCAGCGAATATCGTGACGCGCTGGTCGAGCTGAGCGAGTTTGCGGTCGCGCGTACTCACTGACAGATCGCATCAAATCCATTCGCGGGCTTGCCCGCTCGCACAGGATCTGCGCAAGCCTCAAAGCTAGCGCAGATCCTGTGCGAGCGGGCAAGCCCGCGAATGCTTTTGTCCGGACATAATCACTTCTGAAAAAATACCTTATACAATTCGGGTTTTTAACCGCCCGTCTGTTTGTTTGAGGAACCGAAGTGAGCACTCTGCCACCCTGCCCGAAATGCAACTCTGAATACACCTATGAGGATGGCACTCAGCTGATCTGCCCTGAATGCGCCCACGAGTGGTCGGCCAGCGGCGACGCCGAAGCGGCCAGCGACGAGGTGGTGAAGAAGGACTCGGTCGGCAACATCCTGCAGGATGGCGATACCGTCACCGTGATCAAGGACCTCAAGGTCAAGGGCTCGTCCTTGGTGGTCAAGGTTGGCACCAAGGTCAAGAACATCCGCCTGTGCGATGGCGATCACGACATCGACTGCAAGATCGACGGCATCGGCGCCATGAAGCTGAAGTCCGAGTTCGTACGCAAGGTCTGATTTTCCAAAAAACCGCCAATTGGCGCTTGCTATTCAGATAATAAGAATTATTCTCATTGGGACTGCTATCCAAGGAGAATAGCCATGACTTATCTGATCGACGCCTGGCTGGACCGCCCTCACCCCTACCTGCGCATTCTTCATCGGGAAACCGGCGAAGTGTGCGCGGTGCTCGAAGAAGAAGCGCTCGACGAGCTGCGTGACCAGGGCGACCTGGACATGAGCGGGCTGAACTCGAGTGAACCGGTGGTGCTCAAGGAGCTGGTGCGGAATCTGTTTCTGTTCTGCTATGCGCGGGCGTTGCGCCCCGGGGGGACAGACTGGAATTGAGGCTGACAGGGCCGGCCTCTTCGCGGGTGAACCCGCTCCCACAGGGACTCCACAGCATTTGAATCCTGCGCTGTACCTGTGGGAGCGGGCTTGCCCGCGAATGGGCCGCAAAGCGGCCCCAGCGGCATTACAGAACGTCGAGCAGCTCGACGTCGAACACCAGCACGCTGTGCGGCGGGATGCTGCCAACGCCTTGGGCGCCGTAGGCCAGCTCGCTCGGCACGTACAGGCGCCATTTGCTGCCAGCGTTCATCAGCTGCAGGGCTTCGGTCCAGCCAGCGATCACACCACCTACCGGGAATTCAGCCGGCTGACCACGGTCGTAGGAGCTGTCGAACACAGTGCCGTCGATCAGGGTGCCGTGGTAGTGGGTGCGCACGTTGTCTTCGCGGGTCGGCTTGGCGCCTTCGCCTGCGGTCAGTACTTCGAACTGCAGGCCCGAAGCCAGGGTGGTGATGCCGTCACGCTTGGCGTTCTCGACCAGGAATGCCTTGCCAGCAGCAGCAGCGGCTTCAGCCTTGGCGGCTGCTTCGGCTTGCATCACGTCGCGGATGACCTTGAAGCTGGCCGACAGGTCGGCTTCGCTGACACGGCTGTCGGCGCCGTTGAAGGCGTCGGTCAGGCCGGCCAGGATGGCTTCCAGGCTGACGCCTGGTGGCGGGTTATCGCGCAGCTGGCCGCCCAGCTGACGGCCGATGCCGTAGCTGACGCGAGTTTCGTCGGTGGACAGGTTGAGTTCGGACATTGTCGTGCTCCACTGCAGGGCGCAGTGAAGCCGCGCCCTTGATGAAAAGGGCGAGCAGCCTAGCACACTGGGGCGCTGCGAGCAGCTACCAGGCCGAGCGCTGGGAAATCGGCACCTTCAAGTCTTCTTCCGGGTGCGTGCCCATACCGCACATTTCGTCCTGCACCGACCAGTGCACCAGGTTCATCGAGACCATGGGGATGGTTTGCAGCAACTTGCGCGCGTCCTCCACCGAATGTACGCGCAAGCGTTCACCACGGGCATCGGACAGGGGGTGGGGGTGGCCTTTGATCCGGGCCTCGAGCAGGTAGTCACCGCCTTCGATGGCGATCAGGTTCAGTTCGTCCACATGGCCAGCCCTGGCCTCGGTGTTGAGCTGATGCAGGTTCATGAGAGCACCTCGCGATGGGAACCACGCATGAGAGCTCATTTTTTGTACAGAAAGGGAGAATGCACAAGGGCATGACTGACGCCGCTCGTCAGGTGGAAGCCGAACTGTGTGGGAGCGGCCTTGTGTCGCGAAAGGGCCGCATGGCGGCCCCAGGATATCAGCAGCAATGCATGAGCAGAGGGGGCTGCTGTGCAGCCCTTTCGCGACACAAGGCCGCTTGTGTCTTGATGAGGGATTAAAATCTGGAGTGAGAGCGGTGAATGACAAGCTGAATGCCGCAGGTGCCATGAGCACGAGTGGGAGCACAAGCTGTCA
>NZ_NEJM01000006.1:0-290214 GCF_002113725.1 Pseudomonas sp. B23(2017) | reverse complement strand
CAGGCCCCATCCATGGGGCCTCAGCGCTTGACGGGCATCCATGCCCGTCACCTCCCTCCGCAGTCCCTTCGCTCGGCCTCCTGAAGTCGCAATCGGCGGCGCCTGAACTATCGCGCGCCTAGAAGCAAAAGCAAAAGCAAAAGCAAAGCAGAGAAGAGCCGGGCCGGCCGGCCGGGATGGATCGGAAATAAAAAAACCGCGCTGTCACCAGCGCGGGTTTTCGGTCAAACCGGAACGATCAACGCTCCAGCAGAATCCGCAGCATGCGACGCAGCGGCTCGGCCGCGCCCCACAGCAGCTGGTCACCTACGGTGAACGCGCCCAGGTACTGGGAACCCATGTTCAGCTTGCGCAGGCGGCCAACCGGGATGTTCAGGGTGCCGGTAACCTTGGTCGGGCTCAGTTCCTGCATGCTGATTTCACGCTGGTTAGGCACCAGCTTCACCCAAGGGTTGTGCTGGCTGATCATGCCTTCGATGTCGGCCAGCGGCACGTCCTTGTTCAGCTTGATGGTCAGCGCCTGGCTGTGGCAACGCATGGCGCCGATGCGCACGCAGATGCCGTCGACCGGGATCGGGCTCTTGAAGCGGCCGAGGATCTTGTTGGTCTCGGCCTGGGCCTTCCACTCTTCACGGCTCTGGCCGTTCGGCAGTTCCTTGTCGATCCACGGGATCAGGCTGCCAGCCAGCGGCACGCCGAAGTTCTCGGTCGGGAAGGCTTCGCTGCGCATGGTCTCGGCAACCTTGCGGTCGATGTCGAGGATGGCGCTGGCCGGGTTGGCCAGGTCATCGGCAACGGCAGCATGGGTAGCACCCATCTGCTTGATCAACTCGCGCATGTTCTGCGCGCCGGCACCCGAGGCCGCCTGGTAGGTCATGGCGCTCATCCACTCGACCAGGCCGGCTTCGAACAGGCCACCCAGGCCCATCAGCATCAGGCTGACGGTGCAGTTGCCGCCGATGTAGTTCTTGGTGCCCGCGTCCAGCTGCTGGTCGATGACCTTGCGGTTGACCGGGTCGAGGATGATCACCGCGTCATCCTGCATGCGCAGGGACGAGGCGGCGTCGATCCAGTAACCCTGCCAGCCGGCTTCACGCAGCTTGGGGAAGACCTCGTTGGTGTAGTCGCCACCCTGGCAGGTCAGGATCACGTCGAGGGTCTTGAGTTCTTCAATCGAATAAGCGTCCTTGAGCGGAGCTGTATCCTTGCCCACGTTCGGGCCCTGGCCGCCAACATTGGAGGTGGTGAAGAACACCGGCTCGATGAGGTCGAAATCCTGCTCCTCCAGCATCCGCTGCATGAGCACGGAACCGACCATACCGCGCCAACCGATCAGACCTACACGTTTCATCGCAACTACACCTTTGCTAAAAGTGGGCCGCCACCGGGAATTTTGGGTGGCGGGCCAGAGAGATTACAGATTCCGCAGCGCTGCGACTACTGCGTCGCCCATTTCCTGCGTACCAACTTTGCGGCAGCCTTCCGAGAAGATGTCGCCGGTGCGCAGGCCCTGGTCCAGGACCAGGCTCACGGCCTTCTCGATCGCCTCGGCGGCAGCCGACTGATTGAAGCTGTAACGCAGCATCATCGACACCGACAGGATGGTCGCCAGCGGGTTGGCGATGCCAAGGCCTGCGATGTCCGGCGCCGAGCCGTGGCACGGTTCGTACATGCCCTTGTTGTCGGCATCCAGCGACGCCGAAGGCAGCATGCCGATGGAACCGGTCAGCATGGAAGCCTCATCCGACAGAATGTCACCGAACATGTTGTCGGTCACCATCACATCGAACTGCTTGGGCGCGCGCACCAACTGCATGGCGGCGTTGTCGACGTACATGTGGCTCAGTTCCACATCCGGGTAGTCCTTGGCCACGTCCTCGACCACTTCACGCCACAGCTGGCTGGAAGCCAGGACGTTGGCCTTGTCCACCGAGCACAGCTTCTTGCCACGCACGCGGGCCATGTCGAAGCCGACACGGGCAATGCGGCGCACTTCGCTTTCGCTGTACGGCAGGGTGTCGTAGGCCTGGCGCTCGCCGTTTTCCAGCTCGCGCTGGCCACGCGGGGCACCGAAGTAGATACCGCCGGTCAGCTCACGGACGATGAGGATGTCCAGGCCGGAAACGATCTCTGGCTTGAGCGACGAGGCATCGGCCAGTTGCGGGTAGAGGATGGCCGGGCGCAGGTTGGCGAACAGGCCCAGTTGCGAACGGATTTTCAGCAGGCCGCGCTCGGGGCGGATGTCACGCTCGATCTTGTCCCACTTCGGCCCGCCCACGGCGCCCAGCAGCACGGCATCGGCCTTGCGCGCACGCTCCAGGGTCTCGTCGGCCAGCGGTACGCCGTGCTTGTCGATGGCGGCACCACCGATCACGTCGTGCTCCAGGCTGAAGCCGAGCTGGAACTTGTCGTTGGCCAGCTCCAGCACCTTGACCGCCTCGGCCATGATTTCCGGGCCGATACCGTCACCTGGGAGAATCAGAATCTGCTTGCTCATGCTTTCCTCTATCCAATCACGCGGTGCGGCCAAGCGGGCCCCACCGAAAAGTTCTTAACGCTCGGCCCACAACACCAGCACATCGGTGCTGAACGAACCATCGGCCTCAATCTGGTAATACTGCCGCACTTCTTCACCCATGGCTTGCTGCAATTGGCGAATTGCCACGCGCATTGGCTCGGGGGTGCGCATGCGCTCGACCCAGCTGGAAAACTCCAGGCGCAGCGGCTGGCGGGTGTGGCTGCGTACATGCAGGCCAGCCTCGCTGACCTGGCGCTGCCATTCGGCGGCGGAATAATCGCGCACGTGGCTGGTGTCGCGCAGTACTTCGACCGTTTGCAGGTAGGTGTCGAGCAGCGGGCTGCCCGGCGACATCACATCGATGAACGCCGCCACGCCACCCGGCTTGAGCACCCGGCGCACTTCGCGCAGGGCCAGACCCAGGTCGCTCCAGTGGTGGGCCGAGTAGCGGCTGAAGACGAAGTCGAACGAAGCGTCGGCGAACGGCAGGCGTTCGGCCGCACCGCGCTCGGTGGTGATATTGGCCAGGCCGCGCTCGGCGGCGGCACTGGCGACCACGTCGAGCATGGCCTGCGAGAGGTCGTAGGCGACCACTTCGGCGGCCAACGGAGCGACGTGGAAGCTGACATGACCGGCGCCGCAGCCCAGGTCCAGCACGCGGGCATGGCCCTGCCCCGCCAGCGCGGCCTGCAGCAGGGCGAATTCACTGCCCTGGGCGTGCACGGCGCTGCTGAGGTAGGCGCTGGCCTGTTCGCCGAACTGGCGTTGGACCACATCGGTGTGCTGGGTGCTGGTCATGTATCGATCCTTCTGGTTTCGGGTTGTCTCTACTGGCCCTATCGCCGGCAAGCCAGCTCCCACAGAGAACCCACAGTCTTCAGACCTGTGGAGTTCCTGTGGGAGCTGGCTTGCCGGCGATGAGGCCAGCAAACCCAACTAAATCATTCAGGCATCACGGAACAGCCAAGGCTGCCCGGCGCGGTGCTTGCCTTCGAAGGCCTTGATCGCATCGCTGTCCTGCAGGGTCAGGCCGATGTCGTCCAGGCCGTTGAGCAGGCAGTGCTTGCGGAACGCATCGATCTCGAAGTGCAGCACCTTGCCATCCGGACGGGTCACCGCCTGCGCCTGCAGGTCGATGGTCAGCTGATAGCCCGGAATGGCTTCGACCTGCTTGAACAGCTCGTCGACTTCCTCGTCGCTGAGGATGATCGGCAGCAAGCCGTTCTTGAAGCTGTTGTTGAAGAAGATGTCGGCAAAGCTCGGCGCGATCACGCTGCGGAAGCCGTACTCGTCCAGCGCCCATGGGGCGTGCTCACGGCTGGAGCCGCAACCGAAGTTCTCCCGCGCCAGCAACACGCTGGCACCTTGGTAGCGTTCGTGGTTGAGCACGAACTCCTTGTTCAACGGGCGCTTGCTGTTGTCCTGGTAAGGCTGGCCCACATCCAGGTAACGCCACTCGTCGAACAGGTTGGGGCCGAAGCCGGTGCGCTTGATCGACTTGAGGAACTGCTTGGGGATGATCTGGTCGGTGTCGACGTTGGCACGGTCCAACGGCGCGACGAGGCCAGTGTGCTGGGTAAAGGCTTTCATGCTGCGCTCCCTTGGATCAACTCGCGGACATCGATGAAGTGGCCGGTCACCGCGGCGGCGGCGGCCATGGCCGGGCTGACCAGGTGGGTACGGCCACCGGCACCCTGACGGCCTTCGAAGTTGCGGTTGGAGGTGGACGCGCAGTGCTCGCCGCTCTCCAGGCGGTCCGGGTTCATCGCCAGGCACATCGAGCAGCCTGGTTCACGCCATTCGAAACCAGCTTCGAGGAAGATCTTGTCCAGGCCTTCACGCTCGGCCTGGGCCTTGACCAGGCCCGAGCCCGGTACCACCAGCGCCTGCTTGACGTTGGCAGCGACCTTGCGGCCCTTGGCGATTTCGGCAGCGGCGCGCAGGTCTTCGATGCGCGAGTTGGTGCACGAACCGATGAATACGCGGTCGAGCTTGATATCGGTAATCGCCTGGTTGGCGGCGAGGCCCATGTACTTGAGAGCACGCTCGATCGAACCACGCTTGATCAGGTCAGGCTCGGCAGCCGGGTCCGGCACGCGCTGGTCGACGGCGAGGACCATCTCCGGCGAGGTGCCCCAGCTGACCTGCGGCTTGATTTGCGCAGCGTCGAGCTCGACCACGGTGTCGAACACCGCATCAGCGTCGGAAACCAGGCCTTTCCAGGCTTCGACCGCCTGCTTCCACTGCTCGCCCTTCGGCGCGTACGGGCGGCCTTCGACATAGGCAACGGTGGTGTCGTCCACCGCTACAAGGCCTACGCGGGCACCGGCTTCGATGGACATGTTGCAGATGGTCATGCGGCCTTCCATCGACAATTCGCGGATGGCGCTGCCAGCAAATTCCATGGCGTGGCCGTTACCACCGGCAGTACCGATCTTGCCGATCACGGCCAGGACGATGTCCTTGGCGGTAACGCCGGCAGGCAACTGGCCTTCCACGCGCACCAGCATGTTCTTCATCTTCTTGGCGACCAGGCACTGGGTAGCGAGCACGTGCTCTACCTCGGAGGTGCCGATGCCGTGGGCCAGGGCACCGAAGGCGCCGTGGGTGGAGGTGTGCGAGTCACCGCAGACCACGGTCATGCCAGGCAAGGTGGCACCCTGCTCCGGGCTGATGACGTGGACGATGCCTTGACGCTCGTCATTCATCTTGAATTCGACGATGCCGTATTCGTCACAGTTCTCGTCGAGGGTCTGCACCTGCAGGCGCGACACCTGGTCGACGATGGCCTCGATACCGCCCTTGCGCTCTGGCGTGGTCGGCACGTTGTGGTCCGGCGTGGCGATGTTGGTGTCGATGCGCCAGGGTTTGCGGTTGGCCAGGCGCAGGCCTTCGAAGGCCTGGGGCGACGTCACTTCGTGGATGATGTGACGGTCGATGTAGATCAAGGACGAGCCGTCATCGCGGCGCTTGACCTCATGGGCTTCCCAGAGTTTGTCGTAGAGCGTTTTGCCAGCCATCAGACTGTTCCTCATCAGCGTCTTTCTATGCCAAAGACCCCTTGGCTTGTGCGGTCGATGCTAGGGGGTTAAATTGAATAACTCAAATTCATAATTTTTATGCTTTGGATAACCAACAGGAATACAACCCTATGGATCTGGCGAACCTTAGCGCCTTCATCGCGATTGCCGAAACCGGTAGCTTTTCCGGGGCAGCCGACCGCCTGTTCCTGACCCAACCGGCCGTCAGCAAACGCATCGCCGGGCTGGAACAGCAACTGGATGTACGCCTGTTCGACCGGCTGGGCCGCGAGGTGACCCTGACCGAGGCCGGCCGCGCCTTGCTGCCCCGTGCCTATCAGATCCTCAACGTCCTCGATGATACCCGGCGCGCACTGACCAATTTGACCGGTGAAGTGAGTGGTCGCCTGACCCTTGCCACCAGCCACCATATCGGCTTGCACCGCCTTCCCCCGCTATTGCGGGCTTTCACTCGGGAATACCCGGCAGTGGCGCTGGATATTCAGTTCATGGATTCGGAACAGGCCTACGACGAAATCCTCCATGGCCGCGCCGAGATTGCCGTTATCACCCTGGCGCCCGAGCCGCACCACCTGGTCAAGGCCGTGCCGGTGTGGGACGACGCCCTGGACTTCGTCGCCGCCCCCGAGCACCCGCTGGCCAACAACCATACGGTCAGCCTGGCCGACGTCGCCCGCCACCCGGCCGTGTTCCCCGGCGGCAACACCTTTACCCACCATATTGTCCAGCGCCTGTTCGAAAGCCAGGGCCTGACGCCGAACATCGCCATGAGCACCAACTATCTGGAAACCATCAAGATGATGGTGTCGATCGGCCTGGCCTGGAGCGTGCTGCCGCGCACCATGCTCGACGAACAGGTTGCACCCATCGCCTTGCCGGGCATACAGCTGTCACGCCAGCTAGGCTACATTTTGCACACGGAGCGTACGCTATCGAACGCGGCCAGGGCATTCATGGCCCTGCTCGACAGCCACGCAGGGCCCGCCTGACCGGTCGTCAGCCCGGTATTGCCACCTCCAAGGACGCGTCACACGCCAAAGGTCTGGTACCGATGCCCAAATCAGCGAATCGCTTTTTGCGCCTGCCGCGCATACCTGCGGCCGACCCTCAGGAGTCCGAGCAGGCCTGGCAGAACGCCCCGCAACTGCTGGCCGCGCTCAACGGCGCACGGCTGGGGGCCTGGCTATGGGATATCGAAAGCGGCCGGGTCAGCTGGTCACGGGGCACCCAGGCCCTGTTCGGCTTCGACCCGCAGCGCCCGCTCCCCGCCGATGTCGACTACCTCGACCTGCTGCCCGAGGAAGACCGCGCGCGTACACGCCAGGTGTTCCAGGCAGTGTTCAACGGCGAACCGGTAGAACAGGCCATGCGCCACCGTATCCGCTGGCCGGACGGCAGCCTGCACTGGCTGGAGATCAACGGCAGCCTGACCCACGACCCGAACGGCCGGCCGCAGATGATCGGGGTGATCCGTGAAATCACCCGCCAACGCGAGCGGGAAACGGCGCTGATCAATTCGGAAAAACGCTTCGCCACCCTGTTCCACCTCAGCCCCAATGCCATTTTGCTCACCCGCCGCCACGACGGCATGATCTTCGAGGTCAACCAGCACTTCGAAGACATGTTCGGCTGGCCCGGCAGCCAGGTGATCGGCAAGACCAGCCTGGAACTGGGCCTGTGGGTCAACCCCGAACAGCGCCACCAGATGCTGGAATCGACCCGGGCCAACAGTGGCCCGCTGATTCTCGAGGTGCAGTTCCGCGCCATCAGCGGCAAGGTGCATGACGGCATCCTCTGCACCCAGGGCATCGAGCTGGAAGGCGTGACCTATCTGATCAGCACCTTCGTCGACACTACCGAACGCAAGCGCGCCGAGCAGGCGCTGAAGGACAGCCAGGAGCGCCTGGACCTGGCCCTGGACTCGGCACAGCTGGGCACCTGGGACTGGCATATCCCCAGCGGCATGCTCTACGGCTCGGCCCGGGCCGCACAGCTCCACGGCCTGCCGCCCATTCCCTTTCACGAATCGTTCGACGCGTTTTTCGAAGGGGTACCGGAGCAGGAGCGCAACTCGATGCGCCAGGCCTACCGCAGCCTGCGCGAAGGGCCTGCCGGCAACTACCAGATCACCTACCGGGTACAACTGGAGAACGGCATCTCGCGCTACATCGAAAGCCGCGCCCGGCTGTACCGCGACGAGCAGGGCAACCCGCTGCGCATGGCTGGCACCTTGCTCGACATCACCGACCAGGTGGAACGCGAACAGCGCCTGAGCGCCTCGGAAGAGAAGTTCGCCAGCCTGTTCCAGGTCAGCCCCGACCCGATCTGCGTCACTCGCCAGGACACTGGCCAGTTCATCGAGATCAACCCGGCGTTCACCCAGACCTTCGGCTGGGGCACCGACCAGGTGATCGGCCGCACTGCCGAGGAAATCGGCCTGTGGGCGGAGTCAGTCGAGCGCGCGCAACGCATCGAGCGGGTAATCCGCGAGCAGGCCCTGAGCAACGTCGCCGTGGTGGTCAACCACCGCAATGGCGCACCGCTGACCTGCGTGATTTCCAGCCGCCTCATCACCGTCGATGACCAGCCTTGCAGTGTTACCACCCTGCGCGACATCACCCAGCAGCAGCGCGCCGAGGCGGCGCTGAAGTCCAGCGAGGAGAAGTTTGCCAAGGCCTTCCACTCCAGCCCTGACGCCATTACCATCACCGAACGCTACAGCGGTCGCTACCTGGAAATCAACGACGGTTTCTGCCGCCTGACCGGCTACAACGCCGCCGACGTGGTCGGCCGCACGGTGTACGAGATCGGCATCTGGGCCGACGACAAGCAGCGCAGCGCCCTGCTGGCCGAGTTGCGCGAGCGTGGCCGGGTGCATCATCGCGAGATGCTCGGGCGCAACAAGCGCGGCGACATCCTCACCGTGGAAGTGTCGGTGGAGCCGATCACCCTCAATGAGGTGGACTGCCTGCTGGTAACCGCCCGCGATGTCAGCCAGCTGAAAAACGCCCAGGCACAGATTCGCCACCTGGCCTACCACGACCCGCTGACCAACCTGCCCAACCGTGCCCTGCTGATGGACCGCCTGAGCCAGCAGATCGCCCTGCTCAGGCGCCACAACCTGCGCGGCGCCCTGCTGTTCCTTGACCTCGACCACTTCAAGCACATCAACGACTCGCTGGGCCACCCGGTGGGCGACACGGTGCTGAAGATCATCACCGCGCGGCTGGAAGCCAGCGTGCGCCTGGAAGACACCGTGGCGCGCCTGGGTGGCGACGAGTTCGTGGTATTGCTCAGCGGCCTGGAAGGCAGCCGCGAGCTGGTCGAAGAGAAAGTCCGCGGGCTGGCCGACACCCTGCGCGAACTGCTGGCCGAGCCGATGTCGCTGGACGGCCAGCGCCTGCAGGTGACACCCAGCATCGGCGTGGCGCTGATCCCTGACCACGGCGCCACCCCGGCCGACCTGCTCAAGCGTGCCGATATCGCCCTGTACCGGGCCAAGGACTCCGGGCGCAACACCACCCAGCTGTTCCATACCACAATGCAGAAGGCTGCCAGCGAGCGCCTGCGCATGGAAAACGACCTGCGCCTGGCCCTGGCCCGCGGCGAGCTGGCGCTGCACTTCCAGCCACAGGTGGATGCCCGCGACAACCGCATCGTCGGCGCCGAGGTACTGCTGCGCTGGCACCATCCGCAACTGGGTCAGCAGCCGCCCGCGCAATTCATTCAGGTGCTGGAAGAAAGCGGCCTGATCCTGGAAGTTGGCAGCTGGATCCTCGACGAAGCTTGCGATGCCTGCGCGCGCATGCTCGGCGACGGGCTGATCGACGCCGATGATTTCAGCCTGTGCGTGAACATCAGCCCACGGCAGTTCCGCCAGAATGACTTTGTCGGGCGGGTGCTGCGCAGCCTGGACGATTACCGCCTGCCACGGCAGATGCTCAAGCTGGAAATTACCGAAGGCATCGTGATCCAGAACCTGGAAGACACCATCAGCAAGATGCGCGAACTGAAGCGCTACGGGGTGAGCTTTGCCATGGATGACTTCGGCACCGGTTATTCCTCGCTGACTTACCTGAAACGCCTGCCAGTGGATGCGCTGAAGATCGACCAGACCTTCGTGCGCGATGCACCGGTGGACCCCAACGACGCCGAAATCGTCCGCGCCATCGTCGCCATGGCCCGCAGCCTGGACCTGGCGGTGATTGCCGAAGGGGTGGAGCTGACCGAACAGCTGGAGTTCCTGGAACGGCTGGGGTGCCACCTGTACCAGGGGTACTTGCACAGCCGGCCGCTGCCGTTGCCGGAGTTCCGGCAGATGTTGCTGGAGGCGCCGGCGGATTACTGAAACCGATGCGGATGCGATTCCTGTGGGAGCGGCCTTGCGTCGCGAAAGGGTCGCGCAGCGGCCCCAGGATCTCAGCCATCCTGCAGCATTGCCGGGGCTGCTGCGCAGCCCTTTCGCGACGCAAGGCCGCTCCCACAAGGAAGCCGGCCTTCAGGCGATCACAATAAAAAGGGCACCCCTGGAGGTGCCCTTTTTCACATCTACACGATCAGTTCAGCGCTGGCTTGTCGCCGTTGATCGGAATGCGCTTGGCCTTGGCTTCTTCAGGCACGATGCGCAGCAGGTCGATGCTGAGCAGGCCATTGGCCAGGCCGGCGGCCTTGACTTCGATATGGTCGGCCAGGCGGAACGACAGCTTGAAGGCGCGCTGCGCGATACCCTGATGCAGGTAGGTCACTTCAGCAGCGCCATTGTCGCGCTTGCCACCGGTCACGGTCAGGACACCTTTTTCAACCTGCAGGTCGAGGTCCTCTTCCTGGAAACCGGCTGCAGCAACCACGATGCGGTAGTGGTCATCGCCATGCTTTTCCACGTTGTAGGGCGGGTAGCTGCTACCGGCCTCGTTACGTGCCGCGGATTCGAACAGGTCGTTGAAACGGTCGAAACCAACGGAATGGCGGAACAGTGGAGCGAGAGAGAAAGCGGTGGTCATGGTCATGAACTCCTGAGATTCAGCAAGTAAGTCATTACGCGACCCGACTTCGGCATCGCGTACTCAAGAGATATGGCCGAGGGAAATGCTTTCAAGGGGGGAGCAGAAAAAATCTGGATTCCCGCGTTGGGCTTGATGGCCTCTTCGCGGGTAAACCCGCTCCCACAGGGAGCTCACACATTCCAAAACCTGCGCCGAACCTGTGGGAGCGGGCGAGCCCGCGAAAGGGCCGGATCAGGCAACACAAGCCTCCAAGGAAACCGCCTCAACCCCCAGCAACCGGCTGATCCGCGCACAGTCATCCTCCCGCCGCAACTCGGCAAACAGCACAACCGCTTCGGGATAACTGCGGGTCAGCATCGCCAGCCACTGCTTCATCCGCCCCGGCGCATAGCGCGGCGACAACTTGGCCTGGGCCTGGCGCCAGAACTCGCGCAGCAACGGCAGCAGGTCGTCCCAGCTCATCGGCTGGTACTCCCGCCCGTCACGCGCCGCGGCAATCTGCAGCCCCAGGTCGGGGCGCGAAACCAGCCCACGGCCCAGCATGATGTCTTCGGCGCCACTGACCTCACGACAACGCCGCCAGTCGTCCACGGTCCAGATCTCGCCATTGGCGAACACGGGCACCTTGACCACATCCTGCACCCGCGCCACCCACTCCCAGTGGGCCGGCGGCTTGTAGCCCTCGACCTTGGTCCGCGCATGCACCACCAGGTGCGCCGAACCGCCTTCGGCCAGCGCCGTGGCACACTCCAGCGCACCATCGGGGCTGTCAAAACCCAGGCGCATCTTCGAGGTGACCGGGATATCCGCCGGCACGGCCCGGCGCACTTCACGCACAATGGCGTGCAGCAGTTCCGGCTCCTTGAGCAGCACCGCTCCACCACGCGACTTGTTCACGGTCTTGGCCGGGCAACCAAAGTTCAGGTCGATCACCGGCGCGCCCAACTCGCAGGCCAGCGCGGCGTTTTCCGCCAGGCACACAGGATCCGAGCCCAACAGCTGCACACGCATGGGCACCCCTGCGGCAGTCCGCGCACCATTGCGCAACTCGGGTGCCAGCTTGTCGAACGAGGAAGGCGGCAGCAGGCGGTCGCACACGCGAATGAACTCGGTGACGCACCAGTCGATACCGCCCACGCGGGTCAGCACGTCGCGCAGGATGTTGTCGACCAGCCCCTCCATGGGGGCCAGGGCAATTTGCATGTCGGGGTCTCGGCGGAAAAAGCCGGCAGTCTAACAAAAATTGCCGGTGTTTCAGGCGCCGATCAGCGCCGGGCCGTAACCGTCGAGGAACTCCGCCGGCATGCGCCTGGGCTTGCCGCTGGACAGCTCGATGCAGGCAAAGGTGGTCTGGGCGCGCAGCAAGGTCACGCCGTCGCGCGGGCGCTTGAGCTGGAAGCGCCGGGTCATGCGCAGGCGCTGGTCCCAGTCGATGATCCAGGTGGCCAGTTGCAGTTCGTCGTCCTCGTAGGCAGCGGCCAGGTAGTCGATTTCGTGGCGCACCACGGCCATGGCCCGGTCCAGCCGGCGATATTCGGCCAGGTCCAGGCCCAGGCGCTGGGAGTGGCGCCAGGCGCAGCGCTCCAGCCAGGTGACGTAGACCGCGTTGTTGGCGTGGCCAAGGCCGTCGATATCCTCGCTGCCGACGCGCAGGTCGATGACGAAAGGTGTTGCCAGGTCCCAGCTCATGCACACTCCTGTGAAAACGGTGCATAAATTTGAAATAGCCGGGGGCGCGTTGCGCCCCTTTCGCGACACAAGGCCGCTCCCACAGGGACCGCGCAAGCCTGGGGGTTTCGCGGTCCCTGTGGGAGCGGCCTTGTGTCGCGAAAGGGCTGCGCAGCAGCCCCGGAGTCGTACCGAGTGTAACGGATGCTCAGGCACTTTGCCGCGCTGGTGCGCCAGCCCGGGCCAGCAGCTCCAGCACCGCTGCACTCAGGCGCGGATCGGACAGCACCCGCTGGTGGCCACCCGCCTCCAGCAGCATCAGGCGGCTATCGAACCAGGCCTTGTGGATGACCTGGGCCTCATCGGCTGCCACCAACGCATCATCGGCGGCATGCACCACCAGCCCAGGCAACTCCAGCTGATAACCCGTCACATCCAGCCGCGCAATCTGCATGCCCACATCCCGCTCCACCTGGCGGATGAATGCCGCCCGCGCCCGCGCCGGCAACCCCAGGCGATGGGCAAAGCCACGCAGTACGCCCAACAGCCGCGCCGGAGCGGCAATGCTGACCGCTGCCTCTGTGCGCAGCCCCATCTGCAGGGCCAGCAATACACTGGCGCCGCCCATTGAATGGCCAATAACCGCGCGCAGCGGCGGCAGTTCGGCGGCAGCCTCCAGCAGCGCTCGGGCAAACAGCACCACATTTGCCTGCTCGCCGGGCGAACGCCCATGCCCCGGCCCCTCCAGCGACACCACGGTATGCCCGGCCTGGACCAAGGTTTCGATCAACGCGGCAAACTGGGTCGGGCGCCCTTCCCAGCCGTGCATCAGCAACACGGTCGGCCCCTTGCCCCAGCGCAAGGCCGACAAGCCGAAGCGCAGGGTGATGCGCTCGGCGCTGGCCAGCACGGGCAACTCCCAATCCCGTGGCGGCAGGTTGCGCGGGGTCATGAAGGCACGGCGCATCTTGCCCGCGACGTGCTCGGGGGCCAGGCGGCCCAGGGTGCCATTGACACCACGAATCCAGCTCAGGGTAGTCATCGCCATGCTCCAGGGTTAAAGCACCGCCGATTTGGCGGCGCGCAGAATACGATCAGACAGCTCGCTGGTGCCCAGGGCACGGGCCAGCGCCAGGCCGCCAACCATCAGGGCCAGGTCGGCCAAGGCCTTGTCGGCGTCCTCGGGGCGGTCGACCATGGCGGCTGCCATCAACTCGATGTGCTCGGCCAGCACCTCGCGGAAGGCCTCCGGCAGGCGCTGCATCTCGCCCAGCGAGTTGGGCAGCGGGCAGGCATGCACTTCGGCATCACGGTGCTTGCGCGACAGGTAGAAGGCACTGGCCAGCGCCCGCCGCCCGGCGCCATCGAGGCTGGGGTCGATCTGCGCGAGCAAGGCGCGGCGCTCGCCCAGCAACTGGCGGAACGCTTCGAGCATCAACTCGTCCTTGCTGTCGAAATGGGCGTAGAAGCCACCGACGGTCAGGCCTGCCGCCCCCATGACCTGGCTGACGCTGGGCTCGGCCGGGCCGTGCTGGATCAGCGCACTTCGCGCCGCCTCGAGGATGCGTTCGCGGGTTCTGCTCTTCTTGTCGCTCATCAGGCCACTCGCCGATCAAAATATGATGATCGAAATATTATTCGCATAATATTTTTTTGCAAGCAGAATCCGCGGCCGCCTGTCGGTCGCGAAATTTTGAGTAGGGAAGAAAAACAAAAGGCCCATTCAATAATCGAATGAGCCTTAAAAGTCCCGCAAAACGCGGGTAAACGTGGCGTCCCCTAGGGGACTCGAACCCCTGTTACCGCCGTGAAAGGGCGGTGTCCTAGGCCACTAGACGAAGGGGACGTAACCTTCGTGCCGATCCGCTTGCGCGAACCGCGGCAGAAATGGTGGAGCTAAGCGGGATCGAACCGCTGACCTCCTGCATGCCATGCAGGCGCTCTCCCAGCTGAGCTATAGCCCCGAAACAAAAGGCTCATCAGTAATCGACGAGCCTTTAAAGCCCTGCAAAACGCAGGAAAAGTGGCGTCCCCTAGGGGACTCGAACCCCTGTTACCGCCGTGAAAGGGCGGTGTCCTAGGCCACTAGACGAAGGGGACGTAACCCTCGTGCCGATCCGCCAACGCGAATCGCGGCAAAAATTGGTGGAGCTAAGCGGGATCGAACCGCTGACCTCCTGCATGCCATGCAGGCGCTCTCCCAGCTGAGCTATAGCCCCGGATTTCTAGCCTCTCGGCCCAGCGACATCCTGAAACATCGCTTGTGCAAAACTGGCGTCCCCTAGGGGACTCGAACCCCTGTTACCGCCGTGAAAGGGCGGTGTCCTAGGCCACTAGACGAAGGGGACGAACCTTCTTACCTTCAAGACCCGGTTGCTGGACCCGGTCTTGCCCGACAGCCTTGGCTGCCAGACGGAATTTGGTGGAGCTAAGCGGGATCGAACCGCTGACCTCCTGCATGCCATGCAGGCGCTCTCCCAGCTGAGCTATAGCCCCACAATGTCGCTTTGAACCGAAGCGCTGGCTGGGTGCCTGGCGTTTCGTTTTCGTTCATCGCTGTGGACGGGGCGCATATTAAGATCGGATTGCAGGGCTGTCAAACGAATTTTTCAAAATATTCAAAAAATTTTTCACAGATAACAATCACTTACCGCCCTGCCCTTGCCAAAACTGAACAGTGAGCCCTGTGGGAGCGGGTTTACCCGCGAATGCGACGGAAAACGCACCATCGTATTCGCGGGTAAACCCGCTCCCACAGGTTTGGCTTATAGCCTCGGGACCACTGTCAGGCGATGGAGCCCAGCAGCTTTTCCCACTCTTTGTTTTCTTTCTTCGACACACCACCCAGCAGGTCCAGGGCCTGGCGCAGGCGGAAGCGGGTCAGGTCCGGGCCAAGGATTTCCATGGCATCCAGTACCGAAACCGAGCTGGCCTGGCCGGTAATGGCGGCAAACATCAGCGGCATGGCGTCACGCAGCTTCAGCTCCAACGCCTCTACCACCGCCTGGATGCAACCGGTGATGCGCTCCTTTTCCCACTGACGCAGGCTTTCGAGCTTCCACAGGATCAGCTGGATCACCTGGCGTACCTGGTCGGCCGACAGCTTCTTGCTTTCGAACAGCTTGGCGTCCAGCTTCAGCGCGCCCTCGAAGAAGAACCCACCCAGCGGGGCAACCTGGCTGAAGGTTTCCACCCGACCCTGCACGTGCGGGGCGATCTTCATCATGTAGTCGCTGTTGAACGCCCACTTCTGCAGGCGCGCGGCGAACTCCTCGACCGGCAGTTCGCGCAGCCACTGGCCGTTCAGCCAGGACAGCTTCTCGATGTCGAAGATCGGGCCGCCCAGCGAGATACGCGACAGGTCGAAGTGCTCGACCATCTCGGCCAGCGAGAACTTCTCGCGCTCGTCCGGCATGGACCAGCCCATGCGGCCCAGGTAGTTGAGCATCGCCTCGGGCATGAAGCCCATGCGCTCGTAGAAAGTCACCGAGGTCGGGTTCTTGCGCTTGGACAGCTTGGACTTGTCCGGGTTACGCAGCAGCGGCATGTAGCACAGCTTGGGCTGTTCCCAGCCGAAGTATTCGTACAGCTTGATCAGCTTGGGTGCCGATGGCAGCCACTCTTCGCCGCGCAGCACGTGGGTGATGCCCATCAGATGGTCGTCGACCACGTTGGCCAGGAAGTACGTCGGCAGGCCGTCGTTCTTCATCAGCACCTGCATGTCCATGCGGTCCCACGGGATCTCGACATCGCCACGCAGCATGTCCGGTACCACGCACACGCCTTCGCTCGGCACTTTCATGCGGATCACGTGCGGCTCGCCAGCGTCCAGGCGGCGCTGCACTTCCTCGGCGCTCAGCAGCAGCGCGCGGCCGTCGTAGCGCGGGGTTTCGCCACGGGCTTGCTGCTCGGCGCGCATCTGCTCCAGCTCTTCGGCGGTGCAGAAGCAGTAGAAGGCATGGCCGGCGTCAACCAGCTCCTTGGCGTACCTGGCGTAGATCTCGCCACGCTCGCTCTGCCGGTACGGGCCGTGCGGGCCGCCGACGTCCGGGCCTTCGTTCCATTCGATGCCGAGCCAGCGCAGGGCATCGAAGATCTGCTGTTCCGACTCGCGCGTGGAGCGCAGCTGGTCGGTGTCTTCGATGCGCAGGATGAACTCACCGCCGTGCTGCTTGGCAAAGCAGTAGTTGAACAGGGCGATGTAGGCGGTGCCGACATGGGGGTCGCCGGTAGGCGATGGCGCGATACGCGTGCGTACGGTGGTCATGGAGAGTCTCGAACGAAAGATGAAACAAAGGCGGGATGTTAGCAGGAGGCAGGCACCGGGCTCCAGCAATGGCGCGAACGTCACTTGTCGACCGGCCATGTGCCGCTGTTAAATTTATTTACATTTCTGGAACGATAGTCCTCATGCCTGCCCAACTCAAACGCCGCCTGCTGGTCTTCTTCACCGTGGTGGCCGTCATCGCCCTCGCCTTCCTGGGCCACTGGTACTTCAAGGGCCGCTTCTACGAAAGCACCGACAACGCCTACGTACAGGGCGAGATCACGCGCATTTCCAGCCAGTTGGGCGCACGCATCGACGAGGTGCGGGTCGAGGACAACCAGCACGTCAGGAAAGGCGACCTGCTGGTGCGCCTGGAGGCCGCCGACTTCGAACTGGCCGTGCAACGCGCCCGCGCCGCCCTGGCCACCCGCGAAGCCGAACAGGTGCAGGCGCAAAGCCGCCTGACCCAGCAAGCCAGCCTGATCGCCGCCGGCCAGGCCCAGGTGGCGGCCAACCAGGCCACCTTCGACCGCTCGCGCCTGGACCTGAGCCGCGCCGAGAAGTTGCGCAAGCCAGGTTTCGTATCGGAAGAGCGGGTCACCACCCTGTCCGCAGACAGCCATGTCGCCGGCTCGCAGGTCGACAAGGCCCGTGCCGACCTGCAAAGCCAGCGCCAGCAGGTCAATGCGCTGGCCGCCGAGCTCAAGCGCCTCGACGCGCAGATCGCCAACGCCCGCGCCGACCTGGCCCAGGCCGAACTGAACCTGACCCGCTGCGAAATCCGCGCACCGATCAGCGGCAGCATCGGCCAGCGCAACGCGCGCAATGGCCAGGTGGTACAGGCCGGTGCCTACCTGCTGTCGATCGTGCCGGACGAAGACATCTGGGTGCAGGCCAACTTCAAGGAAACCCAGATCGGCCGCATGCAGCCCGGCCAGCGTGCAGAACTGCTGTTCGACAGCTACCCCGACACACCGATCGAAGGCCGGGTCGACAGCCTGTTCGCCGCCTCCGGCGCGCAGTTCAGCCTGCTGCCGCCCGACAACGCCACCGGCAACTTCACCAAGGTGGTGCAGCGCATCCCGGTCAAGCTGACCTTCCGCGCCGACAACCCACTGCACGGGCGCATCCGCCCTGGCATGTCGGTGACCGCCACCGTCGACCTGCGTAGCGAAGACGAAGGCCACAATGGCCGGTGACCAGCTGCTCAGGCCCACCGCCGAGCCGACCCGGCGCGACTGGATCGCGGTAATGAGCGTGATGCTCGGCGCCTTCATGGCGGTGCTGGACATCCAGATCACCAACTCGTCGCTCAAGGACATCCAGGGCGCGCTGTCGGCGACGCTGGAGGAAGGCTCGTGGATTTCCACCTCTTACCTGGTCGCGGAGATCATCATGATCCCGCTCACCGCCTGGCTGGTGCAGCTGCTGTCGGCGCGGCGCCTGGCGGTGTGGGTATCCGGCGGTTTCCTGTTGTCGTCGCTGTTATGCTCGATGGCCTGGAACCTCGAGAGCATGATCCTGTTCCGCGCCCTGCAGGGTTTTACCGGCGGTGCGTTGATCCCGCTGGCCTTCACCCTGACCCTGATCAAGCTGCCCGAACACCACCGCGCCAAGGGCATGGCCATGTTCGCCATGACCGCCACCTTCGCCCCCTCCATCGGCCCTACCCTGGGCGGCTGGCTGACCGAGAACTGGGGTTGGGAATACATTTTCTACATCAATATCCCGCCGGGCCTGGTGATGATCGCCGGCCTGCTGTACGGGCTGGAAAAGAAGGACGCGCACTGGGAACTGCTGAAAAGCACCGATTACGCCGGAATCGTCACCCTGGGCCTGGGGCTTGGCTGCCTGCAGGTGTTCCTGGAGGAAGGCCACCGCAAGGACTGGCTGGAGTCGCAGCTGATCGTCGGCCTGGGCAGCATCGCCCTGGTCAGCCTGATCACCTTCGTGATTCTGCAGTTTTCCAAGCCACACCCGCTGATCAACCTGCGCATTCTCGGCAATCGCAACTTTGGCCTGTCGAGCATCGCCAGCCTGGGCATGGGGGTGGGCTTGTACGGGTCGATCTACCTGCTGCCGCTGTACCTGGCGCAGGTGCAGGGCTACAACGCCTTGCAGATCGGCGAGGTGATCATGTGGATGGGTATCCCGCAGCTGTTCCTGATCCCGCTGGTGCCGCAACTGATGAAAGTGGTGTCGCCCAAGGTGTTGTGTGCCCTGGGGTTCTGCCTGTTCGGCGCCGCCAGTTTCGGCTCGGGGGTGCTCAACCCGGACTTTGCAGGGCCGCAGTTCAACCATATCCAGATCATCCGTGCCATCGGCCAGCCAATGATCATGGTGACCATCTCGCTGATCGCCACGGCGTATATACAGCCGCAGGATGCGGGTTCGGCGTCGAGCCTGTTCAATATCCTGCGTAACCTGGGCGGTGCGATCGGCATTGCGCTGCTGGCCACCCTGCTGGATGCACGGACCAAGGTGTATTTCGATTACCTGAGGGAGGCGGTGGTGCCGAGCAACCCGCAGGTGGCGGAGCGGTTGGCGCAACTGGCGGAGCGGCTGGGCAATGACAATGCGGCGCTGGGCAAGTTGAGCGAGATCACTCACCAGCAGGCGTTGATCATGGCCTATAACGATGCGTTCCACTTTGTGGGGATCGGGTTGGCGGTGAGCATGCTGGCGGTGTTGTTGACGCGGAAGTTGCCAGAGGGGCTGAAGGCTGGGGAGACCCACTGAATGGGTTGTCGCCTGAGCCGGCCTCTTCGCGGGTAAACCCGCTCCCACAGGTACTGCGCAGAGCTCAAGGATTACAGCGATCCTGTGGGAGCGGGTTTACCCGCGAAGAGGCCAGTGCAGGCAGTAAAAAAATCAGCTGGTAATCAACCGCTCGCGCAGCTGGGCAATCTCGTCGCGCAGTTGCGCCGCGGCCTCGAACTCCAGATCGCGGGCGAACTGCATCATCTTCTCTTCCAGCTGCTTGATGCGCTTGGTGATCTCGCCCGGCGTGCGCAGCTCGGCCTCGTAACGGGCGCTCTCCTCCGCTGCCTTGGCCATGCCCTTGCGCTTCTTGCTGCGCGCGCCGGGCACGGTGGCGCCTTCCATGATGTCGGTGATGTCCTTGACCACACCTTTGGGCACGATGCCATTGGCCTGGTTGAAGGCGATCTGCTTCTCGCGACGACGCTCGGTCTCGTCGATGGCGCGCTGCATGGAACCGGTGATGTTGTCGGCATACAGGATGGCCCGGCCATTGAGGTTACGCGCAGCACGGCCGATGGTCTGGATCAGCGAGCGCTCGGAGCGCAGGAAACCTTCCTTGTCGGCATCGAGGATCGCCACCAGCGACACCTCGGGCATGTCCAGGCCCTCACGCAGCAGGTTGATGCCCACCAGCACGTCGAAGGTACCCAGGCGCAGGTCGCGGATGATCTCCACCCGCTCGACGGTGTCGATGTCCGAGTGCAGGTAACGCACCCGCACGTCGTGGTCGGCCAGGTAGTCGGTGAGGTCTTCGGCCATGCGCTTGGTCAGCGTGGTGGCCAGCACCCGCTCGCCCTGTGCCACGCGCTTGCGGATTTCCGACAGCAGGTCATCCACCTGGGTAAGCGCCGGGCGTACTTCCACCTGTGGGTCGACCAGGCCGGTGGGGCGCACCACCTGCTCCACCACACGCCCGGCGTGCTCGCCCTCGTAGGGGCCCGGGGTGGCGGACACGAAGATGGTCTGCGGGCTGACATCTTCCCACTCGTCAAAACGCATCGGCCGGTTGTCCAGCGCCGAAGGCAGGCGGAAGCCGTACTCGACCAGGGTTTCCTTGCGCGAGCGGTCGCCCTTGTACATGGCGCCGACTTGCGGAACGCTGACGTGGGATTCGTCGATCACCAGCAGCGCATCGGGCGGCAGGTAGTCGTACAGGGTGGGCGGCGGCGCCCCGGCCGGGCGCCCGGACAGGTAGCGCGAGTAGTTCTCGATGCCGTTGCAGTAGCCCAGCTCCAGGATCATCTCCAGATCGAAGCGGGTGCGTTGCTCCAGGCGCTGGGCCTCGACCAGCTTGTTGGCCTTCTGCAAGTACTCCAGGCGGTCCTTGAGCTCTTCCTTGATGCCTTCCACCGCCTCCAGCAGGGTTTCCCGCGGGGTGACGTAGTGGCTCTTGGGGTAGAAGGTGAAACGCGGCAGCTTGCGGAAGACCTCGCCAGTCAGCGGGTCGAAGGCGGCGATGTTCTCCACCTCGTCATCGAACAGTTCGATGCGGATGGCCTCGAGGTCCGATTCGGCCGGGAAGATGTCGATCACATCGCCGCGCACGCGGAAGGTGGCGCGGGCAAAGTCCATCTCGTTGCGTGTGTATTGCAGGTCGGCCAGGCGGCGCAGCAGCGCGCGCTGGTCGAGCTTGTCGCCGCGGTCCACGTGCAGGACCATTTTCAGGTAGGTCTCGGGGCTGCCCAGGCCGTAGATGCACGACACGGTGGTGACGATGATCGCGTCACGCCGCTCCAGCAATGCCTTGGTCGCCGACAGGCGCATCTGCTCGATGTGGTCGTTGATCGAAGCGTCCTTCTCGATGAAGGTGTCGGACGACGGTACGTAGGCTTCAGGCTGGTAGTAGTCGTAGTAGGAAACGAAGTACTCCACCGCATTGTTGGGGAAGAACGCCTTGAATTCGCCATAAAGCTGCGCGGCCAGGGTCTTGTTCGGCGCCAGCACCAGGGTCGGGCGCTGCACCTGCTGAATGACGTTGGCGATGCTGAAGGTCTTGCCCGAGCCGGTCACCCCGAGCAGCGTCTGGTGCGACAGCCCCGCCTCGATACCTTCGACCATCTGGCGGATGGCCTCGGGCTGGTCGCCGGCCGGCTGGAAACGGGTGACGAGCTGGAACTCGGACATGACAGACCTCGCGGTGTTGCAGCAACTGTAAATTTAGCCAGTAGTCTATACCCAAATGCGCCCGCCGGGGGGCGCTTTCAAGGCACAGCTGTGAGCGCTTGTTACGGTGGACCCGGCAATTAGACCAATGGTCGAAAAATATTTGCGCAAATGACCGGAAAAGCGATGCCGGACTGTCGCGGTGACCGGTCGGTATCACTATACTGACTCCCCGTTTGTGCACCGCTTCAGTGCATTCGGGCTGGAGCGTGTACGTCCTATCACACTCCAATCAGAGCCAAGGTAACAATGAGCCTGTTTTCCGCTGTCGAGCTGGCACCCCGCGACCCTATTCTGGGCCTCAACGAAGCATTCAACGCCGACCCACGTACCGACAAGGTCAACCTGGGCGTGGGCGTGTACTGCAATGAGGAAGGCCGCATTCCGCTGCTGCGCGCCGTGATCGAAGCCGAGACCCAGCGTGCCGCCCAGCACGCCTCGCGCGGCTACCTGCCGATCGACGGCATCGCCACCTACGACCAGGCTGTACAAAAGCTGCTGTTCGGCGCCGAGTCGCCACTGCTGGCCGCCGGCCGCGTGGTTACCGTGCAAGCCGTTGGCGGTACCGGCGCGCTGAAGATTGGTGCCGACTTCCTCAAGCGTGTGTCGCCTGACGCCGTGGTTGCCATCAGCGACCCGAGCTGGGAAAACCACCGCGCGCTGTTCGAATCGGCCGGCTTCCCGGTGCAGAACTACCGCTACTACGACGCGCCGACCAACGACGTCAACCGCGCCGGCATGCTCGAAGACCTGAACAACCTGCCGTCCGGCTCGATCGTGGTGCTGCACGCCTGCTGCCACAACCCGACTGGCGTCGACCTGAGCCTGGACGACTGGAAAAACGTCCTGGAAGTGGTCAAGGCCAAGGGCCACGTGCCGTTCCTCGACATGGCCTACCAGGGCTTCGGTGACGGCATCGCCGAAGACGCCTTCGCCGTGCGCCTGTTCGCCGAGTCGGGCCTGGAGTTCTTCGTGTCCAGCTCGTTCTCCAAGTCGTTCTCGCTGTACGGCGAGCGCGTCGGTGCGCTGTCGATCGTCACCGCCTCCAAGGACGAAAGCACCCGCGTGCTGTCGCAGGTCAAGCGCGTGATCCGCACCACCTACTCCAACCCGCCGACCCACGGTGCGACCATCGTTGCCACCGTGCTTAACAGCGCCGAACTGCGCCAGATGTGGGAAACCGAGCTGGCCGAAATGCGCGAGCGCATCCACGGCATGCGCAAGCAGATGGTTTCGCTGCTGGCCGAATATGGCGCCAACCGCGACTTCAGCTTCGTTGGCCGCCAGGTTGGCATGTTCTCGTACTCGGGCCTGACCGTCGAACAGGTCGCCCGCCTGAAGAACGAGTTCGGCATCTATGCGCTGGACACCGGCCGCATCGCCGTGGCCGCGCTGAACCAGAGCAACATCCACGTGGTGACCAAAGCTATCGTGCAGGTGCTGTAACTCATTGTTTTGCCTAGGGGTGGCTTGACTTCCCCTAGGCAATCAGTAAGATACGCACAGATTCCGCGATAGCTCAGTCGGTAGAGCAAATGACTGTTAATCATTGGGTCCCTGGTTCGAGTCCAGGTCGCGGAGCCAAACATTGAAAACCTCCAGATGCGCAAGCACTGGAGGTTTTTTGTTGCACTTATCCCCTCATGCCAGTGCACGGCTGCTGTATCGTCCGAGATCCCTCGACGAGCACAGGCAAGCATGAAAGCCAACGATTTCACCCAGAACGCTCAGCAAGCGGTAGCAATCGCCGCCAACCAGGCCCTCCTGGCTAGCCGACAAGCAACGTTCGCCGTGGGTGGCTGCATCATCGAAAATGCCACTGGCAAGGTACTGGTCGCCCTGCACAACCGCGTGCTGGAGCCCTCTGCCAGCCAGGCGCAACCCGCATTCAGGCTTCACGACCCAACGGGGCATGGTGAGCGCCGGCTGGTCGACTGGTATTTCGACAACCAGCAGCGCCTTGCCCTACCCCCCGCGCATGAACTGACCGTCATCACCACGCTCGACCCCTGCGCCATGTGCGCAGGTGCCCTGCTGACTGCCGGCTTCAATGTTGCGGTAAGTGCGCTCGACACCTTTGCCGGCATCAATCATGACGGCCGCTTCGAATTCCCCGGCCTGCCGGCCGCCCTTCGTCTGCGCGTGCAAGCCACATGGGGCTACTATGCTGTCGGCAGCCCTTTTGATCGCGACTATGTCGGGCCGACGCAAGGGCCGATCTACGCCGGCGAACGCATCGATGCCGCAACGATGTGCCTTACCCGTTCGTTGTTCGAAGCCAGCGTGAACCACGTGCACGACGAAAGCAGCAACGCCGGCTTGCCGCCCTCTGCCCTGAAAGACCCGATCGCCCTACCCAGCCGGAGCTTGGTACGCCAGGCCCTGGCGGGCTTGAGCCCATGGAGCCTGCGCATCAAAAGTGCAGACCCTCGCCTGCCCGGCATCGAACTGGCCGAGCCATTGGTCGACACAGCTCTCGCGGCAGATACGTGCAACGCCGTAGCCTTGCTGGACCCATTCGGCAATCTGCTGGCCTGCCTGGGCGGTGACGAAACGCGCTCCCCCATTCGCACTGCGTTCATGGAGACCACTCGCAGCTACGCCGCGTTACGCTGGAACCTGATGAACCATGACGACCCACAGGTCCGCGACGAAGCACACCAGCATCTCACCCACCCCCGTTACTGCACATTCGTCCTGCTCCGTTTTCCGGACCCGGCCGGCAGCGAGGCGGTCATGACCCTCGGCGCCTATGGTTCCACCCTGGAACGGCACACCGCGCCGTCCTTCCCCTCAAGCCTGCAATATGTGTTGCTGCCAACAGGCTGCACTGCCAAGGACGTTGCTCGACTGGCGCAAAATCTGCCGCCGTTCTACACCAGCAACGCGCAGGTCGCGCCTTGCCAGGTACTGGACCCGAACCTGATGCAGGAAGTGACAACCCGGCTGGGGCAGGCTCAGCGCTCCGAGCCTGCTGCCGGATAGGGCAATGTGACCGCACTGCCTTCATCCACCAGGCTCCAGACCAGCAACTTGGCTGACTGCTTCTGACTGGCGTTGCGTGACACGCTGTGCACGGTACCCGGGGCTTCGTACCAGTATTCACCGGCCTTGTAGGTTTTCTCCGGCTCGTTATCGAGCTTCGATACCACTGCCCCTTCCAGCACGTAGGCCATCACTGCGCCCGGGTGCTGATGCGCGGGTGATGCCTGGCCGGGGGCGTAGCTGACGGTGAGCATCACGGCGCTCTTGCCAGGGGCGTTCGAGGGTTGTTGCTGCTGCAGGACCTTGACCTGGTCGGCAGCGTCGCCGTGCGCCCAGGCAGGGGTTTGAGCGGCGAACAGGGCGAAAAGGATGATGCTGAAGGGTTTCATGGGGGGCTTCTCCTGGATGGCAATTGCCTGCAGGTTAGGCCTGTGGGGCAGAGAGACAAATGACCAATTCGGGGAAAAACCAAGAGGCCGATTATTGCCTGTGCCGGCCTCTTCGCGGGCTTGCCCGCTCCCACACCCTTGAAGCCTGTAGAAAACCCTGTGGGAGCGGGCGAGCCCGCGAAAAGGCCGGTGCAGGCACCAGATATCTCAGCTGCTACGCCCGATCGGATAAAACTCACCGTGGCTCCAGACCCCAAGCCACTCTTCCCCGTCGATCTCACGCGGCACCGCCAGCTCTACCAACTGGTAGAACACATTGCGATGAATCAGCGCCTCGAGATTGCTGCGCATCAGCACATACGGCGATGGCTCCTGCGTGACGGGGTCGATCACCACGCGCAGCGGGTTGGCCGGCCCGGCTTCGACCTGGTCCTCGACATTGCTGGTGAAGCGCAGCACCTGCTGCTCACCCTCACCTTCCACATCCAACGCCACGGCCACGAACGGCGCATCGTCGACGCGGATGCCCACCTTCTCTACCGGGGTAATCAGGAAGTAGTCATCGCCATCGCGGCGGATGATGGTGGAAAACAGCCGCACCATCGGCTTGCGACCGATCGGCGTACCCAGGTAGTACCAGGTGCCATCACGGGCGATGCGCATGTCGATGTCACCGCAGAAATCCGGGTTCCACAGATGCACCGGCGGCAGGCCCTTGGCCTTGGGAATCTGCGCCAGTAGATCATTGGCCTTGCCGGAATCGCTCATCACGCTTGCCTCATTCACTCACACCCAGAAGGCTACGAGCGTACTCGCGCATCGGCGCGCCAAGCAAATCCTCCGGGGTTTTATCGTGGAACGTCAACAAACCGCCACGGCTCTTGATACGCGCAGTGTCGATCAGGTAGCGGGTGCTGGTTTCGATGAGCATCATCTGCACCACGCCGGTGTCCCAGCCCAGGCGGTCCACCGCTTGTTCGTCATACCACTCGTCGCCATTGCCGATACGGTCGTCGGTGCGCGCGAAGCGGGTGTACAGCACGTAGTCGGCACCCACCGAACGCGCCTGGGCGATGGCCTCTTCCAGGCCCAGTGGCCCTTGGGCGCGGCGTACCAGCGGGAAATACTCGACGAAGCTCTTGTAGGCCTGCTCGGCCACCGCATTCTGCCGCGGCACCGGCCCCTTGCCCGGGGGCACGAACGCGCCCTGGCCGATGAAGATGAACGAATCGGGCTGCAGGCGGATCGACAGAGTGCGCCGGGTATCGCTGTGGTCCAGCAGACCGGCATCGCTCATGTGGTAACGGACGCCCTCGCCCATATCGCTGACATTCATGCAACCGCCCAGCGCCATCAGCGCCAGCAGCAAAACCAGGCTACGCATCTTTCCTCCAGTGGCCGGCGACGAAAAACCGGCGAATAGCCGGCGGATGCAGCTTTTGCGCCAGCTTCAGCCACCGATCACCTTCATCACCATCACATCGCCGGAAAACGCCAGGTCCTGCTTGTCTGCCAAGGCCTTGACCAGCAAGCGCTGCAGGGCCGGCAGCGCCTGATGCCGCGGCTTTTCCAGCAGATCGCCGATGAAATGGCGATTGCCCGACGACAGGCAGCCGTGCAGCCAGCCCGTGGAGGACAGGCGCAGCCGCGAACAGGTGCGGCAGAACGGTACGCTTTCGTTGGCGATCACGCCAAAGTGGCCTTTGCCGGGTACCTGATAACGCAAGGCGGTGGCATCCAGCGGCGCGTCGACCTGAACGTAGGCATGCTTGCCAGCGATCAGTGCGAGCAGTTGGTCGAGGCCGACGAACTGCTGCAGGAAGGCATTGTGGTCACGGGCCAGGTGGCCCATGCGCATGAGCTCGATGAAGCGCAGTTCGAAGCCACGCTCAAGGCAGTAATCCAGCAGCGGCAGCACCTGATCGAGGTTGTGCCCGCGCATCGGCACCATGTTCACCTTGATCTGCATGCCCATGGCGCTGGCCTGCTGCATACCCGCCAGCACGCTGGCCAGGTCGCCGCCCCGGGCGATACGGCGGAAGGCATGTGGGTCGAGGGTGTCTAGGGAAACGTTCAATCGGCGGATACTTGCCGCCTGCAACTGGGGCAACTTGCGCGTCAGCAGCTGGCCATTGGTAGTCAGCGAGATATCGTCAAGATCAAGCTTGGTCACGGCGGCCAGGAAGGCATCCAGCCGCGGACTGACCAATGGCTCACCGCCGGTGATGCGCAAGCGTTCGATGCCGGCGGCTTCGATCAGGTAGGCCACGCCACGGGCCAGGGCATCCGCCGGCAGTTCGTCCTGGGCTGCCACCAGGCGCTTGCCGTCTGGCACGCAGTAGGTGCAGGCATAATTACAGGCAGCCGTCAGGCTGACGCGCAGGTTGCGAAAACGCCTGCCTTGACGATCGACGATCATGAATGACTCCGGCATGGATGATGGGGGCTGGCAAAACCTGACTCATAAATCAGGTTTTTGCAAGCCCTATCCTTTTTGCCGCTGTCGGTGTCGCCGTGCTGTTGTGGAAGCAGGCATGTCAGTCATGGGGCTGCTGAGCAGCCCACCGCAGGCAAGCCAGCTCCCGCAGGATCGCGCAACACTTGAGATCTGCGCTGTAAATGTGGGAGCTGGCTTGCCTGCGATGGCCGCAAAGCGGCCCCAATAACGCTGACTGCCAGGCTTCAGGGAAAGCCTGCACTATCTCAGTTGGAAGGTTCGGGATCGCGCTTGCGCTTGTTGCCCATGCGCACGCCAATGTCCATCAGGAACTGGAAGAAGCCTTCCTGGTCCTCCAGCACATTGCTCCAGAACGGCGAGTGGTACAGCGCCACGGCGCCGTGCACCAGCGCCCAGGCGGCGCAATAATGGAAATACGGCGGCACGTCTTCGAGCTTGCCTTCGCTGATACGGCCCTTGATCAGCTGGGTCAGGCGGTCGAAGTTGGAGGCACGGATGCTGTGCAGCTGTTCGACCATTTCCGGTACCTGGTTGCCCTTGACCACCTTTTCTTCCAGGCGGTCGAACAGCCGGTAACGCTGCGGATCGCGCATGCGGAACTCGAAGTAGGCTCGCGACAGGGCTTCCTTGTCGCGATCGACGTCGGCCGAATGCAACAGCGCGTTCAGGTCGCGCTCGTAGTCGAGCATCAGGCGCAGGTAGATCTCCGCCTTGGACTTGAAGTGCTTGTAGATCGTGCCTTTGCCGATGCCCACGGCGTCAGCGATCATCTCGACAGTGACGCTGTCTTCACCCTGTTCGAGAAACAGTTTGAGCGCGGTGTCGAGGATTTCCTGTTCGCGACGGCGAAACTCACGGACCTTACGAGGTTCTTTCTGCATAGGAAGGACTGGATGACAATCGAAGCGGTTTATTATGCCTAACTTGCGGGAAATTGCACGGATCATCCTAGCATGTCTGTGTTTCATGATGCTTACGGCCATGCGCTGCGGGAGGAATGAAACGTTGTCGTATTCCAAATCTGTTTAAAAAACGATCAATATGCACTGGCACTGCGCCAAAGCTGACCAATACTTGAAGTGTTGGCGCGGCGCATCCCCCCCAAGTGGCGCGCCGATAAAGGTGCTCAGGGACCGCGTACCTTTGTTTTACTCCTAATGGTCTTAACCCGGATTCCCCCCCCAGAACCCGGGTTTTTTTTGCTTACGTGACGGGCCGCCCACTCGAGGCTCGTGCTGAGCTTTTGATCGTGCTCTGGCTTTTGATCTTGCTCTGGCTTTTGATCTTGCTTTTGATCTTGATCTTCGCGACTTCAGGAGGCCGAACGCAGGTCTTGCGGAGGGAGGTGACGGGCATGGATGCCCGTCAAGCGCTGAGGCCCCATGGATGGGGCCTGCAGCGCGTACTCCCGGGAGCAAGGCCGGAGTGAGGGAACCCCGGAGCGCAGCGCAGGGGCCGGATGATGGGAGCGCAGCGTTTTTTGGTTACTTTTTGCCGCGTTTGGCAAAAAGTGACTCGCCGTAAAGGCGAAAAGGTGAGTCAGCGTCGCCATCGCAAACGGACTGTTCGCCATATCAAAACCGTCGCTTAAGCTTTTTGCTTTTTGCTTTTTGCTTTTTGCTTTTTGCTTTTTGCTTTTTGCTTTTTGCTTTTTGCTTTTTGGATGCGGGCATTCACATCGAGTAGGCATTCATTCGCGATGGTGGCGCAAAGTCACCTTTCCGCCCTTACGGCGGGTCCCTTTTTGTCGTGGCAAAAAGGAACCAAAAACCGTCGGCTCCCATCATCCGGCCCCTGCGCTGCGCTCCGGGGTCCCCTCGCTACGGGCTTGCTCCCGGGAGGACGCGCTGCAGGCCCCATCCATGGGGCCTCAGCGCTTGACGGGCATCCATGCCCGTCACCTCCCTCCGCAATCCCTTCGCTCGGCCTCCTGAAGTCGCAATCGGCGGCGCCTGAACTATCGCGCGCTTAAAAGCAAAAGCTGAAGCAAGAGCAAGAGCGCTCAGGCTTTGTATTATGAAGAGTTGCTGTCAGGCCACCCGCGCCAACGGGAACAAGCGCTTGAAGTTGGCAGTGGTCTGTTCTGCCAACTGCTCATAACTGGCCCCGCGCAACGAAGCCACGTACTCCGCCACCTCACGTACGTACTGCGGCAAATTCGGCTTGCCCCGATGCGGGATCGGCGCCAGGTACGGCGAATCCGTCTCCACCAGCAAACGATCGACCGGCACCTGCCGCGCCACTTCACGCAGGGCATCGGCATTGCGGAAGGTAACGATGCCAGACAACGAAATGTAATACCCCAGGTCCAGCGCCGCCTTGGCCATGTCCCAGTCTTCGGTGAAGCAGTGCAGCACGCCAGCCTGCGGCAGGTTAGCCTCGCGCAGCAGCGCCAGGGTATCGGCACGCGCCGCACGGGTATGCACGATCACCGGCTTGCCGGTCTGCCGCGAGGCCTCCAGGTGCAGGCGGAACGAGGCTTGCTGCAACTCGGCTGCTTCCGGCTCGTAGTGGTAATCCAGCCCGGTTTCACCAATCGCCACCACATGCGGGTGAGCCAGCTCGCGCAACAGCCATTCCAGCGCCGGCGTTTCGCCCGGCGCCAGGTCCAGCGGGTGCACGCCCACCGAGCAATCGACATCGGCGTAGCGCTCGCTCAGCGCCTTCACCGCACCAGCATTCTCGGCACTGACGCCAATACACAGGAAATGCCCGACCCCGCGCTCACGCGCCGCCTGCAGGGCAGCATCGAGGGAGCCCTGGTGGGCGCTCAGGTCTAGACGGTCGAGATGGCAATGGGAATCTACGAGCATGGGATAACGACACACATGAAAAAATGAAAATCAGCGGGCGCCCGGCAACTGCAGCCAGTGGGCCAGCAGCGATTCAAGCAGCAGGGCGCGGTTGAGGTTGGCCTTGCCCAGCACCTTCTGGCGCTGCTCCAGGATCCACGCCTGCACCTCCAGCACCTTGGCCTGGCGGCTCTTCTGCGCCAGGTACTGCACCACCTTGCGCATATCGGCCAAGCCTAGCCCCTCCTCGTCCTGGGTCAATTGGTAGCGCAGGATCAGGTGCGCCCAATCGCAGAACCAGTCGAACAGCAGCAACAGCGGCACACCGTTCCAGGCATCGGCCAGCTGGCTGGGCGATTGCTGCTGCTTGAGCAGCTTCTTCACCCCGTCGGTGACCAGCGCGCGCTGCTCGCGCACGCCTTGCGCCTGCAGGCTGACCGCCATCAGCGGCGAACCGGCAGCCAGGGTCAGCAACTCGTCGCGCTCGGCCTCGTCACTGTCGGGCAGCGCACCGGCCAGCCAGGCCTGGCTCTGGGCCAGGCTGGGCTGCGGGCAGGCGACCTGCTGGCAACGGCTCTTGATGGTCGGCAACAGGCGGCTGGGCTGGTGGGTGACCAGCAGCAACACGGTGTCGCCGGAGGGTTCTTCGAGGCTTTTGAGCAGGGCGTTGGAGGCGTTGACGTTCATCGCTTCCACCGGCTCGATCAGTACCACCTTGCGCCCACCCAACTGCGCGGTCTGCACCACGAAGGCCACCAACTCGCGCACCTGATCGACCTTGATCGGCTTGTCGGCCTCTTCGGGCTCGAGGACGAAGTTGTCCGGGTGGCTACCGGCCTTGAGCAACAGGCAGGACTTGCACGCGCCACAGGCCTCCAGGCCCTGGGGCTGCTGGCACAGCAGGCGGGCCATCAGGCGCTCGGCCAGGGCCCGCTTGCCGATGCCCTGCGGCCCATGCAGCAGGTAGGCGTGAGCGTGCCGGCTGCGGCCGGCCAGTTGCTGCCAGAGGGCCTGCTGCCAGGGATAGGCCTCAGCCACGGCAACGCTCCAGGATGCCTGGCAGCAGTGAATCAATGGCGCGCTGCACGGCCTCCAGAGGCTGGGCGGCATCGAGCAGGCTATAGCGCTGTGGTTCGCGGTTGGCGCGCTGCAGGTAGGCCTGACGCACCGCTTCGAAGAACGCCTGGCCTTCCTGCTCGAAACGGTCCAGGCGGCCACGGGCGGCGGCGCGGGCCAGGCCCACTTCGACCGGCAGGTCGAAGACCAGGGTCAGGTCCGGGCGCAGGTCGCCCTGAACGAACTGCTCCAGGGTGGCTATCCGCTCGACCGACAAACCGCGCCCGCCGCCCTGGTAGGCGTAAGTGGCATCGGTAAACCTGTCACACAACACAACCGCCCCGCGGGCCAGCGCCGGCCGGATCACCTGCGCCAGGTGCTGGGCACGCGCAGCGAACACCAGCAACAGTTCGGTGTCGGCCGCCATGCTTTCATCGCTGGGCGCCAGCAGCAGCTCGCGCACCTTTTCGGCCAGCGGCGTGCCGCCGGGCTCACGGGTCAGCACCACGTCCAGGCCCTGCTCGCACAGGCGCGCAGCCAGGTAGTCGCGGTTGGTGCTCTTGCCCGCGCCTTCGGGGCCTTCCAAAGTAATAAACAAGCCGCTCACAGGCAGTCCTTAATGTTGTTCGTCAGGCATCGGCCGTTCGGCCGCTTGCGCGCCGCCGGCAGGGGCGTCCTGCACAGGCGGCTGGTCGGGCGCTGGCTGCGCGGTAGACTCGTCGGCAGGCGCCTCGGGCTGTTCGGCCTCGTCGGTACTTGGTTGTGGTTGGGGTTGTGGTTGGGGCTGCGGCTGCGGCTCTGGCTGCGATTGCGGCGCGGGGCTGGAGCGGTAGTCCGCACGGCGCTTGAGCTGGAACTCGCGCACCGCCGAGTTGTGGTCGTCGAGGTCGTCGGAAAACACGTGGCTGCCATCGCCACGGGCGACGAAGTACAGGCTGGTGCCATCGGACGGGTTGAGCGCCGCGTGAATCGCTTCGCGACCGACCATGGCGATCGGGGTCGGCGGCAGGCCGGTGATGGTGTAGGTGTTGTAAGGCGTCGGCTCGCGCAGGTCGGCGCGGGTGATCTTGCCGTTGTAACGCTCACCCATGCCGTAGATCACGGTAGGGTCGGTCTGCAGCATCATGCCCAGGCGCAGGCGCCGCACGAAAACGCCAGCGATCTGCCCGCGCTCCTGGGGAATGCCGGTCTCCTTCTCTACCAGCGAGGCCATGATCAGCGCCTGGTACGGGTCACGGTATGGCAGGTCGGTGGTGCGCTCGGCCCACTCCTTGGCCAGCACTTCGTCCAGGCGCATATAGGCCTGCTGCAGCAACTCGACGTCGCTCATGCCACGCACGAAGCGGTAGGTGTCCGGGAAGAAGCGCCCCTCGGGGAACACACCGGTATGGCCGAGCTTGTCCATCACTTCCGAATCGGACAGCCCATCCAGCGTGTGCTTGATCTTTTCATGCTTGGCCACGGCCGAGCGCACCTGGCGGAAGGTCCAGCCTTCGACCAGGGTCAGGTTGTACTGCACCACGTCGGCCCGACGCCAGGCATCGAACAACTGCTCCACGGTCATGCCGGGGGTCAGGCGGTACTCGCCGGTGTGCAGCGGGATGCCGGCCATGTTGAAGCGCCAGTACAGGCGCAACCAGACGGCGTCGTCGAGCAACCCTTCGTTCTGCATGCGATAGAACATGCGATTGGGGGTGGTGCCATTGGGCACGTCGAGCAGGCGCTCCTGCGTCACGTGCAGGGGCTGCTCCAGGACCGAGTTGACCTTCCAGGCCGACCAGCCCACGGCAAGGCCGGCGAGGATCAAGCCCATTTCCAGCAGCAGCAGGAATTTACGTCTCACGAATTCAGGTTTCCAGTAACGTACGGGCAACGGCCTGCAGTTTACGGGTGAGCGGGCCCGGCGACCAGTTTAGCGCGGCAACGCCACGCACGGGCCAGACACCGTAGACGCTGTTGCAGACAAATACTTCATCTGCCTGCTCCAGCGCGTCGAACGGCAGGTCGCAGACCCGCACCGGGATGCCCAGCAGCGCTGCTTGTTCCAGCAACGCGGCCCGCATCACGCCAGCGACGCCACAGCGGCTGAGGTCGGCCGTGAACAGCACGCCATCGCGCACCAGGAACAGATTGCTGTACACCCCTTCGATCACCCTACCCTGCCCATCACGCATCAGGCCTTCGGCATGTTCGCTGTCCTGCCATTCGGCACGGGCCAGCACCTGCTCCAGGCGGTTGAGGTGTTTGAGGCCTGCCAGCAGTGGTTGTTCCCCAAGCCGGGTCTGACACGGGAACAGGCGCACGCCGTGCTCGGCATGTTCGACAGGATAGCTGGGCAACGGGCTGCCCTGCAGAATACGGCGCGGCGCGGCACCGGCAACCGGTGCGTAACCGCGCTGGCTGTCACCACGAGTAAGGATGAGTTTGGCTACGCCATCGCCGAGCTGGCTGGCATAGCGCAGGAGTTCGTCGCGCACCAGCGCCAGGTCGGCACTGATTGCCAGGCGCTGGCAGCCCAGCGCCAGGCGTGCGAGGTGGCCGTCCAGCAGGCTGGGCCGGCCGCCGCGCACGGCGATGGTTTCGAACAGCCCATCGCCGTAGGCCAGGCCGCGGTTCTGCAGGTTGACTGCAGCCGCCGGCTGGCCATCGATCCAGCTTTGCATCAATCGGCGAACCGGCGGAATACCAGCGAACCGTTGGTGCCGCCAAAGCCGAACGAGTTGGACAGCACCACATCGATCGGCATGCTGCGCGCCTGGTGCGGTACGAAGTCGAGGTCACAGCCTTCGTCCGGCTCATCCAGGTTGATGGTGGGCGGAGCCATCTGGCTGTTGATCGCCAGCACGCTGAAGATCGCTTCCACGGCACCGGCGGCGCCCAGCAGGTGGCCGGTCATCGACTTGGTCGAGCTGACCGCCAGCTTGTAGGCATGCTCACCGAACACGCGCTTGATCGCCGCCACTTCGGCCACGTCGCCAGCAGGGGTCGAGGTGCCATGGGCGTTGATGTAGCTGACCTCTTCCGGCTGGATGCCGGCATCACGCAGGGCGTTGGCCATGCAGCGGGCAGCGCCTTCGCCGGTGTCGGGTGGCGAAGTCATGTGGTAGGCGTCACCGCTCATGCCGAAGCCGACCAGCTCGGCATAGATGGTCGCGCCGCGGGCCTTGGCGTGCTCCAGCTCTTCGAGCACCAGGGCACCGGCACCGTCGGACAGCACGAAGCCGTCACGGCCCTTGTCCCACGGGCGGCTGGCCCGGGTCGGCTCGTCGTTGCGAGTGGACAGTGCACGGGAGGCACCGAAGCCGCCCATGCCCAGGCCGCAGGCGGCCATTTCGGCGCCGCCGGCGATCATCACGTCGGCTTCACCGTAGGCGATGTTGCGCGCGGCCATGCCGATGCAGTGGGTACCAGTGGTGCACGCGGTGGCGATGGCGTAGTTCGGCCCTTGCAGCCCCAGGTGGATCGACAGGAAGCCGGAGATCATGTTGATGATCGAGCCAGGCACGAAGAACGGCGAAATACGACGCGGCCCCGAATCGTGCAGGGTGCGGCTGGTTTCTTCGATGTTGGTCAGGCCGCCGATACCCGAGCCCATGGCCACGCCAATACGCTGGCGGTTGGCGTCGGTGACTTCCAGGCCGGCATTACGCACTGCCTGGAACCCGGCCGCCAGGCCGTACTGGATGAACAGGTCGAGCTTGCGGGCCTCTTTGGCCGACAGGTATTGCTCGACCTCGAAGCCTTTCACCGAGCCGCCAAAACGGGTGGAGTAGGCAGACAGGTCCGTGTGTTCAATCGGACCGATGCCACTGCGGCCAGCCAGAATGCCCTGCCAGGTGCTCGGTACATCAGTACCCAGTGGCGACAGCATACCCATACCGGTGACCACGACGCGTCTACGCGACACAGTACTCTCCTTTTCTAATGACAGAGTTTCTTGCCATTGCATTCAAGCAATGGAATGAAATGGCAACAAGCTCTTGGTACCCGGTGAACGAGCCCGATCTGCAAAACGCAGGGTGCTCGCAAAGAAAAAACCGCACGCCGGCAAAGGCAGTGCGGTTTTTCCCGACAAGAAGCGTCGACTACAGCGTCTTAGGCCTGGTGGGCTTTGACGTAGTCTACAGCAGCTTGAACGGTAGTGATCTTCTCGGCTTCTTCGTCAGGGATTTCGGTCTCGAATTCCTCTTCCAGAGCCATCACCAGCTCAACGGTGTCAAGCGAATCGGCACCCAGGTCATCGACGAAGGACTTCTCGAGAGTCACTTCCTCTTCCTTGACGCCCAGTTGCTCGGCGACGATTTTCTTGACGCGTTCTTCGATGTTGCTCATACCTAGGTTTACTCCTAATGGATATATGTCAGGCAGCTGGCCGGTGGCTAATTTTATAGAAAGACGTTCGCTTTTCAAGCTAAACGCACCTTCACACCAGTCACCACACCCGCTGCCTGGAATCTGGTTGCAGCTTTATAACGGATTTTAGGCTCGCAGTATGACTCTTTTTTTACGAAATCCGTCACATTGAGTTGCAGTGTTACATGTACATCCCGCCGTTGACCGGCACGGTGGCGCCGGTTACGTAGGCTGCGCCGTCGGATGCCAGGAACGAAACCACCTTGGCGATTTCGTCGGCCTGGCCCAGGCGGCCCAGCGGGATCTGGGTCTGCAGGGCTTCGCGCTGCGCTTCTGGCAGCTCGCGGGTCATGTCGGTGTCGATGAAGCCTGGGGTCACCGAGTTGACGGTGATGCCACGCGAGCCCACTTCACGCGCCAGGGCGCGGCTGAAGCCTTCCAGGCCGGCCTTGGCGGCCGCGTAGTTGGCCTGACCGGCGTTGCCCATGGCACCGACGACCGAGCCGATGCTGATGATACGGCCCCAACGTGCCTTGGTCATGCCACGCAGCACGCCCTTGGACAGACGGTAGAGGCTGTTCAGGTTGGTATCGATCACGTCGAACCACTCGTCGTCCTTCATGCGCAGCATGAGGTTGTCACGGGTGATACCGGCGTTGTTGACCAGGATGGCCGGTGCGCCGAACTGCTCGCCGATGGCGGCCAGCACAGCTTCAACCGATTCGGCGCTGGTCACGTTCAGTTCCATGCCGGTACCGGTGATGCCGTGTTCTTTCAGGGTGGCAGCAATGCGCTCGGCGCCGGAGGCCGAAGTGGCGGTGCCGATCACGGTCGCGCCCTGGCGGCCCAGCTCGAGGGCGATGGCCTGGCCAATGCCACGGCTGGCGCCGGTGACCAGTGCAACTTTACCTTGCAGGCTCATGCAAGCTTCTCCAAATCAGGCCAGTGCCGCGCGGGTGGCGGCGACGGCGTCAGGGGTATTGAGGTTGTAGGTGGTCACGCCATCGGCGCAACGCTTGTTCAGGCCGGCCAGGACCTTGCCCGGGCCGCACTCGACCAGGTTGACCGCACCGTTGGCGGCCAGGGTCTGCACGCATTCGACCCAGCGCACTGGCTGGTACAGCTGCGCCAGCAGGTCGTGCTTGAGGGCATCGAGGTCAGCGGCAACGGCAGCGGTGACGTTCTGCACCACCGGAATTTGCGGGGCGTGCCACTCGATGGCATTGACCGACTCGGCAAAGCGCTCGGCAGCCGGCTTCATCAGCGCGCAGTGCGACGGCACGCTGACCGCCAGCGGCAGGGCGCGCTTGGCACCCTTGGCCTTGCACAGCTCGATGGCGCGATCGACGGCGGCCTTGTTGCCGGCGATGACCACCTGGCCTGGCGAGTTGAAGTTGACCGCGCTGACCACCTGGTCTTCGGCCGCTTCGGCGCAGATTTCCACGACCACGGCGTCATCCAGGCCGAGAATGGCGGCCATGGCGCCATGACCGGCCGGCACGGCTTCCTGCATCAGCTGACCCCGGCGCTCGACCAGGCGCACGGCATCTTTCAGGCTCAGGCTGCCGGCGGCAACCAGGGCGCTGTATTCACCCAGGCTGTGGCCAGAGACGAAGGCCGGCCTGGCACCGCCCTCTTCCAGCCACAGGCGCCACAGCGCGATGGACGCGGTGAGGATGGCCGGCTGGGTCTTGTCGGTCTGGTTGAGTTGTTCTTCCGGGCCTTCCTGGACCAGCTTCCACAGGTCGTAACCGAGTGCCTCGGACGCTTCCTTGAAGGTTTCGATGATCACTGGCTTCTCGGCGCCGAGCTCGGCGAGCATGCCCAGCGACTGGGAACCTTGACCGGGAAAGACGAATGCGAGAGATGCAGACATTGAACAAGCCCTTATGATCTTGTCGTCGGATAGGGTGCGCCGGGCTTTGGGCCAGGCGCGGAATCTGAAAGCTTGGATGGATACCCAGACCAAGCGGTCACATTTAAGCACTTCAGCGGCGATATGCCTAAGGTCTTTATTCCTTCAGCACCGGCCCTTTCGCGGGTAAACCCGCTCCCACAGGGTTACCACAGACCTGAAGGTTGTGGAGCACCTGTGGGAGCGGGTTTACCCGCGAAGGGGCCGGCACAGGCTACAACAGCAGGTCCTCGAGCCGCCCATGCAAGCGCTGCGGCAGGTTTTCCTGGATCTCGATCAACGCCCGCTGGATGGCACTCTGGAAGCCCTGCACCCCCGCCGAGCCATGGCTCTTGATGACGATGCCCTGCAACCCCAGGAAACTCGCGCCATTGTGCCGCGCCGGTGCCAGGTCGGCCTGCAGGCGCTTGAGCAGCGGCATGGCCACGGCCCCGGCTGCCCGCGACAACACGCCACCCTTGAACAACTGCTCGATGCGCGCGCCGATCATCGTCGCCAGCCCCTCACTCGACTTGAGCAGGATGTTGCCGACGAACCCGTCACACACCACCACATCGGCTTCGCCACGATACAACCCGTCACCTTCGACGAAGCCTATGTAGTTGAGCCCGCGGGCGTTCTGCAACAAGCTGGCCGCCAGTTTGACCTGCTGGTTGCCCTTGATGTCTTCGGTACCGATGTTAAGCAGCGCCACGCGCGGCCGCTGCACACCCAGGGCCTGGGCGGCCACCGAGCCCATCACGGCGAACTGGTAGAGGTTCTCGGCGCTGCAGTCGACGTTGGCGCCAAGGTCGAGCAACTGGCAGTACCCGGTCTGGGTCGGGATCGCCGCCACCATGGCCGGCCGGTCGATACCCGGCAGTGTCTTGAGCACGAAACGCGAGAGCGCCATCAGCGCCCCGGTATTGCCGGCGCTGACGCAGGCCTGGGCCTTGCCGTCGCGCACCAGTTCAAGGGCGATGCGCATCGACGAGTCCGGCTTGCCGCGCAGCGCCTGGGATGGCCGCTCGTCCATGCCGACCACCTCGCTGGCGGCCACGATTTGCAGGCGCGCGCGATCCGCAGCCGCAAGGCCGCTGACAAGATCTTCAAGGAGGGAGGGTTGACCGACGAGGGTCAGGTGCAGCGAGGGGGTAGCCGAAAGGCAGGCAATGCTAGCCTGGACAATGCTGCGGGGACCGAAGTCCCCGCCCATTGCGTCGATCGCGATGATCTGAGCGGACAAGGATTACTCGTCAGCGCCCTTGTCGACCACTTTGCGACCACGGTATACGCCTTCTGGCGATACGTGGTGACGCAGGTGTACTTCACCGGTGGTTTTCTCTACCGACAGCGCGTTTTCCGACAGGGCGTCGTGCGAACGGCGCATGTCACGGGCAGAGCGGGATTTTTTGTTCTGCTGAACAGCCATAATTGATTAACTCCTAAACGTTTGGGTCACGCTTTAACTGCGCCAAAACACTGAACGGGTTGGACCGCGATACCTCGTCCTTGCTCGATTCGGGCTCGTCTGCGCCCGCCGGCTGCTGGCATTCTTCCGGATGATGAGCAGGCACGATTGGCAAGGCGAGCAGAAGCTCCTCCTCGATCAATGCCTGCAGATCCAAAGGATCTTCGCCCAGTTCCAGCACGTCATAGCCTTTCGGCAACGACTGGGTATTCGCACCCTCCTTCACCACGGCGTATGTACATTCGCTGTGGATCGGCAGGGTGACCAGCTCAAGACAACGCTGGCAAACCATCTTGACTTCGACGTCCAGCTCGCTGTGGATAACCACCACGTGCTGTTCATCTCGTTCAAAATCGAACTTCGCCTGCACCGTACCGACATTGTCGGAAAGCGGGTCGCAGAGTCTTTCCAAATCAGCGAGTTGCAGCGAACCGTTAAGGGTTACGCCACGATCGGCTAATTTGCGCGGGTCAACGTGAGGTGGAATCGGGTCATTCAACATAGGCGCAGCATTCTAGGGATGCCCCCCGCCCCTGTCAAAGGAAATTCGGCGGCATCGTGCGTGATAGAATTTGTTCAACTGATTCAGGAGTCTACCATGCTTCCTCTGTTACTGGCTTCCAGCTCTGCCTATCGCCGCGAACTGCTTGCGCGCCTGCGCCTGCCCTTCACCTGGGCAAGCCCCGATATAGACGAGCGGCGCCTGGATGACGAACCGGCGGTGGAGCTGGTGCGCCGGCTGGCCAGGCAAAAAGCCGAGGCCCTGGCGGGCAGCCACCCCGGGCACCTGATCATCGGTTCGGACCAGGTTGCGGTGCTGGGCGAGCAGATACTGGGCAAGCCGCACACCTTCGAGCGGGCCTGCGAGCAGTTGCTGGAGTGCAGCGGGCAGCAGGTGAGCTTCCTGACCGGACTGGCATTGCTGAACAGCGCCACCGGGCACTGCCAGTTGGACTGCGTGCCGTTTACCGTGACCCTGCGCGAACTGGACCGGGAGCGAGTGGAACGCTATGTAGCGGCGGAACAGCCGCTGGACTGCGCCGGCAGCTTCAAGGCCGAGGGAATGGGAGTGAGTCTGTTCCAAAGCACGCACGGGTGCGATGCGACCAGCCTGATCGGGCTGCCACTGATTAGATTGGTGGATATGTTGACCAGGGAAGGAGTGGTGATTCCCTGAGATTTTGGGGCCGCGCTGCGGCCCTTCGCGGGCACGCCCGCTCCCACAGGCGTGTCGCAACCTGCGGGTTTTGCGCGATCCCCGTGGGAGCGGGCGTGCCCGCGAAGGGGCGCAAAGCGCACCCGGCAATCCCGGATCAGCGCAACTGCGGCCCCTGGAAGCCCATCCACATCGCCAGGCGCTCAGCCACGCTGGCCCCAACGCGCTTGGAGAAGCGATCGAGCGCCGACTCCTGCACGGTGAAGTCCACCAGCTCCTTCTCGCCCACGATCTCGCGCGCCACATAGCTGGCACTGCCCAGCCCGTCCACCAGGCCCAACTCCTTGGCCTGCTCGCCCGACCAGACCAGGCCACTGAACAGCTCCGGATGCTCCTTGTCCTTCAGGCGTTCGCCCCGCCCCTGCTTGACCATGGCAATGAACTGCTGGTGCGTGGTATTCAGCACGCCCTGCCAGAACTCGGTCTCTTCCGGCTTCTGCGGCGAGAACGGATCAAGGAAGGCCTTGTGCTCGCCTGCAGTGTAGGTACGCCGCTCCACACCCAGCTTCTCCATGGTGCCGACAAAGCCATAACCGGCCGCCGTCACACCAATCGAGCCCACCAGGCTGGCCTTGTCGGCATAGATCTCGTCCGCCGCACTGGCGATGTAGTAGGCACCGGAAGCACCTAGGTCGGCGATGACCGCATACAGCTTGATGGCCGGGTATTCGGCCCGCAGACGGCGGATTTCGTCATACACGTAACCCGACTGCACCGGGCTGCCTCCCGGGCTGTTGATACGCATCACCACAGCCTTGGTCTTGCTGTCCTTGAACGCCTCACGCAGGCTCTTGACGATATTGTCGGCGCTGGCCGGCTCCTGGTCGGCAATCACCCCGCGCACCTCGACCAGCGCGGTATGGCTGACGCTGCGCGACGCGGCCTTGTCCATGTCCATCAACGGTGTGAACAGGATCAGGATGCCGAACAGGTAGACGAAGGCCAGCAACTTGAAGAAGATCCCCCAGCGTCGCGCCCGGCGCTGCTCCTGAACGCCTGCCAGCAGGGTCTTTTCCAGCAGCTTCCAGCTCTTGCGCTCTTCGCGCTCCTCGGGTTCGGCCTCGGGGGCTTTCCATTCGTCTGCCATGCTTACCTACCTTGGAAATGGAATTGCGGAACCACCCAGCCACTCACGCAACTGGGAAAAATGATCGATGCACACCTGCGGACCAAACTCGGCCAGCGCCTGCAGCGACATGGCACCATAGCCCACGGCCACCGAGTGCATGCCGGCATTGCTGGCCATCTGCAGGTCGAATGCCGAATCGCCAACCATCAGCGCACGCCCCGGTTCGACACCGCAATGGCCGAGAATTTCCTCGAGCATCAGCGGGTGCGGCTTGCCGCGAGTCTCGTCGGCGGCGCGAGTGATGTCGAAGAACTGCTCCCAGCCATTGGCCTTGAGCACCCGGTCCAGCCCGCGACGCGCCTTGCCGGTGGCCACCGCCAGGCGGTACCCCTCGGCACGGAAGGCATCCAGCGACTCGACCACACCCTCGAACAGCGGCGAGGGCTGCTGGTCCAGGGCCATGTAGATATCGGCATAGTGCTGACGGAAGCTTTCGACCTGAGCAGGCGCCAGGTGCGGGTACAGGGTGTGGATCGCCTCGCCCAGGGCCAGGCCGATGATGCCCTTGACCGCGTCCTCGCTGCTTTGTGCCTCACCGGCACGCTCGGCAGCGGCGTTCATGGCCTCGACGATACGCCCGATCGAGTCGGCCAGCGTGCCGTCCCAGTCGAAGATCAGTAGCTCATAGCCTTTTTTCATAGGTCAGGACGCACTCAGACGTTCAACGGTTTTCGCCCAGACTTCATCCACTGGCGCCTCGAGCTTCAGCTCGCCACCGTCTGGCAGCGGCACGGTCAGTGCGTAGGCATGCAGGAACAGGCGCTTGCCGCCCAAGTCGCGAATTTCACGACTGAAGTCTTCGTCGCCGTACTTGCTGTCGCCAGCAATCATATGCCCGGCATGCAGGGTGTGCACACGGATCTGGTGGGTACGGCCGGTGATCGGGCGCGCCTCGACAATGGTGGCGAACTCGCCGAAGCGGCGCAGCACGCGGAACAGGGTCAGCGCCTCCTTGCCCTCGTCGTTCACCTCGACCATGCGCTCGCCGGAGCGCAGGTTGCTTTTGAGCAACGGCGCGTTGACCTGCTTCTTCGAGGTCGGCCAGTGGCCGCGCACCAGCGCCATGTAGCGCTTGTCGACACCGTCGCCGCGCAGCGCGGCGTGCAGGTGGCGCAGCATGCTGCGCTTCTTGGCGATCATCAGCAGGCCGGAGGTATCGCGGTCCAGGCGGTGCACCAGCTCCAGTTCCTTGGCGTCCGGGCGCAGCTGGCGCAGCGCCTCGATCACGCCGAAGCTCAGGCCGCTGCCGCCATGCACGGCGATGCCGGCCGGCTTGTTCATCACGATCAGCGCCTTGTCTTCGTAGACGATGGCCGCTTCCAGGCGCTGCAACAGGCCCTGGGCTACCGGCGCCGGCTCGTCACGTTCCGGCAGGCGGACGGGCGGTACCCGCACGATGTCGCCGGCCTGGATCTTGTACTCCGGCTTGACGCGCCCCTTGTTGACCCGTACTTCACCCTTGCGCAGGATGCGGTACACCAGGGTCTTGGGCACGCCCTTGAGGGCCGTGATGAGGAAATTGTCGATGCGTTGGCCGGCAAGCTCCGGCGCGACTTCGATCAGCTGAACGCCGGAAGTCGGAGGGGTATTGGTCGTCATGGCGGGATCATAACAATTTTTTATGGAATTGAAGCACTTAATCATTGCTGCTATAGTCGCGAACGCCGCCAAAAGCGGCAGGCCAGCGGCACCAGGCTCCTAGCCGGTCCCTGACCAACGCAATTCTCCAGGACGCGAGGCCGTCCTACGGGGTTTTCGCCAGTTTACCGAATTGCCTGGAATCGCCACCAGCGCTGTGTAGAGAAGACCGAAAAAAAACGACAAGTGCGGTGTTTCACCTGCTTACCCGATTCTTTTCGCTGCACCTCTGCCCGCCCCGTCGCTTCCACGCAACGCCCGGCGAATGCTTCGGAAATACCTGCCTTGGACATGAATGGCGCCAGCGCAGAACCTGCGCTGGCGAAAAATGCAACCCGTTGCGGATTCAGCGCGCGGCAGCACCCGAATTATCAGGGATACGTGCAGGGTGGAGATGCACAGCCCTCGGACCGTGTAGCACCGCGTCCGGCCCACCAGCCCACTGAACGGCTGGCGAGCGGATAAGGTCCTGAACAGATGCCCCCGGGCGTCCACGGCTGACGGTTGATTCCTCCTCCTGACTGAGTGCACAAGGCCCGCTTGGTTGATTCGGATTCCAATTCGAAGCCACCGGGGCCTTGTTGGCACCGCAGCAAACAGGACGCGTCGTCGCGACAACGGCAGGCTGGGCAACCGGCTGGTGCCGAACGTCGCTCGACACGGGGGTGGCCCGGCCACCCTTTGCGCACCTTGGCACCGACCATGAGACGTCGTGTGTGCCGAACGCCGTTTCCGGCAGCCCGGAAACCGACGGTACAACATGAAAAGAATGCTGATTAACGCGACTCAACCCGAAGAGTTGCGTGTAGCCCTGGTGGACGGCCAACGTCTCTACGACCTGGACATCGAGTCCGGCGCGCGCGAGCAGAAAAAGGCCAACATCTACAAAGGCAAGATCACCCGCATCGAACCCAGCCTCGAAGCCGCCTTCGTCGACTTCGGCTCCGAACGTCACGGCTTCCTGCCGCTGAAAGAAATCTCCCGCGAATACTTCAAGAAAGCCCCCGAAGGGCGGGTCAACATCAAGGAAGTACTGAGCGAAGGCCAGGAAGTCATCGTCCAGGTCGAGAAGGAAGAGCGTGGCAACAAAGGCGCCGCCCTCACCACCTTCATCAGCCTGGCCGGCCGCTACCTGGTGCTGATGCCGAACAACCCGCGCGCCGGTGGCATCTCCCGCCGCATCGAAGGCGAAGAGCGCAACGAACTGCGTGAAGCCCTGAACGGCCTGACCGTGCCGGGCGACATGGGCCTGATCGTGCGCACTGCCGGCCTCGGCCGCAGCAGCGAAGAAATGCAGTGGGACCTCGACTACCTGCTGCAACTGTGGACCGCCATCAAGGAAGCGTCCCAGGACCGCGCCGCGCCATTCCTGATCTACCAGGAAAGCAACGTCATCATCCGCGCCATCCGCGACTACCTGCGCCAGGACATCGGCGAAGTGCTGATCGACAGCATCGATGCCCAGGAAGAAGCCCTGACCTTCATCCGCCAGGTGATGCCGCAGTACGCCAGCAAGGTGAAGCTGTACGAAGACAGCGTGCCGCTGTTCAACCGCTTCCAGATCGAAAGCCAGATCGAGACCGCCTTCCAGCGCGTGGTCGACCTGCCGTCCGGCGGTTCGATCGTGATCGACCCGACCGAAGCCCTGGTGTCCATCGACATCAACTCGGCGCGCGCCACCAAAGGCAGCGACATCGAAGAAACCGCCCTGCAGACCAACCTGGAAGCGGCCGAGGAAATCGCCCGCCAGCTGCGCCTGCGTGACATCGGTGGCCTGATCGTCATCGACTTCATCGACATGACCCCGGCGAAAAACCAGCGCGCCGTCGAAGAGCGTGTTCGCGAGTGCCTGGAAGCCGACCGCGCCCGCGTCCAGGTCGGCCGCATCTCGCGCTTCGGCCTGCTGGAAATGTCCCGTCAGCGCCTGCGCCCTTCGCTGGGCGAAAGCAGCGGCATCGTCTGCCCGCGCTGCTCCGGCACCGGCATCATCCGTGACGTCGAATCGCTGTCGCTGGCCATCCTGCGCCTGATCGAAGAAGAGGCCCTGAAGGACCGCACCGCCGAAGTTCGCGCCCAGGTGCCGATCCCGGTGGCTGCCTTCCTGCTCAACGAGAAACGCAACTCGATCACCAAGATCGAACTGCGTACCCGTGCGCGCATCATCATCCTGCCGAACGATCACCTGGAAACCCCGCACTTCGAAGTCCAGCGCCTGCGCGACGACAACCCGGAAGTGCTGAGCAACCAGTCCAGCTACGAGATCGCCGCCGCCGAAGCCGAAGAAGCGCCGCAGCCGACCGCCACTCGCACCCTGGTTCGCCAGGAAGCCGCGGTCAAGACCGCCCCGGCCCGCGCCAACGCGCCGGTCCCGGCCACTGTCGAAGAGCCGCAGCCTGCCGCACCGGTCGCCCCTGCCCCGGTCGCCCCGGAGCCAAGCCTGTTCAAGGGCCTGGTGAAATCGCTGGTAAGCCTGTTCGCCGGCAAGGAAGAGCCTGCCGCAGCGCCGGTTGTCACTGCCGCCGAGAAGCCGGCCGCCGAGCGCAGCCCACGCAACGAAGAACGCCGCAACGGCCGCCAGCAGAGCCGCAACCGCAACGGCCGCCGCGACGAAGAGCGCAAGCCGCGTGAAGAGCGTGCCGAGCGCGCACCTCGTGAAGAACGTGCTCCTCGTGAAGAACGTGCCCCACGCGAAGAGCGTGCACCACGTGAAGAACGCGCCCCACGCGAAGAGCGTGCACCGCGTGAAGAACGTGCTCCACGCCAGCCACGCGAAGACCGCCGTGGCAACCGTGGCGAAGAGCGCGTGCGCGAACTGCGTGAGCCACTGGACGCTACCCCTGCCGAGCGTGAGGAACGTCAGCCGCGCGAGGAGCGTGTAGCCCGTGAAGAACGTGCCCCACGCGAAGAACGTGCCCCGCGTGAAGAGCGTGCACCTCGCGAGGAACGCGCCCCACGTGAGGAGCGTGCGCCACGTGAAGAACGCGCCCCACGCGAGGAGCGTGCTCCACGTGAAGAACGCGCCCCACGCGAGGAGCGTGCTCCACGTGAAGAACGCGCACCTCGTGAAGAACGTGCTCCACGCGAAGAACGTGCCCCTCGCCCACCACGCGAAGAGCGTCAGCCACGCGTAGCCGAAGAAGCCGCCGAGCAGGCTGCCGAGCTGGCCGAAGAGCAACTGCCGAACGAAGAGCTGCTGCAGGACGAACAGGAAGGCACCGATGGCGAGCGCCCGCGCCGCCGTTCCCGTGGCCAGCGTCGTCGCAGCAACCGCCGTGAGCGTCAACGCAACGCCAACGGCGAGCTGATCGATGGCAGCGAGGAAGAAGGCGGCGAAGAGCAGCCACAACCGCACCAGGCCACCGAGCTGGGTGCCGAGCTGGCTGCCGGCCTGGCCGTGACTGCCGCTGTCGCCAGCAGCAACATCAGTGCCGACGCCGAAGCCCAGGCCAACCAGCAGGCCGAGCTTGCCACCGCCGAAGTCGCCGCCGTAGCGGAAACCGACAATAGCGAAGTCGCCCAGCCGGTCGAGCAGGCCGAGAAGGTCGAGCAGGTCGAAGCTGCTGCCGAGGCTGAAGAAGTGGCTGTGGCCCCGGTGGTCGAGCAGCCGGTCAGCGAGCCTGTGGCCGTGGTCGAGGCAACTGCCGAGCCAGTGGTCGAAGTCGCTCCGCAGCCAGTGGTAGACGAAGCACCTGCTGCCGAACCGGTAGTAGTTGCCGAAGCACCGGTAGAAGCGCCTGCCGTCGAGGCCGGTGAAATCGAGCAGGCCCCGGCCGTGGTCGAAGCCGCTCCGGTTGTCGAAGCCCAGCCAGAAGTGGTGGCCGAGCCTGCCCCAGTGGCCGTCGAGCCTGCACCGGTCGAAGCCCCTGCGGCGGTGGAACCTGCCACTATCATGCTGGCCAACGGCCGTGCGCCGAACGACCCGCGTGAAGTGCGTCGCCGCAAGCGTGAGGCCGAGGCTGCCGCCAAAGCCGCACAGGAAGCTGCTGCAGCCACCGAGGAGCCAGCCCTGGAAGCCACTGATGAGCAAAAGCCTCATCACGGTTGATAGCCAAGGCTGAATGAAAAAGCCCCGCCAGTGCGTACTGGCGGGGCTTTTTCTTGGCTGGACGTTTTTCCTGTACCGGCCTCTTCGCGGGTAAACCCGCTCCCACAGGGGCCCCACTACCCTCAGGCCCTGTGAGGTCCCTGTGGGAGCGGCTTTAGCCGCGAAAGGGCCAGCCCAGGCACTGAATCAGTAGAGGTTAGGCTCCATCTCCAGCTCGACCCCGAACCGCTCGAGGATATCGGCCTGGATCCGCCGCGCCAGCGCATGCATCTGCGCCCCGCTCGCCTGGCCGTAGTTGACCAGCACCAGCGACTGCAAACGATGCACCCCGGCATCCCCCTCGCGATGGCCCTTCCAGCCTGCCTGTTCGATCAGCCAGCCTGCCGCCAGCTTCACTTGGCCATCAGCCTGGGGATACGCCACCACTCCCGGGTACTGCGCACGGATACGCTCGACCAGTTCCGCCGAGACCACCGGGTTCTTGAAGAAGCTCCCGGCATTACCCAGCTCTGCCGGGTCTGGCAGCTTCTCGCGGCGAATGCTGCAGATCGCCTCGCTGATCGCCTGCGCGGTCGGCTCGGTCACGCCCTGCTCTGCCAGGCGCTGGCGCACCGGGCCATAGTCCAGGTGGGCCTGCAGCGTACGGCTCAAGGCAAAACGCACACGCAGGATCAACCAACGCCCAGGGTTGCGCTTGAACAGGCTGTCGCGATACCCGAAGGCACATTCAGCCAGGCCGAAGTCACGCAACTCGCCGGTCTCGCGGTCCAGGGCGGTCAGGCCGACGAACACGTCCTTGATTTCCACGCCATAGGCGCCCACGTTTTGCATCGGCGCGGCGCCCACGGTGCCGGGGATCAGGCTGAGGTTCTCCAGCCCGCAATACCCCTGCGCCAGTGTCCACTGCACAAACGGGTGCCATGGCTCACCGGCCTCGGCTTCGACCACGATACGTTCGCCATCGTCGCTGAGCACGCGCCGGCCACGGCTGGCCATATGCAGCACCAGCGCATCGATATCGCGAGTCAGCAGCAGGTTGCTGCCACCGCCAATCACCAGCACCGGCACGCGGCCTTGCTGCGCCTGGGACATCGCCTGGCGCACCTCCTGGTCATCATGTGCCTGGGTGAAATACCGCGCCTTCACGTCGATGCCAAAGGTGTTGTACGGCTTGAGCGATACCTGCTCCTGCCACTGCACTGTCATAGCCGCCCCTTGATTTCCAGGACCAGCGCCTGGCACGCCGCTTCAACCAGGTCGAGCACCTGCTCGAAGCCATCGGCGCCGCCGTAGTACGGGTCTGGCACTTCATCCAGTGCTGCGCCATAGCGGCGCAGGAACAGGTCGAGCTCCCCCACTGCCGTGTGCGGGCGCATCGCACGCAAATGGCCGAGGTTGCTCTCGTCCATGGCCAGGATCAGGTCATATTCGGCAAAGTGCGCCGCCTTGACCTGCTGAGCGCGTTGCTGCGACAGGTCATAGCCACGCGCCAGCGCTGCCTTGCAGGTACGGCTGTCAGGCGCCTTGCCGACGTGCCAGTCGCCGGTGCCGGCCGAGGCCACATGCACCCGGTCGGCAAGCCCGGCAGCCTGCAATTGATGGCGCAGCACGCCTTCAGCGGTGGGCGAGCGACAGATATTGCCGAGGCAGACGAACAGGACGCGCATCAGGCCTCCAGCAAGCGCCGTACGCGCTCCAGGTCTTCAGGGGTATCCACGCCCACGGCAGGCGCCTCGATGGCGTCTTCGACGTGGATGCGTACGCCATGCCACAGGGCACGCAGCTGCTCCAGCGCTTCGGTCTGCTCGAGCCAGCACGGGCCCCAGCTGACGAAGTCCTGCAGGAAGCCGACGCGGTAGGCGTACATGCCGATGTGGCGGCGATACGGCACGCCTTCTGGCAACAGGTTGCGGCCCTTGGCAAAAGCATCGCGGGCCCAGGGCAGCGGCGCACGGCTGAAGGTCAGGGCCAGGCCGTTCTTGTCGCTGATTACCTTGACCGCGTTGGGGTTGAACACGGTTTCCGGCTCATGGATCGGCTCGGCCAGGGTGGCGATGCCGGCTTCCGGATGCGCCGCCAGGTTGGCTGCCACCTGGTCGATGATCACCGGCGGGATCAGCGGCTCGTCGCCCTGCACGTTGACCACGATGGCATCGGCCGGCAGCCCGAGGTGCGCGGCCACTTCGGCCAGGCGGTCGGTGCCGGACTCATGGTCGGCACGGGTCAGCAATACTTCGGCGCCGAAGGCCTTGCAGGCCTCTACGATGCTGGCGTCGTCGGTGGCGATGACCACGCGGCTGGCGCCGCTCTTGCGGGCCTGTTCCCACACATGCTGCACCATCGGCTTGCCGGCGATCGGCAGCAATGGCTTGCCCGGCAGGCGCGTGGAGCGCAGCCGGGCGGGGATCACCACGGTGAAATCCAGGCTCATTTGTCCAGACGCTCTTCATCAGTCAGGGTGCGCGCCTCGCTTTCCAGCATGACCGGGATGCCGTCGCGGATCGGGTAGGCCAAGCCGGCGCCCTTGCTGATCAGCTCGGTCTTGTCGGCACTGAGCTTCAGCGGCCCCTTGGTGATCGGGCAGGCCAGGATATCGAGCAGTTTGGTGTCCATTTGAGGCTTCCTTTAGGCCAGGTGGCCGGGAATTGAAAAAGGGCTCAGGGCTTGTGCAGCAAGCGTTGCAACTGGTTGTCGAACCAGGCGCTGAAAGCTGGCGTGGGCTGCGCCTCGACGGCCAGGTACCACCAGTCGTCAGCGGCGAAGGCCCGGCATTTCACCGCATCCTTCTCGGTCATGACCAGCGGCAGCGGCGGGCTGAAGGCCAGGCTCTGGGCGCTGAACTGCGCATGGTCGGCAAAGGGGTGCGGCACCGGCTGCCAGTTTAGCCCCAGCAGGGTATTGAAGAAACGTTGCGGGTTGCCGATACCGGCCACCGCGTGCAGGCGTTGGCCTGCGGGGAAATGGTCGAGCGCGCGGCGCTCGCCGCTACGCAGGTTGACCAGCGCGGACGGCTGCAGGCAGAAACCGAAGCCATCGGCGCGGTCTGCGCTGGCGCCGTTGAACAGCACCGCGTCAGCCTCGTGCAGGCGTTCGGCCGGCTCACGCAACGGCCCAGCCGGCAGGCAGCGGCCATTGCCCAGGCCGCGGGCAGCATCGATCAGCACCAGTTCCAGGTCACGGGCCAGGCGGTAGTGCTGCATGCCGTCGTCACACAGGATCAGGTCGAGGGGTTCGCTGGCCAGCAGGGCTTGCACGGCGCGGGAGCGGTCGGGGTCGATCATCAGCGGCACGCCGGTGCGCTGCACGATCAGCAGCGGTTCATCGCCGGCCTGCTCGGCAGCCTGGTCGGCCTGCACGCGCCAGGGTAGCTGCGGCGGTTTGGCGCCATAGCCACGGCTGACCACGCCCACCTTCAGCCCCTGCTGGCGGCAGTGCTCGATCAGCCAGAGGATCATCGGCGTCTTGCCGGTACCGCCCACGGTGATGTTGCCCACCACGATGACCGGCACCGGTGCCCGGTAGCTGGCACTTTCGCCACTGAGAAAACGCGCCCGCTTGCGCGTGACCACGCGGCGATACAGCGCCTCCAGCGGGCGCAGCAGCGCCAGGGCCGGGTGCCCGGCGTACCAGGCGGCGAGCAGGCGGTCGGCGAAGGCCATCAAGGCGTGCCCTGGGCCGCCTCGACGGTGGTCATGCGCAACTGGCTGAAACCGAGCTTGCCGGCGGCATCCATCGCGGTGACCACAGCCTGGTGCGGGGTCTTGCCGTCGGCGCTGATGGCCAGTGGCAGCTTGTTGTCGCCGCCCGACTCACGCTCGATCGCTTCGCTCAGGGTGGCCAGGTCGCTCTTGGGCAGCAGGTGGTTGTTTACCGAGTACACGCCTTCGGCGCTGATGGTGATTTCCACCAGCTTGCCCTGGTCGGGCGGCGCCTGCTCGGCGCTGGCGGCTTCGGGCAGCTCGACGCGCAGCTGGGTCTCGCGGGTGAAGGTGGTGGTGACCACGAAGAACAGCAGCAGGACGAACACCACGTCGATCAGCGACGCCAGGTTGATGTCGACGCTCTCCCGCTGGCGATTGCGCCGGAACTTCACGCCTTGCCTCCGGCCACTTCCACTTCACGGTCGCCCTGGATCACTTCCACCAGCTTGATCGCTTCCTGTTCCATGCCGACTACCAGCTCGTCGATGCGGCGCAGCAGGAAACGGTGGAAGAACACCGCCGGGATACCGACCATCAGGCCGGCCGCAGTGGTGACCAGGGCCTTGGAGATACCACCGGCCAGCACTGCGGCGTTGGCGGTCATCTGCGAGCCCATGAAGGCGCTGAAGATGTCGATCATGCCCAGCACGGTGCCCAGCAGGCCCAGCAGCGGGGCCATGGCGGCGATGGTGCCGAGGGTGCTGATGTAGCGCTCCAGTTCGTGGATGACGCGCGAGGCGGCCTCCTCGATGCATTCCTTCATGATTTCGCGGCCATGGCGCGAGTTGGCCAGACCGGCGGCAAGGATCTCGCCCAGTGGCGAATCGGCGCGCAGGGCCTTGAGCTTGTCACTGGTCAGTTGCTTGTCCTTGATCCACATCCACACCTGGCCCAGCAGGTGCGGCGGGGTGACGCGGCTGGCGCGCAGGGTCCACAGGCGCTCGACGACGATAGCCATGGCAGCGATGGAGCTCAGAATGATCGGCAGCATCATCCAACCACCGGACTTGACCAATTCCCACACAGTAAACGCCCCTTCGGAAAAAGGCCGCCACTCTACCATAGGCGCGCCGGGGGCTCATCTGCCGGAGGTCAGGGAATTGCCCTACCCGGTTTCTACCTTGAGCTGTCGGGTGGCTGAACTGGCCCTTTCGCGGGTGAACCCGCTCCCACAGGTTTTGTACCCTCCTCAGGTTGAGTGCAGTACCTGTGGGAGCGGGTTCACCCGCGAAAGGGCCAGCTCAGCCACCGCCCGCATCCCTCCAGAAACGCCTCTGTCGGCGCACACTCTCGACCTCCCCCTGCCTTCCCAACACCAACCGCAACGCCCCCTGCTCCGCTGTGTCATGCATCACCACCCCATGCCGCCGATAACGTTCGACCACCTGCGCGTGCGGGTGCCCGAAGCTGTTGTTGCGCCCGCGCGAAATCAGTACCCCGCGCGGCGCCGTGGCGCGGATGAAGGCCTCGCTGGACGAACTGCGGCTGCCATGGTGCGGCGACTGCAGCCAGTCGATCCGCGGCGATTCTGTGGCCGCAAGCCAGGCCCGTTCGGCACCGGCTTCCATATCTCCCGCCAGCAACAACCGCTCACCCTGCGCCTCGACCAGCAACACACAGGAGCGGTCATTGCTGCTCTGCCCATCAGCCCAGCGCCACAGCGAAAAGCGCACGCCATCCCACGTCCACTGGTCGCCACTGACACAAGGCTGCAGTTGCATGTCATCCAGCACTTCGCCGCCGATCACCCTTTCGACCGGCAGGCCACGCATGATTGCGCCAGCACCACCGGCGTGGTCGGCATGGGCGTGGCTGACCAGCACCAGGTCCAGGCTGCCCACCCCCAGCTTGCGCAAGGTCGGCAACACCACCCGCTCGCCCAGGTCGCTCTCCCCCCTGGCCGGCCCGGCGTCGTACAGCAGGTCGTGATGCCGGGTGCGCAACAGCACCGCCAGCCCCTGGCCGACGTCCAGCTGCCAGACCTCGACCTGGCCGAACGGCACCGTCTCCCGGGGTACCCACAGCGCCAGCAGCATCACGCCACCCAACCCGCGCAGTGGTACGCCACGGGGCATCAAAACCAGCAGCGTACCCAGGCATACCAGCAGCCAGGCCCACAATGGCAGAACTGCTGGCAGCCACGCCGACTGCTGTTGCGCCACCATTTCCAGCAGCCGGAAAAGCACATCGAGCAGACCACCCGCCAGCCAGAGCAGCGCCTCCCCCACCCCGCCCAACGGCAGCAGCAAAGTGCCCAGCAACGCCAATGGCAGCACTGCCAGGCTGACCCAGGGCACCGCAACAAGGTTGGCCAGCGGCGCACTCAGGCTCACGGGCAAGCCCGTAGCCAGCAGCACCGGCAACAAACCGATGGCAATCACCCATTGCGCCCGCGTCCAGGCCTGCCAGGGCCGCCAGCCGCCCAGGCGGGCACTGAAGCAATAGCCAAGCGTGGCCACGGCCGCGAACGACAGCCAGAACCCGGGCAGCAGCGCGGCCAACGGCTCCACCAGCAGCACGGCAACCAGCGCCAGCAGCAGCGGCAAGGTCGCACCGAGGTGGCGAAAGCGCAGGCGCCAGAGCAACACCACGGCCAGCATCAGGCAGGCACGCTGCACCGGTACACCACCACCGGCCAACCAACCGTAGGCCAGTGCCGCAGCCATGGCCAGGCCACACGCCCAGGGCAGCCAGGGCAACCGAGCGGGCCACAGCCCCCAACGCGCCAGCCCGGCAACCAGGCCATACAGCAAGCCGGCAACCAGGCCGATGTGCTGGCCAGAGATCACCAGCAGGTGCACCGTGCCGGTGGCCTGCAACGTTTGCCAGTCCTCCCGGGCCAGACCCGCCCCGTCGCCAAGCACCAGCGCCACCAACGCTGCCTGCCGGCCATTGGCCTCGACTGCCAGCAGGCGCTGGCGCAGCGTGTCGCGCCAGCCGCCGACAACCGGGGCCAGCAACTGCCCGGCCTTGACCGTACCGGTCGCACCGACCCGCCGCGCCAGCAATTGCGCCTCACGGTCCGGCCCATGCGGGTTGAGCAGCCCGGCCGGGCGCTGCAAGGTCACCGCCATCCGCCACTGCTCGCCCGCGCGCAGCGGCGGGCCGTCGAACCAGCTCAGTTGCAGGCGCTGCGGCAGCTCTGCCCGCCGCGAGCGGGCCGCGTCCAGCTCGAAGCGCACACCCTGCGCAGTCCGGGTCGGCAGGCCGACCACCCGGCCCTCAAGCCACAAGGTGCGGCCATCCAGCCCGGTTGCCAGGCGGTCATCCAGCGCCTGCTGCGCAGACCAGCAGGCCCAACACAGGCCCAACAGAAAAAAGCCCAGCGGCCACAGCCGGGTGAACAGGCCGAGGCCACCGACTACAGCCAGCAGCACCAGCCATCTGACCGATGGCAATGCGGGGAAAAAGCCCAGGCACAACAGCCCAAGCGCGAGCGCAAACATCCCTGTGCGCATGAAGTAGAGCTCCAGAAGCGAAATCACCTTCTGAGGCATAGCCCAATTGCCGGCAGCGCTTGCTCAACAATTGTCACAAACTCTAAACGAGGCTGAGCGGGAATCAGGGCATACTGCCCGGATCAACGCTCCGGGAGCCTACATGCCGCGCCGACTTTTCAAACGCTACATGCCGGACCCGACCAGTATTCGGGAACACAAGTCCTTACGCTTTTTCGGCAAGTTGCTGCATGACCCGAACCTCTGGCACCTGAACCGCCACTCGGTGGCGAGGGCCATGGGCGTTGGCCTGTTCGCGGCGCTGATCCCGATGCCGGCGCAGATGCTGCTGGCCGCCGCGCTGGCCATTCCGCTGCGCGGCAACCTGCCGATCGCGGTCAGCCTGGTATGGCTGACCAACCCGCTGACCATGCCACCGGTGTTCTTCGTCACCTACATGACCGGCGCCTGGCTGATGCAGGTACCGCCACGCACCCTGCCCGACGAGCTGACTTTCCAGTGGATAACCGACCAGCTGTCGACGCTGTGGCAACCCTTCCTGCTCGGCTCGGTGGTGTGCGGTGTGGTGCTGGGCATCCTTGGCTACTTCACCACCATGCTCTACTGGCGCTGGTGGGTGGGCCGGCAGTGGCGTCTGCGCCAATGCCGGTGCAAGGCTTCAGGCACGCATGCCGCGGCCGCTGACCAGCAGGCGAACGCACACCAGGTAGAGCACCGCGGTGGCGACCAGCATGAAGGTAATCGCCGTGCCAATGCTGATATCCGACACCCCTAGGATGCCGTAGCGGAACGAGTTGACCATGTGCAGCACCGGGTTAGCCAGCGACACGGTCTGCCAGAACGGCGGCAGCAGGTTGATCGAATAGAACACCCCGCCCAGGTAGGTCAGCGGCGTCAGCACGAAGGTCGGGATGATCGAGATATCGTCGAAGTTACGCGCAAACACCGCGTTGACGAAGCCCAGCAGCGAGAAGATGGTGGCAGTCAGCAGCACCACGACCACGGTCACACCCAGGTGGTGCACCTGCAGATGGGTGAAGAACAGCGACAGGAAGGTCACGATCACGCCCACCGCCAGGCCACGCAGCACGCCACCCAGCACGTAACCGACGAGGATGGTGTGTGGCGATACCGGCGACACCATCAGCTCTTCGATGGAGCGCTGGAACTTGCTGCCGAAGAAGCTCGACACCACGTTGCCGTAGGAGTTGGTGATCACCGACATCATGATCAGCCCCGGCACGATGTACTCCATGTAGGTGAAGCCACCCATGTCGCCGATCTGCCGGCCGATCAGGTTACCGAAGATGACGAAGTACAGGACCATGGTGATCGCCGGCGGCAGCAGGGTCTGCGGCCAGATACGCAGGAAGCGCCGCACTTCGCGGTAGACGATGGTGTTCAGGGCGACCCAGTTGGTGCGCAGTTCCACACTCATACGGCCACCTTCGACAGGTTTTTTTCCACCAGGGACACGAACAGCTCCTCGAGTCGGTTGGTCTTGTTGCGCAGGCTCTGCACCTCGATGTTCTGCAGCGCCAGCTGGCCGAACAGCGCAGTGATGCCAATGTCCTTGTCCACTTGCACTTCCAGGGTATGCGGGGTCAGCAGCCGGCACGGGTAGCCCTGCAGCACCGGTGCAGTGGCCAGGTCCTGCTTGATGTCGAGCACGAAGGTTTCGACATGCAGCTTGCCCAGCAACTGGCGCATGCTGGTGTTCTCGACGATGGTGCCGTGGTCGATGATGCCGATGTTACGGCACAGCTGCTCGGCCTCTTCCAGGTAGTGGGTGGTGAGGATGATGGTGATGCCCTTCTGGTTCAGCTCGGTGAGGAAGCTCCACATCGAACGGCGCAGTTCGATGTCCACACCGGCGGTGGGCTCGTCGAGAATCAGCAGGCGCGGCTCGTGGATCAGCGCACGGGCAATCATCAGGCGGCGCTTCATGCCCCCCGACAGCGAACGCGACTGCACGTCACGCTTGTCCCACAGGCCGAGCTGGGTCAGGTACTGCTCGGCACGCTCCTTGGCCACCTTGGGCGGGATGCCGTAGTAACCGGCCTGGGTCACGACGATGTCGAAGGTTTTCTCGAACTGGTTGAAGTTGAACTCCTGCGGCACCACGCCCAGGCAGCGCTTGAGCGCCGACGGCTCGCGGTCCAGGTCGTGGCCGAACACGTTGACCGTGCCGCTGGTCTTGTTGACCAGGGTGGAGAGGATGCCGATGGTGGTGGACTTGCCCGCGCCGTTGGGGCCGAGCAAGGCGAAGAAGTCGCCTTCGGCAACATCCAGATCGATACCCTTGAGGGCCTGGAAGCCGTTGCCGTAGGTCTTGGTCAGCTGTCGGATGGACAGGGCGGAACTCATAGCGGGTCACTTACCGAGAAAAAGGTGCAGGACACGCCAGGTAAAGGCACTGGCGCAGTGAGTGCGGCCAATGGTGCTTGGCCTGGCCGCACAAGTACAGTCATGTGTATTGATAATGACTATCGAAGTAGCCGTGGTGTTCGATCAGGTCAGCGCAGTCATTACCGCTGCCTGGTACGCAGGGCGGGCCTTGAGGCGCTCGTACCAGGCCTCCAGGTGACGCATGGCCGGGCGCTCGATGGGCATTTCGAACCAGGCATAGATGAAGCTACCCAGTGGGATGTCGCCCATGCCGATCTGGTCACCGGAAAGGTACGGTTGTTTGGCCAGGGCTTCGTCGGCAATGGCCAGCAGCTGGGCACATTGCTTGTGCGCAGCGTTGATCGCCACCCAGTCGCGCTGGTCTTCCGGGGTGCGCAACAGGCCCCAGAACAGTGGGCGGAACGGCGTGGCGAAGGACGAGGTGGTCCAGTCCATCCACTTGTCCGCCAGGGCGCGCTGACGCGGGTCGTCCAGGTACCAGCCCTGCTCCGCACCGTACTCGGCGCACAGGTAGCGAACGATGGTGTTGGATTCCCACAGGGTCAGGTCGCCGTCTTCCAGCATCGGCACCAGGCCGTTGGGGTTGCGCGCACGGTAGTGCGGCTCGTTGACCACGCCGAAGGCGCCGCCGGCGTCGATCGACTCGAAATCCAGGCCCAACTCGTGGGCGACCCACAGCGCCTTGCGCACATTGCTCGAATTCTTGCGGCCCCAGATCTTCAGCATGGCAACGTCCTTATGAATGCGGAGGTGGTGCAGTCTACTCCAGACTTTCGTCGCCTGTACCGGCCTCTTCGCGGGCACGCCCGCTCCCACAGGGATCGCACCAGGCCTCAGGGTGGTGCAGTACCTGTGGGAGCGGGCGTGCCCGCGAAGAGGCCGGTACAGGCAAACACCGGACTGAAACTCCCGCCGCCATACCCTGTCACTGTTCTGACCCGGCCGTTCGCAGCGTTGCGTCTAAGCTGTCTGGGACGGCTTACCCCCTGGTTCCAAGGAGGACCGATTATGTTGCTGTTGTGGTTGGTAGTGCTGGTGATCGGCGCGGCGTACCTCACGCACCGGCGCCTGGCGCCCTTGCAGATTCTCGGCATCATGGCCGCTTATGTGCTGCTGATGGGCATTTTCAGCAGCGCTCCCGGCTGGCTGCTGACCCTGCTCTGGATAGTGCTGGCACTGAAAGTCGCCCTGGTGGCGCTGCCGGAATGGCGCCGCAAGGTATTCACAGGCCCCGTGTTCAAGTGGTTCCAGCGCACCCTGCCGCCGATGTCGCAAACCGAGCGCGAGGCGATCGACGCCGGCACCGTATGGTGGGACGGCGAACTGTTCAGCGGCCGTCCAGATTGGCGCACCCTGCTCGCCTACCCGGCGCCGAAGCTGACCGAAGAAGAACAGGCCTTCATCGATGGCCCGACGGAACAGCTCTGCGCCATGGTCAGCGACTGGCAGATCGGCCAGGACATGGACCTGCCGGCCGAAGCCTGGGCACATATCAAGCAGAATGGCTTCTTCGCCCTGATCATCCCCAAGGAATACGGCGGCAAGGGCTTTTCAGCCTACGCCCACTCCCAGGTGGCGATGAAACTGGCCACCCGCAGCGGCGACCTGGCTTCCACCGTGATGGTGCCCAACTCGCTCGGGCCGGCCGAACTGCTGTTGCATTACGGCACTGACGAACAACGCAACCACTACCTGCCACGCCTGGCGCGTGGCGATGAAATCCCCTGCTTCGCCCTCACCGGCCCGCTGGCCGGCTCCGACGCAGGCGCCATGCCTGACACCGGGGTGGTCTGCAAGGGGCAATGGAACGGCGAAGAGGTCATCGGCCTGCGGCTGAACTGGGAAAAGCGCTATATCACCCTCGGGCCCGTCGCCACCCTGCTGGGACTGGCGTTCAAGGCCTACGACCCGGACCACCTGTTGGGCGAGCAGGAAGAACTGGGTATCAGCCTGGCGCTGATCCCTACCGACACGCCCGGCGTCGAAATCGGCAAACGCCACCTGCCACTGGGCGCCGCGTTCATGAACGGCCCCAACAGCGGCAAGGACGTATTCGTGCCGCTGGATTTCCTCATCGGTGGCCAGGCCATGATCGGCAAGGGCTGGATGATGCTGATGAACTGCCTGTCGGTAGGCCGCTCCATCTCCCTGCCGGCCGTGGGCACTGGCGCTGCCAAATACACCAGCCTGGTCACCGGCCAGTACGCCAACATCCGCGAACAGTTCAATGTTCCGCTGGCTGCCTTCGAAGGCATCCAGGAGTCGATGGCACGCATCGGCGGCAATGCCTGGCTGCTGGACAGCGCGCGGCTGCTGACCGCCAAGGCCGTGGACCTGGGCGAGAAGCCCTCGGTGCTGTCGGCAATCCTCAAGTATCACCTGACCGAGCGCGGCCGCGAATGCATCCAGCACGCCATGGACGTGCACGGTGGCAAGGGCATCATCATGGGGCCGAACAACTACCTGGGGCGCAACTGGCAAGGGGCGCCGATCTTCATCACCGTCGAAGGCGCCAACATTCTTTCGCGCAACCTGATGATCTTCGGCCAGGGCGCCATCCGCTGCCACCCGTTCGTGCTCAAGGAAATGGCCCTGGCCGGGCGCGAGGACCGCGATCAGGCATTGAGGGAATTCGATGACCTGTTGATGAAACACATCCTGTTCGCCGCGAGCAATGCGGCCAGCACGCTGGTGTTGAACCTCGGCCTGGGCCGCCTGGAGAGCGTACCGGGTGACGCTTTGAGCCAAGGTTACTTCCGGGCGCTCAACCGCCAGGCCGCGGCCTTCGCCCTGCTCGCTGACCTGTCGATGATGCTGCTGGGCGGTGCGCTGAAACGCCGCGAACGGCTGAGCGCAAGGCTGGGGGATGTACTGAGTTACCTGTACCTGGCCAGCGCTGCGCTCAAGCGCTATCACGACCTGGGCTCACCGGAACACATGCAGCCCTTGCTGCGCTGGGCGATGGAAGAAAGCCTGGGCCAGGCGGAAACGGCCCTGGACCGGCTGCTCGACAACTTCCCCAACCGCTTTGCCGGCTGTGCGTTACGCGTGCTGGTGTTCCCCTTCGGCCGCCGCCACACCGGCCCAAGCGATGAACTGGATGCCGAAGTGGCGGCGTTGATCGGTCGCAGCAAGGGCGACCCAGCCCTGGAGGAGCTGCTCGCAGGTTGCTTCCGCCCGCAGGCCGATGGCGACCCGGTAGCGGCACTACAGCGGGCCGCCGACTTGCTGGATGGGGCGGCCCCACTGCACAAGGCACTGCACCAAGCTATCAAGGAAGGCAAGGTTCAGCCTGCAACAGGGCAGTCGATAATCGATGCGGCAGTGGAAAGCGGTGCGCTACAGCCTGGTGAGGGGCAACGACTGCACGAGGCAGAGCACGCCCGCCGGGCGGTGATCGATGTGGATGCCTTCGACAAGACACAGTTGCTGCCCGAACCAGGCAAGGTACGCTGAGCCAAGGGGCCGTTTTGCGGCCCCTTCTGTAACCCGCGTATACTCCGCCCCCGTTTCAACCAACCCGAGGACCGTCCCCATGGCCAACCCCCACCTGGAATACCACCTGCAACTGCTCAACCACCTGCGTACCATCCTGGTGGCCCTGGGTGACGCCGAACAGGTACCGGAGGAAAGCCACGCCCTGTTCCTCGAGCGCTTCGACGAGCTGCTGAGCCTGCTGCCGCAGGATCCTCTGGAAAGCCAGTACCTGGGCCAGGACCTGATCTGCCAGGTAATCCAGCGCTACCCGCAAATCGCACACCTGGTACCCCGTGACCTGCTGTGGTTCTTCGCGGGCGATTGCCTGCACTATATGCCCGACGAGGAACTGGACCTTTACCAGCGGCTGGAAGAGCGCCGTTACGAAGCGGAACAGAACGATGAACCCTTCGACTGGCACGCCGAGAAGCAGCTGTTGAACCCGGCCCGCCACTGACCTTTCCAAGCACCTGGCCGTGATTCGGCCGGGTGCCTGTCGAAGTTTCAACCTTAGCCAATTACTTCGCCCTACATCCCCTTCGCCCCCCTGTCCGTACGCTGTACCTCGTTTCAAGGATGCCTTGGCAACTTGAAGCGCTGCGTGCCCTGCACACAGCCAGCCAACCTTTCAATGTACGGATTGAACAATGAAAAAAACTCTTATGGTGCTTGCCCTGAGCCTGGCAAGCAGCACGGCCTTTGCTGCCGATGAAGAAGGCAAGATTATCTTCAAGGGGCATATCAACGGCGGCACAACCTGCCCCATCGAAGTGGTTGAACCGGGCCTGGGTGGCCTGGGCTGGGTAGACCTTGGGATATACCCGGTCAAGTACTTCGCCTCTAACGCTTCCACCACCGATGTCCCATTCGCCCTGCGAATCGAGGCAGATTCCACCTGCACCATTGCACCAGGCACCGAAGCCACAGTGAAATTCGACTCAGCGAACGGCGATGCAGGCGCGTCCGGCGAATACTACAAGATTCGCACTGCCGGTGCCGACGGTTTGGCGCTGGAGATCAAGGACGAGGATTACAAGTCGATCCCGCCACGAACCGACTCCAAGAAATACCCTGTGACGTCAACCGGCACTACCGACATGAGGTTCTACGCCTCGCTGACCAAGACCGGCACCGTTACCGATGGCGCAGCCAACGCAGATTTGAGCTTCGTGGTCACCCTGCCTTGATGCCCTTCCAGGTGCCCCAGTGCACCTGGATCCTTCGCTCACCCTCACCTGGTCATCTTCCATGTTCCCCGTCACCCGCACCTCGACGCTGCTGGGCGGCTGCCTGCTGCTGCTGGCCTGCCTGCTGAACAGCGCCCATGCCGCCCTCACCATCAGCAGCACACGCATCATCTACGAAAGTAGCCAGCGCAGTGCCTCGGTGGTAGTTGCCAACCCCAGCCAGCGCCCCTTTGCCGCCCAGGCCTGGGTCAATACCCAGGCCGATGACACCACCACCGCCGTACCGTTCATGACAGCTCCGGCCTTGTTCCGGCTGGGGGCCGGCAAGGAGCAATCGGTGCAGATCAGCGGCCTGCCCAACGACCTGCCACAAGACCGCGAATCGCTGTTCTTCTTCAACCTGCAGGAGATCCCTCAGGCCATCGACGGGCAGCGCAATGCGCTGAACATTGCCCTGCGCACTCGCATCAAGCTGTTCTACCGGCCGGCCACTTTGCAAGGCGACCCGGTTCACCAGCTCAAGCAATTGCACCTCGCCAGGACCCTGCGCGAGGGCCACCCGCACCTGACGCTGCACAACCCCACGCCCTACCACTACACCTTCAGCCGCCTGGACCTGGTCAAGGGCAAACAGGAAAAAGCCCTGCCCGGTGCGGACATGGTGCCACCCATGTCCGAGCTCAGCTATCCGCTGCCAGCCGAAATCGACAGCGCCGGCCTACAGGCCATCGTAGCGGTGATCACTGACTACGGCAGCACCAGCAAACCGCTGACCCTGCCCGTGCACGACACCCCCTGACCCACGGCCTTCGAAGGACTTCCCATGATCCTGCAACCCTCCGGGTGCAGGCGTTTTCGCCTGCGCCACGTTTGCCCGATGGTCATCTGCCTGTCGACCGGCACGGTGCTGGCAACCCCCTTTCCTGCGGCGCAGCCCGAGTTCGACGCAAGCTTCCTCTACCTGTCGCCCGGGCAGCCACGGGCAAATGCTGCCCATGCCCTGCATGGGTTGGCCGAGCAAAAGGCACTGCCACCTGGACGCTATCCAGTGCAGGTGCTGGTCAACCTGGCGCCGGCGGGTGTACGCGAACTGACGTTCGAAGCGGCCCCTGGCGATGAGCAGTTGCGACCGTGCCTTGGCCCTGGCCTGATGGGCGAGCTAGGGCTGCGCCTGGATGCCATCGCCGACCCAGCGGCACTTGAAAACACCTGCCTGGACTTACCCACCCTGGTACCCGGTGCGCTTGTCGACTTCGATGCCAGCCGACTGCAACTTGCCATCTCCATCCCGCAAATCGCATTGCGTCGGGACATGGCAGGCCAGGTGGACCCGGCACGTTGGGAACACGGCATCCCGGCCGCATTCGTCAGCTACCAGGCTTCCATGCAGCAAAGCGACCACCGCAGGAGCGGCAGCCAGAACACTCAGGACCTCTACCTCAACAGCGGCGTAAACCTGGCAGGCTGGCGACTGCGCAGCAACCAGGCCTGGCGCCGTGACGAAGAGGGTCGACAAACCTGGAGCCGTGCCTATACCTATGCCCAGCATGATCTGCCCGGCACCTGGGGCAATATCACCCTGGGCGAAACCTTTACCAGCAGCGATGTGTTCCGCGGCGTGCCGGTCACCGGTATGCGCCTGGCCTCCGATATCGACATGCTGCCCGACGCGATGCGCAGCTATGCCCCCACCTTGCGTGGTGTAGCGCAAACGCGTGCCAAACTCGAGGTTTGGCAAAACGGCTACCCGATCTACTCGACCTACGTAAGCCCCGGCCCCTACGTGATCGACGACCTGAACGTAGGCGCCAGCGGCGAACTGGAGGTAGTACTCACCGAAGCCGACGGCCAGGTGCGGCGATTCATCCAGCCTTTCGCCAGCATCACCAACCTGCTGCGCCCCGGAGTCTGGCGCTACAGCACCACCCTGGGCCGCTACAACGCGGCATACGGCAACCAGGACCCATTGCTCTGGCAGGGCACCATGGCCCTGGGCATGGCGTGGAATGCCACCTTGTATGGTGGGCTGATGGCCAGCGAAGGCTACACCGCCGAAGCCATAGGCATCGCCCGCGACCTGGGGGCAATCGGGGCTCTTTCGTTCGACATCACCCATGCCCGCAGCGACCTCTCGCCGGTCGAGCCACATATTGCCCAAGGCATGAGCTACAGCGCCAGATACAGCAAGGCATTCAACAGCGGTACACACTTGCGCTTTGCCGGCTACCGATACTCCACCCAAGGCTATCGCGACTTCGACGAGTGGATCAGCCAACGCAGCAGTGATCGCCTGTTCCTCGGTAGCCGCCGCAGCCGCCTGGAAGGCTCGATCAACCAGCGCATCGGCGAACGCAGCACGCTCAGCCTGACCCTGTCGCAACAGGATTACTGGCAACGCAGCGACAGCCAACGCCAGTTCCAGCTCAACTTCACCACCTCGCACAACGGCATCAGCTACAGCCTGCATGGTTCACAATCGTTGACCCAACACGGCACTGGCAGCGACCGACAGTTCGGCCTCAGCGTTTCGGTTCCACTGGAATTCGGCCGCGGCAGCAGCTTCAGCCTCGACCTGCAGCACTCCGCTCATGGCACGTCGCAACGTGCATCCCTGCACAGCCAGGTCGAGAGCCTGAGCTACAACGCCTCGGTCGCCTCCAGCGAGCAACAGCAGCAAAGCGCCGCGTTGTCCCTGGCATACCAGGCGCCCCAGGCAACCCTGGGAGCCGGCCTGTCGGCGTCGGACGATTACCGTAGCCTGTCGTTGAACATGAACGGCGCTGCGTTGCTGCACAGCGATGGTATAGCGCTCGGGCCTTACCTGGGGGAGACCATCGGCCTGGTGCATGTGCCCGACATCGCCGAGGTGGGGCTGCAGAACCACAGCGCCAGCCGAACCAATGCCAATGGCTACGCACTGATTCCACACTTACGCCCATACCGGCTCAATCAACTGGTGCTGGATACCAACCAGCTGGACCCGGACGTCGAAATCGTCAACGCGACCGCCGAGGTCGTCCCACGCCGCGGCGCAGTGATCAAAAGCGGGTTCGAAGCCCGCCGGGCCAACCGGGTGGTACTCAGCCTTACCAGCAACGAGCAACTGCCATTGCCTTTCGGCAGCCAGCTTCATGATGCCGACGGCAACGTGCTGGGCATTGTCGGCCCGGCTGGCCGCGCCATGCTGTCGCTTGCCGATGGCCTGCAGCTGCTGGAAGCACGCTGGGGCGAAGCGCCAGATGCGCGTTGCCGCTTCGAGCTGGATCCACAAGCCATTCCACAAAACCAAGGCTATCGCCTGCAGTCCCTGACCTGTGAATGACCTGACAAACCCTTCCCAATTATTGAACGCGCGCCCACAAAAGGCGCGCGACATCAGGAAATACCAATGAAACGCCTCCTGCCCCTGGCGCTACCCGTCATGCTTTTCGCCAGCTATCAAGCCCACGCAGGTGACAGTTGCACCTGGAGCGCGGGCACCCAGCCAATGAATATCATCCGGGTACTCTCCGGCGTGATGCATGTACCCCTCAACGCCGCCCCAGGTGACGTCATCGGTACGCCAAACCAACCGGAATTCACCCTGTCCCAGCCAAGGTCGGAACTGCATTGTTACAACGATGGCGACGTGCTCTGGCGCTTCGACATGAACGCTCGCTCCATCTTTCCCGGCCCGCTACCACCTGTGGCGGGTGAACCTTCCGACGGCTACATACTGAATACCAATATCGACGGAATCGGCGCACGCATCCGCCTCGATCGGCCTTTCACCGGCACCGACCCCGCCTACTTCATGCCCGAAAGTGGCCCTGGCAAACCATTGATCCCGATGCGCTCGACTTACCAGTTCAACAACACCTTGGTTGGTTACAAGATGTCCACTCTGCGCAACGAGGTAACCTTGGTCAAGACCGGGGACATTGCGCCTGGCCTGCACACAGTCGACGCCGAACTGTTCACCGGGCATTTCGACGCAACAGGGCTGGGACTGGTGCTGCGCTACCGGTTGCAGGCCAATGTACTGCAAACCCAGTGCAGCCTGATCGGTGACCCGGTCAGCGCAAACCCGGTGGACTTGCAGGAGTGGGACAAGTCACACTTCGTCGCCAAAGGCACCACGACTTCGATCATTCCGTTCTCCATCACCTTGAGCGACTGCAAGACAGACCCAGGCGGCCTGACCAAGGCCACCATCGAACTCGACCCCGTCGATGGATCTATGCCGGTACCCGGGCTGGACGGGGTGTTCAGTCTCACCTCTGACTCTACCGCTGAAGGTGTCGGTATCCAGATACTGAAAGATGACAACTCCCCTCTCCCCTTGCAGCGCGAGGTAGAGCTCCAAGCGATCCGGGATGGCAACACGATCCTGAACTTTGGCGCACGGTTCTACCAGACCGAGGACGCAAGCGCAGTTCGCGCCGGCGAGGCGAAGGGGGCCTTGAAATTCACCATGCGCTACCGCTGACCGCCAACAAGTTTGAAACAGAGCGACGCCCAAGGCGAGGGCCTTGGGCGTCGCGCTTATTCACGGATCAGGCGGGATCTGCGGTTTCAGTCGAACTCAGAATATTTTTCGGGTCATAGCCATACGTACACTTGCCTTTGCCGGAGGCCGTAGCCTCGATCAGGCGATTCAGTGCATCGTACTTCATGGTGAGTTCGCCATCTTCCTTCAAATTTCCGTTATCGTCATACTTGAGCAGTACTTCTGGCGGATAAGGGGAGCCAAAGTTATTGGTAATACGGGAAAGCTGTGCTGGGTCCTTGGGATTTTCAAAATGATAAACCGCCATGTTCTGACCCGCAATATCATGACCACTCTCATCTTTACCATCGATGAACTTTGTCAACACCTGCCGAATATTATCAACCGCATCGAAGCGGAATACCTGGCTGATAATCTTTTTATTACAGGGGTCAACCGGGCGATAATCATCATCACCCTCACATTCATACGTAGTCAACCTGCCGCGCGTATCGTATTTGTAGGTCTCCTTGCGCAGCACTGTCGTACCGTCCGACAGGGTGCGCTCGATAATACGATCAAAATCGTCATACTCTTGGGCAAGCACCTGTTCAGCGCCGTGGCTGAACGTAAACGTACGAGAACATTCCCGCTCAAGATCATCATAGGCCAAGGTGGTCTTGAGTGAGTTTTTCTCGCCAGCGCCCTGCGGCTGGTCAATGGTTTCGTAGCTTTCAATACGGCCTAGCTCATCGTATTTGAATTCACTACTCAGTGAGCCCAATGTCGTCCGCTCCAACCGCCCGGCCTTATCGTAAGTATTGACCTGGGTCTGCTCCAGCACATCCCGATAGGACTCCATGCGCCCGAGGTAGCTGTAGCCATACACCATGTCGAGGTCGCCGCGAGTTTCCGTATGCACCTCGCCAGTCGTGTAATATGTACGCGAGAACCCCTGCCCTCCTTGCTCGGTACAGCTGAGCAGCCGCGCATTGTGCGGATCATAAACAAAGTCAGCCTCATGACCGGCAAGCGTACGCTGTACCGGTTCGTCGGTCAGATAAGGACGATATACATAATCAATTTCACCCTCCGGCGTGATGACCTTGTGCGGCTTGCTTTCCCCCTGCTTGTACTCGTATGTCTGCTCGCGCCCACCCGTACTGGACCAGACCATCAGATCCAGGCCATCGAAGCGCTGCTCGCCCAATAGCGGCAGGTCATTCACCCAGATCTGGACCGGCAGGTCTTTATCGCTGTGCGCAGCGTACGTTCGATAAACCACCTCGCCTTCGCGCAAGCTATGTGTCACCAGGCGCTGGAAGCCATCGTAAGTGAAGGCCTCCGTCTGCTTGTTCACGTTGCCGTCAAGGCCCGAGATTTCCTTGGTCTTCAGGCCAAACCCGTCGTACTCGGTCAGCGTCTGGCTTACAAGAACCGTCTCTTTTTCATCGTCGGGGCATTCCTTCACCCAACGCCGCACCTGAACTGGCAATTCAAACAGGTCCAGCTGGGTTTCGGTCACGCCGGTCTTGCGCCCGTTATCCAACTCGTTGCCGCCGCCGTCGAACATCTGCTGCCGCCATTCACGCGTGATCGGGCCTGTCTTGCCATCACCGATAGGGTCCGTTTGCGCAAACTCACCCACACCGTCAGGCCCAATGACTCCCAGCTGTTCCTCCCAGGCGTCGTAGCGATAATGGCTTGTCAGGTACAAATCGCCGCTGGTCATCCAGTCAATCTCGGTCTCTTCCGCGAGCTTGTCCCGATTGTCGTACTTCGCGCTGTAAGTGGGCTTGGTTTCGCGATCTGACCTGGGCTTACTCTTCCTCTTCACCCCTGGTTGATCCAGAAGACGGGTTTCCCTCTCCTCACGGACCGTTCGGGAAGCACCATCGAAATACGCCACGGTCATCACATCATTCACGTCGTACGTCGCCTGGAGCGCCCGGTCACCCACCTGGGCACAAAGCTCGTACTCGTACCTACGCAGCGCCTCCTCACGCTTGCCCGGGCTTACGATCTCACGCTCGACACGAAGCAACGCGTCCCAGACGGTCATGATGACCGTGTCGGTATCATCACGATTAAGCACGGTTTCACCCGTAGCCAGCGACTGCTGAGATTTCACTTCCTTGGTTTTGCCATCAAAACCCGTCAGTAATTGCGCGGTCTGCAACACCTGCATGGTTCCGCTGACCGATGGCCCTCTCTCCTTCGCAACGTCCCAGTTCAGTGTCTGGTATGTGTAGGTGTGTTCAAACTGGGTATCGAGCGTTGCTGGAGCGCCTGGCTCAGCGGCCTCAGGGTTCGGAAACCGCACGCACTGAATATGCAGGCGGCCATGTTGCAGTGGTACACCTTCAACGACAGTTTCATTTTCTGCTTGTACAAAGCTGTAGTGCGTGGTTTGCACTTCATCACCACAGGTGTACGTTTCGAGATCCACTTCCAGCCATTGGCTCACCTGAGTTTGCGCCTGCGCGCTGGCCAGCATGGGCAGTGCCTGGTAGGTGTAATTTGTTATGCGTGGCAGTGCCGCCGCCTTGCTGGCTGCCGGTTTCTCGGTTTTTTTCTTCACATGGGTAACGAAACCCTCTTCATTGCCCGGGTAACCAGGCTCTGCCTTGCCATACCACTCATAGATTTCTTCGACACCGTTTTCACCCACGTGGGTTTTGAGGTTGCCGTGGTCGTCGTAAGTACTGGTAGCGGAGACTTTTCGGTTATGTGTCGGATTGCTATTCAACCACCAGTGAGTATGGGCGCCATGCACCAGTTGGCAGTATCTGGGTTGGTCCTTGAAAAGACCCGGCTTCAGGTTGTAGGTATTGATCTGCTCTACGACGTTGTCGCCAATGACCTCGGTCTTCTCGGCATTGAGTTCCTCGCCCAGAAAAGTCGCTTCGCGCGTGAGCAAGTGGAACTTGTTGAACTCGCGCACCGTACTTTTTACCGGAACATCTTCAACCCAGAGCGTTTCGGTAACAGCGTAGTCATAGTCGATATTTTTACGGAACAAGTTGTCGAGGCCATCGTTAATCCAGTCCAGCTCCGCATTGCCACCCAGGAAGTTGTGCCCGTTGCTGGAGTATGTGTAGCGCGTGTCAATGGCCGTTTTATCCTGGCCTGGCCCTGGGTCCGGATAGCTCACGTGTCGCGTAACCCGCGGCAGCGGAGCCACGTTAGACCCGATAGGGAATTGGTGACCACCATCCTGGTAATACAGCTTCTCCAAACCGCCGGTGGGGGTCTGGACCTGGTCGACCAAGTCCATGCCTCCTTCATGGATGTAACTGAAGCGCCAACTGGCACGGTTCGGGGTCGGCAGTTCGAGACGGCTTACCCTGTAATCCCCATCCAGAATCAGGCTGAATGTCTGCGGGCCCGAATCCGCAAGCACTGTGAGTTCCACCAACTTGTCGGTACGACTGACTTCCAGGTGGGTCACTCCGCGCATGTCGGTGATTTTGACCAGCATGGGGTAGTCATTGTGGTTTTTGTATTCCAGATCCAGCCAATGGCCGCCCTTTGCACCGAAAATGCGGGTCGGCACGGCCCTGGCGTGCTTGCCGACACCCCTGAGCTCGAGTCTTTCCACCACATCGGTGTCATACCTGATATCCCAGCGGTTCGCAGACACTTCGTAAAGATGGAATGAATCGATTTTCCTTTCCGACATCGTCAACTGGTTGGTCGTGCCGACACGGCCATCGGCCTTGAACGTTTCGCCGCTGGCAAGGGAAATAATGCGGCGATCCGGGTCAGGGTCAAACTCGGTGACAGCCATGTACCAGCCTTTGCCGAACCCGCTATCAACAAGGCCAAGTGAGCTGGAGCGGAGCAGTGCATCAAATTGCGCACCCAGGTTATCGTTCCCCAGAATACGGCGAAGATTGGCGGAAAACGTATACAAGCCGGTGCGTGAGTCCACTCCCCCGCGCAAGTGACTACCGAAATTGAAGGCATTGGAGTGAACCGAGAGGTTAGCAGCCATGGTAATTCTCCTCAGCTTTTACCCAGATCATAATCAATGACTACGCAAGACAGCTTGCCATCTACGTCACCCTTTCTCTTTTTCCCCTTCTCATACATGACCCCCAGGGACACAATATCGCCAGCAGAAAGATTTTCAACATCAGAGATCTTTCTATACTTATTGCTGAGCGACCCCACGTAAGTTCTCAGCGTAAAATACCAATCATTATCATCACTACCGTCTCGGCAATCATTCTCGGCATAGAGCGTAATCAACGCCGCGGACGGTGCATTTTCAAACCGATAATAGTAGTAATCATCATTTTTGCAGTCATCCATCTTGACGAACTTGTGCGTACCCGACTCAATCTTGATTGAACATGTATTCGAACCATCCGGCTCACCATTTTTCTGCCCGGCAAAGTAAATCAACCCTGTGTCTTTAACCTTGGGTGTTTCACCGCTGGCTGCATACCCAGAAGGACTACAGCCCCAAAGCGCAACTGCCAATACGGCACCACATGAAAAAGCCCAGTTGAGTTTCATGAAAAATCTCCATTGAAGTTATTCAAGCAACCAACTGCCTGCCCGGCAGGGCAGGCAGCCGGCCGGCATTAATGCGGAGTAAACAAAGTATGTTCGATATAGTTGCGATGATAAGTCGTGCCGGGCTGCCGGAATGAAAAGCGCCGATAATGGGCATTACCTTGCAGGTCTCGTAGCAACACCACGACATCGCGCGACAGGTTGTCACGAACCTCTGCGCCTGGCTTCTGGTAAGCAAAGTCCGGGACCCGATGATTGGTAATGACCAGGCTTCCCTCTTCGTATTTTGAAATATTGACTTTGGTTTCCAACTCTTTGCGCCCGGGCATGAATTCCGGCAGGCTTTCGTCGAAAACAATCGGCACCTCCGGTTTAGGCTTCACCCAGTCTTCTTCTTCCTTGCTCAACCGGTCCCGGAAGATAGATCCGGTAAAACTGAACATCTTTTCGTTCTTGTGCTCGGATTCCCATCGAATCATTGACTGGCTTATATGGCCATTCCCCGCCTCTTCCGGCAGGAACTCAACCGTCAGGAAGCGGCTACTTCTCAATTTGAACACCCAGTAATCCAGTGTTTTCAAACGCAGGTCGAACGCCGGGTCAATCTCCTCTCTGCTAGGGTCAAGAGGTAGATTCGGGTTGGGATCGGTGCCATCTCCCTCTACACGTTTGGCCACAAACGAATAATGCTCATCTCCGAATTCCGGAGGGGCCTTGGGTGTGATCACCACCGTGGTGTTTTTAGCCTCAGTCTTGTTGGAGGCCTCGATTCCGCCGATATCCGGGTTGAAGGTGCTATACAGTCTGGTGGTAGTTCCCACACGGTCACCACAATGAAGGTAGAGATTCTTGCGGGTGATACCCTGTTCACTGGCGGGACGCGCGGGCTCGGATAACTGGACATGGGCAAACTCGAATCGGTTCGCCACAGTACGGGTACCCCAGCGATGCAGGTGGTCGCGCTCTATACCACCACTCGGGTCATCATCATTGAGCTTTATCAGGGTTTGCTTGTTGTTCACAAACCTCATGCCGATGGAGCGTTGTTCATCGCCACTGAGCCTGAAGTACTCGCCATTGACCGGTTCAGTTTCAATCACTACCTCCAGCCGCAAAGGCTGGAACCCATTGTTGAGCAACTGGCCCTTGGAATCGTCCTCCTGACCACCGGGCACGTAGATCTTGTAACTCTTGATTTCGCGCCAGGTCCTTTCTTCCTGCAATTGCTTTTCACCAAACTCCAGCAGGCTGTAACCGCTCGCCAATATCACACCGTTCTGAATCAGTTCGCATGTCACCACGCTGGTGCCCTGCTCGCCCCCCAACGGCGCGGTATATCGCCTGTTATCGTCGAGCGTCCCAGGACCGACTAGCCGCCAGCGTCGTTGCGCGCCGGGCAGCAAACCAGGATCTCGCTCGCTCAGGTCCACGGTTTCGCCCGGCTGAAGGCCGACAGACCGCGCAGGCTCGATAACCACGGACTGCAAGCCATTGAGCATGACCAAAGTCGACAAACGTTGTTGTTGCGTACCCTTGGCATGCACCTGCTGGATGCTCAAGTGGCGCCGAGCGGCCTCCCTTTCAGCACTGAACGTGACGCGGCGACCCTTGGTCTGGTCAAGCTGCCCGCGCTTTTCGCCACTCAGCGACCATTCGATATCTTCCGCTTGCATGGTCGCGCTCAGTACCATCGGCGTGCGTGGTGCAAACACGCTAACCCGTGGTGCAACCTGAGTTCGCTCGAACTGCACGATCACCTCAGCATGCACGCGATGCAGCTGGTTCCCCTCTTCGAGTTCTGCCGTGATCACAACGGTCAAACTGTGATGGCCGATATCCTCTATGCCGGCACTCTGGTAAAGGCCATCGTCGATTGTGCCATCGCCTTTTTCACGATGGCTCTGGCGACTGTAGGCAAACCAGTTGGTAGCCGTCACCTTGTTTCCTGCCTGATCACGCAGTGTGAATTGCTGAGTGTCCCCAACGCCGATGGTCTGAGACGGCGGATCGATGGCATACAACGGCGGTACTGCAACAATTTTGCCGAAAACTGCCAGATCGTGAGGTATGTGCCGCTCCCGCTCGACGAACTTGTGCCGCGTCGAAAACAACAACGATGCCAGAACATCCAGGCGGTCATTGCGAACATGCTGGAGCATGGCTCTGTCTACAACCATCACTGCCGAATAGCGCAGGCTGCCGTCGCTGTCGAGATCATCAGGGATCAGGTAGGGAAAACTATGCTCAGGCAGATCGCCCGGGCCGCTGCTTGCCCGCAGCTGGATGAACGTCAGTACCGCACCATCACCAAAATTCTCAGCACCCAGGGTCTGCGCCCCTGGCGCAGCCTGAGTCAGGATTCGGAAGTGGGTCGGCGACAATTGTGTAAGGCCTTTGAGTTCGAGCATGCCCAGTTCGAACTGGCTGCTGCTTGGTTCCAGTTGCTGGAAGTGTTCCTGAATGGCGGCGGCAATCAGCCCGTTGATTTTCTCGTCTGCACCCGCCAGGTTGCAGCTGAAACTGGACGCTTCGGCCAAGTCCAGGGTTACCCTGCCACGTCGATCGATCTCACCGATCACCAGCCGAAGCTCGATTTCCATCACCAACGTGTAGCCCAGGGCCTCGTCGATGACCAATCGTGTCAGCAGGTTTTCTGCCAGTGGCGAATGGCGCTTGTACGTCCCGGCAATAATGGGAAAAGTCAGGCGTGCCTTGGAATCACTGAGCGATGCATTGGTGAAGGACAACAGCGGTGCACCGAACTCGATCTTTCGCAATACGCTGGACGTACGAATATGGTCATCGTGCTCCACATCACCGTTGAACAGCGGTATAAAACGCAAGGTAGCCAGGCGTTGTCGGTGTTGCTCCCGCAACTGGTCGTTCAGCCGCGAACGGCTGAACGCTGCGACAGCCCCCCAGCCTCGGGTGATGTTGCGCTTGTCCATACGAGCCAGTACCTGCTCGATAGGGTATGTAGACATGTCACTCTCCTTGTTTTCGTCGCGGGGCAGTCACGCAGAACGCGCTTGTGGAGCCAGCATCTGCTGGCACAGGCCTTTGAAGCCGGCAGCCTGCAGCGGCATGATCAGGTGGCCTTCGAACACACCGAGTTGCCCCGTGTCGAAGGAAGCCAACACCAGAATGCCGGGCGACTGCTCCCCACTCTGCGCGGGCCGATACAGCCCTGATTGCGGGTCGATGCTGCCCGTGCCTACCGCCAGCTCCCACTGGGCAACCACTACCCTGTCGTTGGCATAAGCGACGAACTGCATGCTGCCATCGGCCTCTGGCTGTTCTTTCAATGCCACGACAAGTGCTGGCGTGCGCTGTATCACCAGCACGTACAGGCCCTGTTTTTCGTCCGTCGTCGGCTCGGCGATCGCTACCTCAAGCCGTTCCAGCCAGTAGGTATTGGTCTTGCTCGGGTCGCTAGCCTTGGCCAGGTAACGACAGCGCCGTCCCAGGTCTTCCTCCACCAGTTCGCCACTTCCACTCTGGTCGTCGTTGACCTTGGCCCATCGCAGGGGGGCATCGCCCAGCGCCCTAGCACTCAGCGATATCGTCGAATCGGCTTGCACCGTGGTGATGAATGGGTTGGCGGCCAGTGCTTTGGGAAGCACCGTTACCACCGCCACGCTGCGCTCTTTGTCCCCTTTATTGGCAGTCACCAGCACCTGGCCAAAGGCACGCTGCAAAGTGTGGGCAGGCGGCGCACGGTAGGTGCCATTCTCGACGAAGCCTGGGTGCGTCGGCCCCCCAGGGAGGCTTTCCAATCTCCAGTCCAATGCTTCCTTCGGATTATCGACCTGAAACTTGTGTGCGCTACCCGCTCGCACCAGTACGGCATCGTCGTAAATGGAGAACGACGCCTCGCCCCCCAGGTGGGCAGACACAGCCATGGCCCCGGGGAACTCGGCTGCGACAGGCCGCACCTTGCCGAAGGCGCCAAATTGCAGCTTATCCAGCCAATCTTCCGCTGACTTCGAGCCGAGTTTGCCTGCCATACCCAGCAAGATCGCCTGCTTGACCGCATGCGCTGCAAAATCTGCAGCCTCGACCCTCAGCTCTGCCACCTTATCGTCACCGTCCTCGGGCAGACCACGTATCACCCTTGCTTCCAGTCGTTCTGGCCACGGCGAGTAGAACTGGCCTTCAAGCAAGTGTTCATCAGGCCCCGAGCCAAGTAACAGGTAGTAGCGATGGTGCAAGGACAGGTCGAACGTGGCCTTGTACTCAACCGCCACCTCCTCCCCATTGCGCAGGCAATCGAACGTAAGTTCGCATTCGCCATCCCAATGTTGGCTCGCCCAGTCCTGTTCGAAACGCGCCTCAAGGCCACCGGCTGCGTGCAACTTGAATGCCTTACCGTTGAAGGTGTAGTTATCGGACCTGTAATTGGTTGCCGGCACCGACAGCTGACCCTCCTCGACAACAACACGGTCGAGCACGCCCTCTTCATAGCGGTAGTCGAAGGCCGGATTCGTCAACATGTTGATGAAGCCGGCCAGGTAGGCGTTGCGATGCAGCATCCTTGAGCTCATGAGCTGTACCGCGTCACTTGCCTTGGGCGGTGTTGGCAACAGGCGTGGAAAGCCACTGCTTGCTCCCGGATAATCACCATGACTGCCATGTGCCGAGGAAGCAAAAATCACCAAGGTGTCACCTTTACCTTGAGCGTCGGCCTGCGTGCCTAGATAGAGGGCATCCAGATAGTGTTCCGGCTGCTCTTGAGGACCAGCGGAAACCAACGGGTAGTCGAGTCTTGCCGGGTCCTGCGGCAGTTGCTGCTGTAGCCAGTCACCGGCAGCACGCTGTACGCTCTGGTCATCACTTACCATCAGGCGCACATCCTCGCCCTTGGACACATCCAGCACCAACGCGCCATTCTTGCCGAGCACGGGCACCTTTTGCCTCAGTTCCAGGCTGTCCAGAGGGCCATACGACGACAAGCTCAGCACTTTGTAGGGCTTCTCGGCCTTGACCAAGGTACCGCCATACATTTGCGCCACCATGTCCAGGCGGATGTCCTCAAGACCAATACTGCCAATAGCCACCTGGGGCGCCGATAGCTCAAAACCCGCCAGGTGGTAAGTGACGTTCGTCATGTCGACAGTGAACTGGCCTGAGATACCGTCAACCTGCTGCCCTTGGCTCAGGTGAGCGGCATGAGTCTGCCGGAGTATGCGGTTCCCTCCCTCCAACGCCAGCCCCATGATATTGTCCCATTTGTACAGATCAGGGTGGTCAGCCAGCCAGTCAACCAGATGAGGATCTGTCACTTTCATGATTCGGCTCCTTGTCGTCCTTGTTTCACCTGAAAAGCACCAACGCCCAATACCGCGTCCTCGAGCGCCGCTGGCGGCAAGGTCTGCAGCACATAACCTTCGAAAGTGCCTATAAACCCTGTGTCGAAGGAGGCTGTAATCAGGGCAAACTGATCGGTGCTGGATTTATCGGGGGAATAGATGCCGGTTTTCGGGTCGACCGAGCCGCTGCCAAACCGGACATTCCAGCTGACCTTGTCCGCTGGTATCGGGTTACTGTTGGCGAGTGCCGTCAATTGCACCGTACCGGTAGCAGGGTCCACCTCTCGCTTGATTGGCATCGGCGGCTTTGTAGGGTTCTCGGTAATCAGCAGCGCGGTCTTGGTCGGCCCATCACCCGGGGTGCTTACCTGCACTTCATCGACAGCAAAGGCCGTACGCTCTTTCTCCTCCCCTTCCGAGTTCGCCGACTCGATGGGGGGCATTTCCTTGGGCGCATGATAGACAACCGTAGCCCCACTGCCCGTTACGCTACCGTGCTTTGGCTGCTGCCAATTCAGCAAAGCGGCATCGCCGAGGTAGCCGGCCTGCAGGGTGACCTCATCCCCGGCCTGCATGACATAAGCCAAGGGGTTTACCTGCAGGGCATTCTTCATGACCGTGACCAGGGCCGCGCTACTGAAATTGCTTGCCTTGTCCTTGGCCAAAATTCGCGCCCGCACGAATGGGCCGTCGAAAGCGTCTGCGGACGGAGGGGTGTACAGGCCTTCGTCGGGGTCGATATCACCGATCTGCGAGCTGAGAACAGTGTCCAGCAAGGGCTCGATGGACCATTCCAGGTTATTGTCCGCCTTGTCGGTCTTGAACTTCATCGGGGCCGCGCCCACTGCCATGGTGTGCTGCATCGGCTCGATGGCAAAGGCGGTAAACGTCGGGTTTACATTGCCAAAAAAACCGACATCCAGTGGGGCGTACTGGTCCTGGCCGATAATGGCGTTGCCGAAGTTGAGCTTGATGGTGTCCTGGACCAGTTGCTTGAGAGAGTTTGAGAACTTGAAGTTCTGCTCGAGAGACTCGCGAACAACGGATTCGACGCTTGGAACTTCGACATCCTCCACCATCCTGAGCAATATATCAATTACATTCATTACTCCGGCGACGATCATTATGGGCAAAGCGCCGCCCGCTATTAAAAACAGGATCAACCACCCCCAAAAATCCTCCGACTCGACCTCTCCCGGCTTAATTTCCCCAATAGGTGGAGCCGCCGCCTTGATCTCCTCCATCTTGAACTCATTATGTTCCAGCGTCCCACCGTCAATATCCTTAAGCTGGTAGCTAGACGTTATCCTGTATTCAAAATCATCCTCGCTGCGCTTGTAAAAATCACTGGTATCAAGCCTCAAAGCTATCATGGTCTTCTTGAAGCGTCCCGTTACATCATCCAGATCCTCTGGCTGAACCGCCAAAATTCCTTTCAAACACCATTCAACAACGACTTTATCTTCCTTTACGGACACGCTCAAAACCTTGGCCATCTGCAAGTCAACCTGGAAGATCCTCAGCTTGAGGACCATATCGAAGTATTGGCCTTCCACCACTTCGGTCCTAAACTTGGCGACTCTCACCTGTTCTTCTACGATCATTGTCCCGGACGTGGCCACAGCTCCTGTCACCATGCCTTCATCATCCTGAGTAACATCGAACGCAACGTCCTTTGCTATCGTCAGCAACGACTCGAGCAACTGCGCCAGCATGATCCGCTTCGGCTCGAATAACACCGCAGCGTCATAGTCCCTGTCGCTGGGTAACAAGTAGCTGAAGTCATTACCAGGTAAATCACCTTCCTCATCCCCTTCGTAACGTATCAGCGCAAGCACACCTCCAGCGCTATCATTTTTGTCACGACCACGGGCCTGGGTACGCAGCGCGAATGATTTCGCTCGCAACAGAGGGTTTCCTCCAGCCTCGATCTGGCCGAGCGTAAATACGCGCTGTTCCTCTTTCAGGGCGACGAACTTCTGCCTGAAGAATTCACCTACCAGCCTTTGCATGCCAGGGTCGTCAGAAACCTCCAAGGTGAAATCGGAACTCTTGCTCAAGTCAAGTCTCACCCGCCCGTCTTCACCGACAACGCCAGGTACTTGAGCCAGCAGCAGGTTCAGGCTCAACTCGGGCCCGAGCAGCGGGCTGGTTTCGCGAATTTCTCGAACTTGCCAGCCGCCACCCGCTTTCTGCAGACCAAGTTGGGTCCCGCCGGCAACAGACATACACAAACGCGCCGTGGAGTCATTCGACAACTGGCGTGTGAAATCCAATCGAGGTGAATCGAGCGTGAAATCATTCAGCGCAAAGCGCCAACCATTTTCATTGGGAATGCTCCCGCTGATAGGCGGGATGATTGAACTGGTCTTGAATCGGCGAATATAAATCTGCAGCAACAATCGCCCCAGTTTAAAATCATCAGCGAAGGAGATCATCCCCCACCTGAGCATATGCGACTGCTCTTGCAGCCGACTATAAAGCTTATCAAATGTATACTCCATCTTCAGAAACTCCTGTATAACGATTAACGGCGCACCGCGCGCAGTACAAACAGGGCTGCAACCCGGCAATGCATTTGAAGGCGCTGCGACAGACTCATGCTTCCAGGTAAATGTCTACAGGCAAGAGTTGTTCAAAATGAACACCACCATCGAAACTAACCTGTACATGGACCGAGAAACTCTTGTTCAACTTAAGCTTTGTCAGGTATCCCATTGAAAGCAGAACTTCCACCTTATCGGCAAACCACTCTTCTTCAGTCACCGGCAGATCCTTACGAATGTACTCCCGAGGTAACGATCCCCCGCCGCCTTTCCCTTCACCCTCCACAAAAACACGCACAAGCTGACCGACTGCAAAAAAAGGCCAACTGCTCGAGTTCAGATAAAAACCGAGGTTATCCTTTACGCTGGAAAGCGACAGCTTCCCATCCGGCGCGTCAGGGCAACTGATCGCCCCATAATCACCGGGCTCCGGCTTGATTATTCTCAGGCCGTACGCGTCCGAATGCTGCTGGGCATCATCCACTTCAACGGTATAAAAAATCTTGACCCTTGAATAAAAGTTGGGAGGCACAAACTCGACAGGGATTTGAAACCGTCGGTTATTACCTGCGGTCGGTTTATCCGTACTGTAACTACCCGACTCGCCATACCCCTGCCAGTGCATGGTGATCTTGCCACCACCGGTTTCGGAATCTACTGGTACTTCAACGTACGCGCCCAATTTCAACTTGCCAGCCCGGATAAAGCCGAACTGCTTCATGGCGGGGTCAACTTCCTCACCGGGATCCGAATCTTCCGCTGTCGCCTCCAGGACAAATGGAACCTTCAAATCCAGCGGCCGGCGCAGGGTAAGTTCGAGGGGCGCAGAGTCTGCCGCGCCACCGACCCTGTTCCATTGCCAGGTCAGTGCTATCTTTTCCCCGCCATTGGCCTGGAGCCACTCGCCAGGCACATGAAAACGCAGCCGGCCACTGTCCAATACAGCACGATCAATACGAAAAACGCCGCGTACAACCTGTTTGCCCGATGCGGTAAGCAACAGCTCATCGCCGAATTGTGCAACATAGCCATCCACTTCGACCCACACCCCATCCGGATAGCTGTTTGGGTCAAGCATCCCGCCGTCATGATCGGGGATCCTCGGCGGCGGCAAGCTGGGAGATTGCCCGCTGCCTGGGTTGTCGATCGTGAAACGCTGGGTAGGCGACTGGCTGGCCTGCGTACCATCGTGATAATGAATCGTGTAGTAGAGTTCGCACCAACTTCCAGCCATTTGAAACCAGGCTGCGTCTATACTCCAAAGCAAAGGCTTGCCCAGATCCTCTGCTTTTAACTCTTTGGTCAACGTTTCACTTCCGTACTCGTCCTTCCAGGAAAGTACCACCTTGTCGTTTACAGACATGAACTGGAATGCTGTACTAATGACTTGGCCGGCTCCGGACACACGAGTCAAATCAATAATCAGGCCATCACTGTCCATCATATGAGGGGGTGGCAGCAAGTCGGCGGGCGGGACTGGCTTATTCACGTAGAAGAGCAACCTGTCGGAAATTTCCAGCTTCCGCGGATCAGTCTTTGGAGGAAGGGTTCTAGCGTACGAATAAAATACAACCCCCTCATCCAGTTCTTTCATTAGTTCATTTCCTACCTCAACCAGAAAAGTGCCATCCGGCTCCAGAGCCTCTACATCTACAGGCGTCGGCTCCAAGTCCCTCGTTTCGCCGGCAGGGCCGCAACCAAACAAACGCGGCCATACTTCATCGCCTAACTTCAAACCCGGCAAATATGTCTTGAGTTTGGCATCCCCCAGCTTCTCCAGGCTCAGGGAATCCCCTTCCAAATCTGGAACAGAGGGTTTCGGCAGCGCAACTTTTTTCGCCCCCCCGCCTAGTGGCAATGGCATCTTGGAAGCATCTTTCATCTGTTCATCCCCTATACATCTGCCCGATAAACAGGCCTTTGCCTGCCGATCACGATAGGGACTTTTTACACCTGCATCTGCACCATCGAAACTAGCAGATTTAACAGGTGGCAATACGCGGGGGCTTTGTTAGCGTGGCGATCAAATGATCTGAATTTCACGCCTTTGACACAGGGGAGCACGCTTGATGGCCACCGTAACCAACCCAAGCTCCAATGCATTCAACTTCTGCAGCCACATGCAGAATGGTGTTGATAAACGCACCGGTATCTTCATGTTTCGCATGGATTTTTCTGAGCTTTCCGGCAGTGATCTGATGGCCGCTGATCTGGGATTACACCTGCGCTATAGCCAACTGAGCCAATACGACCGTGGATTCGGCAGCGGCTGGACCCTTCCAGTGACCGAGTTCGATGTCGCCAGCGGGCGGCGCATCATCTCACTGGCCAATGGCGAAACGTTCAAGGTCGATGGCCGCGTCGGTACCAGTAACCAGCTGTCGATGTCGGAAAAGAAAATCGACACTTTCCATCTATACGAGCTATCTCCGGAGCTGTGGTACGTGAAACACCGCTCTGGCGTGGTGGAAGTGCTCGAACTCAAAGGCTGGGGCGAAAACGCCAGAGCGGTGCCGACCTGCATGCTCAGCCGCAAGGGCCACTGGCTGGCGCTGGAGTACAAGCACCACGACGGGTTCCCGACCCTAAGCAAGATTACCGACATGCGCGGCCTTACCTTACTGGAAGTGGAGCGCCGCTCCGATCGGGCGATACTGAAATTCCTGACCGATGTCGGTACTGCGAGCTACAGCCTGGTATTCGAAAACACGACCAATAGAGTAAAGCGCATCGAATTGCCCACTCCGAACCTGGCCAGTTGGCGCTTTACTTACTCGCTCGAGCGAGGAATGGAGTGCATCAAGGAGATCATCACCCCCACCAATGGCCTGGAGAAACTTTTCTACGACGATGGTGGTCACTTGCTGCCGAACCGCTCGGGCCTGGACCCCGTACCGCGGGTTACCAAACATGTCAAATACGCTGCAAAAGGACCGGATCAGGACAAAACAGCCATCGACATCCGCTACACCTACTCCAGGAATGGGCATAACTTCCTCGGCGGCAACACGGACCTGGACTGGATCGCAGATGGCCTGGACAACCTGTTCCGCAAAGCCATCGATTATGACTACGCAACGACCGAGACGTTATGGGTCGATGGCAAGCCAGTGCGCAGCACGGTTCGCGAATTCAACAAGTTCCACCTGAACACGCGCGAGGCTACCTATCGAGGCAACAGGCTGAACGCCGAAAAAAATGAAGTCATCGGCCCGAACGTGGAAGAAACAACCACTTCGTACGCATTGAAATCAGGGCTGTTCAAAGATCAGGTCAGATATTGCCAATTGCCGATCAAGGTCGTTAAGCACTGGTGGAAAGCAGATAGCAGCAACAGCCGCAAGGAGTATGTCGAAACCGCGTATGACGATTTCGGTAATGCATTGATGCAGAAGGCAGCCAACGGCACTGTCGAGCGCTACGAATGGTACAGGCAGGCCGAGGACGGTTACCCAGGCAACGACGAAATGTTCGTTTGCGACATGAAATCGAAGACCGTGATTCCAGCAGAGGGCCACCCCGGTGACGCCCCCACGCTGGTTACCCGCTACCGCTACAAGGCCTACAAGGTATTGGCCAGCAGCCGCTCCGCCAGCGACCAGACGACCTGGTGCGCGCTCCACAGCGAAACGACCAGCGAAAGCGGCAAAGAGGTGAAAACCATCACCTATGACTACTACGACAATGAGCATGAAGCCCCGATCGAAGACACGCCACTGCTGCATGGCCGCATGAAGCAAAGCGTTACAAGCTACCCGAACCCGAAGGCAGGCGACCTGGACCAGCCAAAGACGCTGGATACGACAGTGGAGTATGCCTACCAGTTCTCCACGATGACATGGGAGGGGATGCGCGACGATCGCTTGCACGCCCTGCCGCCAATAAAAGTGCTGGAAACTGTTCAGACCGTGAAGGGGTACGACGGTGAGCAGCAAAAGAGCAGCGAAGGCCATTCGCTACTGACCCGGGAACTGCTGCTTGATATCGATGAAGACAATGTCGAGCGCCGCACCGTCAAGGACGAACTGCGCAATACCATTTTTGAAGTAGTCGACGGGGGCAATGCCGACGAAGCCGTTCGCAGCAACGAGTACAACCTTTGCGCCGACGACCAGGACCAGGCCAGCCAGCGTTTCACCTCGCCCACGACGGTGGTCACCGAAACACGTTTCGACGGCTTGGGCAGGGTGCATCAGGAACGCCGAAGCCATGTCGACCCGAAACAAAAAGCCCGGCTTTTCCTGATCCGGGAACAGCTGTACGACGCCTGGGAGCGGGAAGTGGAGGAGCGCCGATATGACTGGCTCGATGCCCAACCCTTCCCCGAAACCGTGCAGTTCGTGGCTCGCAAGTACCTGTACGACGCCTGGGAAGCACGCAACGTGATCATCCGCGAAGACAACGTGCAAGAGCATACGGCGTTCGACCCGACCGAAAAGGATGCGGACAACAACGTGCGCAAAGTCACCTGGCTGCAGGTTGCGCAACAGACCGTGAAGAGCCAAAAGGTCAGTACCTGGACCAACGCGTTCGACAAGCCTGTGCTGATCCAGCGCCTTGGCCCGGACGATACCGCCGTAGCCGAACAGAAACAGAGCTATGACGGATTGGGACGTTGCATCAGCAAGACCGATGAGCGCAACAATGTCACCCGGTTCAAGTATGACCATTTCAACCGCATGACGGCCAACATACTGGCCGACGAGACCCGTATCGAACACCGCTATGCGCCCCAGTCGGAAGAACTATGGGCGACCAGTATCTGCGCTATTTCCAATGTGGGGTCCGAACCGCCATTCGAGGTAGGCGCACAGAGCTTCAACGGCCTCGGTCAACTGACTTCACGTACGATCGGCAAACGGCTCGAGAAGTACGAGTACACACCTGGCCAGTCGGCCCCCCGGGCGAGAGTTACCGGGGCGGGGGACACCATTGCCTACCGATACAATCTGGCTCTCTCACCCACCCCGACTCACAGCAGCGTCGAAAGCGCCGAAACCAGGTATGTCTACCAACCGGTCACCGGCCTGCTGGAGCGAACGGAAAATGCCGAGGGTAGCCGAATCTACCAGTACAACGAGCATGAGCAGCTAACCCGGGAAACCTGGAAGAAACCGGACAGCAGCGAGCTGCACGCGGTATTTGTCAACACGGTGCAAGGCCGCCTCAAATCCCGCACCTATGTCGATGACATCGTCACCGTGCACGAGTACGACGAGGCTGGCCGTATCAAGTCCACCGACGAGGGCAACCTGCTCGCGGCATTCGATTACGACAACTTGGGCCGCCTGCAGAAAATAACCAGCACGGACAAGAGCAATGGCAGCACCTTGGTCACCACGCTCGAATACGATGATCATGGTTTCGAATGCAAACGGGTACAACGACTCGACAACCAACCCGAACGTACCCTGGTGCAGCAATGGGGCAAAGACAAGCTGCTCGATGGGCGCCTGCTGCGTGAAGGCCGTAACGTACTACTGAAAGAGCGGTTCACTTATGACGCGCGAGGCAGGCTGGGTATCGTCGAGTACAGCGGCAGCCGGTTGCCGAAAGATGAGGCCGGACGCGCGGTCAGCCAGGAGACGTTTCGATATGACAGTATCGACAACATCAAAATCTGCCTGACTGAATTCGCTGATGGCAGCAGTGAAAGGGAGACCTACACCTATGAGAAAGAAGACCGTTTCCTGCTCAAGACATTGACCTTGGCAACGACAGGCTCCGCACCCACCGAAATGACATTCAGCCATGACAAGAACGGCAACCTTGAAATTGACCAGCATGGCCGAAAGCTGGTGTACGACAAAGAAAGCCTCCTTTTGCAGGTTGTGGGCCACAGCCGATACAGCTACGACGGCATCGGGCAGATGCTGACCAGCCAGACAGGGAGCGAGGAGGCAAAACTGCTCTGGTTCGATGAGAACCGCCTGAGCCTGGCCATCCAGGGTAGCGCGCGGACCCGCTACAGCTTCTATGCAGACACTCCCTTGGCACAGCAGAGCGAATCGCCGCCCAGGACATTGCTGCTGCAGACCAACGCCAGCCTCAGTGTCATCGCGGAATGCGAGGCCGGTATTGTTCGCGACATCCAGTACAGCGCGTACGGCCAACGTCATGCCACAGCTGCGCTGCACAGCCATCTGGCCTTCAATGGCGAAGCGCTGGACCAGGGCAGTGGCTGGTACTTCCCGGGAAGCGTGCGTGCCCGCAGCCCACGCAAGAGGAACTTCAACAGCCCCGACCCACTCAGCGTCTTCGAAACCGGCGAGTTGAACCCATATGCCTATTGCCTGAACAACCCGATTGCCCTGCGCGACCCAAGCGGGTTCACGGCCACAAGCGGCAGTGGCCGACCGCGACGCCCGGATGAGGATGACCCGAGCTGGCTGGGGGTTGACAGGGGTAGCGATGCATCGAAATGGATATGGCTGGCCATCGGCGTTCTCGCCACCATTGCTGCCGTGGTTACCGCCGGCGGTGCACTGGCAGCGGTGGGCGCGTTCGGCAGTGCGGCGGCGACAGCGATAGCGACAGCAGGTACCAGCATGGCTGCCGGCAAAGTCGTCCTAGAAACGGCGATTCTTGCCAGTTTTGCGGGAACAACCACTACATCGGCCATCGTTAGCACTGCCGCAGCAGCAGTGACGTTGGCCGGCACGGTAGCACAGGCGGTCTCGGTCATTGACAACAATATGCAGGCCGCACAATGGGCAGAATACCTGGCTTTTGCATCTATTGGTTTGGGATTCGCGACTGGGATAGCCGGGGCCGGCAGTAGGATATTTAGCGGAATGACAGGTAGATACGCGGAGAGATTGAGCGGTGCGTTGAGAAATGCTGGTGCTCCTGTTACTAGCGGCAGTGAAAGTATCGTTGCAAATCGTACTGATCAAAGGAGCGAGTCAGCTAAAGTATTCGATATAAGAAAAAAGTGGGCCAGATATTGGGGACAAAGCCGTTTTCACTAATCAATGACATCATGAAGAGTTGATCCAGCGCGATAAACATTACAGATAATCCCACTCAGCCAGAAACACGAGATAACGAAACCTATCCGTGCACTGGCAGAGTGGGATTTTTTTATCTTCCGTCCCGCTCATCTCCCACCTAGCATTTTTACCAGTATCCGAAGTTTTCCTTCAGCGCTAGCCTCATTCCACCACCCCAAAGGGCATGTCACTCCAAAAGTGTGGCATGCCCGCAACCGTTATTCTCCGTCGAATGGGAGCAATCCACATGAGTAACGACTCGACACGTCTGCTTACAGCTAAGGTACGTCGTGACTATCAACAACAGCGTGTTGACAGGCTGGCTGCACAAATGCATCTGGCGCCAGCCGATCCGGAGGTGGTGGGCATCATTGACACCGAGGACGGCACGTTGAACAAGGATGTTCTCGACGCCGATCTTGAGGTCATCATCCAGGAGTGGGGGGCCCTGCCTACCGAGCCAGGGGAGTACGACGAACTGCAACTACAAATGGCCAAGGTCGCGGATGATGACAGCGTGGGGGACTTCCTTGATGTCGGCCCTAGCCACCAGTGCGATAAAAGCCAAAAATTCCCTATGACCGTAAACGTTCCTCGGGATGCCTATCCGGCTGACGGCAGGCGCCAACTCAGGTACCGCATTGAAAAATATAATGAGAACACCCTATGTTCGGCTGCGGTCGATCTGATCTTTGACAAGACCGCCCCGTGGGACCGAGAAATGCCGGAGCCGGCGATACTCCAGACCAATTTGATTACCGATGCATTCTTCACCGCCAACCCTGCCGGATTGAAAGTTACGCTTCCACCCTATGAAGACCAGGACAAGAAAGATGTCTTCGCGCTTTATTATTCAGACACCCCTCCCGTCGAAGCCGAGGTGCCGGACCCGGTGGCGAGTGGGTTGGTACCCACTGATAGAATTTTAGTCATCACCAAGGAAGACATTGCAGAGTTCGGAGATGGCCACTTCTACATCGTCTACATCCTGCTGGACAAAGCTACCAACCGCAGCCAGATTTCAAAACTTGTCGCCGTCGATGTCAACTTGGGCGCATTGCCCGACAACTTGCAGAAGCCGGTAGTGCCCCTGGCGGCAGACGGCCTCCTCGACCTGGCGGATGCGCAATCAGGTATCGCCGTCGAGATACGCAAGTTCGACAATGCTCGGCCTACTGATTTTGTCGAAGTGAGCTGGGGTACATCCGCAGCATTCGCCGAACAGATTGGCTTCCGTGAGTTCCCGCTTTCCATCGCCATACCTCCAACCCATTTGCGCGCCGCCTATGGTGCCGCCGACGATGTTGTAAAGACCCCGGTCAGCTATCGGATCCTGCGCCACCAGATAGCCTACGGGCCGGAAAGTGACGATGTGGATGTCGACTTCTCGGTCGCCGGCCCCGGGCGCCCGGACCCGGACCCCAACTGGCCAGACCCGGTCAATACAGAGTTGCCAGCGCCCGAGGTGCGGGGTGCGACATCTGACACGGCAAACGTACTGACGCGCGATGACGCGGAGCAGGATGCCAAGCTGACGTTCTCGCTCCATGCCGATGCCGAGGATGGCGACCTGATGGACTTCTACTGGGACGGCATCCTGGTCACCGAAGCTACCTACACCGTCGCCACAGGTGATACCCCACCAATCGAACGGACGATCCCCTGGGCCTACATCCTGAGGGCGGGGAACAACACCACGCTGCCGGTGCATTACACCATCCGCAAGCCGGTGGGCGCGGGAAACGAACAAAAATCAACGAATGCATCGGTCGCTGCCGACGCCGTGACCATCGTTCCCGATGCCGCAGAATTCCTGCGGACGAGCAGCAAAGGCTGGCTCAATTGCGACTCGCTGTGGGAGGACTCGGCAAACCCCGCCGGCGAACCCGCCTTCAAGGTCTCCGTCAAACCCGTGAATCAGTATCTGCCTAACGGCGGGGATGTAACCATGGTGTGGACCGCCATGGGTGGCCGCAGTGGCGAAACCGAAATTCCCGGAGTTCGGAAGACCGAGACCGTCACCATCACCAAGGCCCAGGCAGAAAACGGTTTTGAATGGGAGGTCAAACCTTACGCAACCCACATTCTGCCGATCTATGACCCCGACGGCCTCGGACAGGACGGCCGTGGCCGCGTCAATTACAGCCTGGAATTCAACGGCGAAATTGTCACATCGAAAACCGTCGAAGCCGTCGTCAGCCTGGGTACCGGTTCAGGAACCTGCTCATTCTCCTGAGCAGCCAGCCAAGCATGGGCTGTCGGCATACCCGCAGCCCATCACACACAAAACCAACGACGGCAACTTGAGGACTTTTCCTACAGAAATATGTTGAGAAATCCCTAGACTTCGCCGCCATTGGTCAGCTTCCGATACCTGCCGACCAAACTTGAACCGGATAAGCCACAGGTACTCGTATGTCAGCACTCCGCCCTTTTCCTTTGCGCCATGCACTGCGCGCCGCCTCTTTGGGCCCTCTTCTGTTATTGAGCCCGGAGAGCTGGGCGCAAACCATCATCGACAAAGACACCACGATCGATAACAGCACGCCACCAGACAACTACACGGTGCTCGACGGTGCCACTCTCACCACCAACGGCGCCAACGCCCTCAACATCGAGGTACGGGAAGGCTCCAGGCTGGTACTCGACACCAGCACCGTGAACGCCACCGGCAATGCGACCGGGATAAGGCTGCGCGACGGCAGCAGCGCCACCCTCAGCGGCAGCCACGTGTCATCGGCAGTCCAGGGGCTGGGCCTCGGGGCAGGCACACGGCTGGATGCACACGAAAGCGTGATCAGCGGCGGCAACGCTGGGGCAGTCATCAACAACAGCCTGGTGACGCTGTCCGCCAGCCAGCTGCTGGGCACCGACACCACCGGCGTGGGGGCACAGCTGTTCGACGGCGACCTGCAGGCCAGCGCCGGCAGCCGCATTGTCGGTGGCCAGAATGGCATTCGCTTGCGTGGCGACAGCGGCCAAGCTGCCAGGACAGGCACGGTGGTATTGGATGCCAGCCACGTAGAAGGCCAGAACGGGTCAGCGATAGCCGTCGGCACTGTAGGCAGCGCACCAGCCAGCGCCAGGATCGAGGTACTGAACGGCTCCACCCTCAAGGCCGGCAACGACACCCTGGTTGAAGTGGGTGCCGTCGGCACCGCGGACATCCTGGTCAGTGCCAGCGCCCTGGAAGGCAATATCATCATTGCCGAAGGCGGCAGCGGCAACCTGACCCTGGCCAACCAGGCCACCCTCAAAGGCCGCCTTGAAAACCTCGATCGCCTGGCATTGAACAGCGGCGGCCGGTGGACAATGACCGGTGATGCCCAGCTCAAGGACCTGGTGATGGACGGCGGCGCGGTGGAATTTGGCGACAACGGCGAATTCCTTACACTGGAGGTGGCCACAGTGGAAGGCAGTGGCCGCTTCAACATGAATGTCGATTTCGCGGACGGCCGGGGCGACCTGCTGAAAATAACCGGTAATGCCACCGGCAACCACCAGATCCGGGTTACCAGCACCGGCAAGGATCCACTGGCCGATAGCGAACTGCGCCTGGTGGAGACCGCCGCAGGCAGCGATGCCAGCTTCACCCTGGAGGGCGGGCCGGTTGACCTCGGTACCTTCGCCTACGGCCTGGCACAACGCGGCAATGACTGGTACCTGGATACCTCGATGCGTTCGCTCAGCAACGGCACCCAGGCCATCCTGGCACTGGCCAATACCGCTCCCACGGTGTGGTATGGCGAGCTCACCACCTTGCGCAGCCGCATGGGTGAAGTGCGCCGCAACGATGGTGCTGCGGGCGCCTGGATGCGCAGCTATGGCAACCAGTACAACGCCTCTACCTCCGACTTCGGTTACAAGCAACAGCAACAAGGGCTGTCGTTCGGTGCCGATGGCCGCTTGCCAATCGGCGACGGCAACTGGCTGGCCGGGGTAACGGCAGGTTACAGCAATTCCGACCTCAACCTGCAGGGCGGCAGTTCGGGCTCGGTCGACAGCTACCACATCGGTGCCTACACCACCTGGCTCGACCCACAAAGCGGCTACTACTTCGACGGGGTTGCCAAGCTCAACCGCTACCAGAACCGCGCCGATGTGCAACTGAGCGACGGCAGCAAGACCAAAGGCGATTACAGCAACCACGGCATCGGCGTTTCGCTGGAGGCCGGCCGGCACATCAAGCTGGACCATGGCTATTTCATCGAGCCTTATGCCCAGCTGGCGGCAATGGCAATCGAGGGGCAGTCGTACCACCTGGCCAATGGCTTGCAAGCCAGCGGTGACGACACCCGCTCGCTGCAAGGCAAGCTGGGGGCTACCGCCGGGCGCACCTTCGACTTCGGCCAGGGCCGCATGCTCCAGCCTTATGTGCGGGTTGCCGGGGCCCATGAGTTCGTCAACAACAACCGCGTGAAAGTCAACGGCAACAGCCTGGATAACGACCTGGGCGGTTCTCGTGCAGAGCTGGGTGCCGGTGTGGTAGCGGCCTGGGCCGAGCAGTGGCAAGTGCATGCGGAGTTCGACTATGCCAACGGCGAACGCCTGGAACAGCCGTGGGGGGCCAGCCTGGGCGTACGTTACAACTGGTAGCCGTGAATAGTGCCCGGCAGCATCCTTGATCCACTGCTGGGCCCGTCATTCATGCGATGAGTTTTTCATTCCGGAGGCGTCACCATGTCTTTCGTAGCTCACCTTCGTTGGTTGTTTACCCGCTTGCTTCGACCGACGGCCCAGTCGGACAAGCTTGCTCCTGTCCTGATTGAAGACCTACTGGACGATATCGAGGGCGGCGAGAGCAACCTGTTGCGCTACAGCGCTACGCAAAAGCCCCTGCGCGTGGCGTTCGAGATGTGGGAAAACTCCGACCCGAGCCCGGATGGCCCCGAAACACTAACGCTGTTCTGGAATGATCAGCCAGTCGACAGCAAGATCTGGACCGCTACGGTAGCCGAAACGGATCTTTTCATCATAGTGCCGGAACGCTACATGAGCACTGATGGGAAGCATACACTGCGCTACGAGGTGGAGCTGTATAACAACAATGTTTCAGTCTCCCGGCCATTGGATATCTACATCTTCACAACCCCGCCCGAACTCGCCAAGGATAGCGCCCTGCTGTTCGACCCGGCAGTCATTGCCAATGGGGTGACCGATGCCTACCTTCAGACCAATGGCGACGCCCTGCCCGCCATGGTTCCGGCCTACAAGAACGTTCGCCCCGGTGATGTCCTGACCTGGTACTGGAGCAAAACAGTCGGCGGCCAGGACCTGGTAGACAGCTGGACCCTGACCCTTGACGACACAAGCAAGCCGTTGCAAATCAATTTCCCCGGCGAGCTCATCCGCAAGCTGGGTGACGGCATTCGCTATGCGCATTACACGGTGCAGGACCGCGCCGGCACCCCTCTGCAACACGCGCTGCCGATAGATCTGCAGTGCAACGCCACCCCACTGCCAACAAGGTTCGCTCCCCCTTACCTGAAGGAAACAGGCAGCACCGGCAGTAGCAGCACGTTGAAACCAGCACGGGCCACGAACGGTGGCACAGCGGTCATCAAATCGGGCAGCAGCTTCGAACCCGACGACATCGTGACAATGTACTTTGCGCATCCGGGCGAACACGGTGCCTTCAGCGCAGTCGTGAGCATTGCCCCCGGCGAGATGGAGTGTGCTATCCCCAGAGCGAACATTGCGGCGCGGATGGGCAGCAAGCTGGAGCTGTATTTCGAAGTCACGCGGCGTGGCAAGAATCACCCCTCAGACCCGCACCTTCTCAAGGTGGAAGCCCCGGACATTGGAGCCCCACAATCTGAACAGATCGGCAGCGAGCCGTTGAGCCTGAGCAAAATGGGCCCTGTGACCTTTACCCTGGAGCGCTGGGTGCTCAAGGATACCGGCCAGTTCGTCAGGCTTTACATTACAGGCGTACGCAACGATGGCAGCAAAGACCCGGTCGTGGTCGCAGAGGCAACACCGGTACAGTCGGCTGATGGCGACATGACGATCGGGACGGTAACTGCTGATGCGCTGAGGGTATTCGTCACACCGTCGGATCTGGAGATACTGGCGTTCCTCAGTGTCGACAACAAGCAGAGTTGGATTACCTCTCTTCCATTGCCGGTTCAACTGGTGAAATGACCAAAAAAAAACCACTCCATATGGAGTGGTTTTTTTGAATTGGAGCGGGAAACGAGACTCGAACTCGCGACCCCGACCTTGGCAAGGTCGTGCTCTACCAACTGAGCTATTCCCGCATTGTGAAGCTTTACCGCTATCGGCGTGAAGCGCCTTGAAGACCTTCACCACCACTGCACCGCATAGACGCCACAGTATTGAACTGGAGCGGGAAACGAGACTCGAACTCGCGACCCCGACCTTGGCAAGGTCGTGCTCTACCAACTGAGCTATTCCCGCAAATGGCGTCCCCTAGGGGACTCGAACCCCTGTTACCGCCGTGAAAGGGCGGTGTCCTAGGCCACTAGACGAAGGGGACACACGACACTTTTCAGTGCACCAGGTTTGAACCTCACGATTCAGCCTGGATTTTCTTTTCCTGCCCCGCCCTTAGGCGCTGCCGGAGAAACTGGAGCGGGAAACGAGACTCGAACTCGCGACCCCGACCTTGGCAAGGTCGTGCTCTACCAACTGAGCTATTCCCGCAATTTGGCGTCCCCTAGGGGACTCGAACCCCTGTTACCGCCGTGAAAGGGCGGTGTCCTAGGCCACTAGACGAAGGGGACACGCTGCTGGCATTACTGCCTGCTTTCACTCCCTGCCGCGTTTCGCTGTGTGCTTTACGCTGCAAGTGGCGCGCATTCTATGGATGGTTCGGACAGGCGTCAACCCCTTTGTAGAAATTTATTTAAATCAATGACTTCCGGGTGAGTTGGGGTGCAGATGCGGGTGGGGTTGCCGATATAGAGATAGACAATCCTGTGCCGGCCCTTTCGCGGCTAAAGCCGCTCCCACAGGGACCGTGCGCAGCTTGAAGGCAGTGCCGTACCTGTGGGAGCGGCTTTAGCCGCGAAAGGGCCGGTACAGGCATATAGCCGCTATTCGCCCCCCGGCAAACTCACTACACTCAAAGCTGTAATTCTTCTTCAATGAGGCATTAACGGTGACACCACTTCTGATCACCCTGCTCATCGTGGCGGGTATCGCGTTGCTGATCGTGATCGGCTACCTAAACAATGTGGTCGAGAACGGCAAGCTCGAGCGCGCCCGGATGAAGGTCGAGCTGGCCGACCGCCTGCGCCGTTGTGGCGAAATCACCGAGACCTTCCCCGGCCAGTTCATGACCCCGGCGCTGAAGCTGCTGCTGACCCGCCTGGAGCTCAACCTCAACCAGCGTCAACTGGCGATGGACAAGCACAATGCCGAAATCAAGGCGCGCATCGCCGAACTGGAGAGGCTGATTGCCCAGGGCAGGCAGATTCCGGTGAACAACCCGCCCAACCCGATCCAGACCGAGATCAAGGCCAAGGATGTGCGCTTCCTGCTGGAGGCGTTGCACAACCAGGTGACCCGCGCCGCCCAGGAGGGCTTCCTGCCCACGCCCGAGGCCAAGCAATGGATCAAGGAAATCCGCCATATCCTGGTGCTGCTGCATATCGAGTTCTTCAACAACCTCGGCCAGCAGGCTTTGCAGCAGAACCAGCCAGGCCAGGCGCGCCTGGCCTTCGAGCGCGGCGTGCAGTACCTGCGCAAGCAGCCGGAACCGAAGGTGTATGAAGAGCAGCTGACGTACCTGGAGAAGCTGCTGGCCCGGGCCAACGCCCAGGTGCTGGACCGCATGGCCCCGGCGGAGGACGAGCAGAATGAACTGACCCAGGGGCTCAAGACCGATGAGGAAGAGACCTGGAAGAAGAAGGTGATGTACGACTGATGCTTTAACCTGTACTGGCCTCTTCGCGGCTAAAGCCGCTCCCACAGGGACGACACTGCCTTCAGGCTTGATGCCATCCTTGTGGGAGCGGCTTTAGCCGCGAAGAGGCCGGTACAGGCAACAAATATCAGCAGTCGGTCAGCTCCAGAAAAATCGCCGCCAACCGCTCCAGCCCCACCTGATCCGCCTCACTGAAGCGCCCAAGCTTCGGGCTGTCCAGGTCCAGCACACCAATCAACCTGCCCTCCTTCACCAGCGGGATCACCAGCTCGCTGTTGGACGCACTGTCACAGGCAATGTGCCCCGGGAACGCATGCACGTCCTCTACCCGCTGGGTCTGCCGGGTGGCCGCTGCCGCCCCGCACACGCCCTTGCTGAACGGGATGCGCACGCACGCCACCTGGCCCTGGAACGGGCCCAGCACCAGTTCTTCGTTGCGGTTGAGGTAGAACCCCGCCCAGTTCAGGTCGTCCACCTGGTTAAAGAGGAACGCCGAAAACTGCGCGGCATTGGCGATGAAGTCACGCTCGTCGGCAAACAGCGCCTGCACTTGCGCCGCCAGCAGGTTGTAGCCGTCGAGGCCGGCGCCACTGGCATTGAGGTCGATCATTTACTTTTGCTCCAGCAATTGCAGCCCGACCCAGTAGCGGGCGAACTGATAGGCACAACGGCCATTACGGTTACCGCGGCCGGTCGCCCAGCGCACGGCGAGTATGTCGAGTTCTTCGCTGCGCTGCCAGGCCAGGCCGGCAGTTTGCGCGAGTTGGCCGATCCAGTGCTCGACCACGTTCAGGAAGTGTTCCTGGGTGAAGGGGTAGAACGACAGCCACAGGCCAAAACGGTCGGACAGGGCAATCTTGTCCTCCACCGCTTCGCTGGGGTGCAGCTCACCATCCACGCGCTTCCAGTTCTCGTTGTCGCTCTCCTTCTCCGGCACCAGGTGGCGGCGGTTGGAGGTGGCGTACAGCAGCACGTTGTCGGGGGCCTGCTCGAGCGAGCCGTCGAGCACGCTCTTGAGCACCCGGTAGTCGCCCTCCCCGGCTTCGAACGACAGATCGTCGCAGAACAGGATGAAGCGCTGCGGCAGCTTCTGGAGCTGCTCGACTACACGTGGCAGGTCGGCCAGGTGGTCGCGTTCGATTTCGATCAGGCGCAGGCCGGCACCCGCGTGCTCGGCCAGCAGGGCACGTACCAGCGACGACTTGCCGGTGCCGCGCGAGCCCCACAGCAGTGCATGGTTGGCCGGCATGCCGTTGATGAACTGATGGGTGTTGCGGCCCAGCTGATCACGCTGCTGGTCGACGCCGATCAGGTCGCTGAGGCGGATGTCCAGGCTGACTTCCAGCGGCAGCAGGTAGCCGCTGCGGCCATCGCGCTGCCAGCGCGCGGCCAGGGTGGTGGCCCAGTCGATGTTCGGGCGCTGGGCTGGCAACAGGGGTTCGAGGCGGGCCAGTACCGATTCGGCGCGGTCCAGGAAAGCAATCAAGCGAGCGTCCATCAGGGCTCCTGCAAATTCAGATTCGGGGCTGCTGTGCCGGCCTCTTCGCGGCTAAAGCCGCTCCCACAGGTTTATCACCGCCCTTGAGACCTGTGATGTACCTGTGGGAGCGGCTTTAGCCGCGAAGAGGCCGGCACAGCCAGTAGAACAATCAAGGCTGAATGTGTGACAGGCCCACCAGCAGCCGGGGCTATTCGGCTATGCTTGCGCAGCGCAAGGGACGTGAAACCGGCTCGGGACACATGGATATCAAGTTCACCAATCGCCTGTCATACAAGCAAGCCCGGTTGACAGTCCTGGTCGGCTTCATCCTGGGAACATTGCTCAGTCTCATCCAGATCGGCATCGATTATGCCAGCGAAGACGCGTCCATCAACCGTGAAGTGCGCGCCTTGCTGCAAATCAGCCACAACCCGGCTTCGCGCATCGCCTACAACATCGACTCGGAACTGGCCCTGGAGCTGACCCGCGGCCTGCTGCAATCGCCGGCGATCATCCGTGCGCGGCTGATCGACAACAACGAAACAGTGCTGGCCGACGTCGAACGGCCGCGCCTGCAGGACCGCTACCGGCCGCTCAGCGACTTCCTGTTCGGCGACCAGCGCCAGTTCAAGGAACGCCTGTACCTGACCCACATGCCCGAGGAATATCTCGGCACCCTGTACCTGGAGGTTGACACCTACGCCTTCGGCAGCCGCTTTCTCGACCGTGCCGGCATCACCTTGCTCAACGGTTTCGCCCGCAGCCTGGTGCTGACCGGCATCCTCCTGGCGCTGTTCTACATGATGCTGACCAAGCCGCTGGTGACGGTGATCGGCGCGCTCAGCGGCAGCGACCCGCGCAAGCCCCGGCAAACCCGCGTGGCCTGCCCGCACGGCCACGAACACGACGAGATCGGCGTACTGGTGAAGGTCGCCAACCAGCAGTTCGTCAGCATGGCCACCGAGATCGAGCAGCGGCGCACCGCGGAAAACCGCCTGACCCAGTACCTCAACGAGCTGGAAGATATCGTCTCGGCACGCACCAACGAGCTGAAGGCCAGCAACAGCAGCCTGAGCCTGTCCAACCAGGAGCTGGAAGAAGCCCGCCGCCGGGCGCTGGACATGGCCCAGGCACGCGCCGCCTTCCTCGCCAACATGAGCCACGAAATCCGTACCCCGCTCAACGGCATGCTCGGCATGATCGCCCTTGCCCTGGACAGCCCGCTGCCCAGCGAACAACGCCAGCAGCTGGCGATTGCCCATGACTCGGGCAAGGTACTGGTGGAGTTGCTCAACGATATTCTCGACCTGTCCAAGTTCGATGCCGGCCAGCTGGAGCTGGAGCGCATTCCGTTCGACATGGGCTCGATGGTCGAGGACACCGCCAACCTGCTGTCGCAGAACACCGCGCAAAGCGTGGAGCTGACCTGCCTGATCGCCCGCGACTTCCCCAGCAGCGTGCTTGGCGACCCCACGCGGGTACGGCAGATCGTCAGCAACCTGCTGTCCAACGCCCTCAAGTTCACCCGCTTCGGCCGCGTGGATGTGCGCCTGGCGGCCATCGTCGGCGGTGTGCGCCTGGAAGTGCGCGACACCGGCATCGGCATCCCCGAAGAAGCCCAGGCGCGGATCTTCCAGCCGTTCACCCAGGCCGGCGCCGGCATCACCCGCCAGTACGGCGGTACCGGCCTGGGCCTGGCGCTGACACGCAACCTGTGCAAGGCCATGCAGGGCCACCTGCATATCAAGTCCGACCCGGGCTTCGGCAGCCGCTTCACCGCCGAGCTGCCGCTGGCGGTGCACACCGAAGCCATCCCGCCGGCACCGTTGCACGGGCGCGTGGCGGCGCTGAGCGCGGCCGGCAGCGGGCTCGATGAACTGCTGCAGGACCTGTTGCCCGCCTGGGGCCTTGCCTATCAGCACCATGACAGCAGCGCGGGGCTGGACGCCACGGCCATCGACCTGCTGATCACCGACAGCCTGGACCAGCTGTTCGAACTGCGCCCGGCACTGAAGACACCGATCCTGCTGGTGACCGCCTACGGCAACTTCCTGCCCAGCGAACAGTCGGTCACCCTCGCCCCCCTGCACCAGCTGGCCCGGCCGCTGGCGCGCAACGCCCTGTACCAGACCTTGCGCCGCACCTTGCAGGGCCATGAGCCCGAACACCCGCTGGCCACCCCGGCCATCACCCTGGAACAAGGCCGCGCGCGCATCCTGCTGGTGGAGGACAACCCGGTGAACCAGCTGGTGGCCAAGGGCATGCTGGCCAAGCTCGGTTGCCAGGTGCAGCTGGCCACCCAGGGCGCCGAGGCTCTGGAGCTACTGGAACAGGACGAATTCGACCTGGTACTGATGGACTGCAACATGCCGGTGATGGACGGCTACGAGGCCAGCCGGCGCATCCGCCAGAGCGGCCGCTGGCCCGACCTGCCGATCGTTGCCCTCACCGCCAACGCCATGCCCGAGGAGCGCGAGCGCTGCCGGGCAGCGGGCATGAACGACTACCTGGCCAAGCCGTTCCGCCGTGAAGAGCTGCTGGCGCTGGTCGACCACTGGGTGCCGGTCAACGGTTGAGCAGGCGCTCGATGTCCGCTTCCAGGGCCTGCGGCTTGGTGGTGGGGGCGTAGCGCGTTACCTGGCCAGAGGCCGGGTCGACCAGAAACTTGGTGAAATTCCACTTGATCTTCTGGCTGCCCAGAATGCCCGGGGCGCGCTGCTTGAGTTCGACGAACAGCGGGTGGCTGCCGGGGCCGTTGACCTCGACCTTGCGAAACAGCGGGAAGCTCACGCCGAAATTGCGCTCGCAGAACTGGGCAATTTCCCGCGCATCGCCCGGCTCCTGCTTGCCGAACTGGTTGCAGGGGAAGCCCAGCACCACCAGGCCGCGTGCGCGATAGGCCTGCCACAGTTGCTCCAGGCCCTTGTACTGCGGGGTAAAGCCGCACTGGCTGGCGGTATTGACCACCAGCAGCGCCTTGCCGGGGAAGTCGCCGAGCTTCTTGTGCTCGCCGCCCAGGGTCACACAGGGGATGTCCAGTATCGATCCAGCCATGGTCGGGCTCCGGTCAGTCGCGCGGGCGCAGGTCGATGCACACCGAGTTGATGCAGTAGCGCAGGCCGGTCGGTGGCGGGCCATCGGGGAATACGTGGCCCAGGTGCGCATCGCAGCGGGCACAGGTGACTTCGGTGCGGATCATGCCGTGGGAGGTGTCGCGGATCTCGATCATCGCGCTCTCCTCGATGGGGGCGTAGAAGCTCGGCCAGCCGCAGCCGGAATCGAACTTGGTCTGCGCATCGAACAGTGCCAGGCCGCAGCAGATGCAATGGTAGATGCCGTCGCGGCGCTCGCTGTTGTACTTGCCGCTGAACGGCCGCTCGGTGCCCTTGAGGCGGCACACCTGGTACTGCTCGGGGTCGAGCATCGACCGCCATTGTTCCAGGGTTTTCTCGATCTTTTGCATGTAGGGACCTCGGCAGGCTGAATTTCACTGCGCACCGTCTTTTCCGGGGCGCGGGTGGCACGTATATTAGTTGGCTTCGTGTGCCAGGCGTTCAGTCTGGCACCCGCTTCCTGCCCTTTCAAACCTTTCGGCGGGGCGTAGCGCGTTTTCTCAATCGGGATCCCATCATGCAGTTCAGCAAATCGAACAAGCTCGCCAATGTCTGCTACGACATTCGCGGCCCAGTGCTCAAGCACGCCAAGCGCCTGGAAGAGGAAGGCCACCGCATCCTCAAGCTGAACATCGGCAACCCGGCGCCGTTTGGCTTCGAGGCGCCTGACGAAATCCTCCAGGATGTGATCCGCAACCTGCCCACCGCGCAGGGCTACAGCGACTCCAAGGGCCTGTTCAGCGCGCGCAAGGCGGTGATGCAGTACTGCCAGCAGAAGCAGATCGAAGGCGTCGGCATCGAGGACATCTACCTGGGTAATGGTGTGTCCGAGCTGATCGTGATGTCGATGCAGGCGCTGCTCAACAACGGCGACGAAGTGCTGATCCCGGCCCCCGACTACCCGCTGTGGACCGCCGCCGTGAGCCTGGCCGGCGGCAAGCCGGTGCACTACCTGTGCGACGAGCAGGCCGACTGGTTCCCCGACCTTGAGGACATCAAGGCCAAGATCACCCCGAACACCAAGGCCCTGGTGATCATCAACCCGAACAACCCGACCGGCGCGGTGTACTCCAAAGAGCTGCTGCTGGGCATGCTGGAACTGGCCCGCCAGCACAATCTGGTGGTGTTCTCCGACGAGATCTACGACAAGATCCTGTACGACGAAGCCGTGCACATCAGCACCGCATCGCTGGCCCCCGACCTGCTGTGCCTGACCTTCAACGGCCTGTCCAAGTCGTACCGGGTGGCGGGCTTCCGTTCCGGCTGGCTGATCATCTCCGGGCCCAAGCACCACGCGCAAAGCTACATCGAAGGCATCGACATGCTGGCCAACATGCGCCTGTGCGCCAACGTGCCGGCCCAGCATGCCATCCAGACCGCGCTGGGCGGCTACCAGAGCATCAACGACCTGGTGCTGCCACCGGGCCGCCTGCTGGAGCAGCGCAACCGCACCTACGAACTGCTGAACGACATCCCGGGCGTGAGCTGCGTGAAGCCGATGGGTGCGCTGTATGCATTCCCGAAGATCGACCCGAAGGTTTGCCCGATTCACAACGACGAGAAGTTCGTGCTCGACCTGCTGCTGTCGGAGAAGCTGCTGATCGTTCAGGGTACGGCGTTCAACTGGCCGTGGCCGGACCACTTCCGCGTGGTCACCTTGCCGCGGGTGGATGACCTGGAGGCGGCGATTGGCCGGATCGGGAATTTCCTGAAGGGTTATTCGCAGTAAGTGAAGGCCCTGGGGGCGCTTTGCGCCCCTTTCGCGACACAAGGCCGCTCCTACAGGGTTACGCGATCAGTTGTAGGAGCGGCCTTGTGTCGCGATGGGCTGCAAAGCAGCCCCAAAACCCCACAGGATGTTTCTTACATCCTGCAACGCTCTATCCCACAGCCTCCGCGCCATCCTCTGCCATACTCCGCCGTACACAGTTTGAAATAGTCGCCCGATTGAATCGGCACGGCCGGCACCTTATATACCCCGCAGTAAGCGACAACTCATCCGTCAGGAGAACGTAACAACCATGATGCGCATTCTGTTGTTTGTAGCCACCAACCTCGCGGTGGTGCTGGTTGCAAGCATTACCCTGAGCCTGTTCGGTTTCAACGGGTTCATGGCCGCCAACGGGGTCGATCTGAACCTCAGCAGCCTGCTGGTGTTCTGCGCCGTGTTCGGCTTTGCCGGCTCCCTCGTCTCGCTGTTCATCTCCAAGTGGATGGCGAAGATGACCACCGGCACCCAGATCATCAGCCAGCCGCGCACCCGCCACGAACAGTGGCTGCTGCAAACGGTCGAAGAGCTGTCCCGTGAAGCGGGCATCAAGATGCCCGAGGTGGGTATCTTCCCGGCGTACGAGGCCAACGCCTTCGCCACCGGCTGGAACCGCAACGACGCGCTGGTCGCCGTGTCCCAGGGCCTGCTGGAGCGTTTCTCGCCCGATGAAGTGCGCGCAGTGCTGGCCCACGAGATCGGCCACGTGGCCAACGGCGACATGGTCACCCTGGCGCTGGTGCAAGGCGTGGTGAACACCTTCGTGATGTTCTTCGCACGCATCATCGGCAACTTCGTCGACAAGGTGATCTTCAAGAACGAAGAAGGCCAGGGCATTGCCTACTACGTGGCGACCATCGTTGCCGAGCTGATCCTGGGCATTCTGGCCAGCATGATCGTGATGTGGTTCTCGCGCCGCCGCGAATACCGCGCCGACGAAGCCGGTGCACAGCTGGCCGGCACCGCGGCGATGATCGGTGCGCTGCAGCGCCTGCGCGTGGAGCAAGGCCTGCCGGTGCACATGCCCGACACCATGAAGGCCTTCGGCATCAATGGTGGCCTGAAGCACGGCCTGGCCGGGCTGCTGATGAGCCACCCGCCGCTGGAAGACCGTATCGAGGCCCTGCGCCGTCGCGGTTGATCCAACCGGTAAAACAAAAGGGCGACTTCGGTCGCCCTTTTTTGTACACCTGTGCCGGCCTCTTCGCGGGTAAACCCGCTCCCACAGGTTCACCACACACCTTGAGGATTGTGCAGTACCTGTGGGAGCGGGTTCACCCGCGAAAGGGCCGCTGCAGGCTACACACCTGTCATCGGCTAACCCGGTACACCCGCTCCAACAAACTCGATACCCCGGCCTGCAAGAACTTCGGGCTTTCCTCAATCACCTCCACAACCTCCAGCTCATCCACCTGCCACCCGGTAAACCCCTGCCGCAGCTCTTCATCCGCGACCGAAAACGGCGGCCCGCCCAACAAAGCCTGGTCATAATCCAGAGTCACCACCACCCCCTGGCAACCCGCCGGCAGCAAGCCCGACAACAACTGCATGTAAGCCACACGCATCTGCGGCGGCAAGGCAATCAGCGCCGCCCGGTCATACAGCCCCGCGCAGTCGCCGATATCCTCTGCCTGCAACGCAAAGAAATCCCCACACCAGAGCTCAACGTCACCACTGCGCCAAACCTCGAAAGCCCCGCGCTGTTGCACCTCGGCTTCAAGCCCATGCTCGCGGAAGAATGCCTCCACCGCCCGCCGCGACAGCTCTACGCCCAACACGCGGTACCCCTGCCCGGCCAGCCAGGCCAGGTCCAGGCTCTTGCCGCACAATGGCACCAGCACGCGGCTACCCGGCGCCAGGCCAAGCGCTGGCCAATACTTCTGCAGATAGGGGTTCACCTGCGCCTGGTGAAAGCCGATCTGGTTGTCGGCCCACCGCTGCTGCCAGAACGCTGGCTCCATGATCACTCCCGATTTTTAGATGGTTTGTCGGTAAAAGTTGGTTTGGATTTCGATCTGTAGTTGATCGAAGATGAGTGCATCTTAACCGTCAGGACCCTGCCATGCTGCCCAGCCTGTTCATTTCCCATGGTTCCCCCATGCTTGCCCTGCAACCCGGCGCCAGCGGGCCGGCGCTCGCCGGGCTGGCCAACGCCCTGCCCCGGCCGAAAGCGATCGTGGTGGTGTCGGCGCACTGGGAAAGCCGCGAACTGCTGGTCACTGGTAGCGCGCAGCCAGAGACCTGGCATGACTTCTACGGTTTCCCACCGGCGCTGTATGCGGTGCAATACCCGGCACCGGGCGACCCCACCCTTGCCGGCCAGATCAGTGAACTGCTGCAGGCTGCCGGGCTGCCTGCCCGGCTGGACGCGCAACGGCCGTTCGACCACGGCGCCTGGGTACCGCTGTCGCTGATGTACCCGGATGCGAATATTCCGGTGGTGCAGGTTTCACTGCCCAGCCACATGGGGCCGGCGCTGCAGGTCAAGGTAGGCCAGGCGTTGGCGGGTTTGCGCGGCCAGGGCGCGCTGCTGATCGGCTCGGGCAGCATTACCCACAACCTGGGCGAACTGGACTGGCATGCCGGGCCGGATGTGATCGAGCCTTGGGCACTGGCGTTCAGGGATTGGGTGGTGGATAAGCTGCGGGCGGATGATCAGGAAGCGTTGCTGGGTTATCGGCAGCAGGCGCCGTTTGCGGTGCGTAACCATCCCAGTGATGAGCATTTCCTGCCGCTGTTCTTTGCCCTGGGGGCTGGGGGCAAGTTCGGGGTGGTGCACCAAGGGTTTACCTTGGGGGCGTTGGGGATGGACATTTATCGGTTCGACTGAAGATAGCCGGGGGCGCTTTGCGCCCCTTTCGCGACACAAGGCCGCTCCCACAGGTACAGTGCAACCCGTTACTGTGGGAGCGGCCTTGTGTCGCGATGGGCTGCAAAGCAGCCCCAAAATGGCACAGGCAAAAAAAATCCCCAGCAAAAGCCGGGGATTTTTTCATTGCGCCAGGATCAATCCTCGCGGTAGCGACGCAGCTTCAGCTGTTTGCCGGCCACGCGGGTGTCCTTGAGCTTGGACAGCAGCTTCTCCAGGCCATCTTCCGGCAGCTCGACCAGGCTGAAGCTGTCGCGCACCTGGATGCGGCCAATGGCGTCACGGGCCAGGCCACCTTCGTTGAGGATCGCGCCCAGCAGGTTCTTGGCAGCGATGCCGTCACGGGCACCCAGGGCAGTACGGCAACGCACACGGCCTTCGGCCAGCGGCATCGGCGCACGGCGCTCGCGGTCACCACGCTCCGGACGCTCGCCACGCTCACCACGTTCGGTACGCTCACCACGCGGGGCGAAGCTCGGCACCAGCGGCTGCTCACGCTCTACCGCAGCCAGGTCCAGCGCCTGGCCATTGGTGGCCTTGCGCAGCAGGGCAGCAGCCAGGGCACGCGCGCTGCAACCCAGGTCGGCGGTCAGGCGGTCGAACAGCTCGCCGTGGGTGGCTTCCGCTTCGGCAACCAGTGGCGCCAGGCTCGAGGTCAGCTTCTTGATGCGGGCATCCAGCACGGCCTGGGCATTCGGCAGGCGGGCTTCGGCAACTTTCTGCCCGGTTACGCGCTCGATCACCTGCAGCATGCGGCGCTCACGCGGGGTGACCAGCAGCAGTGCACGGCCATCGCGACCGGCACGGCCGGTACGGCCGATACGGTGTACGTAGGACTCCGGGTCGTACGGCATGTCGACGTTGAACACGTGAGTGATACGCGGAACGTCCAGGCCACGGGCAGCGACGTCGGTAGCGACAACGATGTCCAGGCGGCCATCCTTGAGCGAGTCGATCACGCGCTCACGCTGGTTCTGGGCGATGTCGCCGTTCAGCGCGGCAGCCTTGTAGCCCTTGGCTTCCAGCGCGGAGGCCAGGTCCAGGGTGGCTTGCTTGGTACGCACGAAGGCGATCAGCGCGTCGAACTCTTCCACTTCCAGCAGACGCAGCACAGCCGGGATCTTCTGGTCGGCGTGGACCATCAGGTGGGCCTGCTCGATCGCGGTAACGGTCTGGGTCTTGCTCTGGATCTTGACGTGCTTGGGCTCGCGCAGGTGGCGTTCGGCGATCGAACGGATCGACGACGGCAGGGTGGCGGAGAACAGCACGGTCTGGCGGCTGGCCGGGATGGCATCGAAGATCACTTCGAGGTCGTCCATGAAGCCCAGCTTGAGCATCTCGTCGGCTTCGTCCAGTACCAGGTACTGCACGGTCGACAGGACTTTTTCGTCACGACGCAGGTGGTCGCACAGACGGCCCGGGGTGGCCACGACGATTTGCGCGCCGTTGCGGATCGCACGCAGCTGTGGGCCCATCGGGGCACCACCGTAGACGGCGACCACGTTCACGCCCGGCATCTGCTTGGCGTAGGTTTCGAAAGCGGTAGCAACTTGCAGCGCCAACTCACGGGTTGGCGCCAGGATCAGGGCTTGCGGTTCGCGCTTGCTCACATCGATCTTGTTGAGGATCGGCAGGGCGAAGGCAGCGGTCTTGCCGGTGCCAGTCTGCGCCTGGCCGATCATGTCGTGACCGGCGAGGATGATCGGGATCGATTGTTGCTGAATGGCGGACGGCTCTTCGTAGCCGGTCGCCAGAACGGCAGCAACAATATTCGGATTGAGATCGAGAGCGGCGAAGCCGCCGGTTTCCTGGGTCATGGGTCTGCCTCTAGGTGCATCCGCAAAGACCCATGCTCCAAAGCTGCACAAGCCATGAAAGACCGACAGGTCACCCAGGCAGCTTTGGCGGCGGGGATTTGCGAAAACGATTGAAAAAGAAAACGTGGGAAAGTCCGCCTAGCGGACGTGCAGCCGAAGCTGGACTCGGAGGGTTTGCACCACCTGATTTTGCGGTCCGCTAAAAGACCGGCGCGTACTATACCCGAAATCGTGCGCAGACGTGAGGAATATTTTCAGGGTGCCTGGCCAGTGTCGGGCCATCAATCACCCGGAGCTGAATCGATAATCCTTTATTGCCTGTACCGGCCTCATCGCCGGCAAGCCAGCTCCCACAGGGACAGCGCATGGCTTGAGGCCAACGCGGTCGGTGTGGGAGCTGGCTTGCCGGCGATAGGGCCAGCAGCCTCGCCACAGATTCATCAGGTGGCCGGCCGAATCTCGCGGATCAGCCCCTCGAGGCTGTACCCCAGGCGCGGCGCCAGCGCCTCGGCCCGGGCTTTCAGCCCATCCAGGTCCAGCGTCTGCTCCAGGTCCGCCGGCACCAGCAGGATCACATTGCCCTCCTTCACCGGCAGCTCCCAGTAATGCCGGTGGTACAACCCGCGCAGCAACGCCGCGCCCAGCGGCTTGCCATCGTCGGTGGCCCACTGGTTGATCACCAGCCAACCACCCGGGTTCAGCTGCTGCTGGCAGTTCTCCAGGAAGTTCCACGCCAGGTGGCCCACCCCCGGCCCATGGTCGGTGTACAGGTCGACGAACAGCAGGTCGGCCTTCTCCGCCGTGGGCAAAAGCTCCAGGGCATCGCCGATGCGTACATACAGCCGCGGGTCGTCGTCCAGGCCCAGGTACTCCATGGCCAGGCGCGGTACGTCCGGGCGCAGTTCGATGGCTTCGATGTCGTCCAGCGGCAGGAACTTCATGCAGGCCTGGGTCAGCGTGCCGGCACCCAGGCCGAGAAACAGCGCGCTCTCCGGCTGCTCGTGGCACAGCGCCCCCACCAGCATGGCGCGGGTATAGTCGTACTCCAGCCAGCTGGGGTCGGCCGTGAACACGCAGCTCTGCTCGATCGCATCGCCGAATTCCAGAAAGCGGTAGTCGTCGACTTCATACACGCTGATGACGCCAAAGGCGTCCTCCACCCGTGCCAGTAGCCGCTCTTCCCGTTCCGCCGCCATGCTCACCACCCACCCGCGCAAAAACGCGCATTGTCCGTCAACACCCTCGATGCAACAAGCGCAGCGCCAACTGTTACCATGGCCCATAGCCTACAACCGACAAGACCGAGCCCGAGATGAACCAACCGTGGAGCCCCGACAGCTGGCGCGCCCTGCCGATCCAGCAGCAACCGACCTACCCCGATGCCGCGCACCTGCTGAAGGTCGAACAGACCCTGGCCAGCTACCCGCCGCTGGTGTTCGCGGGCGAGGCGCGCGAGCTGCGCCGGCAGTTTGCCGAGGTCACCGAAGGCCGCGCCTTCCTGCTGCAGGGTGGCGACTGCGCCGAGAGCTTCGCCGAGTTCTCGGCGGCGAAAATCCGCGACACCTTCAAGGTGCTGCTGCAGATGGCCATCGTCATGACCTTCGCCGCCGGCTGCCCGGTGGTCAAGGTCGGGCGCATGGCCGGGCAGTTCGCCAAGCCGCGCTCATCGGGCGATGAAACCATCGGCGACATCACCCTGCCCGCCTACCGTGGTGACATCGTCAACGGCATCGGCTTCGACGCGAAAAGCCGCATCCCCGACCCGGAGCGCCTGCTGCAGGCCTACCACCAGGCCACTGCCAGCCTCAACCTGCTGCGCGCCTTCGCCCAGGGCGGGTTTGCCGACCTGCACCAGGTGCACAAGTGGAACCTGGACTTCATCGCCAACTCGGCGCTGGCCGACAAGTACCACCAACTGGCCAACCGCATCGACGAAACCCTGGCATTCATGCGCGCCTGCGGCCTGGACAGCGCGCCGCAGCTGCGCGAAACCAGCTTCTTCACCGCCCACGAAGCACTGCTGCTGAACTATGAAGAAGCCTTCGTGCGCCAGGACAGCCTGACCGGCGACTACTACGACTGCTCGGCGCACATGCTGTGGATCGGCGACCGCACCCGCCAGCTGGACGGTGCCCATGTGGAGTTCCTGCGCGGCGTGCACAACCCGATCGGGGTCAAGGTTGGCCCGAGCATGAACCCCGAAGAACTGATCCGCCTGATCGACACGCTGAACCCGGCCAACGACCCCGGGCGCCTGAACCTGATCGTGCGCATGGGTGCCGGCAAGGTCGGCGACCACCTGCCGGGGCTGATCCGCACGGTCGAGCGCGAAGGGCGCAAGGTGCTGTGGAGCTCCGACCCGATGCATGGCAATACCATCAAGGCCAGCAGCGGCTACAAGACCCGTGACTTTGCGCAGATCCTGGATGAGGTGAAACAGTTCTTCCAGGTGCACCAGGCCGAGGGCAGCCATGCCGGCGGCATCCACATCGAGATGACCGGGCAGAACGTCACCGAATGCATCGGCGGTGCCCGGCCGATCACCGAGGATGCGCTGTCCGACCGCTATCACACCCACTGCGACCCGCGGATGAATGCCGACCAGTCGCTGGAGCTGGCGTTCCTGATTGCCGAAACCCTCAAGCAGGTGCGGCGCTGAGCAACGCCTGGCGCAACTGGCTGCCCTCGGTACGCGGGCAGTTCAGTTGCACCTTCTCCAGCCCCAGCCAGCTGGCCAGGCGCAGCAGGTTGCCGGCCAAGGCCTGGTAACCCTCTTCGTCCAGGCCGCCTGCCTCGACATGCACGGCGTGCACTGCCAGTTGCCCCTGGGCGCGCTCGGCGCGCAGGTCCACGCGCGCGCCGATGCGTTCGCGGTACAGGAACGGCAGCACGTAGTAGCCGTACACTCGCTTGTGCGCCGGGGTGTAGATTTCCAGGCGGTAGCGGAAGTCGAACAAGCGCTCGGTACGGTTGCGTTCCCAGACCAGTGAATCGAACGGCGACAACAGCGCGCTGGCCTGGATGCGCCGGGGGATACGCGGCGCGCCGGCGCAGTAGGCAAGCTGCTTCCAACCCTGCACCTCGACCGCTTGCAGGCGGCCATCAGCCACCAGCTCGGCCAGTGCCGCCTTGCCCTGCGCCGGGTCCAGGCGGAAGTAGTCGCGCAGGTCGCGCTCGGTGGCTACGCCCAGGGCGGTGGCGGCGTGCAGCATCAAGCCCTGATGCGCCTCGGTCTCGCTGGGCAAAGGTTGGTCGAGGATCGCCTTCGGCAGGACCTTTTCCGGCACATCGTAGAGCCGCTCGAAGCCGCGCCGGCCAGCGACCGTCACCTCCCCTGCGGCGAACAGCCATTCCAGCGCGTGCTTTTCCTCGCTCCAGTCCCACCAGGGGCCAGCCCGCTCCTCGCGGGTGGACAGGCTGCCCGCGCCAAGGGCGCCCTGTTCGCGGACCGCTGCCAGTACCCGGGCGATCACATCCTGGCGTTCACGGCCAAACTGCGCGAGCTGGCGATAGATGCCACGGCCATCGGCGGCATGAGCCATGCGCCAGCGCAGCAGTGGGTACAGGCTCAGCGGCAGCAGCGAGGCTTCGTGCCCCCAGTACTCGAACAACAGGCGCTGGCGGCCACTGCCCCAGGCGAGCTGGTCGAGGGTGGCAGGCGAGTAGTTGCCCAGCCGGGAGAACAGCGGCAGGTAGTGGGAGCGGACCAGGGCGTTGACCGAATCGATCTGCAACACACCCAGGCGTTGCAGCATGCGCTTGAGTGCTGGCAGGGTGGGCGCCGATTCCGGCTGTTTGCCGAAACCTTGGGCAGAAAGGGCCAGGCGGCGGGCCTGGTTGATGGACAGCTTGAGGGGCAAGCCTGAACTCCTTGTAGTGTCTGTTCCGGCCTCTTCGCGGGCAAGCCCGCTCCCACATTGTGCAGTACCTGTGGGAGCGGGCTTGCCCGCGAAGAGGCCGGTAAACCCACCGACAAACTTAGCCTATTTCCGCAGCGGGTCATCCCAGAAATGCCGCTCGGCCTCCTGCTGGATATCCGCCCGGCTCAGCCCCAGGTCGTGCAGGGTCGCATCACTCAGGCTGGCCAGTTCCTGGCGCTGGCGGTACAGCTGCAGCCAGCGCGCCGGGCGCTGCAGGGCGGCATGCCACAGGTGGTTCAGGGAAAAGGCAGGTTGCTGGATGCTGCTGACATGACCTTTCATCGTGAAGCCCTCCGTGTTGATGGCTCCAGTCTCCTGCCAGGCATAAGATCAATCCAACGAATGTTTCTGATGCCATGCATCTCGGAGATTGATGCAATGTCCCAGTACCAGAGCCTCGACGCGGACGTACTGCGCACCTTCGTGGCCATCGCCGAACAGGGCGGCTTCACCCGCGCCGGGGAGGTGGTCAACCGCACCCAGTCGGCGGTGAGCATGCAGATGAAACGCCTGGAAGAAGACATTCTGCAGCGCCAGCTGTTCGAGCGCGACGGCCGCCAGGTGCGCCTGACCGCCGAAGGCCAGGTGCTGCTGGGCTATGCGCGGCGCATCCTCAAGTTGCATGGGGAAGTGTTCAACACCCTGCGCATGCCGCACATGGTCGGGGTCGTACGCATCGGTACGCCGGACGACTATGCCATGCGTTTCCTGCCGACCATCCTGTCGAGCTTTGCCCAAGCCTACCCGCTGGTGCAGGTGGAGGTGCATTGCGACTCCTCCAAACAACTGATGCTGCGCCAGGACCTGGACCTGACCATCGTCACCCGTGAGCCGGGCAACGAGATTGGCCAGCTGCTGCGCCAGGAACGCCTGGTCTGGGCCGCCGCGGAAGGCTTCTGCCCGCAGGAGCAACGCCCCATGCCGGTAGCCTTGTTCAACACCGACTGCTTCTGCCGGGCCTGGACCTGCAATGCCCTGGAGGCCCAGGGCATCGACTACCGTATCGCCTATACCAGCCCGAGCCTGGCAGCGATCTTTGCCATTGTCACCGCAGGGTTGGCGGTGACCGCACAGTTGCAGAGCCTGATCGGCGGGAATATCCGCATTCTGGGCGAGAGCGAAGGGTTGCCGCAGTTGCCGGTGGCCAATGTGATGCTGGTGCGCAGTACCCAGAACCCTTCGCCGATTACCGACTGCATGGCCGACTACATTGTCGAAGGGTTCAAGTAACTTGGGGCTGCTGCGCAGCCCATCGCGACACAAGGCCGCTCCTACAAGGGCACGCGATCCCCTGTAGGAGCGGCCTTGTGTCGCGATGGGCCGCAAAGCGGCCCCAAAATCTCAAAGCTCGAACCCGAGCATCACCGCACACCCCACCAGAAACACACAGAACATCGCCCGCAACACCTTCTCCGGCAATGCATGGGCCAATTTCACACCCCAGCTGATACTCAGCAGGCCGCCCACCGCCAATGGAACCCCCACCCCCCAGTCAACACTGTGGTGCACCCCATAGGTCACCAGAGTTACCAAGGTACTCGGCGCCGCCAGCGCCAGCGACAGCCCCTGCGCCACCACCTGGGTGGTACCGAACACACTGGTCAGGATCGGCGTGGCCACCACGGCCCCACCCACCCCGAACAAGCCGCCCATGGTGCCGGCAAAGCTGCCCAGCACACCCAGCCACGGCCAGGCATAGCGCAACTCGGCGCTGGGCGGCGTCACCTTCATGAACATCCGCGCCACGTTCCACACCGCCAGGGCCACCAGGAAGCCGACAAAGCCCAGGCGCATGGATTGCGCATCCAGCCCCACCGCCCAGATCGACCCCAACCAGGCGAACACGAAACTGCACAGCGACAACGGCACCGCATGGCGCAGCTCGATGCGGTTACGCTGGTGATAACGCCACAGCGCCAGCAGCACATTGGGCACTACCATCACCAGCGCCGTGCCTTGCGCCAGTTGCTGGTCCAGGCCGAACAGCACGCCCAGCGCCGGAATCGCGATCAGCCCGCCACCAATGCCGAAAAGGCCACCCATGGTCCCCAGGGCTGCGCCCAGCACGATATACAACAACCACTCGATCATCAGGGGCCTCATCCGCCTTTACACATAATGCGAGCATGCTAACGATTGCGGGCTGGCGGGGAAACGCACAGCAGCGCACAATGGCTGTGCGTTTTTCGCAAAAGCAAGACAGCCATGAGCCCCGATACCCTGACCGACCAGCTAAGCCTGTTCCTCGATGTGCTGGAAACCGGCAGCTTTTCTGCCGCCGCCCGCCGCCACCCGCTGACCCCGTCTGCCGTGGCCCGGCGCATCGACAACCTGGAAAGCGCCGTGGGCAGCCGCCTGTTCACCCGCAGCACCCACGCCGTGCGCGCCACACCTGCCGGCAACGCCTTTGCCGAACGGGCCAGGCGCATCATCGAGGAACTGCGCCTGGCCCGCGCCGAAGCGGTGTCGCTGAGCAATGCCCCCGAAGGCCTGATCCGCATCGACGCCCCCGCCGCATTCGGCCGCCGCCACCTGGCCCCCGCCATCGCCGATTTCCTGGTCGCCTACCCAGGCCTGGATGTGCAACTGCGCCTGATCGACAGCTTCGTCGACCTGCATGGCAGCCACCTGGGCGAGGTCGACCTGGTGCTGCGCGCCGGCCCCCTGGCCGACACCCGGCTGGTCGCCACGCCATTGGCCTACATGGTGCGCATCGCCTGCGCCAGCCCGGCCTACCTGGCCAGCCGCGGCATGCCCACCTGCCCCAGCGAGCTGCCCGGGCACGACGGCCTGGACTGGGACGGCCTGGCGCCGCCATTCGCCTGGCGTTTCAACGTGGCCGGGCAAACCCGCCTGTACCGCCCCTCACGCATGCGCATGGCCGCCAACAACGCCGAAACCCTGCTGTTCGGCGCCCTCGCCGGTTTAGGCATAGCCCACCTGCCCACTTGGCTGATCAGTGAATACCTGCTACGTGGCGAGCTGATACCTTTGTTTTGCGACGGTGGCTTGCCCCAAGCGGAAACCAGCGGTATCTACGCGCTTCGCCTGGAACATGAAACGAACTCTCGCAGTCGTTTGCTGCTCGAATTTCTCAAGAGCCGCTTCAGCCCGATTCCACCCTGGGACCTGGCCTTGCGCAGTGAACTGCGCGAATAAAGCGCGCACTAACGATCCGCGTGCCAGACTTTCCCATTGATTACATTCAAGGACCTGCATGAACGCCAACACCCAAGCCTCCTGTGACGAGCTGCTGCTGGACAACCAGGTCTGTTTCGCCCTGCACTCCACCTCGTTGCTGATGACCAAGGTCTACAAACCGCTGCTGCAGGCCCTGGGCCTGACCTACCCGCAGTACCTGGCCATGCTCGTGCTGTGGGAGCACGACGGCCTGACCGTAGGCGAGATCAGCCAGCACCTGCTCACTGACCCCGGCTCGCTGACGCCGCTGCTCAAGCGCCTGGAAAGCGAAGGCCTGCTGCAGCGCAACCGCAGCCGCGAGGACGAACGGGTGGTACTGGTGCAGCTGACCGACAAGGGCCGCGCCTTGCAGCAGCAGGCCAAGGAAGTGCCGCAGTGCATCCTCAAGGCCAGCGGGCGCAGCCTGGAACAGTTGCAACAGCTGCAGGCCGACCTGCTGGCGCTGCGCGAGAACCTGCAGAAAACCCTCTGACAGCTATGCTGTGCAATGGCCGTTCGGATGAGCGGTGACGATTTATCTTGCGCACTAACTAATTGCGCGCTAATTTAAATCCCACACCAACCCGCGCCCTCCTCCAGACGGGGAGCGCACAGCACATTAGCGAGGCTCAAGATGCAAAAGGTCACTCCGCTGTACATCGCAGAAGCTACCTCCACCGGTGGGCGCGACGGCAAGTCCCGTTCCAGCGACGGCAAGCTGGTGGTCAGCCTGAGCACCCCCAAGGAGCTGGGCGGCGCAGGCGGTGACGGTACCAACCCCGAGCAGATGTTCGCCGCCGGTTACTCGGCGTGCTTCATCGGTGCCCTAAAGTTCGTGGCCGGGCAGGAGAAAAAAGCCCTGCCGGCGGACGCCTCGATCACCGCGAAGGTGGGCATCGGCCAGATTCCAGGTGGTTTCGGCCTGGACATCGACCTGCACATCAACCTGCCGGGCCTGGCCCAGGCCGATGCTGAAGCGCTGGTGGAAAAGGCGCACAAGGTGTGCCCGTACTCCAACGCCACCCGCGGCAATGTGGATGTGCGCCTGCACGTGACCGTGTAAGGCTTGCAGCGCCTCATGTAGGAGCGGCCTTGTGTCGCGATGGGCCGCGAAGCGGCCCCAGGATCGGCCTGCGAAAGCAAGTATTCCTGTGAGATCGTCAGGGCCGCTTCGCGCCCCATCGCGACACAAGGCCGCTCCTACAAGGGAAGCGTGCCGCGGCCTGGAAGTTTGCAGGCATGAAAAAACCCGGCCAAGGCCGGGTTTTTTGCGTTTCACAGGAAGGATTACTTCTTGGAACGGCCTTTGAAGCTGTTGTCGCGAGTGTCGATATCGATCCACTCGTCGATCTGGATGAAGTCGGCAACCGAGATCTCGGTACCGTTCTTCAGCTTGGCAGGCTTCATCACCTTGCCCGAGGTGTCGCCGCGTGCAGCGTTCTCGGTGTAGACAACCTGGCGGCTGATGGTGGTCGGCAGTTCAACCGATACCAGGCGGCCTTCGAAGAACACGGCTTCGCAGACGTCTTCCATGCCTTCTTCGATGTACGGCAGAACGGCTTCGATGTCCTCGGCGTTCAGTTCGTACATGGTGTAGTCGGTGGTGTCCATGAAGGTGTATTCGTCACCGTTGATGAACGACAGGGTCGCTTCTTTGCGATCCAGGATCACGTCGTCCAGCTTGTCGTCTGCACCGTAGACGGTTTCGGTCTTGTAGCCGGTCAGCAGGTTCTTCAGCTTGGTCTTCATGATCGCGCTGTTACGGCCCGACTTGGTGAACTCAGCTTTTTGAACCAGCCACGGGTCGTTGTCGATCCGCAGGACGGTACCGGGTTTCAGTTCTTTACCAGTTTTCATTACGAAGTATCCGAATCTGGATGGATTTATAAAAATCGAGGCCGCGTATCATAGCGAATTTCGGTAAAAGTGTACTAGCGCTGTGGCAAGGTCCGGCTGAGCGGCCTGTCGCGCTGCCCAAAGCCGGGCATGCTGCTGCAGTTCCGGCCAGTGCTGGCGGGCCGCCTGCCAGGCCTGGCCCATGTCGCGGTCCATGTTCCAGGCACGCCACAGGCCAAGCAGGGCGGCATCGGCATCGCCTGACAACCCGTGTCGATAATGCGCCAGAAACGCTTCGAGCTTTTCCCAATGGGCATTCTCGTCCTGCACGTAGATGTGCCACAGCATCGGCTGCCCAGCCCACTGCGCGCGCACGAATGAGTCTTCGCCGCGCACGGCATTGAAATCACAGCTCCACAGCAACCGGTCGTAGTCGTCCTGGCTGACGAAAGGTAGCACCTGCACGGTCAGCGCCCCTCGCTTGCGCACGCTGCCCACTTGCAGTGTCGCCTCGCCAAGCCACTGGCCGAGCCCCGCGACAACGCGCCCTTGCGGCACCAGCAGGTGGCAAGGTTGCTCGCCTGAGGCCAGGGCATCAAGCCAGTTGCCCAGTTGCGGGTTTTCGTAGGCGAACAGGGAAATCAGCAACGCCCCCGCTTCAGGGTTTACGCCAAGCCCCTGCAAGAAGGCCTGCCGTGCGCCTTGCTGGAACGCATCACGCCGCGCCAGCAGCGAGCCCTCGCGCAGCAGGCCACCGGTTTTTTCGGTAAAGCCGGGAAAGAAAAACACCTTGCGCAAGCCATTGGGCTGCGGCGAAGGCAAGCCATGGCAGCCCTCCACCCAGTCCTCGGCACTGAGGTATTCGAGGTTCAACCACAGCGGCGGCGTGGCGCGAGCACGCATTGCCTCTACATAAGTTGCAGGCAACTGGCAGGCGAAGGCACCGATTACCACATCAGCCGGCGCCACCGGCAACCAGGTCACCGGCCACTGGCGCACATCCACACCGTGCTGCCACTGCTGCGGGGCGTCGGCATCGGCCCCGGGGCACATGGGCTTGAACGCATTGAGGTCATCCACCCACAGGCGCACTGCCAGGCCGTGCTCGGCCACCAGCTGCCGGGCCAGGCGCCAGGTCACGCCTATATCGCCGTAGTTGTCGACGACGCTGCAGAAGATGTCCCAGGTGGCTTTCATGTGCCCTGCCCTCGCCCAGCGGAAAAACCGCGCATTCTGCGCATAAATTGTCGCCGACAAAAGCACCTGCGCGGAAAAATGCCCAGGCGCATGCGACAATGCTCCCCGAACACCCTGCCAGGAGGCTGCCATGCCGCGCCACCGTGAACTGAAGATCACCCTCAAGCCGTTGCCGTTGATCGTGTGCGTTGCCTTTGGCCTGTGGCTGGGCGCCGTGGCGATCGCCGCCAGCCTGTGGCTGGCCCTGCAACTGTGGCCACAGCAGGTACAGCCACTGGCCCAGGCCGTGGCCCCCGCCGCGTACCGGCCTGCCGCGCCGCCAGCGCCCGCCCCTGCGGCGGATGCCCAGGCGGAAATGTTCGAACGCTACAAGGACATCCTGCACAAACAGGAGGTGCAACAGGCCGCCGAGGCCGCCCAGGGCAACCCGCGCAACCTCAACAGCCCCAAGTGCCAGTTCTGGCTGCAGCAGAACCGCACCGCGCCCACCGACAAAAGCCAGGCCAACGTGCTGGAGTTCTGTTACTGACCATGGAAAAGCCCAGCCTGCTGGCGCAGATCGTCGCCACCCTCGAGCATGACCTGGATGTGCTGACCCGCGCGGCGCAAACCGCGTACGAAGCCGCCACCGCCGAAGAGAACATCGCCGAGAACAAGTACGACACCCTGGGCCTGGAAGCCTCGTATCTGGCTACCGGCCAGGCCCGCCGCAGCGCCGAGATCCGCAAGGCGCTGGTGACCTACCAGCAACTGCTGCTGCGCGACTACGACCCGGCACGCGGGGTGCAGGTGAGCAACCTGGTGACGCTGGAGGATGAAGATGGCGGGCTGCGCCGACTGTTCCTCGGGCCCGAGGCGGCGGGGTTGAAGATTGGCGAGGGGGATGGGCTGGTGACGGTGATTACCCCGCGCTCGCCGCTGGGGCAACAGTTGGTCGGCAGGAAGGTTGATGATGAGGTGAGCCTGGGGGCACAGGCATTGTTCATAGTCGATGTTGTCTGAACCGGCCCTATCGCCGGCAAGCCAGCTCCCACGGGTGCAGCGTTAATCTCGGGGTTGTCGCTGTACCTGTGGGAGCTGGCTTGCCGGCGATAGGGCCGCTACAGGCAATACACTTTTAAAGGGTTTGCAAGGCATCGAACCGCCGCGCCAACCCCTGCTCTTCGAACTGCTCCACCACAAAATCGATAAACGCCCGGGTCTTGCCCGGCAACAGCTTGTGCTCGGCGAAATACAGGCTGATATGCCCATCGTCCACGTACCAGTCCGGCAGCACCCGCTGCAGCCGCCCGCCTTCCAGGTACGGCACTGCAAACGGCAGGCTCACCAGGGCAATCCCCAAGCCCTGCTCGGCCACCGCGCAAGCCGCATCCGAATCACTCATGGTCATCGTCTGGCGCAACTGCAATGGCTGCTGCACCTGCCAACGGCTGGTCAACGGCCATGAACGCACCCGCCCGGTCTGCGGCGAGCGGATCAGGATACCGTCATGCCGTTGCAATACCTGCGGGTCGTCAATCGGCGCGTGCCGGCCCAGGTAAGCCGGCGCCGCCACCAGCACCCGATGCGCCGGGGTCAGCTTGCGCGCCACAACCCCCGGCGGCAGATCGAAGCCGCCACCAATCGCCGCATCGAAGCCCTGGCCGATCAGGTCGACCTGGCGGTTGTCGAAATGCCAGTCCGGGGTAATGGCCGGGTAGCGACGCAGGAACTCGGCCAGCAATGGCAACACATACAAGCGCCCGAACACCGTGCCCATGCTCACCCGCAACAACCCGGCCGGCTGGCCTTCGCTGCTGGCCAGGTTGGCCACGGCGTACTGGATGGTGCGGAAGCTGTCACTGACCTCCCCCAGAAATCGCTGCCCGGCCTCGGTCAGGGTCAGCTTGCGGGTACTACGCTGGAACAACCGCACCCCCAGGCGCGCTTCCAGCTGGGCAACATGCTTGCCCACGGCAGCCGGGGTAATGCTGAGGCGCCTGGCGGCCTCGGCAAAGCTGCCGACTTCGGCACTGCGGATGAAGCATTCCAACGCGTTGAACGATTCCATGGCCATTATTGGCAACCAAAGGTTTACTCTGCTGATAGTGATTGCCATCTTATCAGCAGGTAATCAAGCGCCGATACTGCGCCCATCCAAGGCATTCCGGCCTGGCTTCCAGCAGGAGATCAGCATGTCCAAGCAACACACCCTCGACGGCAAAGTAGCCCTGGTACAGGGCGGTTCCCGCGGCATTGGTGCAGCCATCGTGCGACGCCTGGCCCGCGAAGGCGCGCAGGTGGCCTTCACCTATGTCAGCTCCGCCGGCCCGGCGCAGGCGCTGGCTGAGGAAATTACCGAAAACGGCGGCAAGGCCCTGGCCCTGCGGGCCGACAGCGCCGACGCGGCGGCTGTGCAACTGGCCGTGGATGACACTGTGAAGGCCTTCGGCAGGCTGGATATCCTGGTCAACAACGCCGGTGTGCTGGCGGTAGCACCGGTGACCGAATTCGACCTGGCCGACTTCGACCACATGCTGGCGGTGAACGTGCGCAGCGTATTCGTCGCCAGCCAGGCCGCGGCACGCTACATGGGCCAAGGTGGGCGCATCATCAACATTGGCAGCACCAATGCCGAGCGCATGCCGTTTGCCGGCGGCGCCCCCTATGCCATGAGCAAATCGGCGCTGGTCGGCCTGACCCGCGGCATGGCCCGTGACTTGGGGCCGAAAGGCATTACCGTGAACAACGTGCAGCCAGGGCCGGTGGACACCGACATGAACCCGGCCAGCGGCGAGTTCGCTGACAGCCTGATCCCGCTGATGGCGATCGGGCGCTATGGCGAGGCGGATGAGATTGCCAGCTTCGTGGCTTACCTGGCGGGGCCTGAGGCGGGGTATGTCACTGGGGCCAGCCTGACGGTCGATGGCGGGTTTGCTGCCTGATTGAAGGGTTGCCTGGTCCGGCGTCTTCGCGGGTAAACCCGCTCCCACAGGGATATCACAGGCCCCGAGCCCAGTGGTGTACCTGTGGGAGCGGGTTTACCCGCGAAGAGGCCAGCACAGGCTCAACCGATCCCCAACCTCCAGCCCCCTCCCCCTGCCCTGCTCTGCCGCACAATGCATTGATGTAGTGCCCGACACTTTCCGATAATCCCCCCTTTACTCCTGCCCGCCACGAGAACTGCATGAACGCCCCCACTCTCAGCCGCGCCCTGATCCTGCTGATGGCCACCGCCACCGGCCTGGCCGTGGCCAGCAACTACTATGCGCAACCACTGCTGCACAGCATCGCCCAGCAGTTCGGCCTGAGCACCGCCAGTGCCGGCAGCATCGTCATTGCCGCGCAACTGAGCTATGGCGCCGGCCTGTTGCTGCTGGCACCGCTGGGCGACCTGTTCGAGCAGCGCCGGCTGATCACCGTGATGACCGCCATTTCCACCCTGGGCCTGATCATCAGCGCCTGCGCACCGAGCCTGCCCTGGCTGATCCTTGGTACGGCGCTGACCGGGCTGTTCTCGGTGGTGGCGCAGATCCTCGTGCCCATGGCCGCGACCCTCAGCGAGCCACACCAGCGCGGGCGCGCGGTCGGCACGTTGATGAGCGGGTTGCTGCTGGGCATCCTGCTGGCACGTACCGCCGCCGGGTTCATGGCCGAACTGGGTGGCTGGCGCAGCATCTACGTGCTGGCTGCAGTGCTGATGGCCATCACCGCCGTGGCGCTGTACCGCAGCCTGCCGCAACACCACAGCCATGCCGGGCTGAAATACCCGGCGCTGATCGGCTCGGTGTTCCGCCTGTTCGTTGAAGAACCGGTGCTGCGCCTGCGCTCGCTGCTCGGCCTGCTGGCATTCAGCCTGTTCGCCCTGTTCTGGACGCCACTGGCGTTCCTGCTGGCGAAAGGCCCGTACCACTATTCGGACGCGGTGATAGGCCTGTTCGGCCTGGCCGGTGCAGCGGGTGCGCTGTCGGCCAACTGGGCCGGGCGCCTGGCCGACCGTGGCAAGGGTTCGCTGGGCACCACCGTGGGCCTGGTGGTATTGCTGCTGTCGTGGGTGCCGCTGGGCTTTGCCGAGCAATCGTTGCTGGCCTTGCTGCTGGGCGTGCTGATGCTCGACCTGGCAGTGCAGCTGGTGCACGTGAGCAACCAGAACGCGGTGATTGCCCTGCGGCCGGAAGCGCGCACACGGCTGAATGCCGGGTATATCACCTGCTACTTCATTGGCGGGGCCTTGGGGTCGTTGCTGGGCACGCAGTTGTTCCAGCGCCAGGGCTGGATGGGGATTGTGGTGGCCGGGTTGGTGATTGGCGGGCTGGCGTTGCTGGCGTGGGGTTTGGCCGAGCGCAAGCGCAAGAACGCTTTGCAGGTGGCCTGAAGTCCATTGACCTGGGCGACAATGCACCGCACGACCCTCCGTCGCATGGCCGTTGACTTGCCTGCCCGGGCAGCGCTCAGTAGGCGCTGGTCAATGCCCTTTCCCTGACAGGACGACGTTATGACAAGACTCACGGTGCAATCCGGCGATTTCTTGCAAGGCGAAGGCGAGTATCGCAATGGATCGCTCACACTCAAGACCCCGCGCAGCCCCTCGCCGGGCGAGCGGATTTCCCTGGCACGCATCAGCGAGCTGCGGCTGGCCAGCCTGGAATCCAGCCGTAGCCTGGGCAGTGCCCTGGGCTGGGGCGTGGCCGGGGCCCTGGTGGCCGGGCCGGTGGGGTTGCTGGCCGGGCTGTGGCTGGGTGGCAAGGAAGAGGAAGCCACCTTCCTGGCCACCTTCAAGGACGGGCGCAAGCTCATGGCCATTACCGATGGCAAGACCTGGTCGAAGATCGATGACAACTGGCGGCAGCACAGGCGGCCGGCCCGCAAAGGCTGACTGGATATCGCAGAGCCCGGATCGTTTTATGTTGAAGGCGGCTGTAAGATGCCGCCTTTTTCATGGCCTGTGCCGGCCTCTTCGCGGGTGAACCCGCTCCCACAGGGATATCACTGCACCTGAGGATAGTGATATCCCTGTGGGAGCGGGTTCACCCGCGAAGAGGCCGGCACAGGTGTCGCGCATCCAGGAGCCCCACCGCATGCCCCCGCGTCACCCCCGCCTGCCCCTGAGCCTGCTCAGCCTGGGCCTGGCCCTGCATTGCCCCCATGTGCTTGCCGAAGACAGCGTGCTACTGGCCCCGCTGCAGGTGTCCGACACCTACACCAACGACGGCTACCAGGCACGCCAGGCAGCAGTAGGCGGCTTCCAGCCCGCGCCCCTGCTCGACACCCCGGCCTCGATCAGCGTGTTCAGCCAGCAACTGCTGGAAGACCGCCAGGTGCGCCAGCTCAGCGAGGTGCTGCAAAGCGACGCCTCGGTGGGCGAAAGCTACGCCCCCATCGGCTACTACGAAAACTTCAACGTGCGCGGCTTCGAGCTGAATGCTGCCAGCAGCTACCGCATCAATGGCCAGACCATCGCCGGCGAGCAGAACGTGGCCCTGGAGAACAAGCAGCAGGTAGAGCTGCTCAAGGGTTTGTCCGGGCTGCAGAGCGGTGTGTCGGAGCCGGGCGGCCTGATCAACTACGTGACCAAGCGCGCCGAAGACGTGCGCAGCGTCACGGTCTCGACCAACGAACAAGGCGAACGCTATCTGGCCACCGACCTGGGCGGCTGGTTCGGCAGCGAGCGGCAGTTCGGCCTGCGGGCCAACCTGGCCCATGAAGACATCCGCTCTTACGTAGACCACGCCGACGGCAAGCGCGACTTCGCCTCGCTGGCCTTCGACTGGCAGATCAACCCGGATGCCACCCTGCAGCTGGATGCCGAATACCAACACCGCGAACAGCGCTCGGTGCCGGGTTACCAACTGCTCGGTGGCAGCGAAGTACCCCATGGCATCGACCCCGACGACCGCCTGGCCTACCAGCACTGGGCCAAGCCGGTGCAGAACGATTCGCTGAACCTGGGTGGGCGCTTCGAGTACCGTTTCAACGAAGCCTGGACCGGGACCTTGAGCGCCTCGCGCAGCAAGGTGGTGATCGATGACTACAGCTCGTTTGCCTGGGGCTCGAGCGAAGGCGCGTTCTTCGGCAGCAACGGCGACTACGACATCTACGACTTCCGCAGCCCCGACGACACCCGCCGTACCGACGAGGCGCAGGCGATGCTCAACGGGCGTTTCGATGCGCTGGGCGTGGGGCATGAGCTGACCGTGGGCACCAGTGCGCAGCGGCGCACGCTGGATCAGCGCCCCAGCTATATGGAATGGGTAGGTACAGGCAACATCTACACGGGTGCACCGGCCTTTGATCCATCCGACAAGCCCATCAGGTCTAGCGAACGTCGCCTGGACAGCCGCCAGTACGGGTTGTTCGTGAGCGACCGCATCAGCTTCAACGAGCACTGGCAGACCGTACTGGGTGCCCGTGAAGTACGCCTGGACGAGAAAACCTGGAATGAGGAAGGCGTTGCCGGTCGCCATACCCGGCAGTACGAGTTGCTGCCCAACGCCGCGCTCATCTACAAGCCGCAGCCGGATACCACGGTATATGCCAGTTATTCCAAAGGCCTGTCGGCAGGCGGCACCGCACCGTGGTTCGCCGAGAACAGATTCGAAATCCTGGCACCGACGACCTCGCACCAACTGGAACTGGGCCTCAAGCATGACTGGCAAGGCCTGAGCTTCAGCGCCGCACTGTTCCAGATACGCCAGGCATACCAGTACGCGCGCCCGGACGGCGCCGGCACTTTCACCTACGTGCAGCAAGGCCAGCAGAAGAACACCGGCCTGGAACTGGGCGCCAGCGGCTGGGTGACCTCGAACCTGCAGGTGCAGGCCAGCGCTGCGGCGATTCGGGCGCGGGTGCAGAACAGCGACACCGATGCCTATGAAGGCCACCAGGCGATCAACGTGCCCAGGTTCCGGGCAGCGCTGCAGGCGGAATACACCCTGCCGGTACCGGGCTTGGCACTGCTGGGCGGGGCGCGCTACAGCGCCAGCAAGTATGCGAGCCAGGCGGGGAATGTGGAAGTTGGTGGGTATACAGTGTTCGATGTGGGTAGCCGCTACCGCACGCGTATCGGGGGGTATGACACGGTGCTGCGCCTGACTGTGGACAACGTGTTCGACAAGCGTTACTGGCGCGATGTGGGGGATTACCTGGGGGATAACTACCTGTTCCAGGGGGCGCCGCGGACGGCTCGGCTTTCGGCTTCGGTCAGCTTCTAGATTTTTTGGGGCTGCTTTGCAGCCCTTTCGCGACACAAGGCCGCTCCTACAGGGGGCCGCGCACGCTTGTAGGAGCGGCCTTGTGTCGCGAAAGGGCCGCAAAGCGGCCCCCAAAGGCGCCAAAAACAAAAAGCCCCCGGCTTCTCAGCTCGGGGGCTCTTCGTAGAATGTGGCGGTGAAGAAGGGATTTGAACCCTTGATACGATTTCTCGTATACACACTTTCCAGGCGTGCTCCTTCGACCACTCGGACACTTCACCGTTTCTCTTCAAGCCTTGCAGCCTGTCGAGGTGCGCTAATTTAGTGAAAGACCTTCCCTTTGGCAAGCATTTTTTTCAATTTTTTCATGCATTTGCATTTGAGCCCCGGCGAACGCTGACCGACCAGTCAGCCTTACTGCTTTACCTCGCCCCTGGCGCTGGGTAACGTCGTCGCCACGCCAACAAAAGGACTCTGCCATGAGCGAGCTCATTACCTACCACGCCGAAGACGGCATCGTTACCCTGACCCTGAACAACGGCAAGGTCAACGCCATCTCGCCAGACGTCATCACCGCCTTCAACGCCGCGCTAGACCGCGCCACTGAAGAGCGCGCGGTGGTGATCATCACCGGGCAGCCCGGCATCCTGTCTGGCGGCTACGACCTCAAGGTGATGACCAGCGGCCCCAAGGAAGCAGTCAGCCTGGTCACCGCCGGTTCCACCCTCGCCCGCCGCCTGCTTTCGCACCCGTTCCCGGTGGTAGTCGCCTGCCCGGGCAATGCCGTGGCCAAGGGTGCCTTCCTGCTGCTGTCGGGCGACTATCGCATTGGCGTCGAAGGGCCGTACAAGGTGTGCCTGAACGAAGTGCAGATCGGCATGACCATGCACCATGCCGGTATCGAACTGGCCCGCGACCGCCTGCGCCGCTCGGCCTTCCACCGCTCGGTGATCAATGCCGAGGTGTTTGACCCGCAGGGCGCGGTGGACGCAGGCTTCCTCGACAAGGTAGTGCCGGCCGAGCAGTTGCAGGATGCAGCACTGGAGAAAGCGCGGGAGCTGAAGAAGCTGAACATGCTGGCGCACAAGAACACCAAGCTGAAGGTGCGCAAAGGGCTGCTGGAAGCGCTGGACAAGGCGATCGAGCTGGACCAGCACTATACAGGTTGACCGTAGCGGCCTCTTCGCGGGTGAACCCGCTCCCACAGGGATATCGCAGGCCTCAAGAGCAATGAGGTACCTGTGGGAGCGGGTTCACCCGCGAAAGGGCCAGTACAGGCTTGCTCCAGGGTTTGCCCCAACCAGTGCACATCCGTACACTGCCCGGCGACTGTCTGGTGTGAGTCGTACCATGCTTTATTCAATGCGCATGTTCCTGCTGGCGCTGCATTTCCTTGTGGTTGGTACCCTGGGCCTGGTCATTGGCCTGTGCCGTCCCTTCAACCCCGACAACAGCCGCGTGTTCGCCCGCCTCTACAGCCTGCCGGCCACCTGGCTGATGCGTATCAGGGTCAAGGCCGAAGTCGGTCCGCTGTGGGACCAGCCGCCAGGCTGCGTGATCGTCGCCAACCACCAGTCCAACTTCGACCTGTTCGTGCTAGGCCAGGTGGTGCCGCAGCGCACCGTCGCCATCGGCAAGAAAAGCCTGGGCTGGATCCCGCTGTTCGGCCAGCTGTTCTGGCTGGGTGGCAACGTGCTGGTCGACCGCAAGAACGCCTACCAGGCACGCAAGGCCATGCAGAAGACCACTCGGGTGCTGCAGGACGATACCTCGATCTGGATTTTCCCCGAAGGCACGCGCAATCCCGGCGAGCACCTGCTGGCCTTCAAGAAAGGCGCGTTTCACATGGCCATCGAGGCCGGTGTGCCGATCGTGCCGGTATGCGTCAGCCGCTATGCCGGGCGCCTGAGCCTGAACAGCTGGCGCCAGCGCACGGTGATCGTGCGCTCGCTGCCACCGATCGCCACGGCGGGCATGACCCTGCAGGACCTGCCGGCGCTGATCGAACAGTGCCGGGGGCAGATGCAACAATGCATCGACCGCATGGAAGGGGAACTGGCCAAGCGCTAGGTTGCTCTTGAGCCCACTACAGCCCAAGCTGTAACCCGTGTCCAACCGGAATAAGCGAACAACCATGGGTCGAGTCGTGGCATCGGCGGTGTACAGCGCCGGCAGAAAGGTCACCAATATCAGCATCGATGAAGGCAGCGAGTGGGCGCGCAAGCCGGGGCACTTTGTATGGATCGGCCTGGAAGAGCCCAACGCAGAGGAGCTGGCCAACCTGCAGTGCCAGTTCAACCTGCACGAACTGGCTATCGAAGACGCCCTGGAAAAGCACAGCCGGCCCAAGCTGGAAACCTTTGGCGACGCCCTGTTCATCGTCACCTACTCGCCGGTGCGCCACGAAGGCAAGCTGGAGTTCATCGAAACCCACATCTTCGCCGGCAACGGCTACATCATCACCTGCCGCAACGGCCACTCGAAATCCTATGCCCTGGTGCGCCAGCGCTGCGAGGCGCGGCCGTTGCTGCTGGAGCACGGCGAAGACTTCGTGCTGTACGCCCTGCTCGACTTTGTCACCGAGAACTACCAGCCGGTCAGCGAGGCCATTCATGGCGAGATCGAAGAGCTGGAGCAGAGCGTGCTTGGCGGTTCGCTGCAAGAGGACGATATCCGCCGCTTGCACAGCCTGCGCCGCGACATCCTGCGCCTGCGCCGCTACGTGGCACCGATGGTGGAAGTGAGCGAGGAACTGCAGCGCCTGAGCTTCCCGTTCATCGACAAGAACATGCGCCCATACTTCCGTGATGTGCAGATCCACGTGACGCGGCAGATGGAGGACCTGGCAGGCATCCGCGACATCGCCAGCCAGACCATCGAGATCGGCATGCTGCTGGAGTCGTCACGGCAGAGCATCGTGCAGCGCAAGTTTGCAGCCTGGGCGGCGATCCTGGCGTTCCCCACGGCAATTGCCGGGGTTTACGGGATGAACTTCCAGAACATGCCGGAGCTGGGGTGGCACTATGGGTACTTCGGGGTGCTGGGTGTGATCGGGCTGGGCTGTACCGCGTTGTATGCCAGCTTCAAGAAATCTGGCTGGCTTTGAGATTGTCGGGGCCGCTTTGCGGCCCCCAGCCATCACGCTGCGGTATCTTTGCTCACCGGTTGCTGGATAAACCGCAACATCCACTCCCCCACCAGGTCGCCCTGGTGCTCGGTGGCCAGGCTGGCCACGGCCTTGTGATACACCTCATCACCCAGATACTGCTGGCGCGCATCGAGCAGTGCGCGGGAGTAGTCGTGCACGAACTCGGGGTGCCCCTGGAAGCACAGCACCTGGTCACGAATGTGGTACGCAGCGTTCGGGCAGAAATCGCTGGAGGCGATCACCGTGGCGCCTTCCGGCAGCTCGGTCACCTGGTCCTGGTGGCTGATCAGCAAGGTCAGCTCCGACACCTCCGGGTCCATCCACGGCGCATGGGCCGCCAGCGAATAGCGGTGGATACCCACGCCCCAGCCCTGCTCGGCACGCTCGGCCTTGCCACCCAGGGTCAACGCCAGCAACTGGTGGCCGAAACACACACCCAGCAGCTTCTCGCCACGCTCGTACAACTTCAGCAGGTAGACCTTGAGGGTCTGGATCCACGGGTCGGTACCAAACGAGTCGGCCTTGCTGCCCGTCACCAGGTAGGCATCGAACACTTCGTTGTCGGCGGGGTAATCGCCATTCATCACGTTGTACACACGAAACTCGGCGGCGATCGGCTGACGCGAGAAGAGCTGCTCGAACATCCTGCCGTAGCCCTGGTACTGCGCGGTCAACTCCGGTCGCAGGACATCGGTTTCAAGGATGCAGATGCGTAACGACATAGGGGTAGTCCTGAACGACATGGGTGGGAATCTGCTGTAGAGACTGACGCGAAAGGCACGTACAAGCAAGTAGGCCGCACTGACGAACGGTCACATTTCGTCGGTGCACTGCTGGCACTTGCGCCACCGTCTAGCCAGAGCATGCCAGCCGGCTGGCACTTGGCCTCATAGCCAGACGAAATCAACGAACTACGGTATTAGAACAAAGGGTTCTCAAACATGGATGACGCACACCCTACTGTTGGTTGTATATCCACTTTCAAGAGGCAGGCAGTTCAGGCGTAACGCAACGCCACTGCGATCGACCCGAAGCGCGACAGGGAAGCCAACGGGTATTCAGGAATAACAACAAGAAGGCGGTCCGCCATGTTCAGACAATCGAAAATTCGCCAAGCTGGGCTCATTCTCTTCGCCACGACTTTGCTGCTGATCCTGCCGAACCTCACACGTTTGTTCGGCTGACTGCCGCTGTGGCGCCAACAGGCAACGCACAGGTAACCTGCTGGCCTTGATGGTCGGAGATTATCCATGCGCCACTGCCTTGCACTGTTAGTGTTGCTTCTGAGCCTGCCGCTGTCGGCGGCGCAACTGCACCTTGAACTGGGCGCCACGACGCGCCAGTGGAGCAGTGCCGAACTGCTCGAGCACCCGCAGGCCCGGGACATCAGCATCGACCAGGACGTTTCCTACAAGCAGCCCATGCATTATCGGGCGGTGCCGCTGGCCGCGCTGCTGGATGGCGTGAACGCCAGCGACCACCTGCAGGCGGTGGCGCTGGACGGTTTTGCCGCCGAAATGCCGGCGGCGCCACTGTTGCAGCACGGGCCGGCACAGGCCTGGCTGGCGGTGGAGGAGCCGGGCCGGCCGTGGCCACCACTGGGCCAGGGCAAGCCAAGTGCGGGGCCGTTCTACCTGGTGTGGACTGCACCGCAGGCAAGCGGCATCCGCCCGGAGCAGTGGCCGTTCCAGATTTCAACGATTCGCAAACTGGCTTCTGTCGAGGCGCGTTTTCCGGCGCTGCTGCCCGACCCGAAGCTGCCGGCCGACAGCCCGGTGCGCCGGGGCTTTGCCTTGTTCCAGCAGAACTGCCTGGCGTGTCATAGGCTGAATGGCGCGGGGGATGCGCAGGTGGGGCCGGACCTGAATGTGCCGCATAACCCGACCGAGTATTTTCGGCCGGAATATCTTCGCCAGCTGATTCGTGACCCGCAGAGCCTGCGGCAGTGGCCGCAGGCGAAGATGCCGGGGTTTGCAGATAGTGTCTTGAGTGAACCGGAGCTGGATGAATTGCTGGCCTATTTGAGGCATATGGCTGGGCGCAGGCCTTGAGAACCTGGGGGCGCTTTGCGCCCCTTTCGCGACACAAGGCCGCTCCTACAAGGGTACGCGCACGCCTGTAGGAGCGGCCTTGTGTCGCGATGGGCCGCAAAGCGGCCCCAAATTCCCAAAATCTCAGGCTATGGGCCGCTCCTGCTTGACCCCCCACCCTTCCACCTCACCGCCATAAGGTGTCACCAGCTGCTCGAAGGCCTCTTCGAAGTCGCCAATCCCGCCATGGGTGGCATACATGACCTTGCTCAGCTCCAGATGCCAGGCACCGTCGCCCAGCTCCTTGACCTGGGCATTCAGCGATTCACCGCGAAACTGCCCGGCCGCGCGGCGGGCCCCTGCTTCGTCGGGGAATATGGCGTAGAACTCGATGGGGTGGATCTGGGTGAAGTCGAAACCGCCTGCCTTCATCTGGCGCAGGACGTTGCTGCTGATATCGTCGTTCTGGCTGCTCATGAAACGTCCTCCTGAATAATGCGATGGATAGACTTTCCGTGCACTACGCACCTGCCGGCAGCGGCCGGGCAGTTCGAGCTGATGCAAGACGCGAAGGGATGCGGTGCCGACCCGCAGAATAGGCCGGCACCTTCTTGCAGCGTAGTGCCTGCCAGTGCACCACGCAAACGTGTGGTTCAGGGCGTTTCGTGGATGCTGGTGATGGTCACGCCACTCTGTTCCTTGAGCCAGCGTGCGGTGGGTGAAACAGTGCGGTCCTGGAAGTCGTTGAGGTCCAGCTCGTCCATCACCGGGAACAGGTGCGAACGGATGGCCCGCGCGGCGTCCTCCTCGCTGGGGCACTGGTCGCCGTGCAGCGTCAGGGTGGTGAGCACGCCCTTCTGGTCGGCAAAGATGACTTCCCACTCTTTCATTGAACGAACCCTCTAAGTCAACGAACACCGGGTGTGTGATGCCTGAAACAAGTGACCTTGAGGTGGGGAGAATGTTCAGTCTGTGCCGGCCTCTTCGCGGGTAAACCCGCTCCCACAGGGATATCACTGCCCTCAGACCCTGTGAAATCCCTGTGGGAGCGGGTTCATCGATGCGTCGAACCGCCGCGAATGGGCCGCATAGCGGCCCCTGTTGCAGCCTTACTTCGGCGTGCCGTGCACTACACCGGCAGTGTTATCCAGCAAGCTCTTGGTCGCGGTCTGGATATACGCTTCCAGCTTCTTCAGCATTTCCGGCTGGTCCGGGCTTTCGATCAGCTCGGCCTTGAACTCGCTGCCCAACTGGTAGCGGTACATGCGCGGGGTCATGTCCTTGGACTCGATCAGGATGCGGTCGCCCTGCACCAGGCCGACGATCTGCTCGCTGCCCGATGGCTTGATCATGCCCACGCCCTGGTCGCCCTCAGGCAGGTTGAGCAAGTCGCGGCCCCAGCACTGGTGACGGGCCTGGCCACCCAGGCGGCCCATGATGGTCGGCACGATGTCGACCTGGGTGCCCACGGTGTGGTTGACCCCACCGAACTTCTCCTGGATGCCCGGGGCAATCAGCAGCAGCGGCACGTTGAAGCGGCCCAGGTCCAGCTCGGTGACCTGCTGGTGGTTGCCAAAGCCATGGTCGCCAACGATGACGAACAGAGTTTCCTTGAAGTACGGCTCCTTGCGCGCCTTCTCGAAGAACTGCCCCAGCGCCCAGTCCGAATAGCGCATGGCGGTCAGGTGCTCGTCCAGGCGGCCCTGGCCGGTTACCGGCTCTACCGGCAGGTCCTTGGGCAGCGCGTACGGGGTGTGGTTGGACAAGGTCTGCAGCAGCGCGTAGATCGGCTTCTTGCCATCGTGCTTGGCCAGCTCTTCGGCGCCGCGGTCGAACATGTCCTGGTCGGACACGCCCCAGGTCGGGTCGGAGAACACCGGGTTGACGAAGTCGTTACGGCCAATGAAGGTGGTCATGCCCTGGTTGCCGAAGAACCCGGACTGGTTGTCCCAGGCAAAGTCGCCGTTGTAGACGTACACGTCGTCGTAATCGCGGGCGCTGAGCAAGGCTGGCAGGCCGGACAGCTTGTGGCCGCCTTCCGGGGTCTGCATCAGGTATTCGAAGCCTGGCAGGTTGGGGAAGCAGGCCATGGTGGCGAACATGCCCTGGTGGGTATGGGTGCCGTTGGAGAAGAAGCGGTCGAACAGCAGGCCCTCTTTGGCCAGCTTGTCGAAGTACGGGGTGATGTTGTTGGGGCTGCCCAGCGCGCCCACCGAGTGGCCGGCGAAGCTTTCCATCAGGATCACCACCACGTTCTTGATCGGCAGGGTGCGCTCGGCCGGCGGCACGAAGTCGCGGCGGATTGCAGCCTCGTCGGCATCGACCAGGGTGTCATTGGCGGTCAGCAGCTGCTCGCGCACGCTCTGCGTGGCCACGTCCTGCTCCAGCACCGGCTTCCAGATGTTGGCGCGGTCTTCGCCGAAGCGGCTCTTGGCAGCATCGATCAGGGTCAGGGTGCCGTTCAGGCCCAGCTGGTTGACGAAGTTGGAATCGGTGGTGAAGGCATCACCCCACCGCATCGGCGGGCCCTGGCGCAGGGTGCCACGGGCGGCGACCACGGCCACCAGCAGGATCACCATGAACACCGCCAGGCGGTTGTACCACGGCGCCGCGCGGCGCTGCAGGGTGACCTCGCCGTCGCCATTGCCACGGGTCATGCGGTCGATGCCCTTGAACAGCAGGCTCAGCAGCCAGGTGCCGAACAGCCAGGCCAGCAGGTAGCGCACCACCGGGAAGCCGTACCAGAGCATGCTCAGCACGGTTTTCGGGTCTTCCTTGATGTACTGGAACACCAGGCCGTTGAGGCGCTGGTGGAACTCGCGATAGAAGTCCATCTCCATCAGGCCGAGGAACATCACCACGCTCGAGGTGATGGTCAGCCAGAAACGGAACAGGCCACGCCGGGCCATGGCCCAGGGGCTGAGGATGGCCAGCAGCAGCGGAATGCTGATGTACACCACCACCCGCAGGTCGAAGCGCAAGCCGTTGAGGAAGCCTTCGGCGACGGTCGCATTGGGGGTGTCGCCGATCATGTCGCTGTTGTAGACCAGCAGCGCCAGGCGCACGAGGCTGAGCATCAGCATGATCACCAGGCCGCTGAGCAGCGTGTAGGCCAGGTGGGATTTCAGGGTGGGCGAGAACGACGCTCGCGCGCCCCGTTGCTTCAAGGCGTCCGGGTTAGCCATGAATGGGAAGGTCCTAGGATTGCGGGTTTGCGGAGATGGCGCAGGTGTATACCAACGCAGCATTGTGCGGGTGCGGATTCTGTTTAAACCAATGTGAAAATTTTGTCACGGGGGTGTTGCCGCTTTTGTCTGTTCCGGCCCTATCGCCGGCAAGCCAGCTCCCACAGGATCACCACAGGCCCTGGCATTGTGGGTACCTGTGGGAGCTGGCTTGCCGGCGATAGGGCCTGTACAGGCACTCAGATCCGCACATTCCCCCGCGGCCCGGCGATCGCCCAGATCACCAGGCCCACCACCGGCAGCAAGGCGATCAGCAGGATCCACAACACCTTGATGCCCACTTCGCTACCACTCTTGATCACATTGAGGATGGCCCAGATATCCAGCGCCAGAATGATCAGCCCGACCAGGCTGTTGAACGTCGACCCCATGCCTAAACTCCTGTCCAGAGGCTTTGCCACAGCATAGCCAGCTATCACGTCGATAGAAGGGAATCCTTGGCCGTTTGCGTGGGTCACTGCTTAAACTGCTGTATCCATCGATTTCGAGGTTGCCATGCCCCCCGCTCATACCCACCCCGTTGCCCTGCCCTCGCCCGTCAGCGCCTGGCGCCAACAGATGCACGACAACCCATGGATAGGTGCCGGCCTGGCCCTGAGCCTGCTGGTGGTACTGGTACTGCTGGGGGCAAGCCTGTGGAACGCAGTGAACGGCGACCACGCCGAAAACCTGCACCTGGCCGCACTAGGCGGGTTGTCCGGCTTTGGCGCCACGGCGCTGGGCGCGGTGCTGGCGGTGGTGCTGCGCGATGTCAGGGCGCGCACCCAGGATGTGATGCTGGGTTTTGCTGCCGGCATGATGCTGGCGGCCAGTTCGTTTTCGCTGATTCTGCCGGGCCTGGATGCCGCCCGCGAAATTACCGGCAACGGCCCGGCCGCGGCCTTTACCGTGGTGCTGGGCATGGGCCTGGGCGTGCTGCTGATGCTGGGCCTGGACCGCTTCACCCCGCATGAACACGAAAGCACCGGCCCGTGCGGCCCGGAGGCCGAGCGCATCAGCCGGGTTTGGTTGTTCGTGCTGGCGATTACCCTGCACAACCTGCCTGAGGGCATGGCCATTGGCGTGAGCTTTGCCAATGGCGACATGAACATCGGCCTGCCGCTGACCAGCGCCATCGCCATCCAGGACATCCCCGAGGGGCTGGCCGTGGCGCTGGCCTTGCGCGCTACCGGGTTGTCGAACCTGAAGGCTGCACTGGTGGCAATCGGGTCGGGGCTGATGGAGCCGCTGGGTGCGGTGATCGGCCTGGGGATTTCAACCGGCTTTGCCCTGGCCTACCCGGTGAGCATGGGGCTGGCGGCGGGGGCGATGATCTTTGTGGTTAGCCACGAGGTGATTCCCGAAACCCACCGCAATGGGCACCAGACAGCGGCGACCCTGGGGTTGATGGGTGGGTTTGCGGTGATGATGTTCCTCGATACCGCGCTGGGCTGAAGTTCTGGGCTGACTGTACCGGCCCTATCGCCGGCAAGCCAGCTCCCACAGGTACAGCACAGGTTTCGAACTCTGTGGTGATCCTGTGGGAGCTGGCTTGCCGGCGATAGGGCCATCAGCCTTTAGATGTGTACAGCCACTTTCAATGCCTCCAGGGCCGGCTCGACCTTGATCCCCACCTCTGCCCCCAGCTCCAGCACCCGCGCCAGGTCGTTCTGCCCCACCATCACCATCTGCAGCTCGTCATCCAGCAACTGGCTGAAGTTGAGCAGCACATAACCACCCGCCTCTTTGTTCAGCGCGCCCATCTGCACCTGGATGCGGTTGAGTGCGGTCAGCGGCTCGGTGCGGGCCAGTTGCTTGGGCTTGAGGGTGAACGGCACGCTCTGGTCGAACGAATCGCTGATCTCCTGGAACAGGTCCTGGTAGCTGTCGGCCTGGAACACCACGGTGTCCGGCAGGCTGCCCAGCACCACCCATTCGCCCAGCGGGATGGGGAAGCTGTCGTCGTAGTTGATGTCGGGGTTGGCGGCCAGGAAGGCGGCGGGGTCGGCGTAGGCCTGGGCGGCCTCGTCGGCGATGCGCTCGATGTCTTCCTCGCGCATGCAGCCAGCGCCAATGAGGCTGATGAATTCGAGCAACTGAGTTTTCATGAAAGGGGGCCTGCGACGGGTGAAAAGTCGCCAAGGATAGCCGCAAATGCCCCCTTGCGGTTAGCCAGCCAGCACTTGCAGGCGCGCTGCGGCGTCCACGGCCCCCATGGTTTGCGCTGCCATCAACGCGGTGGTACCACGGGCATCCTGACGGGCCGGGTCGGCCCCCTGGGCCAGCAGGTAGTCGAGGATTTCGCTGCGGTTGAACATGGCCGCCAGCATCAGCGCGGTGCGGCCATCCTGCGCGGCGGCGTCCACCGGTACGCCGTGCTCCAGCAACAGGCGGATCATGGCCAGGTCGCCCTTGAATGCGGCACCGGCGATGGGTAGCTGACCGTTATCGTTGGCAATCAGCGGGTCGGCGCCATGCGCCAGCAGCACGCGCACTGCGTCGTGGTGGCCGTGGTAGCTGGCCAGCATCAGCAGGGTGTCGCCCTTGTGGTTGCGCAGGTTGGCCGGCAGGCCGCTGGCAAGCAGGCGCCCGAGCATCTCGGCATCGCCTTGGCGAGCACGTTCGAACACCTGCTCGGCGAAGGCGGCGGTTTCGTCGTCGGTCATGGTGGCAGGCGTGGGTTGGCTGGACATTTGGAACCTCCTGGCAGAAATCGTTGCCCAAGTCTTTGTCAGGCAAGGCTGCCGGGTCAAAGGTTCAGATTCTATCGGGGCGATAGCTGGCCACGGGTCGTGCAATATGCACTGTGCAAAATGCACGACCGTGCAGCTTGCACGACAGCGCTTCGAAAAAAAATACGTAACCAACTGAATTTAAAGGGATTTTTCAGAAAAAACTTCCTGGCACGGTCACTGCAACCATCAACTCACGTCTGCCACGCAACAGCCAGGAGTTGATATGGACCTCATCCAGGAAAAGTTCGTTTCGGTATTTTCGGCCTACCAGGTGAATACCCAGGCCCGACCCGACGGCGGTGTGCTGCTGACCCTGCGCGCTGCTGATGGCAAGGTCACCCGCCGGGTACTGACCTATACGCAATTGCACAGTGCCGAACAGCTTTCGTGGGCGATCAGTGCGATTCGCCGGGATTTGGCCGAGCAGGCCAGCGAGTTGCCGGTGATTTCGATGCTGCAGAGCCAGCAGCGGTTTGCCTTGCCGACTTATCGCTGAGTTCTGTGTTGGTTGATCTGGCCTCTTCGCGGGCTCGCCCGCTCCCACAGGGATATCGCCGAGCCTGAGGGCAGCGCTATCCGTGTGGGAGCGGGCGAGCCCGCGAAGAGGCCGGCAAAGCCATCACAACTCATCAATGCCCAGAAACGCCCGCGCAGTCACATCCCCGGTAAACCTCGGCTGCATCCCCTGCTCGCTGCCATACAAACGCAACGCCAGGCAAAACGGCGCATCGCCCAGCTCGACCCAGCGCCGGGTCCCCGCTGGCACCACCAGCTGGTCACCCTTCTCGCACAGCACCGAATACACCCAATCCCCCAAACGCAGGCCAACCTGCGCCCGCCCGCTGATCACGGCAAACACCTCGTCGGCGTCATGCACATGCTCATCGCGCACGTCCACCTGCGCCGGGGCCTCGCCGTCACGGTTGAGCACCACGAAGGCTTTGCTGCCATGCGCTGTCATCAACTGGTCCAAGTGGTCGCGGCAGGCCTCCAGCACCTCGTCCTGGGCCGTACCCGGGCGCACCCGCAGGCCATGCCCGGCCTGGGTAAAGCGCACGCCCTGCTCGGCCAGGGTGGCGGCGATGTCGTCGTGGTGGGTCAGCACCTTGTTCGGCAGTTCCGGGCTGGAGGGGTGGAAAACGCTGAGAATGCTCATCAGGGGCGGGTCCTGGTCGGTTGCGAACAAAGGGCAATGATAACGGCTGCAGCCAAGGCTGCGGCACTGGCCATACCAAAGGTGAAGGTGGGCCCCAGCAGTTTCCAGCTGTAACCCGAATACAACGCCCCCAGCGCACCGCCAGTGCCCGACAGCGCCGCATACAGCGCCTGGCCCTGGCCCTGCTGGCGGGCGCCGAAGCTTGCCTGGACGAAAGCGATGCTGGCGGCATGGAAGCAGCCGAAGGTGGCAGCATGCAGCACCTGGGCGAACACCAGCACCGCCGGCTCGCCGGCCAGGTTGCCCAGCAACAGCCAGCGCAGCGCCGCCAGCACGAAGCTGGCCAACAGCACCTGCTGCACCGAAAAGCGCGCGAAGATGCGGCTCATGGCCATGAACACCAGTACTTCGGCCACTACCCCCAGTGCCCACAGCAAGCCAATGGCACTCCGGGCATAGCCCAGGTGTTCCAGGTGCAGGGTGAGGAAGGTGTAGTACGGTCCATGGCTGAGTTGCATCAGTGCCACGCAGGCGTAGAACGCGATCACCCCGGGCGCCCGCAGCTGCTGCAGGAAGCCGCCCGCGCCGCTGCGCTCGCCCTGCTCCACCGGCTGGGCATTGGGTACCCACAGGCTGGCGGCGACGATGCCGGCCATGATCGTGACCAGCGCCACCGGGTAGATATCCAGGCTCAGCCACTCGAACAGCCGGCCCAGGCCGACCACGGTGAGGATGAAGCCGATCGAGCCCCACAGGCGCACCTGGCTGTAGCGCGCGGTTTGCCCGTGCAGGTGGGCCAGGGTGATGACCTCGAACTGCGGCAGCACCGCATGCCAGAAGAACGCGTGCAGGGCCATGACCAGCGCCAGCCAGGCGTAGCTTTTGCCAAGGAAGATAAGGGCGAAGGTGGCCAGGGTCGACAATGCGCCCAGGCGCACGATCAGCAGGCGCTGGCCGGTGCGGTCACCCAGCCAGCCCCACAGGTTGGGGGCGATGCAGCGCATGAGCATGGGGATGGCCACCAGCTCGCCGATGCGTGCCGGAGAGAAGCCCAGGTGGTCGAAGTACAGCGCCAGGAACGGGGCGGTGGAACCGAGCAGGGCGAAGTAGAACAGATAGAAGCTGGACAGGCGCCAGTAGGGGATTGGTTGCATGGGGTGGCCTATGGGGTTGCCGGTACTGGCCCTATCGCCGGCAAGCCAGCTCCCACAGGATTACCACAAGCCTGAACATTGGGGGTTCCTGTGGGAGCTGGCTTGCCGGCGATAGGGCCAGTGCAAGCGAATCAGAGCTGGCCCAGCACCGGGGTATTCACCTTCACATCGGCATTCTGCGCGCGGTGGCGCAGCAGGTGGTCCATCAGCGCGATGGCCATCATCGCCTCGGCGATCGGCGTGGCGCGGATGCCCACGCACGGGTCGTGGCGGCCTTTGGTGATGACGTCCACCGGGTTGCCGTCGATGTCGATGGAGCGGCCCGGGGTGGTGATGCTGGAGGTCGGCTTCAGCGCCAGGTGGGCAACGATCGGCTGGCCCGAGGAAATACCGCCGAGGATGCCGCCAGCATTGTTGCTGAGGAAGCCTTCCGGGGTCAGTTCGTCACGGTGCTCGGTGCCGCGCTGGGCCACGCTGGCGAAGCCGGCGCCGATTTCCACGCCCTTGACCGCGTTGATGCTCATCAGCGCGTGGGCCAGTTCGGCGTCGAGGCGATCGAAGATGGGCTCGCCCAGGCCCGGCATGACGCCTTCGGCGACCACGGTGATCTTGGCACCCACCGAGTCCTGGTCACGGCGCAGCTGGTCCATGTAGGCCTCCAGCTCCGGCACTTTGCTCGGGTCAGGGCTGAAGAAAGCATTCTGCTCCACCGACTCCCAGGTCTTGAACGGGATTTCGATCGGGCCCAGCTGGCTCATGTAGCCGCGCACAGTAATGCCCTGGGTGGCCAGGTATTTCTTGGCGATGGCACCGGCGGCCACGCGCATGGCGGTTTCGCGGGCCGAGCTGCGGCCACCGCCGCGGTAGTCGCGGATGCCGTACTTGTGGTGGTAGGTGTAGTCGGCGTGGGCCGGGCGGAACAGGTCCTTGATCGCCGAGTAGTCCTTGGACTTCTGGTCGGTGTTGCGGATCAGCAGGCCGATCGAGCAGCCGGTGGTACGGCCTTCGAACACGCCGGAGAGGATCTCCACCTCGTCGGCTTCCTGGCGCTGGGTGGTGTGCCGGCTGGTGCCGGGCTTGCGCCGGTCGAGGTCGTGCTGCAGGTCGGCGAGGGAAATTTCCAGGCCCGGTGGGCATCCATCGACAATGGCGACCAACGCCGGGCCATGGCTCTCGCCAGCGGTGGTGACAGTGAACAGCTTGCCGTAGGTATTGCCGGACATGGACGCTCCGCGAGATCTGCCTGAAGTGAACGAAAGCGGCAGTATACAGATGGATTGATCGCCTGTGCTGGCCTCTTCGCGGGTAAACCCGCTCCCACAGGTACCCCACACGATGCGAAAATCGTGCTGTACCTGTGGGAGCGGGTTTACCCGCGAAGAGGCCAGTACAGGCAACCTCCCCTTCGAACCTTCCCGCAAACACTGGGTCAAACCCTCATCTCCCCATGTAGTACCGCATGATGTCGCGCCTCGTCGCCCTCTTCTTCCTGCTGTGCACCGGTCTGGCCCAGGCCGCCGCCCCCACCGTGCTGCAACGCCCGATCGACCTCGACACCGGCCAGGGCGTGCTGCACGGCAGCCTGCTGCTGCCACAACAGCCCACCCCGCCACCGGTGGTGCTGATCATCGCCGGCTCCGGCCCCACCGACCGTGACGGCAACAACCCGGCGTCAGGCCGGGTCGACAACCTCAAGCGCCTGGCCCTGCTACTGGCCAACGAGCACATCGCCAGCGTGCGCTACGACAAGCGCGGGGTGGCCGCCAGCCAGCCGGCCACGCCCGACGAGCGTGACCTGAGCGTGGAGCGCTACGTGGCCGACGTGGTCGCCTGGAGCCACAAGCTCAAGGCCGACCCGCGCTTTGGCCCGTTGATCCTGATCGGCCACAGCGAAGGCGCGCTGATCGCCAGCCTGGCCGCCGAGCAGGCCGGCGCCAGCGCGGTGATTACCCTGGCCGGCAGCGGCCGGCCGTTGGCCGAGGTACTGCGCGAACAGCTGGCCCAGCGCCTGCCGCCGGCACAATTGGCCGGTGGCAGCGCCCTGCTCGACCGCCTGCAGGCCGGGCAGACCAGCCTGGAGGTGCCGGCGCCGCTGCGCCAGGTGTTCCGCCCCAGCGTGCAGCCCTACCTGATTTCGCTGTTCCAGCAGAACCCGGCGGCGGCCTTTGCCCGCCTGCCCATGCCCGCGCTGATCGTGCAGGGGCGCAACGACGTGCAGGTGGGCGTGGTCGACGCCGAACGGCTGAAGGCGGCCAAGCCGGATGCCCAACTGGTGCTGATCGATGGCATGAACCACATGCTGCGCATCAGCCCCAAGGCGATGAGCCAGCAGCGCGACAGCTACCTCAACCCTGAACTGCCGCTGGCGAGGGAGCTGGGCGAGCAGATTGTGACGTTTATCCAGCATTTGCCTTCGGCGTAAGGGAAATAGGCTCAGGTCCCGGGCGCTTCTGCCGATAGGGTGGATAACGGCGAAAATTGGGGCCGCTGCGCGGCCCTTCGCGACACAAGGCCGCTCCTACAGCGTTACGCGTCGTCTCTGCGATGCGCGATCCTCTGTAGGAGCGGCCTTGCGTCGCGAAAGGGGCACGCAGTGCCCCCTCTTGCAGCCGGCACGCACTTGAGGACAAACCCTGATGACAACCGCCCCCGCCGCCGTAGAGCCGGCCGAAGAGCCCGAGGAAAGCACCGCCCTGCCCTGGGCCGAGCTGGCCGCCGAACATTTCCAGCTGTTGCGCCTGGCCGCCCTGCCCACCGACCGCAACACCGGCGCACGGCCGCTGCGCTTTGTGCAGTTCGGCTATGCCGAACGCCACGACAAGGCCCACAGCCTGTTGCGCATGGAAATCCAGCTGCCCGGGCAGAAGGTGCACAAGGAACAGAACCGCCTGGACATTCGCGTCGACCACACAGCACGCCTGGTGCGCATTGGCAATGAACATGGCTTGCAACTGGAGCCGCTGAACCGTGGCATCGGCCGCTTCTTGCTGGCCCAGGCCGCGCAGTGGCTGCAGCGCAAGTGGTCGCACTACCAGATCGAGGGCATGGCGCTGCCGAGCAAGGATGCGCTGAACGAAGACTCCCGCCTGCGTCGTGACCACTGCCTGCGCGGCATGGGTATCGAGGTGGAGTACGAGGACAGCCAGCATCTGAAGGGCCGTACCGTGGAAATGACGGTGGGCCAGCTCAAGGGCGCGTGGAACAGCGAGCGCTTGCAGCGAGTGGGGATGCTGGATGCTGCCGGCCTGCTGCAGCAGGCTGACCAGCAGTTGCAGGAGAAGGAAGGGCAACTGCGTGAGCGGGATGAACGGGTTGCCAAGTACCAGCGTGAGGACAGCGGGTTGCGCTTTACCATCACCTGCCTGGTGGCGTTTGCGGTGTTCCAGGCGGGGTTGCTGATCTGGATTGCCACGCGCTGACATCGCGTTGCGGCCATCGCCGGCAAGCCAGCTCCCACAAGTCCACCACAATGCTCGGGCCTGTGGTATTCCTGTGGGAGCTGGCTTGCCGGCGATTGGGCTGCAGAGCAGCCCCTTTCAGGTTCAGACCCGGGCCTTGAACAGTTCCTGATGCTGGCGGCACTGCTCGGCAGTCAGCATGAACACCCCATGCCCGCCGCGCTCGAACTCCAGCCAGGCAAAGTCCACCTCGGGGTACAGCGCCTCGACATGCACCTGGCTGTTGCCCACCTCGACAATCAGCAAGCCCTTGTCGGTCAGGTGGTCCGCCGCTTCGGCCAGCATGCGCCGCACCAGGTCCAGGCCATCGTTGCCGCAGGCCAGGCCCAACTCGGGCTCGTGGTGATACTCGGCCGGCATGTCGTCGAAGTCCTCTGCATCGACATACGGCGGGTTGGACAGGATCAGGTCGAAACGCTGCCCCGGCAAACCGCCAAAACCGTCTCCCTGCACGGTATACACGCGCCCGTCCAGGCCGTGGCGTTCGATGTTCTGGTTGGCCACTTCGAGCGCTTCGAACGACAGGTCGGCCAGCACTACCTCGGCCTCGGGGAACACGTCGGCGGCAACGATGCCGATGCAGCCAGAACCGGTGCACAGGTCGAGAATGCGCGCCGGCTCGCTCGCCAGCCACGGCTCGAAGCGTTTCTCGATCAGCTCGCCAATCGGCGAACGCGGCACCAGCACGCGCTCGTCGACGATGAACGACATGCCGCAGAACCAGGCCTCGCCCAGCAGGTAGGCGGCCGGCACGCGTTCTTCGATACGGCGCTTCAGCAGGTGCTGCAGGCGTACCCGCTCGTCGTCCTCGAGCATGCAGTCCAGGTAGCTGTCGGCCACCTCCCACGGCAGGTGCACCGCCCCAAGTACCAGCAGGCGGGCCTCGTCCCAGGCGTTGTCGGCACCGTGGCCGAAGAACAGGTCGTGCTCGTGGAAGCGGCTGACCGCCCAGCGGATGTAGTCGCGCAGCGTGCGCAGGCGGGATGTGATCACGGGGTACTCCTAATTCAGACCGGACAAAAGTCTAACAGCCCCACCCGCACATTTGTTCCTTTGCCTTACCCAATGGCTAGCCACAAGCCAGTAACCATGCCGCTTGCGTTGTCAACCATTCCCATTGGCGCCAAGGCAGGGGAGAATAGGTATACAAAAGCCCTATCCAAGGAGCCCTTGATGTCCGTTCCAACCACGATGTTTCGCCTCACTGGCCGCGACTACCCGCCGGCCAAGCTGAGCCACGCCAGCCTGATCATCATCGATGCGCAAAAGGAGTACCTCAGCGGGCCCCTGGCGCTGTCGGGCATGGACGAGGCCGTGGCCAACATCGCCAGGTTGCTCGACGCCGCGCGCAAGAGCGGCCGTCCGATCATCCACGTTCGCCACCTGGGCACTGTCGGTGGCCGCTTCGACCCACAAGGGCCGGCTGGCCAGTTCATTCCGGGGCTGGAGCCGCTGGAAGGCGAAATCGTCATCGAAAAACGCATGCCCAATGCATTCAAGAACACCCAACTGCATGAGACCCTGCAGGCGCTGGGCCACCTGGACCTGATCGTCTGCGGCTTCATGAGCCACTCCAGCGTCAGCACCACGGTACGCCGCGCCAAGGACTATGGTTACCGCTGCACCCTGGTGGAAGACGCTTCGGCGACCCGCGACCTGGCATTCAAGGATGGGGTGATCCCGGCCGCGCAGATCCACCAGTGCGAAATGGCCGTGATGGCCGACAACTTCGCTTGCGTGGCCCCCACCGCCAGCCTGATCTGATCGGCTGGTACAACCGCCCGGCAGCCGGGCGGAACCCGATGGGCGGCTCCAGGTCGAATTCCGGATATCCACAGAGGAGAGCGGAATGAAGCTCAAAGGCAGTTTCGACGCCAAGCGCCTGCGCCCGCGCGAACCGCGTAACTGGGGCGCCCGCCTGGCGGCCGGCCTGTCGGCCATGCTGGCGACCCTTGGCGTGCTGCTGGCGATGGCCGGGGTCGCAGGCCTGCTGGGCAACTACCCTGCCCTGGCGGAGCTCAATGCCAACAAACCGCTGGCCGGCATCCTCACCGTGGCCGGCTTGCTGCTGCTGTGGCTGGGAGTGCGCTTCTGGCGGCGCAGCCGCATTCGCCTGCGCCGCGGGCGGGAACTGAACCTTTCGCCGCACCTGATGAAGAAGCATGACTGATGGGGTTGTATTACCTGTATCGGCCTCTTCGCGGGCACGCCCGCTCCCACAGGTACCCCGCTCCCTTCAGCCCCAGTGATATCCCTGTGGGAGCGGGCGTGCCCGCGAAAGGGCCGGCACAGGCTGCACAAGGCCCCACAGTCGCGTAAACTACGCCGCCCACGTGGAGGCATCATGCAAGACGACGATTTTTCCCTGTTCAAGGCCGAAGTGCGCGGTGTCAAACCGATCACGCACGACCGCGCCGAAGTCGGCAAGCCCAAGGCCGACCGCCAGAAGCTGGCCGGCCTGCGCCAGGCGGCGACCGTGCGCAGTGACAAGGCGCTGGTTATCGACGGCATGTCCGACCAGTTCGTCATCGACGTTGGCGCCGAAGACGAGCTGCTGTGGCGCCGCGACGGCGTGCAGGAAGGCCAGCTGCGCAAGCTGAAGCTGGGGCAGATCCCGTTCGAGGGCAGCCTCGACCTGCATGGCATGACCGTGGAAAAGGCCCGCGAAACCCTGTGGGACTTCATCGCCGAAGCCACCAAACTGGAAGTGCGCTGCGTGCGGGTTACCCACGGCAAGGCCGCGCGCCTGGACGGCAAGCGCCCGATGATCAAGAGCCACGTCAACACCTGGCTGCGCCAGCACCCGCAGGTGCTCGGTTTTGCCTCGTGCAACGCCCGCCACGGCGGCACCGGCGCGGTGTATGTGATGCTCAAGCGAACCATGCTCGAAGGCCGCGACGAGTAACGCCGCGCTTGCAGCGCCGCCCTCACCGCCGTACCCTTCGTTTTTGCGATTTTTTCCCACAGGTAGATCCATGTCCCTGGAACAGAACTACACCGAGATCCTCAGCCAGATTGGCGAGGACGTCTCCCGTGAGGGCCTGCTCGACACGCCCAAGCGGGCTGCAAAGGCGATGAAGTACCTTTGCCGCGGTTATGAGCAAACACTGGAAGAAGTCACCAACAACGCGCTGTTCAGCTCTGACAACAGCGAAATGGTGCTGGTCCGGGACATCGAGCTGTATTCGATGTGCGAACACCACATGCTGCCGTTCATCGGCAAGGCGCACGTGGCCTACCTGCCCAAGGGCAAGGTACTGGGCCTGTCGAAGGTGGCGCGCATCGTCGACATGTACGCTCGCCGCCTGCAGATCCAGGAAAACCTCAGCCGCCAGGTTGCCGAGGCCGTGCAGCAGGTAACCGGTGCCGCCGGCGTTGCCGTGGTCATCGAAGCCAAGCACATGTGCATGATGATGCGCGGTGTCGAGAAGCAGAACTCGACCATGATCACCTCGGTGATGCTGGGTGAGTTCCGCGAAAACGCCGCCACCCGCAGCGAGTTCCTCAGCCTGATCAAGTGATTGGCTGCTGACCCCGAGCCGACCCTGCCGGGTCGGCTTTTTCATTTCAGGAGTTGCCCATGATCGTCAAAGCCCTGCGGGTTGGCCTCGGCCAGCTCATCGTGTTCGGTGACTGGATCAGCCGCCCGGCCAAGCGCAAGCGCGACGCCGCCGCCCAGGCCCGCGTCGAGCAAGCGGCCCAGGGCCTGGCGCTGTACCAGTTCCACGCCTGCCCGTTCTGCGTCAAGACCCGCCGTACCCTGCACCGTTTGAACGTGCCGGTGGCGCTGCGCGATGCCAAGAATGACCCGGTGCACCGCCAGGCCCTGCAGGAAGGTGGCGGCCGGGTGAAAGTGCCGTGCCTGCGCATTGAAGAAGCGGGCAAGGTGACCTGGATGTATGAGTCCAAGGCGATCATTGCCTACCTGGATGAGCGGTTCGCTTCGGCCTGACAGTTTGCAGGTTTCCTGTACCGGCCCTATCGCCGGCAAGCCAGCTCCCACAGGGATCCCACAATATTCAGTCCTGTGGTGAACCTGTGGGAGCTGGCTTGCCGGCGATAGGGCCAGTACAGGCTAAAGATCAGCCCACCATCGGCACATGCCGTGGATGGCTGCTGACCCGCTCCAGCCAGGCCCTCACTGCCGGGTAGTCGGCCAGGTCGAACCCGCCCTGCTGCGCCACATGGGTGTAGGCATACAACGCCACATCGGCAATCGAATATTGCTCGCCGACCAGGTACGGCGTCATCTGCAGCTGCCGCTCCATCACCCTCAGGGCCTTGTAACCGCCCTTGTGCAGCTTGCGGTACTCCTCCAGGCGCTCGTCCGGCAACCCCAGGTAGAACTGGATGAAACGCGCCACGGCAATGTACGGCTCATGGCTGTACTGCTCGAAGAACTGCCACTGCAACACCTGGGTGCGCAGGCGTGGCTCGGTGGGCAGAAACTCGCTGCCATCGGCCAGGAAGTTGAGAATGGCATTGGACTCCCACAGGTAGCTGCCGTCTTCCAGCCCCAGCACCGGCACCTTGCCGTTGGGGTTCATCGCCAGGAACTCGGGCGTTTCGGTCTCGCCCTTGAGGATGTCCACCGGGTGCCATTCATATGGCCGGCCCAGCAGGCTCAACATCAGCTTGACCTTGTAACAGTTGCCCGACTGGTAGTCGCCATAGACCTTGTACATCGCCCCTCCACTCCCAAGCAGTTCTGCATTTGCGCCCAATAGTTGGCGACTGTACGGCTAAAAGCAATGGCCGCTGTATGGCAAGGATCAACCTTGCTCGCTGTAGTCTGAAAAAACTGCTTACACCTTTACAAGGATTTTGTTCATGACCGATGCCACTTCCGCACGCCTGCGGCCCCTGGCAGACAGCTCCCCGTCGGCGGTGGTCGCCGGCTTCATCGCCATGCTCACCGGCTATACCAGCTCGCTGGTGCTGATGTTCCAGGCCGGCCAGGCTGCCGGGCTGACCAGCGCGCAGATTTCGTCATGGATCTGGGCGTTGTCGATCGGCATGGCGGTGTGCAGCATCGGCCTGTCGCTGCGTTACCGCACGCCGATCACCGTGGCCTGGTCCACCCCCGGCGCCGCCCTGCTGATCACCAGCCTGGGCGGGGTCAGCTATGGCGAGGCGATCGGCGCCTACATCACCTGCGCCGTGCTGGTGCTGATCTGTGGCCTGACGGGGAGCTTCGAGCGCCTGGTCAAGCGCATCCCGGCCTCGCTGGCCTCGGCGCTGCTGGCGGGCATCCTGTTCAAGATCGGCAGCGAAATCTTCGTTGCCGCCCAGCACCGCACCTTGCTGGTACTGGGCATGTTCTTCAGCTACCTGCTGGTCAAGCGCCTGTCGCCGCGTTACTGCGTACTGGCCGCGTTGCTGGTGGGCACGGTGCTGTCCGGCGCCCTGGGCCTGCTGGATTTCAGCGGCTTCCGCCTGGAAGCGGCCACACCGGTGTGGACCACGCCAAGCTTCTCGCTGGCGGCGACCATCAGCATTGGCATCCCGCTGTTCGTGGTGGCGATGACCTCGCAGAACATGCCGGGTGTGGCCGTGCTGCGCGCGGACGGCTACCAGGTGCCGGCCTCGCCGCTGATCTCTGCCACCGGCTTTGCCTCGCTGCTGCTGGCACCGTTCGGCTCGCACGGGGTCAACCTGGCGGCGATCAGCGCGGCGATCTGCACCGGGCCGCATGCCCATGAAGACCCGGCCAAGCGCTATACCGCGGCGGTGTGGTGCGGGATTTTCTATGGCATTGCCGGGGTGTTCGGCGCGACCTTGGCGGCGTTGTTTGCGGCGCTGCCGAAAGAGCTGGTGCTGTCGATTGCGGCGCTGGCGCTGTTTGGCTCGATCATGAACGGGCTGACCGTGGCCATGAGCGAAGCGCGGGAGCGGGAGGCGGCGGTGATCACCTTCATGGTGACCGCTTCGGGGCTGACCTTGTTCTCGATCGGCTCGGCGTTCTGGGGGATTGTGGCGGGGGTGCTGGCCTTGATGATCCTCAACCCGCGTAGGGCCTGAAGGTATTTGTTGCCTGTACCGGCCTCTTCGCGGGTAAACCCGCTCCCACAGGGATCACACAATATTCAGCATTGTGGTATTCCTGTGGGAGCGGGTTTACCCGCGAAGAGGCCGGTACAGGCAACACAAGCCCCGGACCCAGATCACAACCTGAAATGCCCCACCATCCCCTTCAGGTCGGTCCCCAACTGCGCCAGCTCGATACTCGAACGGGCATTGTCCTGCATTGCCAACGCCGCCTGATCGGCACTACCACGGATCTGCGTGACGCTACGGCTGATCTCTTCCGCCACCGAACTCTGCTGCTCGGCCGCCGCGGCAATCTGCTGGTTCATCTGCTGGATCAATGACACCGCCGCCGCAATGCTGCCCAGCGCGCTTTCGGTCTGCAGTGCATCAGCCACCGCCAAACGCACCAGCTCGGTACTGCCGCGAATCTGCGCCACCGACTGCTGGGCATTGCCGCGCAGGCTGGCGACCAGAGTCTCGATCTGCTCGGTAGACTGCCGGGTACGCCGCGCCAGCGCACGCACCTCATCAGCGACCACGGCAAAACCACGGCCCTGCTCACCCGCCCGAGCGGCTTCGATAGCAGCATTCAGCGCCAGCAGGTTGGTCTGCTCGGCCACGCTCTTGATCACTTCCAGCACGTCGCCAATGGTGTGGATCTCGGCACTGAGGCTGTCGATACCGGCGCTGGCCGTCTCCGCCGCCGACGCCAGTTGCTCGATGCGCTGCATGCTCTGGCGCACCACCTGCTGCCCGGAATCAACCTTCTCGTCCGCAGCCTGGGCCGCCTGCGCCGCCTCTTCGGCATTACGCGCCACATCGTGCACCGTGGCGGTCATCTGTTGCATTGCGGTGGCTACCTGCTCGGTCTCTTCCTTCTGGCTGCCCACCTCGCGGTTGGTCTGCTCGGTCACCGCCGAAAGCGCCTGCGCATTGCCGGCCAGTTGCTCGATGCCCTGCTGCAAACCGCTGACAATGCCCGACAAGCCCGCCGCCATCTGCTGCATGGCCTGCATCAGCTGCCCTACTTCGTCACGCCGTGGTGCCTGGGCGTCAAAGCTCAGCTCGCCGGCAGCGATGCGCTGGGCGCGGGCAATCACATGCTTGAGCGGCCCGACCACGGCGCGGGTGATCAGCCAGGCGGCCAGCACACCTACCAGCAGCGCCAATGCCGTAGCCAGGCCGATGGCCACGGCATTGCGTTGCAGTTCGCCCTGCAGGGCCTGCTCCTGCCCAAGGTAAGCCTGGTCTACCCGGCTGGTGACTTGCTCGGCACTGGCCTGCAACTGCGCCTTCAAGCCCTGCTCGCGGGCCAGCTGGTCAGTGTATTCGTTGAGCTTTTCCGAGAAGCTGCCAATGTGCCCTGCCACTTCGCCAAGCACACTCTGGTAGCCGGCATCGCTGACAGCGCCCTGCAACTGGCTGACCAGGCTGGCAGCCTCGACGGTCTGGGCGATGCGGTCCTGGCTGACGCCCTCTTCACCCTTGCGGCTTTTTTCCAGGCGTACCCGCGCTTCGTCCATGGCCTGCAGCATCAGCCGCGACACCTGTGCCACCTGCCCGGCCTGCTCGAGGAACGCACCGCCCTGCTGGCCCTGGGACTGCTTGAGGGTATACACGCCGTCGTCAGCCAGGCCGGCCTGCAGCACATCGAGGTTGTTGGCCACGCTGGACACCGACCAGCTGGCCATGTCCAGCGCCAGCTCCTTGGCCTGCACCGCTTCGACAAAGGCCTCGAATGCCTGGCCGTAGGCGGCCAGGTCGGTTTCCGCCGCTGCCAGCGCCGGCAGGCCACGGGCGCGTTCGGCCAGGCCCTGCAGGCCACTGCGCAAGGCCTCGGCCTGCTGCAGGTCGGAGCGCAGGGCAAAGGCCTGCTCGTGCTGGCGCAAGCGCAGCAGGTCGGTATTGAACTGGGCCAGTTGGCGCAAGCTGTCGAAGCGCTGGCCAACACTGTGCAGCGCGGCAATGCCAATGGCCGCCACCGCCAGGGTCAGCACCAGCACCAAGGCAAAGCCCAGGCCAAGTTTGCGGGCCATGCCCAGGTTGGCCAGCACACCGTGCTTGCTCGCGCCCATGCCGATTCCCCTTCTGCGTGCGAGGTTATCCCGAAGGCCAAGGGTGGCAACGTTGCCAGCCGATGAACAAGGGCCTGGCGTCAGAATAGTGTCAAATAGCTATGAGCGTGTCGCTATCAGCTTGGCAGAGGTCGCCCTGCGTGCTGAAGGAAGGCCTGGGCGCGAGAGTCCTGCCCGTAGGCGACATTGATGCGCAGCCAGGTGCTGGCCGCGCCCTGGTAATCGAAGGCGCTGCCGGGGGTGAGCAGCACATCGTGTTCCAGCGCCAGGCGCTCCAGGCTGGCGAAATCCCGGCCCGGCACGCAGGCCCAGACGAACATGCCGCCGTAGGGCTCGCAGAACACCTGCCAGCCCGCCTGTTCCAGCTGGCCTAGCAGCCTGGCCATGTGCTGCCCCAGGCGCACACGCAGGCGCTGCACGCTCTTGCGGTAGCTGCCGTTGGCCAGCATCTGCCCCACCACCTGCTCGGCAAAGCGCGAGGTGCCGATACCGCTGACCATCTTCAACTCGGCCAGGCGCGCCAGCAATGCCGGGTCGGCGACCAGGTAGCCGACCCGCAGCGAGCTGCTGAGAGTTTTCGAGAAGCTGGCCATGTAGATTACCCGCTGTTCGCTGTCGAGGGTGGCCAGGCGGGTGGCCGGGCCTTCCTGGAAGTCGGCGTAGATATCGTCCTCGATGATGCGCAAGTCGTGCTCGCGGGCCAGCTCCAGCAGGCGGTAGGCCACCTTGGGCGTCAGGCTGGTGCCGGTGGGGTTTTGGTACAGGCTGTTGATGAACAGGCAGCGCGGCTTGTGCGCCGCCAGCAGAGCTTCGAGGGTGGCCAGGTCCGGGCCTTCGGCGGTGCGCGGCACCGGCAGCATGTGCACCTGGTGCTGGCGCAGCAGGTTGTACAGGTTGTAGTAGCCGGGGTTTTCCACCAGCACCGTGTCGCCCGGGCGCAGCAGGGTGCGCACCAGCAGGTCGAGGCCGTGGCTGGCGCCGTGGGTGGTGAGGATACGTTCGGGGCCGGCGGCGATGCCCAGCTGCGCCAGGCGCTTGTGCAACTGCTGGCGAAGGCTGGCCAGGCCCAAAGGTGGGCAATAGTCGAACAGGTCCTGTGGGTTGCCGCGGCTGACCTGGCGCACTGCCTGGGCCAGTTCGGTGGCGGCGCGCCAACTGCTGGGCAACCAGCCGCAGCCCAGCTTGAGCAACTCGTCATGGCCCTCGCGAAACTGCCGCCAGCTGCCGTCGCCAGCCTCGCCCCAGGGTTGGGCGTCTTCCACGGCCAGGCCGGGTTTGCGCTCGGCGACGAAAAAACCAGTGCCGTGGCGGGCCTCCAGCCAGCCGCTGGCGACCAGGCGGTCGTAGGCTTCGATCACACACGACGCACTGACCGCCTGGCTGCGGGCCAAGGCCCGGATCGACGGCAGGCGCGCGCCGGGGCGCAGGCGTTGCTGGTCGATCCAGGTTTGCAGGTGGTCGGTGAGTTGCTGTACCAGCGGGGTGGTGCTGGTGCGGTCGAGGGGCAAGTGCATGGGGCAAGTGTTCGCTGGTTTTGAGCGAACAGTTAAGCATAAAAGGGTTGGCGGTGTGTCTGGTGATGGGTATGGGCTGGCATCAGAGTGGCAGGCACGGCCCTTTCGCGGGTGAACCCGCTCCCACAGAGATAGCACCCAACCCGAGAGCGGTGCAGTACCTGTGGGAGCGGGTTCACCCGCGAAAGGGCCGGTACAGCCACTACAGAACCAGGATCCCTACCCATGCCCTCCGCCCCGGCCCGCCTGGCCTTCGCACTCTGCCTGATCACCCTGGCCGTCAACCTGCAGGCCCCGCTGTACATCACCTACGCCGACCTCTCCGGCCAAGGCGCCGCCGCCACCGCAGTGGCCTTCTCCGGCTATGTGCTCGGCGTGCTACCCGTGCTGCTGGCCCTGGGCGGGCTGGCCGACCGCGTTGGGCGCCGGCCATTGGTGCTCGCCGCACTGGCCCTGTCGATGGTCGCCACCATGCTGATGCTGCTGGCCCCCAGCCTGCAAACCCTGGGCCTTGCGCGGCTGTTCCTCGGCCTGGGTACCGGCCTGGCCTCGGCCACGGCCACCGCCTACATGGGTGAACTGATGGGCGGCGCGGACAACACCCGCGCCGCCAATTGGGTTACCGCCAGCACCTCGCTGGGCTTTGGCCTGGGCGCGGCGCTGACCAGCCTGTTCCTGCTACGCGGCCCCAGCCTGACCCCAGGCAGCTTCCACCTGCAACTGCTGCTGGCGGCGCTGGCCATGCTGCTGGTGTGGCGCCTGCCGGACCCACGCCCGGCACGACGCACCCCCATGCTGCGCCTGCCCTGCTACCCGCGTGGCAGCGTGGCCTATGGCCTGGCCATTTTGCTGGCATGGGCCTGCGTGGGGCTGGTGATCGCCCTGCTGCCGGGCATCCTGCGCCAGCATGGGCTTAGCGCCTGGTCGGGGTTCTCGACCTTTTGCGTGATCAGCTGCGGGTTGTTGTTCCAGCCCATGGCACGGCGCCTCAGCAGCCGTACGGCCACGTTGCTGGGGCTGGTGATATTGCCGTGCAGCTATGCCGTGCTGGCCTGGGGCGCGGACAGCGGCCAGCTGGGCGCGGTATTGCTGGGTGCGGTGGCGGCCAGTAGTGCGTGCTACGGGTTTATCTACCTGGGCGGGCTGGCGGCGGTGAACCAGCTGGCCGGCAGCGAGAAGACACGGGCCAGTGCCGGGTTCTTCCTGCTGGCGTACCTGGGGTTCAGCCTGCCGGTGATCTTTACCGGGCTGTTGAGCGACCGGCTGGGATCACGATTGGCGTTGCTGGTATTTGGTGGGGTGTTGATGGTGGGGTGTGTGGTTGTAGGGCTGGCATTGTGGTGGTCTGCCAGGGCCTCTTCGCGGGTAAACCCGCTCCCACAGGGACATCACAGGACCTGAGGGCAACGGGGTATCTGTGGGAGCGGGTTTACCCGCGAAGAAGGCCACGCGGTTTCGGCTCAGATCGCCGTAGACCCACCATCCACCGCCAGGCAATGCCCAGTAGTAAACGCCGCGCCATCACTGCACAGGTACAGCACGGCACTGGCAATTTCCTCGACCTTGCCAATGCGCCCCACCGGATGCATGGCAGCGGCAAACTCGGCCTTGCGTGGGTCGGCCTCATAGGCACGGCGGAACATGTCGGTGTCGATCACCGCCGGGCACACCGCATTCACCCGGATGCCCTTCTTGGCGTACTCGATGGCCGCCGACTTGGTCAGGCCGATCACCGCGTGCTTGGAGGCGCTGTAGATGCTCATCTTCGGCGCCGCGCCCAAGCCCGCCACCGAAGCGGTATTGACGATGGCCCCACCGCCCTGGGCCAACAGCAACGGCAGCTGGTACTTCATGCACAGCCACACACCCTTCACGTTGACGCCCATGATGGCATCGAACTCCGCCTCGCTGCCCTCGGCCAGGCGGCCCTGCTCTATCTCGATACCTGCGTTGTTGTAGGCATAGTCCAGCCGTCCGTAGGCAGCGATCAGGCGCTCGTGCAGTTGGCGCACCTCGGCGTCACGGGTAACGTCGCAGGCAATGAACAGCGCCTCCCCGCCAGCAGCGTGGATCAGGGCCACAGTGGCCTCGCCACCGGCCGGGTCGAGGTCGGCCACCACCACCTTCAGGCCCTCCCGGGCGAAAGCCAGGGCGGTTGCCCGGCCGATGCCGGCGGCGCCGCCAGTGACCAGGGCTACCTGGCCGGAAAAGGTCATGCTCATCGCGTGCTCCAAAGCGTGCTTGGTGGGGTTCAGAGCATAGTCAGCCACCACCCGCCCGGGCAGCATCATCACCCCACCGGTTGGGCTACCATGCTTGTCAGTGATGTTAAGGACCTGCCTACATCAACAGGGTAGATTTGACGCCTCCCCCTTCCATTGCCCACAAGGACCCGCCATGACCAACACCAACCGCCGCTTCCTGCTCGCCAAACGCCCGGTCGGCGCCGTGCGCCGTGACGACTTCAGCTTCGAGACCGTGCCCGCCGAACAACCCGGCGAAGGCCAGGTGCTGGTGCGCAACCTGTACCTGTCGTTGGACCCGGCCATGCGCGGCTGGATGAACGAAGGCAAGTCCTACATCCCGCCCGTGGCCCTGGGCCAGGTGATGCGCGCGCTGGGTGTTGGCGAAGTGGTTGCCTCCAACCACCCCGCCTACAAGCCGGGCGACCATGTAAGCGGCGCCCTTGGCGTGCAGGACTACTTCACTGGCGAACCCCAGGGCCTGCACAAGATCGACCCCAGCCTGGCGCCCCTGCCGCGCTATCTGTCGGCGCTGGGCATGACCGGCATGACCGCCTACTTCGCCCTGCTGGACGTCGGCCAGCCCAAGGCCGGTGACACCGTGGTCATTTCCGGCGCGGCCGGCGCGGTGGGCAGCATTGTCGGGCAAATTGCCAAGATCAAAGGCTGCCGTGTGGTCGGCATTGCCGGCGGCGCCGAGAAGTGCCAGTACCTGAAGGACGAACTGGGCTTTGACGGGGTGATCGACTACAAGGCCGAAGACGTGCTGGCCGGCCTGAAGCGCGAATGCCCCAAAGGCGTGGACGTGTACTTCGACAACGTCGGCGGCGACATCCTCGACGCCGTGCTGACCCGCATCAACTTCAAGGCACGCATCGTGATTTGCGGCGCGATCAGCCAGTACAACAACAAGGAAGCGGTAAAAGGCCCGGCCAACTACCTGTCGCTACTGGTGAACCGCGCGCGCATGGAAGGCTTCGTGGTGATGGATTACGCCAAGGATTACGGCAAGGCTGCGCTGGAGATTGCCGGGTGGCTGGCCAGCGGGCAGGTGAAGAGCAAGGAGGATGTGGTGGAAGGGCTGGAGACCTTCCCCGAGACCTTGCTGAAGCTTTTCAGTGGGGAGAACTTTGGCAAGTTGGTGCTCAAGGTTTGAGATTGAGGTAACCAACACTGGCCTCATCGCCGGCAAGCCAGCTCCCACAGGTACAGCGCCACCGTTGAGCCCGACGCTGTACCTGTGGGAGCTGGCTTGCCGGCGATTGGGCCGCACAGCGGCCCCGGCGATAACTGCCGCACCTCGCTCGCAGCGCGTCAGACTTTCCTGAACCTTGCCCCCACCGCTTCAGCTTGAAGCAGCAAGCGAACTATCCTACGCAGCGTTCGGAAGCAGCTGAATTGTCGGGGAAATCCCTCAGGGATAACTTCACCGGGTCGCCATGTTGGTGACCGGGTGTGAGAACCTGTTATGCACTGCTGCTCCACTGTTCAATGGCAGCCATTCGCGGGCAGGCTTTGGCTTGGCCGGCGTCAGTGCACCGGTTTCTCACCCCGCGCAATGGCTGCCACCTTTGTCCGTGAGAAAGATCCGGGTGGTTGCTCCTCGTCACGCACTGGATTTTCACCATGAAAAAGAACACCCCCTCCCCCATCCTCACCGCAGGCCTGGAAACCTTCCTCGAAGCCGGCAACCCCACCCTGGACCTGCTCCGCGTACAGCCCGGCGTGCCGATCGATGATGCCTACGAGCACGTGTCAGTGCTGCTGGGCTACATCAAGCACCTTGTGCGCGAAGGCGACATGGAAGATGACCACAAACTGCTGGGCTCCGCCGATTACCTGCTGGCCATGGCCAAGGCCCTGATGAACGACATCGAACTGGCCAAGAACAAGCTGCACTGACAGGCTTTGAGGGAACAACCCAAAATCCAAAAGCTGACTCACCCGCTCCCACAGGTCCAGCTCTGCCTGTGAGGCTGCGCTCTTCTGTGGGAGCCGTCTTGCCGGCGATCACCGCCAAAGGCGGTGCCATGTACCAAACAAAAAAGGCCAGCACTCTCATGCTGGCCTTTCTCTACAACGCGGGCTACTTACCCACGAATCTCCGCCACCACCGCAGCCAACGCCTGCGCCGGATCGGCAGCCTGGCTGATCGGCCGGCCGATCACCAGGTAATCCGAACCCGCATCCAGTGCCTGGCGCGGGGTGAGGATACGGCGCTGGTCATCCTGCGCACTGCCCGCCGGGCGAATGCCTGGGGTCACCAATTGCAGCGACGGGTGCGCCGCCTTCAGCGCCGGGGCTTCCAGCGCCGAGCACACCAAACCGTCCATGCCAGCCTTCTCGGCCAGCGCCGCCAGGCGCAGCACCTGCTCTTGCGGGTCGACATCCAGGCCGATGCCGGCCAGGTCTTCACGCTCCATGCTGGTCAGCACGGTCACACCAATCAGCAACGGCTGCGCGCCGCTGCGCTTGGCCAGCTCTTCACGGCAGGCCGCCATCATGCGCAGGCCACCGGAGCAATGCACGTTCACCATCCATACACCCATCTCGGCGGCAGCCTTCACCGCCATGGCGGTGGTGTTGGGGATGTCGTGGAACTTGAGGTCCAGGAACACTTCGAAGCCCTTGTCGCACAGGGTTTCGACAATGCCCGAAGCACTGCTGGTGAACAGCTCCTTGCCAACCTTCACCCGGCACAGCGCAGGGTCAAGCTGGTCAGCCAGCTTCAGGGCGGCCTCACGGGTAGGGAAATCCAGGGCGACGATCAGGGGCGTCTGGCAGGCGGACATGGGCAGGGTCTCTTGGCAAGTCGAAAACGGCGCGCATTGTAAACGAAGTGGCACAGGCTTTGGGGCCCGCGGGTCACGGAATTGGCCCGACAGTGGCTGGCTCCTATAATTGAACCAACGGAACGGGCAATTGCTCAACATTTGTACAAGCGCTGCCCATCACCAGCAAAGGAGAACGACAATGCCCTGGTATGCCTGGCTGATACTCATCATAGCGCTCGGCTCGATCGTCGGCGGGCTGATGCTGCTGCGCGACACGGCAAAGAAACTGCCACTGACCGAAGAACAGCTGCGCAAGGTGCATGAGCGCAATGCCGAAGCGGATGCCAAGGATGCGCAGGACCGCTAGCGCACCCCGGTCGCTGGCGCTGCCACGATCTGACCGGCTGTTACGGTCGATGTAGGAGCGGCCTTGCGTCGCGAAAGGGCCGCAAAGCGGCCCACGGGGTTCAGCGGCACTACAGGAATAGCTGGGGCTGCTTTGCAGCCCTCTCGCGACGCAAGGCCGCTCCTACAGGGGGCGCGTCAACCAGCCAATTAGATCGCCTACTTCATGAAAGTCAGGGCCAGGACACAAACCCCAGCCCCTCCCCCCCTATTCCACCATCACCTTGTCCCGGTTGCGCTCCAGCAACGCATTACCAATCCCTTTGATCTCCAGCAGCTCATCCACCGAGGCAAACGGCCCATTGGCCTCCCGGTAGGCCACGATGGCCTCAGCCTTGGCCTTCCCTATCCCGTTCAGCTCCTTCTGCAAAGTAAGCGCGTCAGCGGTGTTCAGGTCCAGCCGCTGCGGCTGCTGGGCCTGCTGCTGGCTTACCACCGGGACCGGCTCGGGCACCGCCGTGGCGCTGGCCGGGGCAGCGCTAAGGGAAAAGGACAGGCTGGCGAACAGCGGCAGCAGCAGGTACGACAGAACGTTGTTACGCATGGTGAACACTCCTGGGTTGGTCATTTTCCAGCAGCCGTTTTCCTTCGACTGCGCAATCAACCCTAGCGGCTCTGCCATTTTGCAAAAAGGCTCTTGACCTGGTTAATCGTTACCGAATCCGACATTAAAAAAACAACTTCGCCCACCCAAAAGCAATGGCGTTACGCCATATTTCAGTATAAGTTCATGAAACAAAGGCGATAGCAAATCGCCGCTAGGTAAATTCCCGTTTAACCTAGGTTTCATTCAGACCAAAAGCTGTTGTTTTTCCCACAAGCCTTGCCGGACAAGGCCCCATCCCATTCGTCGTATGCCTCGGTTGTATTGACTTTATTGGCATGATGCCTGAATAACATCAAACAATCGTTTTTCTTGATGCAACTTTCAAAAATAGGATCCAATCATCCGATAGATAGGGGCAAATTCGGACGACCAGGGGAAAAAAACGTGCCATACGGGATGTCATCTTGATGACGAAATGATAAATTTGCGGTCATTGGACAACCGCTATGCTTGAAGGATCCGAGCCAAATGAATTTTTCTTCACCACCTTCAAAGCCCCCCGTTCGCGCTTGCGTGTGTGGAGCCCCCTAGGCCACTCCCCCCGGCCGATTTGCGTAATACCTGTGATCTGCACCCCGTAACACCAGATCCAATCGCCTTTACATCAATACACAGAAGACCGTCGCCGTGTCCCTCAAGACCCTCACCGTATTTGGCACCCGCCCAGAGGCCATCAAAATGGCCCCCCTGGCCCTCAACCTTGCCCAGGACGACCGTTTTGAGTCGCGTGTCTGCGTAACTGGCCAGCACCGCCAGATGCTCGACCAGGTATTGGAGCTGTTCGAGATCACGCCCGACTACGACTTGAACATCATGAAGCCCGGCCAGGACCTGACCGATGTGACCACTGCCATCCTGCAGGGTCTGAAGCCTGTGCTGGCCGAGTTCAAGCCCGACGTGGTACTGGTGCACGGCGACACCGCAACAACCCTGGCCACCAGCCTGGCCGCCTACTACCAGCAGATTCCGATTGCCCACGTGGAAGCCGGCCTGCGCACCGGCAACCTGTATTCGCCATGGCCGGAAGAAGGCAACCGCCGCCTGACCGGGGCACTGGCCGCCCTGCACTTCGCGCCCACCTCCACCTCTCAGGACAACCTGCTGCGTGAAGGTACGGACGCCGCGACCATCTACACCACCGGCAACACCGTGATCGACGCGCTGCTGGAAGTGGTCCGCAAGCTGGAAAGCCCCGAGCTGAAAAGCCAGTTCGAAAACCAGTTCAGCTTCCTGAACCCTGAGCGCCGCATGGTGCTGGTCACCGGCCACCGCCGCGAAAACTTTGGTGGCGGCTTCGAGCGCATCTGCCAGGCCCTGGTGCAAACCGCGCGTCAATTCCCTGATGTGGACATCGTCTACCCGGTACACCTCAACCCGAACGTGCGCGAACCGGTCAACCGCCTGCTGGCCGACGTCAACAACATTCACCTGATCGAGCCGCTGGACTACCTGCCGTTCGTCTACCTGATGACCCGTTCCTACCTGATCCTGACCGACTCCGGCGGTATCCAGGAAGAAGCCCCAGCCTTGGGCAAGCCGGTACTGGTCATGCGTGACACCACCGAGCGCCCGGAAGCCGTGGCTGCCGGTACCGTCAAGCTGGTGGGTACCGACGTGGAATCGATCACCGAAAACCTGGCGAAACTGCTGACCGACGATGCGACCTATCGCGAGATGAGCTTCGCCCACAACCCCTACGGCGATGGAAAAGCGTGCGCGCGAATCCTCGACGCACTTTCCAACTTCTCCCGTTCCAAGGAAGTAGCATGAGCTTCAACAAGATTTCCGTCGTAGGCCTGGGCTATATCGGCCTGCCAACCGCCGCCGTTTTCGCCGCCCGCAAGAAGCACGTGATCGGTATCGATGTAAACCAGCACGCAGTCGACACCATCAACCGTGGTGAAATCCACATCGTCGAGCCTGAGCTGGACATGGTGGTACACGCTGCCGTGACCGAGGGCTACCTGCGCGCCTCCACCGTTCCGGAAGCTGCCGACGCCTTCCTGATCGCCGTGCCAACCCCGTTCATGGATGATCACCAGCCGGACCTGAGCTACATCGAGTCCGCCAGCAAGGCCATCGCGCCCGTGCTGAAAAAGGGTGACCTGGTCATCCTGGAATCCACCTCCCCTGTCGGCGCCACCGAGCAGATGGCCTTCTGGCTGGCCCAGGCCCGCCCGGACCTGAGCTTCCCGCAAAGCCACGGTGAAGACTCCGATATCCGCGTTGCCCACTGCCCTGAGCGCGTGCTGCCAGGTCACGTGTTGCGCGAGCTGGTGGAAAACGACCGCATCATCGGCGGCATGACCAGGAAGTGCTCTGAAGCTGCCGTACGCCTGTACCGCACCTTCGTTGAAGGCGAGTGCATCGTCACCAACGCCCGCACCGCAGAAATGTGCAAGCTGACCGAAAACAGCTTCCGCGACGTGAACATTGCCTTCGCCAACGAACTGTCGATCATCTGCGACAAGCTGGACATCGACGTGTGGGAGCTGATTCGCCTGGCCAACCACCACCCGCGCGTCAACATCCTGCAGCCGGGCCCAGGCGTGGGCGGCCACTGCATTGCCGTCGACCCATGGTTCATCGTCAGCCAGACCCCAGAGCAGGCGCGCCTGATCCGCACCGCCCGCGTGGTCAACGACAGCAAGCCTGAGTGGGTGATCGACAAGGTCAAGATGGCCCTGGCCAACTTCCTGATCAAGAACCCGGGCAAGTCCGCCCAGCAAGTGAAAATTGCCTGCTACGGCCTGGCCTTCAAGGCCGACATCGACGACCTGCGCGAAAGCCCTGCCCTGAGCATTGCCGAACGCCTGGGCAACGAGCTGGAAGCCACCCTGCAACTGGTCGAGCCGAACATCGAAGCCCTGCCGCAGCGCCTGGCGCGCCACGAGCATGTGGACTTCGACTTTGCCCAGGACAGCGCCGACATCCACGTACTGCTGGTGAAGCACCGCGAATTCCGCGGCACCTTCAACGTGCGCGACGCGGCATTCGTGATCGACGCCGCCGGCGTTACCCAGGCTTGATGGAGCAAACCGCATGAACAACCCCACGCTTGAGAAACCTACCGTGACCACAGAGCTGCCTTCACCTTTGGCCGATATTCATGACCGTGTGATGGAAGCCTATTACGGCAAGCTGGGGGAGCAGTTCATGCGGGAAACGCAGTCCCGCATCCATTGGATCTGCGCCCAGGTCAAAGGGCGCCGGATCCTGGATGTCGGCTGCTCGCAGGGCATCGTGCCCCTGCTGCTGGCACGTGAAGGCTGCCAGGTCACCGGTGTGGATACCAGCCCGCAGGCCATCGCAGAGGCCAAGGGTTACCTGTCTGCCGAACCGGCCCACATCCAGCAGAACGTCACGTATATCAATTCAGACTTCCTCGCGCTGGACACGCTCGAGGTTGAACCGGAAACCATTGTCATCAGTGAAGTGCTCGAACACCTGGTGCGACCGGAACTGTTCGTCGAAAAGGCCCACGACCTGCTCAAGCAGGGTGGCCGCCTGGTGATTACCGTGCCGTTCGGGGTCAATGACTTCATTGACCACAAGCACACGTTCTACCTGATGGAACCGTTCCGGTTGCTGGCCGAGCACTTGCAGATTGTCGAAGTCAAGGTGCTCGGCAAGTGGCTGGGCATCGTTGCGGTGAAGAGCGAAACGCACAAGCCAGGTGAAATCGACTCGCTGACTGTTGATCGCGTTCGTGAACTGGAAAAGGCGTTCGAAGCCATCGAGCGCACTTTGCGGGGAAATCTCGGCGCAATTAGCAAGCGTCTGGATGAAGCGAACAAAAAGTATCGCAGTGCTACGGAACAGATTGGCCAGCTCAAGCCGGAGGCGCAAAAAGCTGACGCGCTTTCAAAGCAACTGCATACACGCGATGCAGATATTGCAGCGTTGCAAAAGACCTACCATGAAGTCCTTGAAGTCGAGGCCCAACGTGTCAAGGAACTCGAAGACATCAAGCAACGATTGGAAGAAGCCAACAAAAAGTACCGTGCAGTTACTGAAACCTTTGCTCAAGTAAAACCTGAAGCTGATAAGGCGCAAGCGCTTGCTCGCGAGCTTCAAGAGGCCAAACAACAGCTACAAAAGCTAACCGGGCAACACCTCCAAGCCCAACAAACAAGTGCTGCCCATCTTGAAACTATTACTGCCCTACATGGACGTCAGGCAGAGCTTGAAGCTGAACTGGAAAGCCAAGCGCGACACACAAGTGACTTGCTGGCTCAAAGTCAACAAGTAATTGACGAACAGACCAACACCAACGCAGCGCTGCACATGCGCCAGGCTGAACTGGAACTCGAGCTGAAAAACCATCGCCAGGCCATGAATGAACTGCAGACTCTGAGCCTGCAGAGACAAGATGCTCAGAACGAAACTATTACGGCTTTGCAAGCTAGCCAATCTCAACTGGAAGCCCGGTTGAGAGATATGAATGAAATTCAAGCTCGTACCGAACGTGAGCATGCGGCCCAAGTCCACACAATCAATGCGCTGCTTGAACACCGCAGTGAGCTAGAAGACCAGGTGCAAGCATTGACCGCGGCTATTACGGAAGCCGAAGAAGTCACGGCGGGCCAAGCAAATACCATAACTGCCCTCAATCAAGCTAAAACGGATCTTGAAGAGCAATTGATGCTCGAAAGCGCCAGCCGCCAAGCAGCCGAGGTCAGCCTTGCTGCAACGAATGAGCAATGGCAAGGCCTGCGTCAGCAGCTAGAGGCCGAGCTCAATTCGTCCAAGGCAGGCCTTGGTGCGGCAAACATGAAGTACCGCACCCTGACAGGCGAACAAATCCCACAATTGAAGGCCAGCCTCAGTCAATTGCTAGAGCGCAGCGCCGCTCAGCAGCGCAAGATCGACGAGCTCAATGAAAACCTCGGTCGCGCCAACACCCAACGCCACCTGGCAGAGCAGCGCCTAGTGAAAACCCGCGCAAGCATGACCTATCAGCTTGGCTACCAGATCAAGAACAGCGCCACCTCGCTGGGCGGCTTGGTCAAGCTGCCAGTACGCCTGCTGCGCCTGTACCGTAAAGCTAGCCAGCAGCGCCAGCAAAACGAGCAGAAGCTGCTGGCCAACGAGCCGCGCAAGGTGTTGCTGCCACCGGTACCGGCTCAGGACGAAAATTACCTCAAGCTGCCAACCGCTCTGGCAACCAGTGAGCAGGCCCGCACGACCCTACTGCGCCAAGTCGACCAGCCCGTCAGCCGCCTAAAAGTGGCGTGCGTGATGGACGAGTTCACCTTCGGCTCCTATCGCTACGAATGCGACCTGATGCCGCTGACACCCGCCAACTGGAAAGCCGAGATCGACGGCTTCGGCCCAGAGCTGCTGTTCATCGAATCCGCCTGGCGCGGCAAGGACGATCTGTGGGGCAACAAGGTTGGCCACAACAGCCAGGAGCTACAGGACATTCTGGCCTGGTGCCGTCAGAACAAGGTTCCAACTGTGTTCTGGAACAAGGAAGACCCGGTCCACTTCGAGACCTTCCTGACCACTGCCAAGCAGTTCGACCATGTGTTCACCACCGACATCGACTGCATCCACCGCTACAAAGGTGCGCTCGGACACGACCGCGTCTACCTGCTGCCGTTCGCCTGCCAGCCAGCACTGCACAACCCGATCGAGCTGTACGAGCGCAAAGACGCCTTCTGCTTTGCCGGTGCCTACTACGTCCGTTACCCGGAGCGTACCCGCGATCTGGGCAACTTCGTCTGCGAGCTACCTAAGTTCCGCCCGCTGGAGATCTTCGACCGAAACTTCGGCAAGAACGACGTCAACTACCAGTTCCCCGAGGAATACCAGCCGTACATCGTCGGTACCCTGCCCTTCGAAAAAATCGATACTGCTTACAAGGGCTACCGCTATGCGATCAACCTGAACTCGATCAAGCAATCGCAATCGATGTTCGCGCGTCGAGTGTTCGAGCTGCTGGGCTGCAACACCATCACTGTCAGCAACTTCTCGCGCGGTGTGCGCCTGTTGTTCGGCGACCTAGTCGTCACCACCGACAATGGCGAGGAAATGCTGCGCCGCCTGCAGCTGTTGGCCGAAGACCCGCTTAATAGCGACAAGCTGCGTTTGGCTGCCCTGCGCAAAGTGATGCAGGAGCACACCTACACCCAGCGTCTCGAATACGTGATGAACAAGGTCACTGGTACCGCGAAAGCCCAGCGCTTGCCGGAGATCGTGGTCATCGGTGAAGCCCAGGATCGCGAGCAGTTCGATATGCTGCGCGCTCACCTGAACCGCCAAACCTACAGCCAGGTGCGCATGGTCATCATCAGTGATGCCTACCTGGGGAGCATCGTCAGCGACGATCCACGCATCCTGGTGCTCAAGCCTGCGCAGTTGAAAAAGACCTCGCTGGGAGAGCTGGTTGGCAATTCACCTTGGGTGGCCGCCTTTGTACCCGGCGACTACTATGGCCCGAACTACCTGCTCGACTTGGCGCTGGCAACCCGATACAGCCGAGCCCAGGTAGTCGGTAAGGCGGCCCACTTCACCTGCAAGAGCCAAAATGCCGAACTGCTGTCGAACGAACAAGCCTACCGCCCGACCCAGACCCTGAGCGCACGCCGTTCGCTGGTTGCTACCGAAGTCGTTGCCGAACAGCCGCTACGCAGCTGGCTGAAGAACCTGTCGTCGCTGCAGTACACCCATGACCAAGGCTTGGCCATCGATCCGTTCAACTATTGCGAGAACGGTGCTACACAGCATGAGAGCATCAGTGCCAAGGTCAACGACCTTGAGCTGAACCTCGGTATGACCATCGATCAACTGCAAGCGCGTGCACAATCCATTGCCCCGCTACAGATCAGCCATGACGCACCGGAAATCACGGGGCGCGGTTTGGCTGAGATGTTTGGCATCATCCGTAACAAGTTCGTTGACCTGGTCGTTGATGGCGATACTTGGCGTATACACTCCAAGCTGGCCGACGGCAAGCATGAATATATCTATGCCCAGCAGGAAGTCCGTGTAGATGAACTGGGCTGTGACAATGGCCGCCTCAAGCTGTTTGTTGACTGCACGGCAGGCCTGAATCTGCAGTTGGTCGTGCTGTTCCTGGATGCCGACAAGCAGCGCATCAGCCACGTGATGCAACATGCCAACCGTAACCAAACTTCCGATATTCCACCGGAAGCTGTCTACATTCGCTTCGGTCTGCGTGCCTACTCTGCCGGCAGCACTGAACTGAAGGCATTGGTCCTGGGGCACCGCAACCTGCAGCCATCTGAAATGATGGGCCGCGGAGAGCACTTGCTACTGACCAACCACTACCCGGCCTACTCAGACCTGTACCGCAACAAGTTCGTGCACACCCGGGTCACGGCCTACCAAGAGCGTGGGGTCCATGTAGACGTATTCCGTCTGCGACCGAACGAAACGGTCAGCTACCACGAGTTCCAGAACGTCGATGTGGTTACCGGCTGCGCTTCGACCTTGACAAAAATGCTCGAGAAAAATCGCTACAAATCGATCCTCGTGCACTTCCTCGACGAACAGATGTGGAACACGCTGCGTCCGTTCCTGAATAGCACGCGCATCACTGTCTGGGTACATGGTGCGGATATCCAGCCTTGGTGGCGTCGTGAGTACAACTTCACCACCGATGAGCAACTGCGCCTGGGTAAGCTCGCCAGCGAAAAACGCATGACGTTCTGGCGCGAACTGCTACAACCAATGCACCCGAACCTGAAACTGGTATTTGTATCGCGCTACTTCGCAGAAGAAGTGATGGAAGATCTTGGCTTCCGCCTACCGGAAGGCCAGTTCGAAATCATTCACAACCCGATCAACACCGACTTGTTCGACCATCGCGAGAAGGCGGCCGAGCAGCGCAAGAAAGTGCTGTCCATTCGTCCATATACCTCGAAGACCTATGCCAACGACCTGACCGTGAAGGCGATCCAGAGCCTGGCGGGCAAATCCTGGTTCAACGACATGCAGTTCTGCCTGATCGGCGACGGCCCGCTGTTTGACGAAACCTTGGCGCCGCTGCGCAGTTACGGCAACGTCAAGATCCAACAGGGCTTCCTCAACCACTCGGAAATTGCCGATACGCACAAGGACTATGGCATCTTCCTTTGCCCAAGCCGCATGGATACCCAAGGTGTATCCCGTGACGAAGCCATGTCGTCTGGTCTCGTTCCGGTAACTACTGCCGTCGCCGCCGTTCCTGAGTTCGTCGACAACACATCCGGGTACGTAGTCGAACCGGAGAGCTACGAACAACTGGCGAGAGCGATCGAGGATATGTACCTCAATGGCAACACTTTCGTCGAAAAATCCAATGCTGCAGCCAAACGAGTTCGCGGGCAGAGCGCGGCTAAGAAGATGGCAGAGCGGGAAATCGCTGTGATTCAGAACCATTCATGACATGATGAAACCTGCTTTGAAGCATATTGTTTTCACCAATTTTGGCATCGGCATCAAGGATGAGCTGTGGCTGTCGTACAGGCTGGAGATCTTCAGCAATACCGTTCTTCCGTCCTTGGTGAACCAGAGCAACCAGGGATTCGAATGGGTCATTTTCATTGATGAAGGGCTCCCCGTCCTTCATCGCGCCCGCTTGGAAATGCTACTCAGTGAAACAGACCTGAACGCCCGTACGCTTCAGGTCAGTGACTACACCATGGTCAACCGTGAAATCGTGGCGATCATCAAAAGTGTCGAGGAGGCAGTACTCATAACCTCCCGAATTGATGACGACGACTGCGTCCACGAACATGTCATCGACTTGCTTCAAAAAGAAGCAACGTCCGAAAGCAATGCTTCGGAAGTTCTGCTGATATCTTTGAAAAACGGATTAGAATTTTTACCTTCGGATCAGTGCTATCGCCCGGTAGAATATGAGACCTTGGCTCTAGCCCTTTCGATGGTAGACAAATCACGTGGGGCCAAAACTCGCTCCATTACCCAGTACGCACACCACTTGGTGATTTCGACGCTTGAACAACAGCGCATCCCAGCCCAGCATATCCATCTTTCACAAGAAGAACCGCTTTATCTTTATACTAAACATCCTCTGAGTGACTCATACTTTTTTGGCGCCCGAGCCCGCATCCTTGGCGCTCCTGAATGCGTAAAGGGATTCGACTCAAAACTATTTGCACGCTTTGGCCTGCAGCAAAGTCGTCTTGAATACCTGAGTCAACTGTTACGGGAATCCCCTTTGGGGATGCCTCATAAGTATTTGGACAAGCTAAATACTGTTCGCCAGCAGATCAGAAAGGCACAGCAAAATCCCTCTGGAACTGATGAAGAGGTGCTCAATCGTCTTTTGTCACAAAAAGCCAGACTCGAACTAAAGGCATCTCGCCCAAATCCTGCAAAAGGAAACACGAGAAAGATTCGTGTTGCCATTTTAGGCTCGAGCGCAACATTCAATTTATTCAAGAATCAACGTGATGCACTGGAACGATTTGAGATCTGTTTCTATATGTCTCAATCATCCGTCATTTCCTACATGGCCCCTCCCTGTCTAGACTCTCGCTTCAACATTGATACAAGTTCAGCCGATGGAAAACGCGTGCAATGGGACGCGAAGAAAGAGCACTGGAAACAGCTCGACCAGGCTAGACCCGATATCATTATCGTAGATTTTTTTGACGAAAGTATTGGTATAGCATCAACAGGGACCTCAGTAGTTTCTGCCAGCCCGCTAATGCTAAAAACCTTGTCGCGCTGCAATATAGAGTTTACATTGCAGGCACCATGGAGCGAAGAGGCCCAGCAACTCCGCACTTGGGCCCTACCTGCATTCCTAGACCGCATCGCGAGCATCTGCCCTAACATCTTTGTTCATCAAGCAACATGGGCGAGCCAGTACAAATGCAGAGAAACAGTTTCCAGCTTCTCAGGCACTTCATTCGAAAAGCTGATTGAGCTTAACAACTCAATTATAGATCCTATGCTTGCCAGCCTTGAAGACTCTGCCATTCCTGTTGAAAAGATTGGCGGTAGAGAAGTTGGGCTTATGGCAGGCGGCGTCCCTGGCTGGGCCTACGCGCCCTATCACTTTGGGACTCCCTATTACAAAACCGTTGCCAAACAATTTTTCGCCAAGATAATCCAGCATGTGTCTAACAACCAGCACAAGTGGTCACACTACCCGTACCATTATCATGGCAACTACTATAAAACCGTCGCAAAGCAGTTGCTTGCACGGGTAACTAACTGAGAGAGACAGGCAACATGAAGCCATATTATCTTTTTATAGTATTGCTCGTTCTCCTCGGCGGCTGTGAAAAAGAAAGCTCTGATCCCCCTAGCTCCGCCGATGCACAAATAAAAACACTGCATTTAACGGACTCAAGTTCTATTCAGCTACAGGGAAAACACGTAAAAACCCAAAAGAAAATCAATGGGGATGGCTTCTTAGTAATGCATGAGTTCACTTACTTAGGGATAGACAAGATAGCTGAAAATGACCTTTACGGCGCGCTCAAAAGCAATGGCTACACCAGAAGAATCATAACCAACAACACCGTACAATTTAAAGTCCATTACTACAAAAAATCCTCCCCAACGATTGGCGCCGTTTTTACGACACAGAGCGATGGCAAGCAGTACAATACCGTTGCAAGTATTTACTGGCAGGAATAAACCCTAAATCACTAACATATTGAATGCGTGACAAGATGAGACTTGAGCAAGAGATAAAATTGACCATTGGATGGTGCCTCTCATTAGGCACGAAATTCATGAGAGTCGTGCCAATAACCACTCTTTCGGTCCAGGCATTCACCTTGCTTAGTCAAGTCCTCTTACTGCTAGCTTTTTTCCTGCCGTTAAAGGTCATAATTCTGCTTGGTTCTGAAAAAATCCCAAACTACTTTCCGACTGCAATGCACACCCTGAAGAAAGATCACTTGATCTTTATTCTTAGCGGCGCAGCAGCCCTATGCTACGCGCTGTACCTGGCTTGTGAAATCATAATCGCAATACTTTGCAAACACGGCACCAATACACTGATATCAAAAAGTTCTAAACTTAGCCTATTTGAAAATCAAGACAAAGTAGCCACACAGCTATTTGCACGCTTTAACAGAGCTATATCGGGAGCCATTTTTGCCACCGTTTGCAGCGCAACGCTGTTATATATCTACCCAAAACTTATGCTTGTCGTTGCAAGCTATATTGCATTAATTACTTGCATATGCGTAGTCATTTACAATAAATCAACATCTATCAGGACGCAGTTTAACAGCAACTACACCTCAATACTTAACGCGCTTTCCGCCTCTGGATTTTTGATCAGCTTTTATTATCTTGTTTCGGACTACCTGACATCACCTCATGAGAAGATATTTACCGCAGTAATATCTGTTCTAATCATTAGACAGGGATTACAGCGTGTTTCAACCATGATTATTGACATTATCAGCTTGCGGCTTCAGCACCGCCAAGCGAACGCGCTTTTTTACCATTCTCAGCCGTTGCTTGAAGGCCCAAAAAACTCCAACGGGCTTGAAGAGTTGCAAGATTCAGTGAGCCAAACCGAATGGATTACCAGCCTGTTACGACTGATGAAAGTCGATGAACAGGCAAGCTTTGAGTTCCATTGGCATCAAACCGGGATTGCAGATCTGTTGGCATTTCGCGTATCAACGCTGGAAAACCATAAGAGAAAAGAATACTTATTCAAAATTTTCGGGACAAATATCTCAAATGTTGCTGACCAGGAAAAAACCCTGATAGAACTGCAAGATGGTCTTCCATCACTTGAATGGCTCGGCCAATATGCTTACAAGGGAGCCAAGTGCCATATTTTCGTGCTCGACGGTCATCGCCATCCTGTTCACCGAGAGATTGGAGCGGGTGTTGTCAGCATCTCAGAACAACTGATCATGTGCGAGCCTTCTCATGAGCTTTTGACTCGCTACAGTCGTACTCGCCCCAGCCTTGAGCAGCGATTTGATGTTGATACAATCAGCCCGTTACGGATGGCATGCACAGATCAAGGTAGCCGAGAGCGCGTTAACCGATTCGTAGAACTGATACCTTCCGTAAAGTCTAAAATCGCTGCGCTACCTAAACAAGTTGTCTCACTAGACATTACTAATTCGTCGCTTTTGATATCTCAAGATTCTAACTACTGCATTTCACAATGGGGCAATTGGCGACTTGAGGCTATAGGAAGCAATTGGCCTATTGCTGAGACCCAGAAACTCCTGAAAATCTTGAGTGACCAGCAGTCAAAACGCTCGTCTTTGGCTAACCTAGAAATAGATGATGTAATACTCACAGCCCGTGTTTCCACACTGGAAAAATACATTCAGCGAAAAGACTTCAGCTCCGCGCTGAAATTACTAGATGATTTATTAAATTCTCTAGATTCGAATGAGCCTGCAACTTCCAGGATTGAGTGTGCGCTATGAATAAAGTAGCCATGATTGTATGGAATGAATTCCTAAATGATGCTCGGGTTTTGAAGGAAGCTCAGACTCTGCAACACTCTGGCTATCGAGTGCGAGTATTTGCACTGCATACGCCTGGCGTGACAAAAGAGATTGAAACTCTGGAAGATGGGGTCGAGGTCCAGCGGATTGCGCGCAGCCCAATGTGGCGCTGGCGGAAAAAAGGTACCGTTTCAACTAACGGCGCGCCTACTCCACCTGGAAATCATCACAAGCTCAGCTTAAAAATTCTGATTCTAAGGGCGATTGCCAGAATTTGGACTCATTGCGGTCTGATGCTCGCAATGTTGCGATATCGCCCTGCTGTAATCCATGCACATGATGTAAATACTCTACCGACAGCTTTCTTGGCCTCAAAGCTCGCCCGATCCTTGCTTGTGTATGATGCTCACGAAATCAGTACAAGTCGTGAGGGTTACAGCAGCCTGAGAAACATGGTTGGCAAAATTGAAAAGGTTTTAATGCCACGTGCACACGGAACAATCACAACCACAACCGCGCGAGCAAAATTCTTCGCCAGAGCTTATAGCATTGACCGCCCAGTTGTTCTGCAGAACCGGCCACGCCTGACCATAAGCAAGCGAACTAATAAAATTCGCGATGAACTTTCACTAAACAAATCTTGGCCAATTGTTCTTTATCAGGGAGGCCTGCAGCAAGGTCGCGGCTTGGAAAAGCTTATTAAAACTGCTCTACAGGTTCCCAACTGCTACTTCGTTTTCATTGGTGGCGGCCGACTGACGGCCCAATTGAAAGAGCTACGCGATGAACGCGATCTCCAAGAAAGAGTGCACTTCATACCTACTCTATCTCTCACCGACTTACCTGCCTACACCGCTTCGGCCGATATCGGTGTGCAACCCATTGAGAACACGTGCCTTAACCACTACACAACTGACTCCAATAAATTATTTGAATATATCATCGCTGGGCTGCCAGTAATTGCAACAGATTTTCCAGAGATCAGAAAGATCGTACGCGACGGTGAGATAGGCTTGCTTGTTCCCCCTGGATCGGAAGATGAGCTTGCAAAAGCTATTAATATGCTTGCTGGAGACACTGAACTCCGAAAGCATTATTCGAAAAAAGCAATAGAATCAGCTTCGGCATTGAACTGGGAGGCTCAAGAAAACCTTCTTAGTGAGATGTATAGCAGGATAATAAAAGAAAACTCCTGCAAGGCGTCGTAAATGAAACCTCGGATCTTGCTGCTCACATTTTACTATCCCCCAGACTTGTCCGCTGGGTCGTTTAGGGTTGAAGCGCTTGTAAATGCGCTTCGCACTAAGCTAGGAGACGAGGTTGAGATTGATATAATCACGACCACACCCAACAGGTATAACAGCTATGTAACTGAGGCAGAAAGCTTTGAGCGCATCTCCACAGTTAATGTTAGACGGATTACCGTTCCTCGACATAAAGGTTTCATTGGCCAAGCATACGCTTTTGCTATTTTCGCCCTGAGAGTATTAAGTCAGATAAAAAAATCACGCTACGATCTAGTTTTTGCGACATCTTCAAGGCTGATGACTGCCCTTCTAGGGGCGATAGTTTCCCGCAAAGCAAAAGCCCCGCTCTACTTGGATATTCGAGATATTTTCGCAGAAACGGTTCCAGATCTTTTTCCCTATATAGTCGGAAAACCTATTGCTCTGTTCTTCTCAATGCTAGAACGCTGGACTATCAAAAGCGCTACGCGAGTTAATTTAATTTCACCTGGTTTCACCCCATACTTTGAGGGCCGATACCCAGGTTTTGAGTTTACAACGTTTACTAACGGCGTCGACGAGATCTTTCTTGAAAAGAACTCATCACCTCAGTTCTTGCCGCCGAATTTGGAAACCGTAAGAAAACGTATTTTGTACGCAGGGAATATTGGTACAGGGCAGGGTCTAGATTTGATAATACCGAGCCTAGCCAAGCAACTCGAGCAGCAAGCCGAGTTCCATATAATCGGAGCTGGCGGAACGTTAAAAAAGCTTGAAACCGCTATTAGCTTATCAAAGGTTACGAATGTGATTATCCATCCGCCGATGAACAGGACCGAGTTATTGGAAAAATATGATGAGGCGGATATTCTTTTCCTACATTTGAATGACTTCAAAGCCTTCCGTCGCGTACTGCCCTCTAAATTATTTGAATATGCCGCAAGCCAAAAGCCTATCTGGGCCGGTCTTTCAGGGTTTTCCGCTAGATTTGCTCGGAACAGCATCCGAAACATCGCCCTATTCAAACCATGCGACATTGAAAGCGCCATCAGCGCGTTTTATAATCTCGAGTTACGCGCCACCCCACGCCTGGAGTTCATTAAGCAGTACTCTAGGCCACTGATAAAAATTGAAATGGCCAAAGATATAATCTCAACATCTTCATGCTTGAATGATCTTTACCGAAAAAATACAGACAATGCCAGCCAAGAGGGTACCAAAGAATCACGCAATACCGATTTTCTGAATAAAGACTCTAATGCAGAGAATGCTCGACAATCGCCACAATACCGTCAACCTCAACTATAAACTTCAAACAAATCATGAAAATTAAATACGCCTTCCTTTTCACTTTGGCCCTGCTGGCTGGATGCAATAACGAAGAGAAATCGGCTTCAACAGAAGTTAAACTTCCAGATGGCTCGGAAATTGTGCTTTCCGGCATATTCATTAATAGCTCGAAGAAACCAAATGCAGAAGGCACTCTAAATATTAACAAACTGCAATACACGGAAAGTATTGAGATAGTTCAAGCGGAGCTTGAGTCCAAGCTCAAATCTCTTGGCTACACGCCATATTCGCTGCCTAGTTCCGAAGGTGTGAAGTTTAATTACACTAAGTACTCTGCCCCCACAATTGGCGTCTTCCTTAAGTCTGCTTCCGTTAATGGCAAAAATTTAAGTTTTGCTAGCATTTACTGGCACGAATCAAAAATCTAACTAAGACTAAGGCTAAGCTCCTACGTTTTGGAGCTAGGCCTTTTGTAGTCATGGCACAAACCCAAATAACAACTTACAGCATCACTTATCATGCAAAATCTAATATGGATACATTACTTGCGAACCATTGCTATGCTAATGGTCATTACATTGCACAGCGCTGCGCCATTACTCTACAAGTTTGACAACTCAGTAAATAGTTCCTGGATGACAGGAAACCTTTATGATTCTTTCGTAAGGCCATGTGTCCCTATTTTTTTCATGATTTCCGGCTGTCTACTACTAAACAAAAACGAAACCATAACGAGCTTTATTAAAAAACGCCTCAACAAAATTATAACTCCACTTGTAGCATGGTCCGTGCTATATATAATCTGGAAGGTTAATTTTGAAGGCGCCAAATTTGACCCTTCCCAAAATATTGTAGAGATACTCTTTTCGCCAGCCTACTATCACCTTTGGTTTATTTATTCAATCATAGGTTTGTATCTTGCGGTTCCCATAATTAGACCTTTCACTAGCAGCGCCAGCAACAGCAGTCTTCTTTACTTCATTATTATTTGGTTTGCTGTTGTTGCCTTGCTGCCCTGGATGCAAAAAGTGCTTGGCGTTCGATCACGGTATGAACTTAACCTGTTCACTGGTTTCTTGGGATACCTAGTCCTAGGTGCCTACTTAGGAAGGCTCAAATATACGCGAAAGCATGCCATCCTATCGACTTTTGCAATCGCGACTTCTTTCTTAATTACTACTTACGGAACATATCACTTAAGTAAGTTTAAAGGCTCTCTTGATGCCACGCTCTATGACTACCTAGCCCCCACTGTTATTATTTCGGCCTGCGCGTGGATGATACTAATAAAGTACATAGCCGACGATTCGGCAATTAAATTACCAAAAATTCTGACCACCTTAGCAACCTCAATCAGCACCCTTAGCTTTGGCATCTACTTAGTGCATGCAATGATAATAACAGCATTAAAGTACGGGACATTTGGCTTTAAAATGTCCGCATTATATGGAAATTCAACATATTCGATACCTCTAACTATTACTTCCACCCTCATAATTTCCTATATCATTATTTACGTTATCAGCAAGACGCCCATACTTAATCGAACGATCTAACCCCACTAGCATTAACTTATTAGCATTGCAAGAACTAGGCACTACCTATAATATCAAGTTTTTTATATTAACCAAAAAGATGTACACTTATAATAGGTGATGCAACCACATGCAATCACTAAATTCCAAAAAACCATCAGTTATTGGGCCAAAATGAAGAACTGCATAATTGACCTCATCTCAACAGAGGTAAAACTCGCAGAGCATGGCATAGTTATCGATATAATCGGAGCAGAGGATTTTGAAGCCGCCATATATTGCTTTTTCGATAATGTAAAAGAGGATGTCATATGGTATTCAAAGGTTCACCAAATCAAAATCCCTAGGGATAAATTTGAAGGAAAATCAACCTTCCAAGCTCAAGTATTTCTGCGCTTCGACAAAGAAGATGTTGAGGTCAAGTCATTCAAGAGCGAAACAATAACGCTTTCTGAATCGCCAGTGGATCGCGCCCCAGACAATTTAGTAAAGACTCTCTTCACCAACTTGGCCACCGAGACAATTAACCCCAAATTTTCAAGATCTGAAAACCCAATATATACCTGCAATGACAAAGAAACAAAAGTTCAGGCATATGAGATTTTCTTTGAAAAAATCCATGAACTAAACATCAAAAACATCGAACTTTTTAACTTTTCGGTGATTGATGGCTTCTACATACTATGTAACTCTAGCTATGGATGGAAAGGGGAACATGCAAGCTTAGGCATCCCGCCAGTAAGTTGGTACGACAAACTTGAATGTGATCTTGATTATCATTATTCAAGCGGCAACATCAAGCATCATGTCTACTCACTGATTAAAGGTGTCATCGCCAGTGTGCTTGAAGAATGGGATACCGCTGAAAAATTTCTCGCTAATTCCAACTACCCCCTAACAGAACATATGGGACATTTCCTCAGAGGAAGTTCAACTTTCCGCCATCCTATCAAGGCGTTACGCGAACAAAGAAAACCGCTCAACTACTTCAATGTTATCAATGTAGAAAGCAATGACCTACACCAGATTTCGCACTCCTACAAGGAAAACATTTTTATTTTCTCGGCCGAGCCTAATTACTTTAATAAATTTTCACTTCAAGTAGTTGGATCAGCTTTAGAGCAGAAGCTAGATGTTGACTTTTTATTTTTTATTATTGGCGACCAACATGAATGCTGCGCCATAAAAGCTGAGATTGATTCTCTTTGCGCAGAGCACTCTCGGAATAGCTATTATATATTTGGCAGCACTAGCCATGAACTATTACCGGTTGCGGCGACTGCTCGATTTGTTGCAGCATATGAAATATTGAGAAAAACAAACTGCCAAGCCTTTGTATTCGATATTGACATGATCATTTCTCCCGCAATGGCCGAGGATATTAAGAGCATTGCTGCTGCCAAGGAGCTAGCGCTATCATTGAAAAGCGACGGTGCCAGGTCATTCCCATGGACCAACATCGCAGCAGCTGGGACCTTTCTCCCTCAAAGCGCACCGGCGCTATTCTTCACAAAATCAATTTGCGACTATTTTGTTTCCACCATTTCCCACGAGAACAATAACTGGTGGATTGACCAAAATGCTTTATTTGCTGCTTATAAGCAGCTTAAAGCCATTTATTACAGCCACACTGTCTTTAACATGCATGCCACGACAGGTAAGGGGTTAACTCAAAACAGTGATGCTGACTTATTGAAATGGAAACGAGATATCAAGAAGACTAGCAGTCTAACTTGAGACCAAGCCTTCCCCTAACTGTACGAGCAGGCCCTACATTATATGGTAGGCCTGCTCGAGCAATGCTACATGCTTGGCTCTGTACGAAAAAAGATGTCATAGAACAAGCTAGCGACACCATGGTGGCATAGCTTTTCACGAGCTTGCGAAGCGTGTCACGATCCGGAAATACTCTTACAGTCAGCCAAACATGCACTCGATGATGTTCAGTCTCAAGTGCAAGCGTTTTAGCATTTGATCGAATGTCCCCTAGTTTCGCCAGCCCCGAATCCGTTAATACACCTTGACCATGGGCCAAAGTGCTCCGGCATATCTCGCCACGCAGCACCCGAGCAAAGCTCCCAGAGCACGCAGTCGGTCACTCGGTCGAGGTCGCCCCCGGGCCGTGGATTTCAGTGGAAAGATCGGCGACCACCTCATCCGAGAGTACGTAACGCTTAGCCATCGCAGAATTCCTTTCCGTTGATCGCGGGAACTCTACAAGATCTCAGCGGACGAGGGGTGGCGATTAGGCCTCTCGGGATTTCGTACAGAGCCTAAACAATCCTCGGCAGAAACTTCTACAACCTATCCGTAAACGCCAACCTTAACAGGTTAGATCATGAAAGGTACAAAATAACGAAGCCCGACATCACTAGGGAGTCCCCTCGTAGACTAAACCTTGATCATTCAATGACTTGAGGAGCAAGCGAGAATACTTTAACAGACCCGACCACACTCAAATGCCCTTCATCACGATAAATAGGGATACCATCAAGAATGCTTACGCAGCTTAATGCGTTGCATAGTGTATCCGAAAGCTTGACGACCTTTATATTCAGTTCGGACTCCAAGTAGCTGTAAAATTCTTGAACATTTTTGGTTTGTCGATCAAAAATCACTCTTGGCTTACCACAGTCCAAGTTATCTCCAAAACTAATCTTGCCACTTAGTGTTCTTTCCATACAATTGAGGTTCTGTGTAGATATCGCTGGAGTTGTGGAAATAACTACAACGTTTTTTCCTGTCGCTCGAATTTCATCGATTGTATTCTTAATATCTTTTTTTAGGTTAGGAAGACCTGTGTCAATTATCAGGTTATCACTGCCATTTTGTTGTCGGACGGATAGCTTCCCGCCAACATTTGCATATCCTGCAAAGGACGCCCCGAGAATCACAGTCTTTATCTCATCATGCTCTTTAATAAATTGCAGCACCTTATCATTAAAAGCGATGCAATTTTTTATTTTCTGAGGATAGGGATTCTTGGGATTATAGGGAGAAGATCCGATGAACGGAGGGCAAGCACTCAGAGTAGCTTGTCGCAGATCGATATTCTGCGACCTCACTAGGCCGGGGACAGAGTGCATTGCGTAAGAATCCCCCCAAATTAGTGTGGTAGGATTTTCGCTAGTTTTGCATTTGGCGCTGTCAGTAAAGTTAAAGTTATCACATAACTTATCCAAACCAACATTGGGCAAGCGATTAACAGTAAAATCAATTGTGGGCTTCGATAAAGCGATTACTGCCAAGTGGAATCCAAACACCACTATAGCTGCTGCTGCATAGGCCGACAGTGTCGGGAGTACCCGATTCCCAGCAAACCGCAGGGGATTTTCAATGGCCTTGTGCATGAAGATAGCGAGCACCACTGATAATACAACGACACCAAACTTGGTACCGATAGGAATAGGCCCAATATAGGAACTATTCATAAATACTATAATCGGCCAATGAACCAAGTATAACGGGTAAGAAATATCACCTAGACGAGCAGCGGGCTTAAGCAACCACAACCTATTAAGCTTCTGGCTACACGCCAGTATGATAATCAAGGTCAAAACACAAACTATGACTGCATCCAACCCAGGATGCGGAAAACCGGAACTAAAGAATTGAACTATTAGCAGCCCAACTATAGACGGGACCAGTAAAATTTTTGAGAAAGACTTAACTTTGCCACTATGTATCAAAAACGCGCCTGCAGAGCCTAAAAGCAGTTCCCATGCACGCGACGGCAGCAGGTAAAAGGCAGCACTTGTATCGACACTCATTAAATAGGCACAAGCCCCAGCACTAACACCTATAAGTGTAGTAATCGCATACAGCCACAGGCGCCGCGGGCAAATAATGAGCAGCAGAGGGAGGATAAGATAGAACTGTTCCTCGACAGCTAGAGACCACAAATGCAAAAGCGGCTTATAGCCAGCAGAAACATCAAAATAACCTGTTTGCCCCCAAAGAACAAAATTAATACTAAAGGTAAGAGCACCTAAGATCTGCGACTGTAGTGCTTGAAGCTCAATTGAGTTCAGGAAAAACACCGACCCAATTGACGTTAGTACAATCGTTGCGAATGCGGAAGGAAGCAAACGTCGCGCACGTCTAAGATAGAATTCCGAAAACGAAAAACTTCCCTCCTTGAGTTTACCAGATATAATTGAAGTGATCAGAAAACCCGAAATAACAAAGAAAATATCAACACCGAGATATCCATTCTTTAAGTATTTTAGACCTATATGATCTAGCACCACTAGCGCTACAGCTAGCCCCCTGAGCGCTTGTATGTCATTTCTTATCAATGTCATTATGAGTTCGCTGCGAATTTCTTAGTTTGCATTATGGTTTATGGTTTAACAACGCAGTGCGTTAAGACTTTCTTTTTACTGGATCTGGTTAAGCCGGAGCGGCACCGATAAATACAAGCCTGACGCACATTCCCCGTCTAGAAAATTTGGCCACTATACAGCGATTTGACCAAGAGAGCACTGGAGGTCCATAAAGTGGAAGGTATCAACACTCGCAGATATTGGCCTACCACATTTTGGCTATTGACGCAGCACAGTAACCTATCAGTCCAACGCCCTCGAGGTCCATTACCTCAAGGGCCGAGCCCCCCTCTCAATAAACCCTATCCTGCACCAGCCGCTTCAAATACTGCCCATAGCCATTCTTAGCCAACGGCTCAGCCAACTTCAGCAACTGCTCCGCCCCAATCCACCCCTGCCTGTACGCCACCTCTTCCGGACAAGCCACCTTCAACCCCTGCCGCCGCTCAATGGTCGCGATATACCCACTAGCCTCGAGCAACGAGTCATGCGTCCCGGTATCCAGCCAGGCATACCCGCGCCCCATGATCTCCACCGACAACCGGTTCTGCTCCAGGTACACCCGGTTCAAATCGGTAATCTCCAGCTCACCCCGCGCAGACGGCTTGATGCTTTTGGCAATCTCGACCACGTCCTTGTCGTAGAAGTACAACCCGGTCACGGCATAGCTGGACTTCGGCTTGGTCGGCTTCTCCTCCAAGCTGATCGCCTTGCCCTTCTCATCGAACTCGACCACGCCGTAACGCTCGGGGTCGTGCACGTGGTAGGCGAACACGCTGGCGCCTTCGTCGCGATCCATGGCGTTGCGCAGCAGTTGCTGGAAGTCGTGGCCGTAATAGATGTTGTCGCCCAGCACCAGTGCCGACAGGTCGTTGCCAATGAAGCCTTCACCAATCAGGAAGGCCTGCGCCAGGCCGTCTGGCGAGGCCTGCACGGCGTAGCTGATGTTGATGCCCCACTGGTGGCCGTCGCCCAGCAGTTGCTCGAAACGCGGGGTGTCCTGCGGGGTGGAGATGATCAGGATGTCCTGGATACCCGCCAGCATCAGGGTGGTCAACGGGTAGTAGATCATCGGCTTGTCGTAGACCGGCAGCAGCTGCTTGGAAATAGCCAGGGTCGCGGGGTGCAGACGGGTACCCGACCCGCCCGCCAGAATGATGCCTTTACGCTTCATAGTGGTCATTTCTCGTGTATTTCCGTAAGCATGCGAGCCACACCCAGGCGCCAGTCTGGCAGGTTCAGGGCAAAGGCTTGCTGCAGTTTATGGGTGTCCAGACGCGAGTTGGCCGGCCGCTTGGCCGGGGTCGGGTAGGCGTCGGTGGTCAACGGGTTGACCTGTTCGGCGTGGGCTTTCAATGGCACACCCAAGGCCGCTGCCTGCTCCAGCACGTAACGGGCGTAGCCGCACCAGGTGGTTTCGCCGGCCGCCGCCAGGTGGTACAGGCCGGCCAGGGCCGGGTCGCGGCGGGTGGCGGTGATGGCGTGGGCGGTGATGTCGGCGATCAGTTCGGCGCCGGTCGGGGCGCCGTGCTGGTCGTCGATCACGCCCAGGCTGTCGCGTTCCGCAGCCAGGCGCAGCATGGTCTTGGCGAAGTTGTTGCCGCGTGCGGCATACACCCAGCAGGTTCGGAAGATCAGGTGCTGGCAACCGGCGGCCTGGATGGCCTGTTCGCCGGCCAGCTTGCTTTCGCCATAGGCATTCAGTGGGCCGACGCTGTCGTCTTCGCGCCAGGCTTGAGTGCCCTGCCCTGGGAACACGTAATCGGTGGAGTAATGCACCAGCAATGCTCCGCAGTCGGCGGCGGCGCGGGCCAGCACGCCGACGGCTTCGGCGTTTACCTTGAAGGCTTGTTCACGGTCGCTCTCCGCTTTATCCACGGCAGTGTAGGCGGCGGCGTTGACGATTACATCGGGGGCGTAGGCGCGCACTGTTTCGGCCAGGCCCGGCAGGTTGGCCAGGTCGCCGCAGTGTGCCTGGCTGCGGGAATTGAGCGCCAGCACCTGGCCCAGCGGGGCCAGGCTGCGTTGCAGCTCCCAACCTACCTGGCCGTCCTTGCCCAGTAGCAGAATCTTCATGCCGAGCGCCCTGCGTAGTTTTTCTCGACCCAGTCGCGGTAGCTGCCGGACTGTACGTTCTGCACCCACTCCTGGTTGTCGAGGTACCAGGCCACGGTCTTGCGAATGCCGGTTTCGAAGGTTTCGGCAGGCTTCCAGCCCAGTTCGCGCTCGAGCTTGCGGGCGTCGATGGCGTAGCGGCGGTCATGGCCTGGGCGGTCGGTCACGTAAGTGATCTGCTCGGCGTAGGGCTTGCCGTCGGCGCGGGGGCGCAGTTCGTCCAGCAGGGCGCACACGCGGTTGACGATTTCCAGGTTGGGCTTTTCGTTCCAGCCGCCCACGTTGTACACCTCGCCGGTCTTGCCGGCTTCCAGCACGCGGCGGATGGCGCTGCAGTGGTCCTTGACGTACAGCCAGTCGCGAATCTGCTGGCCGTCGCCGTATACCGGCAGCGGCTTGCCGGCCAGGGCGTTGACGATCATCAGCGGGATGAGCTTCTCCGGGAAGTGGTAAGGGCCGTAGTTGTTCGAGCAGTTGGTGGTCAGCACCGGCAGGCCGTAGGTGTGGTGGTACGAGCGCACCAGGTGGTCGCTGGCGGCCTTGCTGGCCGAGTACGGGCTGTTGGGCTGGTACTGGTGGGTTTCGGTGAAGGCCGGTTCATCGGCGGCCAGCGAACCATATACTTCGTCGGTGGACACATGCAGGAAGCGGAAGGCCTGACGCGATTGCTCATCCAGGCCGCCCCAGTAGGCGCGTACGGCTTCCAGCAGGCGGAAGGTGCCGACGATGTTGGTTTCGATGAAGTCTTCCGGGCCGTGGATCGAGCGGTCGACGTGGGACTCGGCGGCAAAGTTGACGATGGCGCGTGGCTGGTGGGTTTTCAGCAGCTGTTCCACCAGCGCGGAATCACCAATGTCGCCATGCACGAAAATGTGCCGCGCGTCGTTCTGCAGGCTGCTCAAGGTCTGCAGGTTGCCTGCGTAGGTGAGTTTGTCGAGGTTGACCACGGGCTCGTCATTGCCGGCCAGCCAGTCCAGCACGAAGTTCGCGCCAATGAAGCCCGCACCACCAGTTACCAGAATAGTCATCGTTCAGTTCTTCCCAATTCCCGCGTTCAAACTTCACAGCGTTTGAAGTTCATGTAGGCGTTCCTGTATCGGCACCGCCGTTCATTTTGTAAGTGCAGCGTTCAGGGCTCCATGCGCCGGCGCTGGTACAGCCAGTCCACAATGTCGCCGCCAGGCACGTAGCCGCTTACGGTGTCACGCAGCAGCTGTCGCACGGTGGCAAAGTCATCTTCCGCAGTCGCCGCGCGCAGGGCGTCAAGGCGCTGCTTCAGCACATCCCAGGGCAGGTAGTCCTCGTGTGCGCTCATGATCATGGGGTGGCGGGTGGCAATCACGTTGTCGCCGATCAGCAGCTCTTCGTACAACTTCTCGCCCGGGCGCAGGCCGGTGAAGTTGATGGCGATGTCGCCCAGCGGGTTGCGCTCGGAGCGGATGCTGAAGCCGGACAGGTGAATCATCTTTTCCGCCAGTTCCACGATCTTCACTGGTTCGCCCATGTCCAGCACGAACACATCGCCGCCCTGCCCCATGGAACCGGCCTGGATCACCAGCTGCGCGGCCTCGGGGATGGTCATGAAGTAGCGGGTGATTTTCGGGTGGGTCACGGTCAGCGGCCCACCGGCCTTGATCTGCTTGTGGAACAGCGGAATGACCGAGCCCGACGAGCCCAGCACGTTGCCGAAACGCACCATGGTGAAGCGGGTCTTGTTCACCTGTGAGACATTGCCGGTTTCGCCCATCAGTACCGGCGCCAGCTCACGGCTAAGGGCCTGCAGCACCATTTCGGCCAGGCGCTTGGTACTGCCCATCACGTTGGTGGGGCGCACGGCCTTGTCGGTGGAAATCAGCACGAAGTTGGCAACGCCGGCCTGCAGCGCCGCCTGGGCGGTGTACAGGGTGCCGAACACGTTGTTCGTCAGGCCTTCGGCAATGTTGTGCTCGACAATCGGCACATGCTTGTAGGCAGCGGCGTGGTACACGGTGTCCACCTGCCAGGCGCGCATCACGTCGAGCATCTTGGCCTGGTCGCGGACCGAGCCGAGGATGGGGATCAGTTGCACCGCCAGGCCTTCGCGAATGATGCGCTGCTCCAGTTCGCCGGCAATGGTGTACAGGTTGAATTCGCTGTGATCGAACAACAGCAGGGTGCGCGGTGTCTGCCCGAGGATCTGGCGGCACAGCTCGGAGCCGATAGAGCCGCCGGCACCGGTCACCATGACCGTCTGGTCGATGATGCAGTGCTGTAGCAGGTCGCCTTGCGCCGGTACCGCGTCACGGCCCAGCAGGTCGGCAATGTCCACCTCCTGGATGTCGTCCACCTTGACCCGGCCGCTGGCCAGGTCCATGAAGCCGGGCACACTGCGCACGTGCAGCGGGTAGCCTTCCAGCAGGTTGAGGATTTCGCGGCGACGGCTGCGGCTCACCGAGGGCAGCGCCAGCAGGATTTCTTCGGCGCCGGTATCGTCGATCATGCGTTGCAGTTGTTCCGGCTGGTACACCTGCAGGCCGGCGATCACTCGGTCAGTGATGCTGGCATCGTCGTCGATGAACGCTACCGGGCGCATGGCCTTGCCCATGCGCAGCGCCGCCACCAGCTGGTTACCGGCCGAGCCGGCGCCGTAGATGGCCACCCGTGGCAAGCCGTCGTCGCGGTTGGCAAAGGGCACGTGCTGCACGGCAGTGGCAAACCAGTCGCCGAGGAAGTACTGGCGCATGGCCAGACGCAGGCCGCCGACCATGATCAGGCTCAGCCACCAGTAGTTGAAGGTGATCGAGCGCGGCACCACGTTCTGGTGGTTGCTGGCCCAGTAGATGATGAAACCGAGGATCAGCGCCGACAGGGTCACCGCCTTGATGATCGCGATCAGTGCGTCATTGCCGAAATAGCGCATCACCGCCCGGTAAAGACCAAAGCGGATGAACAGCGGGATCGAGATGATCGGCGCCGTGATGAACAGCCAGGTGTGATCACGGACAGGGTTGGCCAGATCATCGATGCCCAGGCGCACGACAAACGCCAGCCACAGCGCGAACCAGACCAGAATTACATCGGTCGCTACCTGGATCAGCCGTTTGTGGCGTCGAGGTAGTCCAAGCAGTCTTGAGCGCAGCTTATCCATAGAACCTCTGAGAGTGTTGCAAAGTGACATGTCTAGCGTCTTCTTTCTATCACTCTAGCTAGTGTTCGAGTTCACCGGCGCGCCAGCGCACGGCCAGAAACGCCAATGGCAGGTAGGCGATGATCACGCCCAACACGCCGTCCAGGCCCAGCAACAGCACACACAAGGCCACCGGCAGCAGCCAGAACAGGTTGAGCCCGGCCACAGCCAAGGTCACCGGCAGGTGCTTGCCATAGTGGCGCGAGGCGAACTGGTAGGCGTGGCTGCGGTGCGCTTCGTACACCTTGTCGCCGCGCAGCAGGCGGCGGATCAGGGTGAAGGTAGCGTCGACCACGAACACGCCCAACAGGATCAGCCAGCACCAGAACAGCTGCGGCGCGGCCCAGGCCGCCTGCAGCGACAGGCCTGCCAGCACGATACCAAGGAAGCCACTGCCAGCGTCACCCATGAAGATCCTGGCCGGTGGGAAGTTCCAGAACAGGAAGCCCAGCGTGGCCGCGGCCAGCAACAGTGGCAACGCCATCAACTGTGGCACACCGGCCAGGGCCGAGAGCAGCACCATGCCCAGGCAGGCGGTCACCGCTTCGACGCTGGCGATGCCGTCGATACCATCCATGAAGTTATACAGGTTGAGCATCCACACGCTGTAGAACGCGGCCAGGATGTAGCCGAACCACTGCAGGTCCAGGGTAAAGCCGAACACTTGCAGCGGCGCCAGGCCACCCAGCCAGTACAGCATCCAGGCGGCCGCGGCGAAGTGGCCAAGCAGGCGCCAGCGGGCAGCGATGTGGCCGTGGTCGTCCATGAAGCCGATTACCGCGATCAGTGCCCCTGCCCCGCCGATGGCAACCAGTGCCGGCAGCGGCACAGCGCCCGCCAGGCCCAGCAGCGGCAGGCAGCCAAGAAAGCTCAGCACAATGGCCACACCGCCACCCCGTGGGGTGGGCACGGTGTGCGAACTGCGCGCGTTGGGCACGTCGATGATCTGCTTGTTCAGGGCGTAGCGCCGCAGCACTGCGGTCAAAAGCAGGGATGCCCCTGCGACCAGGGGGATAAGCCACCATGCCATCATTTGTCTTGCTCTTTCAGAAAGTTGAGTGCCGTGGCCCGCAGTGCCTGGTCGACATCCAGCGGGGGCTGCCAGCCCAGCAGTTCACGGGTTTTGCCAATGTCTACCTGCAGCGAGCCGCACAGGCGCTGGGCCAGCCCGGCCTTGCCGGCCAAGGTGGCCGCGCCCTTCAACCAGGCGGCGGGCACGGGCAACAACCTGGCTGGCTTGCCCAGCGCCTTGCCCAACCGTTGCAGCAGTTCGGTGGTGGACAGGTCGTGGCCGTCGCTTGCCAGAAAAGTCTGGTTGGCGGCGGCCGGGTGGTCGATGCAGGTCAGCAGCAGGTCCACCAGGTTGTCCAACGCCACCAGGCTGCGTTTGTTGTGGATGGCGCCAAACGGCAGCGGCACACCTTTGCTCAGCCAGTTCATCATGCTGCGGAAGTTGGCTTTCACGCCTGGACCATACACCAGCACCGGGCGCACGATCACCACTTCCAGCCCGGTTTCAGCCGCCAATTGGCGCAGGCCGTCTTCGGCTTCGCGCTTGGAGATGCCGTACGGGTCCGAAGGCGCGGGGGTTTCATCGGCGGTGAACGGCTGGCGGCCGTTGGTGGTTTCGCCGTTCACCTTCACCGAGCTTGCAAAAATGAAGCGCCGCACACCGGCCTGGGCGGCGGCTCGGGCCAGGCTCAGGGTACCTTCCACGTTTACCCGGCGGAACTCGGCCAGCGGATCGGCGGCGGTTTCCTGCATAACGTGCACGCGGGAGGCCAGGTGGATTACGGTGTCGACATGCTCGAAATGCCCTGAAGCAACATCCACCGCCGCCAGTTCGCTGAATGGCCGGTAGTCGACGCCCGCCAGCCGCTGGCCGGGCGCTTGCCGTACCAGCGCGCGCGGCGCCCAGCGTGTGTCTGCAGCAAGCCGTTGCAGCAACACCTTGCCGACAAAACCGCTACCGCCGGTGGCCAGGATACCTGGCCGTTGCCCGTTGCCTTGCTCGGCCATCAGCCTCTCCCCGCCCGGCCTAGCAGGCGGGTGAACACGCTACGGTACTGGTCTGCCACCACCGACCATCGGTAACGGCGGTTGGCAATTTCATGCAGGCGCGCCGAAAGCTGCGCACGGGCGCCTTCATCGGCAAACAGGGCTTGGGCGTGGTTGCGCAGCGAGGTGCTGTCGGCAAAGTACAGCGCCTGGTCTTCGGTGGTGGCGCGGTTGAACGACACATCGAAGGCCACCACCGGCAGGCCCAGCCACATGGCTTCGACAAGCGACGGGTTGGTGCCGCCGGCGCTGTGGCCATGCAGGTACACCGTGGCATTGCTGCGCAGCGGGCTCAGTTGCTCCACGTCGTAGATCGGGTCCAGCAGGTGAATGTTGCTTACCCCTTCGTATTGCTTGCGCAGTTGCACGCCGTATTCGCTGTGGTTCCAGTTGCCGATGATCGCCAGCGGCATGCCAGAGCCGGCGAAGGCTTCGAGAATGACATGGATGTTGTTCTCCGGCTCGATGCGGCACACCGTAAAGGCATAGGGCGCACCCAGGAAGGGGTAAGCCTGGCGGGCTTGCTCGCTTGGCTCGCCGGCCCGGGCCTGGTCGCCACCGTAGGCAATCAGTTCGCTGGGTTTGTTGTATTCGGCGGTCACGTATTCCTGCAACACCTTGTTGTCGGTGATGACCGCGTGGGCAAAACGCACGGCCACCGCTTCGGACAACTTCAGGAACCAGCGGGCGAAGTTGGACCACTTGGCGCGCTTCCATTCATAGCCGTCGATGTTCACCACGATCGGCTTGCGGGTCAGCAGGCGCATGAATGGCAGGGCAATGCAGCCGGAAACACCCAGAATCAGCATCAGGTCATGCTTGCGGTAGGCGTGCAGCATGCTCAGCACATCGTACGGAATGCTTTGCACGCCATTGGCCTTGAGGTTCAGGTAGACCAGGCGGGCACGCTCGAAAAACTTCGGGCGCTGGGGGTAATGGGGCGCACTGCAATATACGGTGAGTTCGCAGTCACCCGGCAGGTTGCGCACCAATTGCTCGGTCAGTGTTTCCCAACCACCGTATTGAGCGGGTAAACCGACCGTACCAATCACTGCAATCTTATAGGTCATCAAACACCATCACGATTTTTTTCTGGAAGTTGGCAGTGGAAAACTCACTCGCTTTCCTGCGTGCGCACTCGGACAGTGCCTGGCACACCTGTGGGTCCTGCGACAGGCGCGCAACGGTGCGCACCAGTTGTTCATGGTTTTTCGAATCGATCTGGTAGCCCTCAACCCCGTCACTGACCAGTTCGACCGGGCCGCCTACCGGGGGCACTATGGTCGGGATGCCGAAAGCCATCGCCTCGAGAATGGTCAGGCCAAAGGTTTCAACCCAGCCGTCCACATGGGACAGGTTCAGCACCAGGCTGGCATTGCGGTAGAACTTCGCCACCTCGGCACTGGCCGGGCTGAGCATGAGGTTTTGCGGCAGAACCTTGCCGGCAAAGTAGGCGTCCACTTCCTGCGGGCTGGCATTGAGCACCAGGGTGAATTTCAGCACAGGGTTCGCGGCCAGTGCGGTGGCCAGGGCGACAAATTCGTCCACCCCTTTGTAGCCCTTCAACGACGCCAGCATCAGCACGTTGAAGCTGCCGTCGTGCAAGTGCTGGTACGGCGTGGCCATTGCCTGCTGCTGGAAGCCCTCGGCCAGCCCGTTGTACACGGTCACCGCTGGCACGCCGGCCACGCCCTCTTGTACCTGCAGGTACTTCGACACGTAGACCACCTTGCTGGCACAGCCGGCAATCACCCGGCGCAGGAACGCCTTGAGCAGCGCAGGCCGGATGGAGGTTTCGTGCACGTGGTAGACCACCTTGGCACCGCGCAAACGGGCGGCCAGGGCGGCACCAAAGGGCAGCATGGTGTTAACCAGCACGATCGACCCCGGCCGCACCTGGCGCAACAGGCTGAAGAACAGCGCCACCTGCGAGCCGGCATACGCCAGCAAGGTCAGCCAGCGGTTGTCGAAGCGCTTGTAGGCAAACCTGCAGGTGCGTACCTGCAGCTCGTCGAGCACACCGTGGCCGCTGCTGCCCACGTGCAGGGTGCAGTCGGCGCCGTGTCGCTGTAGCGCGGTGATGGTCTGGTTCAACACCCGGGGGCTGCCGCTGTAGTCATTAAGCAGATGGACAAAGTGCAACGTTTTCATGCCACCCCTTCTTCCGCTACGCGCGCCTTGATGAACTTGGCCGGCACACCGCCATAAATCGAATTCTTGCGGTACACGCCCGCGGCCACCACCGCCCCTGCGGCGAACACGCAGCCGTCTTCGATCACCGCGCCATCGAGTACGGTCACCTTGGCGCCGATCCAGCAGTTGCGGCCCACCTTGATGCCCTGGCGGGTCACGCCCTGCAGGCGGATGGGTTGCAGCGGGTCTTCGAAGTTGTGGTTTTCCGAATGGAAGCTGACGAAGTTGCCGATGATGGTGTCGCTGCCAATCTCGATGCCGCCGGCGCAGCCCAGGAAGCAGCCGGCACCCAGGCCGACGTTGTCGCCGATCACCAGGCCCTTGCCGATGTTGGCCAGGCTGCCGGTGCACTCGATGATGATGTGCTTGTTCAGCGACACGGCGGTGCCGAAGCGGATGCCGTCATTGGACAAGGCATCGACGAAGCAGCCCTGGTCGATGACCAGCCCCGGGCCGTACTCGATCTTGCCCACTTCCTTCAGGGTTACCCCCGAGCCGATGAACGCCAGGCGCCGCCGGCGCAGGCGGATCACGCCGCGGCAGGCCATCAGCAGCTTGGTCACGAACAGCCCCAGCAGATAGCCCGACGAGATGCGCCGGTCGACAACCAATGGGCGCTTTTTAACCAGCAGCACCAGTTTTTCGAGCAAGGCATGCATCATTTCACGGCCCTCACCTGGGTAAACAAGGCCTTGACGAAGGCCGGGCGGCGGTAGGCCACCGCTTTGCGAATGGCCGCATAGACCAGGTACAGGTCAAGCAGGCCTCGCTCCAGCAGGCCGTGGGAATGGAAGCTGATACGCAGCCCGTGGATCATTTCCTCGAAGCGGAACAAGGCACGCTCGGGGGTATCGGCACTGTGCTCGGACAGGTCGTGGGCAATCTCCACATCCAGCACGCAGGCCTTGGGGAAATAACCCTCGTAGCGGATGAAAAAGTCGGTATCGGTGGCATAGAAGCGCAACCGCTCGTCATAGAAAGGCGTCATGCGCTGGAAGCACTCGCAAGTGAAGATCAGGCCACTGTTGATGCCCAGCAGGTTTTTCGAGTCCACCAGCCCCGCGGCCACGTTGGGGGTAAGGCGGCCCATGAACAGCCAGCGCTTGCCGGGGCTGACCAGTTGCCCATGGCTGACCAGCCGGGGCATGAACACGCCCACCTGCTCGCCGCCTGGCGCACGGCGTACCTGGCCGATCTGCGCCAGGCAGCTGGACAGGCGGATGTTCGAGTAGTTGGTGTCGTCGTCCGAGATCATGAACAGGTCGACCCCGGCGGCAAACGCCTGTTCGGCCACCTGGTTGTAGACCACCGACAACCGCTGGTTGTCCGCCTCGTACCAGCGTACGCCCGGGCACGGCTGTGCCACGCCGGGGGAGTTGTTCCAGACGTACAGCTGCAGGTCGATACCCTCGTCACGCAGTAACGCCTGCTGCGCGAGCAACGACTGCAGGGCAATCGAGTCCTGGCTAGCTTTCCGATACAGAACGATCAGGACTGCCAGGCTCAACTTTTGTTCTTCTGTTTTCACCAATGATCACCATCACCACGATCGCGAAAATGTAGAGGACAACACTGTTCGTATAGGACTGGAAAAAGAACGAGCTCAGGAAGAACGGATAGCTGGCAATCACGAAGTTGCCCAGGCCGTTTTTCCAGGAGCTGCCGTGAGGCCTGTCCCGGACGATGATCGTCACCAGCTTGTGGTACCAGAGGATCAACCCGGCCATGATCAGCAGGCCGACCAGACCGCAGGTGGCCAGCAGGTTGAGCCAGAACGAATCGAACCAGTGCGGCTGGCCCGGGCCTACCGCGCCAAAGCCATAGCCCATGGGGTGCGCGCCAAGCACCTCAAACATGTGCAGCCACTGCCGCTCACGGTCCAGTGCCGACAAGTCCTCGGTGTAGCCCATCGACAGGTAGGCGAAAATCGCCACGGTCAGGCCCACGAACTGCAGGTAGCCCAGCAGTGAGATCAGCCAGGCCGTATGCAGTACCCGGGCCGCCACCAGCATCGAGCAGATGCACACCAGGCCGATCATGGCCGTACGCACCGAACCGATCACAATCAGCCCGCACAGCAGCAGGAAGGCAACACTCAGCAGCAGGCGCCGGGTCAAAGACCAGTTGCGCCCGCTGAGCAACACGGCCAGGGTCATGGCGGCGGTATTGAGGATTACCGCAGAAAACTCCAGCGTGCCGGTAAAGAAGCCGGAAACCCGCGGCAGCCCGTCACGCATCGAGTTGTAGGGTTGCAGCTCATAGCCTTTGGCGGTAAGCAGCGGCCAGTACCAGAACTGCTCGGCCGAGACGATGGTCAGGTACTGGTAAAACGCATACGCGCCGGTAAGTACGCTCATCGCCAGCACCGACCAGTACACATGGCGCAGCTTCTTCTCGGTCGACACCGCGTGGGCCCAGATGGCCACCGCCATGCCGACGAACACCGGCACGGCCAGTGCGCGGAACATGCGCACCGACGACGCGCTAAGGTCGCCGAACAGCAGATACAGGAAGACGAAGAACAGCACGACCAGCAACCACCGCCCGACTTCGAGGTTGACCATGCCACGTGCCGTGACACCGGCCAGCACCCGCAGCAGCAGCCACATGATCATCAGCAGGCTGATCATTTCTCGCCAACCGGCAAACACACTGCCCAGCCCCAGCGTCAACACGACGAAGTCGCTGAAGAACAGCAGGCAGAACAGCACGCCGATAAATATCCTGATCACACTCACCCTCGCGCTCTGGTCAGCCTGGCCAGCCGGAACAGCACGACCTTGATCAAGAGTTTGATTCTCGGCACCCAGGCGTAGGCAAACAGGGTTCGCAACGCCAGGTTCGTGTCTATGCGGCACAGGGCGTCGAAGACATCCGCAGGGATCATGCTAGTGACCTTACCTGTCGGTTTCATGAAATCGAGGTTGCCCGTCCACGGCAACATGGCTGCCAGTTCGTTCTCGCTGAATTCGCCCCGCTCGATGCAAGCCAGGTAACGCGCTTTCACCGACTCCAGCGAGTTGACCCGCTGCACCGCTTCCACCACCGAGGCACTGGGCCGGGGTTGTTCGATGCTGGCCAGCAGCTGGTCGATGCTGGCCACCTTCAGGCCGTCTGCCGGGGAATAGCCCTGAATCGGCGCCACCAGCCCCACGCAACGCCGGCCCTTGAGCAATTGCTCGGCGAACGCCGTGCCACCGGGTATAGGGTAGCTGTCCAGGTAGAAGTCGGCTTTTTCCGCAAAGGCCAGGTAGTCCTTGTACGGCAGGTGGCGGCGGATGAAGAAGCGCTTGGGGTAGCGCAGCTTCACTGTCCACCACCAGGTGTTGGTCAGGGGGTTGGCACCGATGATCCAGCACTCGGCATTGGGGAAGCGCTGAAGAATCGCCGTGATCGACGGACGCATGTCCAGGCCGCCGTGGGGCTTGTACTTGGCCGCCGAGGCAGCGCTGAACACCTTGATCCGCTCATGGGTTGGCACGGCATCCGGCACTCTGGCGCCGCTGGTCTCGATCGGGATCGCCAGGAAGCTCTTCTGGCAGGATAGGTGCTTTTTCTTGTCCAGATGGTGCCCGTAGGCGCTGATCTCGAAATACACGTCGGCCACCGACGCGCCAAAGCTGAACACGTGGTCGGCATGGTTGACGAAATACACTGTCAGCGCGGCGCCACGTTGTTGCTTCAGCAGGCCGCAGGCGACGGTGGTGATGATGTCGTCCGGGTGAATGTGCAACACCACCTTGTCGTACTGGGCCAGGATGTCGACGATGGACTGCAGGCGGGCACACGGGTCATCGCCGCGCGCCACCTCGATATGGGCGAAATAGCCTGCCAGGCGTTCGAGCACCTGGGGCTTGGCGCTGCGCGCGACCAGCAGGCCCACAGGCCCCTCGTGCATGTGCGCCAGGCGCTCCATCAGCCGGGTGTGCCCGCCTTGCATATAGGGTTCGCTGACCACATGCAGGCAGCCGCGCGATACGCTGCTGACAGCCGGCAGCGTGACCTGGCTGGCGCATCGGGCCACCAGGTGGCGCTCCAGCGCGGTGGCATCATAAATACCCAGGTCCACCGCCCAGAGCAGTGCCCCATAGACCTGCGCCTGCACCAATGCCTGGGCAGGTTCAGCGCCAAGGATGCGCCCATGTAACTGTTCGATGACGTCCTTCATCTCTACTCAGCTCCGCGCCGTATCGCCAACAATAATGTGCAAACGACGGAATACCGAGAAATACATCACGACTCCGTACAACAGGTAGTTTGCCGCGTATGCAAGGGTAACTTTTTCATACCCCCACAACTGGGTGAAATAGACCGTCAGAGCATAAAGCGAAAGCGTCGAGAGGACTTCGGTAATCAGATACAACCGGGTGAGTGCCTTGCCGAGCATCAGGTAGGCCATCAACCAACTGATGACCTTCAAGCTGTCCCCTACCATCTGCCATGCGAACAGCTCACGCATGGGCAGGAATGACGCCGAGAAAAGGACATGGATGATGAAGTCCCTGAGCAGGTAGATAACCAGGCCGGCAGCAATGGTCAGGGGCAGGATGAGCTTGTATCCCTGAATGATTTCCCGACGAAGTTCACCTGCATCTGAAAGCTCCGAAAGCCTCGGCAGGTAATAGACCGCAAGCGTCGTGGTGATCAACATGAGATAGGCCGTGCTCAACCGCCACATGGCCTCCCAGTAACCAGCGTGATCCCAGCCGAACTCCGCCCCCAGGTAATCACGGATGAACACATGGCAAACGGGCAGAGAACATGCTGTCACAACGGCCATGAGGGCAAACTTTGCCAGCCGGGACAAGGACTGCTTGTCCAGCGCCCCGATGAAATCTGAGAGGCGGAACCATGATGTGCGCATGCAGATGACCAAGGTGGCCACGAAGCTCAACGACTGGTACACAGCCAGCGAAACCAGCGCACCGTACAACCCCAGCCTGATGGTCAGGGCACAGGTCACCACCAGCGATATCAGGCTGCCAGAAATATTGGCAAGCACGTAGCGCTGAACGTCTTTCTTGCCGTTCAGAATGCCCAGCAGCAAAGAGTTGAAAGCAAAAAATACCAAGGTAGCGGCAAACCACACCAGCACTGGGGCGAGTTTTTCGTCGTTGAAAAACCAACCTGCCAATGGTGCCCGCATGGCCACGATCAGCACTGCCAATACACACGAAACCAGCAGTGACAGCGTCCCGGCAGTTCGCCAGATCCTGTGTTGTTCGTCCGGCCGATCAGCAAACTCCGCCGTGTACTTGGTTACCCCTGTGCTGACAGCGCCGCTGGCCAGTGTCGTGAACATGGTAACGGCATTCTGCAATTGCCCGATCGCCGCGTAACCCGCTGGCCCTACATAAAGGGCCAGCACCTTGTTGAGCCCCAGCAATGTCGCCATCTTTACAAAAACAGCAATAGCATTCAGCAGACTGGTCTTGATCAACGTCATGTATTATTGCCCGGACACAGTAAAACTGTTGCAGGCATCGATGACCGTCTGAATATCCGCGTCGCTCATGGTGGGGTCGACAGGCAGGCTGAGCACTTCATCATGAATTTTTTCAGTCAGCGGCAGGCTCAAACCGTTGTACTGACTGTAAGCCTGCTGCCTGTGAGGCGGGATTGGGTAGTGAACCAGCGTCTGTATCCCTTGCTCGCGAAGATGTTGCTGCAAATCGTTTCTGTGCGGCGTGCGTACTACATACAGATGCCAGACATGCTCCTCGACAACACTATTTTGCGGCTGGACGATTTGAGCATTTTGAATCCCCGCGCGGTAGCACTGGGTGATGTGCCGGCGCCGGCTGATTTCTTCACCCAGATACTTGAGCTTCACGTCCAGCATAGCCGCCTGGATCTCGTCCAAACGACTGTTCACTCCGACGTACAAGTTCTTGTACTTCTCATGGGAGCCGTAGTTTCTGAGGGCGCGCAGCACTTCCGCCAACTCGGCATCCGAGGTGGTTATCGCCCCGGCATCGCCGAGCGCACCCAGATTCTTACCCGGATAGAAGCTGAAGCCCGAGGCATTCCCCCAGCTCCCCGCCCGCTTGCCATCGATTGAGGCACCGTGAGCCTGGGCCGAGTCTTCGAGTACCAGCAAACCGTATTCGGCGGCAATCTCGGTGATCGCCTTCATGTCTGCAATTTGCCCATACAGGTGCACCGGCAGGATGACGCGCGTCTTGTCGGTAATAGCTTGGCGTATGAGGGAGGTATCAATATTGAAGGTTGCGGGGTCAGGTTCGACGAGCACAGGCTCAAGCCCACTGGCGGTGATTGCCAGGATGCTCGCAATGTAGGTATTGGCCGGGACGATGACTTCATCACCCTGCTTCACCCGCCCCAGCTGTTTCCAGGCAGTCAAGGTCAACGTCAGCGCATCGAGGCCGTTTGCCACGCCAATGCAATGAGCGGTACCGCAATAAGCGGCAAAGTTGCTTTCAAAGCGGGCCAGAGCGCTACCGCCGATGTACCAGCCGGAATCGATGACATCGGCACACGCTTGCAACAATTCTTCGCGGTACTGTTTATTGACGGCCTTGAGATTCAGGAAATCAACCATGCTCTAGCTCCCTTGTTATTTTTGCCGGATTACCCACTACCACGCAGTAATCAGGTACATCCTTTGTCACGACGGCACCGGCACCTACCATGGCATGTCGACCAATCGTGACGCCCGGGAGCAATGTTGCGTTTGCACCGATGCTGCAGCCTTCCTTCAGCACCGTGACTTCGTAAGCCTCGGGGTAACACTTGGAGCGCGGCACTCTGTCGTTGGTGAATGTAGCATTGGGGCCAATGAAGACATTGTCCTCGATCACGAGCCCCTCCCACAGAAACACACCACTTTTCACGGTGACGTTGTCCCCGACTACAACCCCTCCTTCGATCAGGGTGTGGGCGCATATGTTGCAGTTGCTGCCAATTCGCGCACCTTTGAGGATGACCGCGTATTGCCAGACTCTGGTTTTTTCACCGATGGCATCGGTTTGTACATCGGCCAAGGCATGAATGCTAGGCATGGGCGATCAGCCTCTTGAAGTCATCGTAACTGCGAATGTAATCACGCTCGTCGTAGGTTTCACTGGCGATGACCATGAGTACGCAGTCTTCACTGAAATCATGCATTTCACGCCAGACCATATTCTTGATCAGCAAGGCTTTCTGTGGCGCGTCAAGCATATGGTCGACTCGGCCGGTACCGTCATCCAGGGTCATGCGGCAACTGCCGGCCAGGCAGATTATCAGTTGCTGGAGATCCCGGTGGGCATGGAAGCCGCGGCTGACGCCGGCCTTGGTACCGAAGATGTAGTAGACGCGACGGATGGCAAACGGGATATTCAACGCCTTTTCAATACTGATCAGGCTCCCGCGATCATCACCAATGATCGGTAGTACCAAGTCTTCCGCCTGCCCTTTCAGGATCAGCGGTGGCAAGTCAGCCTCGGCAAGGGTTGGCGCAATCGCATCCTTGTCACTGATCAGCAGCCCCTCCAGCTGTGGCCATTCGATGGCAAGGTCCGGGTCATTCCAGGCAATGCTGCGTTCATGCTCTTTGGAATAGACATTGGTCGTGCGGTACTGAAACACCGTATCTTCTTCCAGCGCGATAAAACCATGGGCGAAGCCTTCAGGCACCCACATCATCTTGCGGTTGGCCGCCGACAGCTCCATGCCTACCCACTGCCCGAAGGTAGGGGAGCCTTTTCGAATATCCACTGCCACGTCGAACACTGCGCCCTTGACCACGCTTACCAACTTGCCTTGGGCAAATGGATAAAGCTGATAGTGCAAGCCGCGCATGACGCCCTTTTTGGATAAAGAGCAATTTTCCTGAACAAAAGAAGGCGGAAGGGTAATACCTTGCGCACTGAGCAAGGCATGAAACTTAGGCTCGCTATAAGACTCATAGAACCAGCCCCTGTCGTCCTCGAAAACGGTAGGTTCAAAAACGACTACGTCCGAGATATTTGTTTCTATGAGCTTCACGCAACCAGCCTCTTGTTGAAATTTATTACTATCAGTTCGACTCTTCCCGCAGCATACAGGCTCGGGGGGGGCGGGGTAGCTCAAACGCGCCCCAGACGACGCTCTCTTTCAGTAGATACCAGGTGGGTAAATGCGGCCAGGAGCACACCGAGTACCAGCCCTGCGAACACACCCCCTACGACAATAAGCAATTTGCGCAGCCGGACCGGGGTATCAGGCACCTCGATGGCACCATCCTGCTGAAACACCTCGATCACGGCAGGGTTCAGCTGCAGGTTGCGGTAGAAGTCGAGTTTCTCCTGGATCTCCCGCAAACCGGCGACGAATGGGTCATCGGACTCCCGCGTGCGAAGGTTTGCAAGCTCTGCCTCAAGGGCCTGGCTACCGCGCATGTAGGTCAGTGCGCCCTGCATGCCGCCAGACACCTCAGTATCCATGCCACTGGCAATGATGGGGGGCTTGCTCAGGTTCACTGCCTTGGCAACTTTCAGCGCCTCTTCAAGGCGGGCGATTTGATCTTCCCGCTGCTTGTGCGCCGCATCTCGTGCGCTGCGGATCTGTTGCTCCAGGTTCTTGACCAGCACCTTCACTTCAGTATCGGCATCTTCAACCAGCGTCTTTTTAGCAAGGTCGCTGGCCATTTCCGAAAAACGCGTTACCCACTTCACACTCATCTTGGGGTCGTCGCTTAACGCCCTGATCAAAAAGCGCTCGGCACTATCTCCCGCCACAGCCCCCACAGTCAATACCTTGCCAAACTGGTCATAAAGTGCATCTTGAGAGCCTTGGCGGGCGACCTCTGGCAAATTAGGCAAATAGACCGCGCGAAAAAACTGGCGCCGCAGTGACTCGGATTGCAGGGAACGCAGGTAAATCTGATAAACATCTTTGGGTGTAAACGCTTTGAGGCCGCCGGCTTCAGTGCGGCCATAGTTCAACTGGGCAATATCATTCTTGGTAGGTGGCAATATAAAAGACTTGGCCTCATATATCGGCGTCTTTAGCCAAACATAAACAAGAGTAGCTGCAGTAACTAAAACAACGCACGAAAGGATGAGCAGTTTACGACTCCACAAGACATGCCAGAGCTCGAGAACATCAACTTCGTCATTTTCGACTCCGGGACTACGTTCATTTCGCATTTGTTCTCGTTTTCCTTAGATCCGGCCATTTGCATGATTCCTATGTCAGCTTGGCTTAGCCTTGGCTGCAGCTGACCTGACGAAAGACCAGCTGAAGCTAAGCGTAGCGGCATTTTGCTCATCCACCGCAGACCGCTCGAAACGACCTACAGCTTTAGCACTTATCCGATCTAAGAGAAAGATACCGTCAACAAAGTTCCACCGCCGCCCCACGAGCCGACGGCCTGCGGCTCGCTACTGGGCAACCATGACGTCGACCTCCCTACCGCCGCGCTTGCTTAATGCTTCGGCCAAAGCTGATTTCGCCCGAGCTTCTCCATGTACCAGCACAACCTTCCTTGCGGCTTTCGCACCATCCAGCGCGAAGCTAACCAACCCCTGCTGATCCGCATGACCAGAGTAGCCCGGCAAGGTTACGACTTTTGCGCGCACCTCATACATCCGCCCATCCAGATCAATCTGCACAAACCCTTCCGCCCCTTCACTCGCCTGTATCACCGCGCCCGGCGTGCCCTTGGCCTGATAACCGACAAACATAACCTCGTGCCGCGGATCCCCGAGCATGGCCTTGAGGTAATTGACGATGCGCCCACCCGAACACATGCCATTGCCGGCAATCACGATCGCCGGCCGCCCGGTGCTCTTCAGGTAATTGACCACCTGCTGGTGGCGGGCATGGGTGTCCACGCTGATCAACTGGCTGAAGCCAAGCGGGTCGCGCCCTTCGGCCAGGCGCGCCCTGGCTTCGGCATCCCAGTAGTCGTGCAACTCCCGGTACACACCGGTAATGCGCTGGGCCAGTGGTGAGTCAAGGATGATGGGCAGCTGTGACCAGTCGAGCGGGTCGCCCTCGGAGGCCGGGCCGGCCTTGTTCAGCAAGGCCTTGCGATGAAGAATGCCTTCGAGCTCGTAGAGCAGCTCCTGGGTGCGGCCGAGACTGAAGGCCGGAATGAGCAGCGTGCCCTGGTCGGCAAGGGCGCGGTCGATGGCCGCTTCCAGCCGCTGCTGCCGGTCGCCTGCAGGCGGGTGCAGGCGGTCGCCGTAGGTGCTTTCCAGTACCAGCACATCGGCCCGTTCCGGGGGCAGCACAGGGCGCAGCAAAGGGTTGCCACCGGCACCAAGGTCACCGGAGAACACATATCGGGTATTGGCTTGTTCACGCTGCACATCGCATTCGACATAGGCCGAACCCAGCAGATGACCAGCGCGCTGCAGGCGAATGCGGCAACCGAGGCCGGGGCGCTCGACCAGGGTGTGCCACTGCTCGAAAGGCACCGGCTCGATCAGGTCGCGGATGAACTCCAGGTACCTCGCCACTTGGGCGGGCTCACTGCTGATACTCAGCTTGTAGGCATCTTCCAGCACCAGAGGCAGCAGCCGGGCGGACGGCTCGCTGCACAGGATCGGGCCACGGTAGCCGGCAGCCAGCAATGCCGGAATGCGACCTACGTGGTCGAGATGCACATGGGTGATGACCAGGGCCTGGATACCCTGCACGTCGAAGCCCAACGGTGCCGATGCTGCGCCTGGCACGGCCTCGGCGCCCTGCTCCAGGCCGCAGTCGATCAGCAGGCTGGTGGACGGGGCGAGGTGCAGTTGATGGCATGAGCCGGTGACGCCACGGGCACCACCGTGATGGGAAAGGACAGGATATTCCATGCTGCGCACACTCGCCTGGGCCGAAAATGAAGTGCGTTATTACTCCATGACGGCCGGTACAGGCATAGGTGAGACTTTCCCAAACAGTTGTAGGAAATATCCTTAGTTACCGTTCAGTGCTGCCTGGCGGGCAGAAGCCCTGATCTTGCGCTTGCTGCGCTGCACGCCGTAGGCACCCAGCAGCGGCCCGACTGCCAGGCCAATGACCAGGGCGGCCAGGACCAGCACGGCGACTGGCACGGCCGGGGCTGCCCAACCGAACAGGACCAACGAGACGGTTTGCTGGTTCTCCAGCACGAAGAACAGCACCACAGCCGCCAACAGCAGCACGAACACCGCCGCCAGGGCGCGCTTGAGGTTACGCATCAGATTGCTCCTTGTGGAATCAGGTGTGGGCCTCATGTTCTTCTTCATTGACCCGATCGCGCAACTCCTTGCCAGGCTTGAAGTGCGGCACGAACTTGCCTTCGAGGCTGACCGACTGGCCGGTCTTCGGGTTACGGCCTACGCGAGGGGCGCGATAGTGCAGCGAGAAGCTGCCAAAACCGCGAATCTCGATGCGATCGCCAGTGGCAAGGCATTGTGACATCTGCTCAAGCATGGTCTTGATGGCCAGCTCCACGTCCTTGGACGAGAGCAGCCCCTGATGGGTGACAATACGTTCGATCAGCTCCGACTTCGTCATATTTTTCCCTTCGTTATCAAGCAGCTAGATCATTGCTTAACCAGTTTGTAGCACGCTGGGAGGGATTTGAACAGGGTGGTTCTTGACTTAATAAAAAAATTCAAGATTGAAGTTTTACAGGGATGGTCTAGCCGGCGGCACCCGAGCGCGCCCGCCACTAGCGCAGCGGGCACACCGACACCCTGAACACCTATGCCAATTGTTCCCGGGAGACCGCTTGGGAAAAGCGCTTTCGCATCGCCAAGGCAGGCTTCTCTACCAGCTCCCACGAAACATAGCCCGCAAACCACGACGCCGGCACCGCAGCCAACATCAACCAGTAGGGACCGGCCCATGGCATTGCCCCCGCCAACACTTGCTGGATCGGAAATGCATACAGGTAGATACCGTACGAGTAATCCTGCACCAACGAAGGCAGCTTCACCTGCGGGCAGTAAGCAAAGTACAAGGTGCCGTAAAGCGTCAGGATGGCGCAGGTAAACACCTCGAAGCGCCCACCCTTGCTCAGCAAGAACAATCCGGCGCAGGCAAGCAGCAGCCACCCCCCATGCGGGATCACCGCCCGGCACGAATAGAACGCCGAACCCGCCAGGAAACACACCACCAACTTGAATGGGTACTCCCCATAAGCCGGATGCAGGGTATGCAGCCCCAGCGCAATCACCAGCGCCGCCAGCGTCAGCCCTGCCATCGGCCATCGACAAACCCTGGCCACCAGCACCAATACCCCCAGCACCAGGTACATGCGCATTTCCAGCGGAATGGTCCACAAACTGCCATTGACCGAAACCCCATGAAACCTCGGAGTAAAACTCACGCCGGGCAGCACGAACTGAGCATCCTTGAATATCAACAGCGGGCTGTAGACGTACTTGTAAACCTGGCCTTTCGAGAAATACTCGGCAAGCGGCAACGAGGTAACCACTGGCCCCAGCACAAAGGCCATGAGCAGCAGACACACCAGCAAACCAGGCAAGATCCTCAGTGCGCGCGCCAGGTAGAAATCCCGGGCACCATTGCGCTCACCACTGGCAGCGATCAAGAACCCGCTGACCATGAAGAACACTTCAACGCCCAGGCTGTGAACCGGCACCGGCATACCCAGCAGCAACGCCGGGTCGGCACAACTCAGGCACTCCAGGTAGGACAACGCAAAGGAATGCCCAACTACCACAGCGGTTGCCGCCAGCAACCTGATGACCAGGAAATTGTTATCACGCCCGCGACCTTTCATGACGTCGCCAAACATCAACATCATCCACCTCCGACATGGACCATTTCCGACATAAAAAAAGGGCGACCCGAGGGTCGCCCTTTTTTACCGATCAAACAGAACTCAGTTCTGCTTGGCCATTGCTTCGCGCAGCAGCGCAGCCATGGTGGTGTCGGCAGCCGCTTCCGGAGCGTTTTTCAGGCTCTGGATGGCTTCGCGCTCTTCAGCATCGTCCTTCGACTTGATGGACAGGCTGATAACGCGGGACTTGCGGTCAACGCTGATGATCTTGGCTTCGATCTCTTCGCCTTCCTTCAGGACGTTACGCGCGTCTTCAACGCGGTCACGGCTGATTTCGGAAGCTTTCAGAGTAGCTTCGATGTCGTCGGCCAGAGTGACGATGGCGCCTTTGGCGTCAACTTCTTTCACGATGCCCTTGACGATAGCGCCCTTGTCATTGACAGCAACGAAGTTGGAGAACGGATCGTCTTCCAGCTGCTTGATGCCCAGGGAGATGCGCTCGCGCTCTGGGTCGACCGACAGGATGACGGTTTCCAGCTCGTCGCCCTTCTTGAAACGACGCACGGCTTCTTCGCCGGTTTCGTTCCAGGAGATGTCGGACAGGTGAACCAGACCGTCGATGCCGCCGTCCAGGCCGATGAAGATACCGAAGTCGGTGATCGACTTGATGGTACCGGTGATCTTGTCACCCTTGTTGAACTGGCCGGAGAAGTCTTCCCATGGGTTGGACTTGCACTGCTTGATGCCCAGGGAGATACGACGACGCTCTTCGTCGATGTCCAGAACCATGACTTCCACTTCGTCGCCAACCTGAACGACTTTCGACGGGTGGATGTTCTTGTTGGTCCAGTCCATTTCGGAAACGTGTACCAGACCTTCAACGCCTTCTTCCAGCTCAGCGAAGCAGCCGTAGTCGGTCAGGTTGGTAACGCGAGCCTGTACGCGAGTACCTTCTGGGTAACGGGCAGTGATAGCTACCCACGGATCTTCGCCCATCTGCTTCAGACCCAGCGAAACGCGGTTGCGCTCACGGTCGAACTTCAGAACGCGTACGTCGACTTCGTCGCCAACGTTAACGATTTCCGATGGGTGCTTGATGCGCTTCCAAGCCATGTCGGTGATGTGCAGCAGGCCGTCGATACCGCCCAGGTCCACGAAGGCGCCGTAGTCGGTGAGGTTCTTGACGATACCCTTGACCTGTTGGCCTTCCTGCAGGGTTTCCAGCAGGGCTTCGCGCTCGGCGCTGTTCTCGGCTTCCAGCACGCTGCGACGGGAAACGACAACGTTGTTGCGCTTCTGGTCCAGCTTGATGACCTTGAATTCCAGCTCTTTGCCTTCCAGGTGGGTGGTGTCGCGCACAGGGCGGACATCAACCAGGGAGCCCGGCAGGAACGCACGGATGCCGTTAACGTCGACAGTGAAGCCGCCCTTAACCTTACCGTTGATAACGCCCTTGACCACTTCTTCGGCGGCGAAAGCTGCTTCCAGAACAATCCAGCACTCGGCGCGCTTGGCTTTTTCACGGGACAGTTTGGTTTCGCCAAAGCCGTCTTCGACCGCGTCCAGCGCAACGTGAACTTCGTCACCGACCTTGATGGTCAGCTCGCCAGCTTCGTTGTAGAACTGCTCGAGCGGGATGACGCCCTCGGACTTCAGGCCAGCGTGTACGGTAACCCAGTCGCCGTCGATGTCGACAACGATACCGGTGATGATGGCACCCGGCTGAAGATTGAGGGTTTTCAGGCTTTCTTCAAAGAGTTCTGCAAAGCTTTCGCTCATTTTAATTCCTGTAGATTCGGGCGAAACAGACGCCCATAGCCACATTCCAGACAATGTGGGTTTGTTTTAAGTAAAGGAAAGCCGGCAGGACGTTGACTGGTGCCCCTGCCTGCTTTCCTGGCTATCAGAGAAGGTCGCGCAGTGCGATCTCGCTCCTGATACGTTGCAACACCTGCTCGATGGACAACTCGGTAGAGTCCAACTGAATGGCATCGACCGCTGGCTTCAGCGGGGCCACTGCACGTTGGGTGTCGCGCTCATCACGCGCACGAATCTCATCCAGCAGACTCGACAGACTAACATCTTCACCCTTGCCCTTCAACTGCAGGTAGCGGCGACGCGCCCGCTCCTCCGCGCTGGCGGTGAGGAAGACTTTCAACGGCGCGTCCGGGAACACCACGGTGCCCATGTCGCGACCGTCGGCGATCAGGCCCGGCGCCTCGCGGAATTCGCGCTGGCGCACCAGCAGCGCATCACGCACGGCCGGCAGCGAAGCAACCATCGAGGCACCGGCGCCGACGGTTTCGGTGCGGATGACGTTGCTGACGTCCTCGCCCTCGAGGATGATCTGTTGCAGCTTACCGGGCTCGGCGGCGATGAACTGCACATCCAGATGGGCGGCAAGCTTGGTCAGCAACTCTTCGTTGGTCAGGTCGACGCCGTGGTTGCTGGCGTTGAACGCCAGCAGACGGTACAGCGCGCCAGAGTCCAGCAACCTCCAGCCCAGCTCGCGGGCCAGCAGCCCGGCGACCGTACCCTTGCCCGAGCCGCTTGGCCCGTCGATGGTGATGACCGGCGCCAGGGCACTCACGACTTGCCCTCTTCCGCCACGCGGATGCCCACCTCGGCGCACAGCGCCAGGAAGTTGGGGAACGAGGTGGCGACGTTGGCGCAATCGTGGATGCGGATCGGTGCGCTGGCGCGCAGCGAGGCAACGCTGAAGGCCATGGCGATACGGTGGTCACCGTGGCCATGCACTTCGCCGCCGCCCAACTGGCCGCCGTCGATGATGATGCCGTCCGGGGTCGGCTCGCACTTGATTCCCAGGGTGATCAGACCGTCGGCCATGACCTGGATACGGTCGGATTCCTTCACCCGCAGCTCCTCGGCACCACGCAGCACGGTACGCCCTTCGGCGCAGGCAGCGGCGACGAACAACACCGGGAACTCGTCGATGGCCAGTGGCACCAGCTCTTCAGGGATGTCGATACCCTTCAGCTTGGCACCACGCACACGCAGGTCGGCCACCGGCTCGCCGCCGACTTCACGCTGGTTTTCCAGAGTGATGTCGCCGCCCATCAGGCGCAGGATGTCGATCACGCCGGTACGCGTCGGGTTGATGCCAACGTGCTCCAGCACCAGTTCGGAACCTTCGGCGATGGACGCCGCCACCAGGAAGAACGCTGCCGAGGAAATGTCGGCCGGTACTTCGATACGGGTGGCAGTGAGCTTGCCGCCGGACTGCAGCGAGGCCACCGGGCCGTTGCTGTCGACGCTGTAGCCGAAGCCGCGCAGCATGCGCTCGGTGTGGTCACGGGTTGGCGCAGGCTCGGTGACGGTGGTCTTGCCTTCGGCGTACAGGCCGGCCAGCAGCAGGCAGGATTTGACCTGGGCACTGGCCATCGGCAGCGTGTAGGTCAGCGCCTTGAGCTTGTGGCCACCGCGGATGGTCAGCGGCGGGCGGCCTTCAGGGCCGGTCTCGACCACGGCACCCATTTCGCGCAGCGGGTTGGCCACACGGTTCATCGGGCGCTTGGACAGCGAAGCGTCGCCGGTCATGGTCACGTCGAACGGCTGGCCGGCCAGCAGGCCCGACAGCAGGCGCATCGAGGTACCCGAGTTGCCCACGTAAAGCGGCCCGGGTGGCGGCTTGAGGCCGTGCAGGCCGACGCCGTGAATGGTCACGCGACCGTGGTTGGGGCCTTCGATGACCACACCCATGTCACGGAATGCCTGCAGGGTCGCCAGCGCGTCCTCACCCTCGAGGAAGCCTTCGACCTCGGTGGTGCCTTCGGCCAGCGAGCCGAGCATGATCGAGCGGTGGGAAATCGACTTGTCGCCCGGTACGCGGATTCGCCCTGACAGGCGGCCACCCGGTTGGGCCAGGAAAATCAGATCGTTGGCGTTCATAGCGTCCACATAGGCCCGGCGGGCCAGGATTTTACTGAAATGCTCGCGGGCAACGCGTGCGCGGGTGAATACACCCAGCAGCTGGTGCCCGTCCCCTTCAGCGATCGCGTCGCGCAAGGCGTCGAGATCGCTGCGATATGTATCAAGCGTGCGCAGGACAGCGTCGCGGTTGGCGAGAAAGATGTCGTGCCACATGGTCGGGTCGCTGCCGGCGATTCTCGTGAAATCGCGGAAGCCTCCCGCAGCGTACCGGAAGATCTCGAGGTTTTCATTGCGCTTGGCCAGTGAATCGACCAGGCCGAAGGCCAGCAGGTGCGGCAGGTGGCTGGTGGCGGCAAGCACTTCGTCGTGGCGTTCGACCGACATGTGCTCCACATCGGCGCCCAGCTCGCGCCACAGGCGGTCGACCAGGGCCAGGGCGGCCGGGTCGGTTTCGGCCAGCGGCGTGAGGATGACCTTGTGCCGACGGAACAGGGTGGCGTTGGAGGCCTCTACCCCGCTCTGCTCGGAGCCGGCGATGGGGTGGCCGGGGACGAAGCGCGGCAGGCGCCCCCCAAACACTTCCCGCGCGGCGCGCACTACGTTGCCCTTGGCGCTGCCGACGTCGGTGATGACAGCATCGCCAAGGTCGAGCTGGGCCAGGCGGGCCAGCAGTTTTTCCATGGCCAGGATCGGCACGGCCAGCTGGATGACATCGGCACCGACACAGGCGGCAGCAAGGTCTTCCTCGCAGCGATCGACCACGCCCAGGGCCACGGCCTGCTTGCGCGAGGGCGCGTCCAGGTCGACACCGACCACTTCGCGGCACAGGCCGCTTTCACGCAGGCCCTTGGCGAACGAGCCACCGATCAGGCCGAGGCCGACCACGACCAGGCGGTTGATGATTGGTGCGGGTTTGGTTGTTACTGCTTTTACCACTGGTGCGAACCCTGTTCAGAAGTCAGGACAGTCTTTGAGACCGCAGGGGGCTGCTTTGCAGCCCATCGCCGGCAAGCCAGCTCCCACAGGTACGGCGCATGCCATGAGATTTGTGCGGCCCCTGTGGGAGCTGGCTTGCCGGCGATGGGCCGCACAGCGGCCCCGGCAATCTTCGATCAAAGCACCGCCTTCGGATACGAACCCAGCACCTTCAGCGCCACAGCCTCCTGGCTGATCTGCTCGAGCACCGCCTTGATCAGCGGGTCGCGGTGGTGGCCGACGAAGTCGATGAAGAACACGTAGGTCCACTTGCCGCTGCGCGATGGGCGGGTCTCGATGCGAGTCAGGTCGATGCCGTTCTGGTGGAACGGTACCAGCAGCTCGTGCAAGGCACCCGGCTTGTTGCTCATCGAAACGATGATCGAGGTCTTGTCGTCGCCGGTCGGCGGCACTTCCTGGCTGCCGATCATCAGGAAGCGCGTGGAGTTGTCCGGGCGGTCTTCGATCTTTTCGGCCAGGCGGGTCAAACCGTACAGGTTGGCCGCCATGTCGCCGGCGATCGCCGCCGAGTTCCACTCGCCCTTGACCCGCTTGGCCGCCTCGGCATTGCTCGACACGGCCACGCGCTCCACATTCGGGTAGTGCGCGTCCAGCCACTTGCGGCACTGGGCCAGCGACTGGGCGTGGGAGTAGATGCGGGTGATGCTGTCGGTCTTGGTGTTCTCGCCCACCAGCAGGTGGTGGTGGATGCGCAGCTCGACCTCGCCGCAAATCACCATGTCGTGCTCGAGGAAGCTGTCCAGGGTGTGGCTGACCGCGCCTTCGGTGGAGTTTTCCACCGGTACCACGCCGAAGTTGACGGCACCGGCCGCCACTTCGCGGAACACTTCGTCGATGGCCGCCATCGGCCGGCTGATCACCGCGTGGCCGAAGTGCTTCATGGCCGCTGCCTGGGTGAAGGTGCCTTCAGGGCCGAGGTAGGCGATTTTCAGCGGCTCTTCCAGGGCCAGGCACGACGACATGATTTCGCGGAACAGCCGCGCCATCTCTTCGTTGTCCAGCGGGCCCTTGTTGCGCTCCATCACGCGCTTGAGCACGGCTGCTTCACGCTCGGGGCGGTAGAACACCGGCTTCTCGCCTTCCGCCAGCGAAGCGGTCTTGACCTTGGCCACTTCCTGGGCGCAACGGGCGCGCTCGCTGATCAGCTCGAGGATCTTCTCGTCGAGGCTGTCGATGCGAACGCGCAGCGCCTTCAGTTCGTGCTCGGACATCAGCCGTGCTCCTTCTCGAATTCGGTCATGTAGGCCACCAGGGCTTCGACTGCTTCAAGGCCCAGGGCGTTGTAGATGGAGGCGCGCATGCCGCCTACCGAACGGTGGCCCTTGAGGTTGAGCAGGCCACGGGCATCGGCGCCGGCGAGGAAGGCCTTGTCCAGACGCTCGTCAGCCAGGCGGAACGGCACGTTCATCCACGAACGGGCGTTGTGGCTGATCGGGTTGGTGTAGAACTCGCTGCTGTCGATGAAACCGTACAGGCGGTCTTTCTTGGCACGGTTGCGCTGCTCCATGGCATCGACGCCACCCTGCTCTTTCAGCCATTCGAACACCAGGCCCGAGAGGTACCAGGAGTAGGTGGCCGGGGTGTTGTACATCGAGCCGTTGTCGGCCGAGACCTTGTAGTCGAGCATGGTCGGGCAGCTGCTGCGGGCGCGGCCCAGCAGGTCTTCGCGCACGATCACCACTACCAGGCCGCTCGGGCCGATGTTCTTCTGCGCGCCGGCGTAGATCAGGCCGTACTGCGACACGTCGATCGGGCGCGAGAGAATGTCGGACGACATGTCGACCACCAGCGGTACGTCACCGGTTTCCGGCACCCAGTCGAACTGCAGGCCACCGATGGTCTCGTTGGACGCATAGTGCACGTAGGCAGCGTTCTTGGTCAGCTTCCACTCGTTCTGGCCCGGGATGGCCAGGTAATCGTAGGGCTTGGCGCTGGCGGCGACGTTGACGTTGCCGAAGCGGCGCCCTTCCTCGATGGCCTTTTTCGACCAGATGCCGGTTTCGATGTAGTCGGCGGTGCCGTTTTCCGGCAGCAGGTTCAGCGGGATTTCGGCGAACTGCTGGCTGGCGCCGCCCTGCAGGAACAGCACCTTGTAGTTGGAGGGGACGGACAGCAGGTCACGCAGGTCCTGCTCGGCCTTTTCGGCGATGGCCACGTAATCGTCGCTGCGATGGCTCATTTCCATCACCGACAAGCCCTTGCCACGCCAATCCAGCATCTCGGCCTGGGCGCGCTGCAGAACAGCGTCAGGAAGCGCGGCAGGGCCTGCGCAGAAGTTAAAGGCTCGTTTGCTCACATCCACTCTCGCTCTGCCAAATGGTACAAAATCGTAATTCGGTGCCGGCCAACTAAAACTGTGTCGCCTGTCATGGGCCTGCCTTGCAGGCCATCGCAGGCAAGCCAGCTCCCACAAGGGCCGCGCAACCCTCAAAGCTCGCGCTGAACCTGTGGGAGCCCGGCTTGCCGGCGATGGGCCGCACAGCGGCCCCAATGACCTGGCCTGATCAGTCAAACGGGGCGACCTTGGTCGCCCCGTTCGGGTTTTACGCTTGCTTACTCCTGCGGGGCCTCTTCGGCACCAGCAGCTTCTTCGTTGTCTGGCGCTTCAGCCTCGACGCCCTCTTCGTCCGTCTCGATCACATCATCGAGTTCGTCCTCGGAAGGCTCCTGGATGCGCTCCAGGCCCACCAGCGTCTCGTCGGTAGCCAGCTTGATCAAGGTCACGCCCTGGGTGTTACGGCCCAGGCTGGACACTTCGCCAACGCGGGTACGCACCAGCGTGCCCTGGTCGGAGATCAGCATGATCTCTTCGCCTTCCTGCACCTGGATGGCGCCGATCAGCAGGCCGTTGCGCCCCTTGGTACCCATGGCGATCACGCCCTGGCCACCACGGCCGCGACGCGGGAACTTGGACAGCGGTGTGCGCTTGCCGAAGCCACGCTCGGAGGCGGTGAGGATCTGCGCGCCGGATTCCGGGATCAGCATGGAGATGATCTGCTGGCCCTTGCCCAGCTTCATGCCGCGCACGCCACGGGCGTTACGGCCCATCTCGCGCACCACGCTTTCAGCGAAGCGGATCACCTTGCCGGCGTCGGAGAACATCATGACTTCCTTGGCACCGTCGGTGATGGCCGCGGCGATCAGGGTGTCACCTTCCTTCAGCTTCAGAGCGATCAGGCCGTTGGAGCGCGGACGGGCGAACTGCACCAGCGGGGTCTTCTTCACGGTACCCGAAGCAGTGGCCATGAAGATGTAGGCGCCGGTCGGCTCGGCCACCCACTCAGGGGTGTCGCCGTCTTCCTCGTCCACTTCCTCGGCCTCGACCACTTCGCCTTCGAGCACGGTGTCTTCCGCGTCCTCCAGCTCTTCGTCGGCGTCAGCGTTCTGCTGCAGGGCCTCGAGGTCGATCTGCAGCATGGCGGTGATGCGCTCACCCTCCTCCAGCGGCAACAGGTTGACCAGCGGGCGGCCGCGGGCGGCGCGGGACGCTTCAGGGATGTCGTAGGTCTTCAGCCAGTACACCTTGCCCTTGCTGGAGAACAGCAGCAGGGTGGCATGGCTGTTGGCAACCAGCAGGTGCTCGACGTAGTCCTCGTCCTTCACCCCGGTAGCCGACTTGCCTTTGCCGCCACGGCGCTGGGCCTGGTAGGCGGACAGCGGCTGGGTCTTGGCGTAGCCGCCGTGGGAGATGGTCACCACGCGCTCTTCTTCCGGGATCATGTCGCCGTAGTTGAGGTCGTGGCGCGCATCGAGGATTTCGGTACGGCGGGCATCGCCATATTCGGCGCGGATGGCTTCCAGCTCTTCGCGGATCACTTCCATCAGGCGCTCGGCGCTGCTGAGGATGCGGATCAGTTCGCCGATCTGCTCGAGGATTTCCTGGTACTCGGCCAGCAGCTTCTCGTGCTCGAGGCCGGTCAGGCGGTGCAGGCGCAGGTCGAGAATGGCCTGGGCCTGTTCCGGCGACAGGTAGTACTTGCCTTCACGAAGGCCGTACTGCTCCGGCAGGTCCTCGGGGCGGCAGGAATCGGCGCCGGCGCGCTCGACCATGACCTGCACGGCACTGGATTCCCAGGCAGTGGAGATCAGGGCTTCCTTGGCTTCCGACGGGGTCGGCGAGGCCTTGATCAGGGCGATGACCGGGTCGATGTTGGACAGCGCGACCGCCTGGCCTTCGAGGATATGGCCGCGTTCGCGGGCCTTGCGCAGCTCGAACACGGTACGGCGGGTCACCACTTCACGGCGGTGACGCACGAACGCTTCGAGCAGGTCCTTGAGGTTGAGCAGGCGCGGACGGCCGTCGACCAGGGCCACCACGTTGATGCCGAATACGCTCTGCAGCTGGGTTTGCTGGTAGAGGTTGTTGAGCACCACCTCCGGCACCTCGCCGCGACGCAGCTCGATGACGATGCGCATGCCGTCCTTGTCGGACTCGTCGCGCAGCTCGGTGATGCCTTCGATCTTCTTCTCTTTGACCAGCTCGGCGATCTTCTCGATCAGGCGAGCCTTGTTCAGCTGGTACGGCAGCTCGGTAACCACGATCTGCTGGCGGCCACCGACCTTGTCGATGTCTTCGATCTCGGAGCGGGCACGCATGTAGATGCGACCACGACCGGTACGATAGGCCTCGATGATGCCCTGGCGGCCGTTGATCAGGCCGGCAGTCGGGAAGTCCGGGCCAGGGATGTGCTGCATCAGCTCATCGATGGTGACTTCGGGGTTGTCGATGAGTGCCAGGCAGCCATCGATGACCTCGCCGAGGTTGTGCGGCGGGATGTTGGTCGCCATGCCCACGGCAATACCGCTGGAACCGTTGACCAGCAGGTTGGGAATACGGGTCGGCATGACCGCCGGGATCTGCTCGGTGCCGTCGTAGTTGGGCACCCAGTCGACGGTCTCCTTGTGCAGGTCGGCCAGCAGCTCGTGGGCCAGCTTGGCCATGCGCACTTCGGTGTATCGCATGGCTGCGGCGTTGTCGCCGTCCACCGAACCGAAGTTGCCCTGGCCGTCGACCAGCAGGTAGCGCAGCGAGAACGGCTGGGCCATACGCACGATGGTGTCGTAGACCGCGGTGTCGCCGTGCGGGTGGTACTTACCGATCACGTCACCGACCACACGGGCGGATTTCTTGTACGGCTTGTTCCAGTCGTTGCCCAGTTCGCTCATCGCATAGAGAACGCGACGATGCACGGGCTTCAAGCCGTCACGCGCATCGGGCAGCGCTCGCCCGACAATCACGCTCATCGCGTAGTCGAGGTAAGACTGTCTCAGTTCGTCTTCGATATTGACCGGGAGGATTTCTTTGGCCAGTTCGCCCATGAGAAGCCTGATTCCTTTTTCTGGTGAAACTTCGCAGCTCCATCAAGGGCCGAACGAAGCTCGCCGCCGCAGCGCATAAGGGTGCGACGACTTACGACAAATCAATGAGTTGTGCCATGGATCTGCGCAATGAAGGCCGCCGTGGTGGGCGGTCTTGGAAACTGCCGGATGTTATCACAAAGGCAGGGGCGGTGGGGAGATGTGGCAGGTGGCCTCACACGAGGTTGAATCTGGATTTTTTGTAGCCTGTGCCGGCCTCTTCGCGGGTAAACCCGCTCCCACAGGTACACCACCGCCCTCAGGCCTTGTGCTATCCCTGTGGGAGCGGGTTTACCCGCGAAGAGGCCGGCACAGGCGCTACGACTATCAGTGCAGGCGCTTGCGGCAGATCAATTGTGCCAGTTTGGCGGCATCCGGCCGCTCGACGATGCCGCGCTCGGTCACGATCACGTCGATCAAGTCCGCCGGGGTCACGTCGAACACCGGGTTGAACACCTCGACATCCGGCGCCACGCGGGTACCGCCAATGTCCAGCAACTCGTCGGCAGCGCGCTCTTCCAGCGGGATGTCCTCGCCCGTGGCCAGGTTCAGGTCGATGCTGGTGCTCGGCGCCACCACCATGAAACGTACGCCATGGTGCATGGCGCTGACCGCCAGCTGGTAGGTGCCGATCTTGCTGGCCACGTCGCCGTTGGCGGCGATGCAGTCCGCGCCCACCACCACCCAGGTGATGCCCTTGCTTTTCATCAGATGGGCCAGCGCCGAGTCGGCGCACAGGGTCACTGGAATGCCCTCGTTGGCCAGCTCCCAGGCGGTCAGGCGCGAGCCATGCAGCCAGGGGCGGGTCTCGCCGGCGTATACACGCTCGACCATGCCCTCCAGGTAACCGGCGCGGATCACCCCCAGCGCGGTGCCGAAACCACCACAGGCCAGGGCGCCGGCGTTGCCGTAGGTGAGCAGGGTCTGGGCGTTGCCCTGGTGGCGGCGGATCAGCTCGATACCGTGCTGGGCCATGGTCAGGTTGGCTTCCCGGTCGCTTTCGTGGATGGCCACCGCTTCGGCCTCCAGCGCCGCCAGCACGCCTTCGTCCGGACGCAGGCGCTGCAGGCGCTCACGCATGCGGTTCAGCGCCCAGAACAGGTTGGCGGCGGTAGGGCGCGCTTCAGCCAGGACAAGGAAGTCTTCTTCCAGGTCCATTTCCCAGTCGCCACCCTCGGCCAGCCGCTCTTCCAGGGCCAGCACCAGGCCATAGGCCGCAGCAATGCCGATGGCCGAGGCGCCGCGCACGGCCATGTCGCGGATCGCCGCTGCCACCTGCGCGACATTGTCGCAGGCCAGCCAGCGCTCTTCCGACGGCAGCAGGCGTTGGTCGAGCAGGTGCAAGACGCCGCCCTGCCAGCGGATCCCGGTCACCTTCTCCGCCGCCAAAAGTCGCTCGCGCATCGCCTCTCCCCGTCGTTCGGATATCAAAAGCCGGCGATTATAGCGACCCTCGGGGCCGAGCGCTCGGGTATACTCCGGCGCAATTTTGCGAAGTTTCAGAGGACTGTTCTAATGAGCAACGTCGACCGCGCCGAAATCGCCAAGTTCGAAGCGCTGGCCCACCGCTGGTGGGACCGCGAAAGCGAGTTCAAGCCGCTGCACGAAATCAACCCGCTGCGCGTCAACTGGATCGACGAGCGCGCCAGCCTCGCCGGCAAGAAAGTGCTGGACGTGGGTTGCGGCGGCGGCATCCTCAGCGAGGCGATGGCCCTGCGCGGCGCCACGGTCACCGGCATCGACATGGGCGAAGCGCCACTGGCCGTGGCCCAGCTGCACCAGCTGGAGTCGGGCGTGCAGGTGGAATACCGGCAGATCACCGCCGAAGCCCTGGCCGAGGAAATGCCTGAACAGTTCGACGTGGTCACCTGCCTGGAAATGCTCGAGCACGTGCCCGACCCGTCTTCGGTCATCCGCGCCTGCTACCGCATGGTCAAGCCTGGCGGCCAGGTGTTCTTCTCTACCATCAACCGCAACCCCAAGGCCTACCTGCTGGCCATCGTCGGCGCCGAGTACATCCTGAAGATGCTGCCGCGCGGCACCCACGACTTCAAGAAATTCATCCGCCCGTCCGAGCTGGGCGCCTGGAGCCGCGTTGCCGGCCTGCAGGTGAAGGACATCATCGGCCTGACCTACAACCCGCTGACCAAGCACTACAAGCTCAGCAGCGACGTCGACGTCAACTACATGATCCAGACCCTGCGCGAGGAATAAGCATGCGTTTGCAAGCAGTACTCTTCGACATGGACGGCACCTTGCTCGACACGGCGCCGGACTTCATCGCCATCTGCCAGGCCATGCTCGCCGAGCGCGGCCTGCCGGCCGTCGATGACAAGCTGATCCGCGACGTGATCTCCGGCGGCGCCCGGGCGATGGTCGCCGCGACCTTCGCCATGAGCCCGGATGCCGAAGGCTTCGAGGCCCTGCGCCTGGAGTTCCTCGAGCGCTACCAGCGCGACTGCGCGGTGCACAGCAAGCTGTTCGACGGCATGGCCGAGCTGCTGGCCGACATCGAGAAAGGCAACCTGCTGTGGGGCGTGGTCACCAACAAGCCGGTGCGCTTCGCCGAGCCGATCATGCAGCAACTGGGCCTGGCCGAGCGTTCGGCGCTGCTGATCTGCCCGGACCACGTCAAGAACAGCAAGCCCGACCCCGAGCCGCTGATCCTCGCCTGCAAGACCCTCGGCCTGGACCCGGCCAGCGTACTGTTCGTCGGCGACGACCTGCGCGACATCGAGTCTGGCCGCGACGCCGGCACCCGCACGGCGGCGGTGCGCTACGGCTATATTCATCCAGAGGACAACCCCAACAACTGGGGCGCCGATGTGGTGGTGGACCACCCGCTGGAACTGCGCAAAGTGATCGACAGCGCGCTGTGCGGCTGCTAACCCTGTCTAGACCGCAGCACAGCCCCTGTGGGAGCGGGTTCACCCGCGAATGCGCCAGCCCAGGCGACACCGGCGTCTGATAGTGCGCATTCGCGGGTAAACCCGCTCCCACAGGGGACGGTGCCGCGCCAACGAACTCGAAGGACCTACCATGTTCGACTACACCGCCCGCCCCGACCTGCTGCAAGGCCGGGTCATCCTGGTTACCGGTGCCGGCCGCGGCATCGGCGCCGCTGCCGCCAAGGCCTACGCTGCGCTGGGCGCCACTGTGCTGCTGCTGGGCAAGACCGAGGCCAACCTGAACGAGGTCTACGACCAGATCGAAGCCGCCGGGCACCCGCAACCGGTGGTGATCCCGTTCAACCTGGAAACCGCCCTGCCCCACCAGTACGACGAACTGGCGGTGATGATCGAAGACCAGTTCGGCCGCCTCGACGGCCTGCTGAACAACGCTTCGATCATCGGCCCGCGCACGCCACTGGAGCAGCTGTCGGGTGACAACTTCATGCGCGTGATGCACATCAACGTCGATGCCACCTTCATGCTCACCAGCACCCTGCTGCCGCTGCTGAAGCTGTCGGAAGACGCTTCGGTGGTGTTCACCAGCAGCAGCGTCGGGCGCAAGGGCCGGGCCTACTGGGGCGCCTATGGCGTGTCCAAGTTCGCCACCGAGGGCCTGATGCAAACCTTGGCCGATGAACTGGAAGGCGTGGCACCGGTGCGCTCCAACAGCATCAACCCGGGCGCCACGCGCACGGCGATGCGGGCACAGGCCTACCCCAGCGAGAACCCGCAGAACAACCCGCTGCCGGAAGAGATCATGCCGGTGTACCTGTACCTGATGGGGCCGGACAGCAAAGGGGTGAATGGGCAGGCGTTCAACGCCCAGTAAGGCTTTTGCCTGTACCGGCCCTTTCGCGGGTGAACCCGCTCCCACAGGGTTATTCACCGCCCATCAGGGCAGCGCAGTACTTGTGGGAGCGGGTTTACCCGCGAAGAGGCCGGGACTGGAGAGCGATCAGCCCGCTGCCAACACCGGGCGCATGCGCCCCTGCTGGCGCCCTTCCAGCTGCATGCACCGCTCCAGGAACAGGTACATGCAGTCATAACTCTTGCAAATCGCCTTGCGCAGTTCATTGCGCAGCCCCTGGGTCGGGTTCTCGCCGGCCAGGGTGCAGATGATCTCCAGCGCCTCCCACGGGTGCGCGTCGTCATACTGGGCATGCATCTTCAGCCACTTCATCGCCCGCTTGCGCTGATCCTCCGGGAAGCCCAGCGCATAGGTGTCGGTGGAGCACACCACCGCCGACCATTCACCGGTCGCACCTTCGATGGCGTAGTTGGTCGCCGCCATGGAAATGGCCAGGTTCTCGGTGGCGCACACGCGCCAGCACCAGTCATTCAGGCCGTTCAGCTCTGGCGGCACATCCTGGGCCTGCAGCTCGTGCAGGTGCACGCCATGCGCCTGGCACCAGTTCACCCAGTAGTCGGCGTGGTTGAGCTCGACACGGATGTTGCGCATCAGCCAGCGCCGCGCCATGTCTTCGCCCTGATGACGGCCATAGCGGGTCTTGGTCAGGTTGTGGGCCATGTACAGCGAAAACTGCTCCACCACCGGCCAGCCACCGATCAGGTACTGGCGAATGGTCGATTGCTTCAACTGGCCATCGCGCAGGCGCGCGTAGAACTCATGCTCCACTACCCGGCGCTTGCTCTCGCGGCAGTCTTCAATCAGTTGCTGGGCCCATTGGGGGTAGCTGGCGGGATCCATCAAAGGCCCGATACGAACGAATGCGTCAATCACTTTCAGCTCCTTGATCCTTGTGATTTCTAGCTAGCGAAACGTGCCAGGTGCCCGCTGCAACAGAGGCCGGGCGGCGATCCGTTGGCGCTGCAGACTGTCACAGGTGAACACCTGGGGGCGTTCGATGAGGTAGCCCTGGGCGTAATCCACGCCAATTTCCTGCAAGGCCTGCTCGATCAAGGGTGTTTCGACGAATTCGGCAATGGTGCGCTTGCCCATTACGTGACCGATGTGGTTGATGACCTCGACCATGGCCCGGTTGACCGGGTCGTCGAGCATGTCCTTGACGAAACTACCGTCGATCTTCAGGTAATCCACGGGCAAATGCTTGAGATAGGCGAACGACGACATGCCAGCGCAGAAATCATCGAGCGAGAAGCGACACCCCAGCCCCTTCAACTCGTTGATGAAGCGGATGGCGCTGCCAAGGTTGGCTATGGCGCTGGTTTCGGTGATTTCGAAACAGATCATCCGCGGCGGAATGGCGTATTCGACGAACAGGCGTTGCAGGTATTCGAGGAACTTGTCATCGCCAATGCTCGACCCCGACAGGTTGATCGCACAGATCGACAGCGGCCCCTCGCGCCCTTCGTCCAGGCACTGGCGGATGACCAGGAACACATTGCGCACAACCCAGCGGTCCAGCGCGGTCATCAGGCCGTAGCGCTCGGCCGCCGGGATGAAGCTGCTGGGCAGGATGGTACGGCCGCTTTCGTCGTGCAGGCGTAGCAGGATCTCGATATGGCCGGGGCCTTCGAAGGTTTTCAGCGGGGCGATTTCCTGGGCGTACAGGCAGAAGCGGTTTTCTTCCAGGGCCACGTGCAAGCGCTGGATCCAGGCCATTTCGCCAAAGCGCATGGACAGCTCGCTGTCGTCGGCATGGTACACCTGCACGCGGTTGCGGCCCTTTTCCTTGGCCATGTAGCAGGCCATGTCGGCGGCGCGCAGCGAGGTTTCGAGGGTGCCGGGGGACTGGGCCATGTGCACCAGGCCGACACTGACGGTGGTGACGAACGGCCGCCCTTTCCACACGAAATGCAGGCTCTGCACCAGCTGGCGCAGCTGCTCGGCAATGCGCTCGGCCTGGTCGGGCGGGCAGTTTTCCAGCAGCACGCCGAATTCGTCACCACCCAGCCGGGCCAGGGTGTCGCCCTCGCGCAGGCCGGACTGCAGCACGGCGCAGATGTGCCGCAGCAGCTCGTCGCCAGCGGCATGCCCGCAGGTATCGTTGACCAGCTTGAACTGGTCGAGGTCGAGGAACATCAGCGAATGCCGCCCGGCCTGGCGCGCCAGGTCATTGAGCGCCTGTTCCAGGCGGTATTCGAACTCGCGGCGGTTGGCCAGGCCGGTCAGGGCATCGTGGGTCGCCTGCCAGGACAGGTTGGCGATGTACTGGCGCTCCTGGGTCATGTCGTGCAGCACCAGCACGATGCCGCTGACCTGGCCGTCATTGACGATCGGCGAACCGACCAGGTTGACCGACACGGTGCTACCGTCCAGACGCTGGATCAGCCGGGCATGTTCGGCGCCACCCTTGAGGCTGCCGCTGAGCACCTGTTCGACCAGGCTGCGGCCGTCTTCCTCGGCCTGCTCGTCCACCAGGCTGAACAGCGCCGACAGCGGCAGGCCCTGGGCATGACCGGCCTGCCAGTGGGTCAGTTGCTCGGCGGCGGGGTTCATGTAACCGATACTGCCTTCCACGTCAGCGGTAATCACCGCATCGCCAATGGCCTGCAGGGTGATCTGCGCCCGCTCCTTTTCTTCCTGCAGGGCGCTGGCAAAGGCCTGGCGCTGGGCCAACAGCTTGCTGGAGCGGCGCCAGGCAATGGCAATCAGGAACATCGCGGTCAGCAGGTTGGTGATCAGCAGCACCCGCAGCAGCATGCGCGAGCCCTCGCCCAAGGCATCGCTGAACGCTTTGGCGGCCGGGGTTACCCCTTCGTTGATGGTGACGATGCGCGCCTTCCAGTCGCTGACCGTGCGGGCGTCCACCGGGCCAGCGGCGAAGCTGCTGCGCATTTCCATGGCCAGCATATCCAGCTTGCCCAGGTAGTCGTCGCCGATGTCCCAGTAGTCGATGGCCGTCTGCATGTAACTGACGTTGCGGAAGTTGCGGTAGAACCAGATGATCCGCTCGACATCGTCGGGGTGGTTGCCGCCTTGCAGCACGGCCTGGCGCGCGGCGTCCAGGTCGGGGCTGGGCTGGTCCAGCACTTCGCGCAGCTGGTGGTCGCCCTGGGGCACGGTGATGGCTTGGCGATAGCGATGGTAGGTGCTGTCGTCGCGGGTTTCGGCGTACAGGTTGAGGTAGTAGATGGCGTCTTTCTGCGCCTTGGACCAAAGGCTTTCGCCCGCGACATAGGCACGCACGGCCGAGAGCGTATAAAGGCTGAGGCTGCCCAAGGCTACCTGGAAGACCACAACGGCGATGAAGGGCCAGGTGATGCCGAGCAGCTTTGGCGCTTCTAGAGTGCGATGTCCCTTCATGGAGTCCCTGTCACAGAGCAGATAAGGCGCAAATCAACCCAGACAAAGCACAGCGTAGGCCATTTGCCATCCTCGCGGTTGGGTTTTTTATGACAGCGAACCTGGGGATTTTCGCACGGCCTTCCCGGCCCTATCGCCGGCAAGCCAGCTCCCACAGGTACCCCACAATGCTCAGGCCTGTGGTAATCCTGTGGGAGCTGGCTTGCCGGCGATAGGGCCCGCACAGGCTGCCACAAATTCAGCTCTGCTGCAGGTGCCCGTAAAGCTTGGCATACAACCCACCCTCGGCAATCAGCTGCTGATGGTCGCCATCCTCGGCCACGTGCCCGCCGTCGAACACCAGCACCCGGTCGGCCTGTTTCACCGCCGACAGGCGGTGGGCAATGATCAGTGTGGTGCGGCCGCTGAGGAAGCGCGCCAGGGCCTGGTGCAGGTTGTATTCGGTGGCGGCATCCAGGGCCGAGGTGGCTTCGTCGAGGATCACCACCTTGGGTTCGGCCAGCACCATGCGGGCAATGGCCAGGCGCTGGCGCTGGCCACCGGACAAGCGCACGCCGGAGCGCCCCACCACACTGTCCAGGCCCTGCGGCAGGGCGGCGATGGTGGCATCCAGCTGGGCAATGCGCAGCGCCTGCCAGCAGGCCTCGTCGCTGCAGTCACGGCCCATGGTCAGGTTGGCGCGCACGGTGTCGTTGAACAACGACGGGTGCTGCAATACCACCGCGACGTTTTCACGCAGGGTTTCCAGGCCGATTTCCTGCAGGCTGGCACCGCCAAAGCGGATAGTGCCGGCCTGGGCGCTGTAGAGGCCCAGCAACAGCTGCACCAAGGTGCTCTTGCCACCACCGCTGGCGCCGACGATCGCCACCTTCTCGCCCGGGGCGATGGACAGGTCGAGGTGCTCGAGCACCGGCTCGTCGGCATAGGCAAAGCGCAGGTCGCGCACTTCGATGCCCACCGTCTCGCGGCCGGCGAACGGGTCGCTGGCAGCCGGGTACTGCGGCTCGTCGTCGCGTGCCAGCAGTTCGTTGAGGCGGCTGAGCGCACCACCGGCGGCGTAGTAGGCGTATTGCAGGTTGAGCAGCTGCTCCACCGGGCCGATCATGAACCACAGGTAGCTGAACACCGCCAGCATCTGGCCGATCGACAGGTCGGAGAACAGCACGGTGAGCATGGCCGCGGCGCGGAAGATATCGATGCCGAACTGGAACAGCAGGCCACTGGCGCGGCCACTGGCATCGCTCTTCCACTGCGAATCCACGGCGTAGTCACGCACTTCGCGGGCGCGCAGGCCAAGGCGACCCAGGAAGTAGCCCTGACGGTTGCCGGCGCGGATCTCCTGAATGGCGTCGAGGGTTTCCGCCAGCGCCTGGGTAAAGCGTGCGGTGCTGTCGTTCTCGAGCTTTTTCAGGTGCTTGACGCGCTTGCCCAGCTGCACGGTGAAGTAGATCACCAGCGGGTTGAACAGCAAGATCAGCAAGGCCAGCTGCCAGTGCATCCAGATCAGGATGGCCGCCGTGCCGGTCAGGGTCAGCATGGCCACCAGGAAGCGGCTAAGGGTTTCGCCGACGAACTTGTCGAGGGTGTCCAGGTCGGTGACCAGGTGAGTGGTCACCGTGCCGCTGCCCAGGCTTTCGTATTCCTTCAGCGAGATGCGCTTGAGCCGCTCGATCAGCCGAATGCGCAGGCGGTAGACGATGTCCTTGGCCAGGCCGGCGAACAGCTTGGCCTGGATCACGTTGAACGCCAGGGCGGCCAGGCGCAGGCACAGGGTCAGCAGCAGCATCAGGCCGATGTAGCCCGCGGCCACCTGCCAACTGGACGGCAGCAGGTGGTTCATCCACTTCAGCGCGGCATCGCCATGGCCCAGCAGCACTTCGTCCACCAGCAGCGGCAGCAGCAGCGGGATAGGCACGCTGCAGCAGGCCGCCAATACGGCGATGAGGTTGGCGGACCAGAGGTTTTTCTTGTGATGCAGGGCCAGGCGGCGGATTTCCGCCCAGCTCAATCGATCGGCCACAGTGTGAGGTTTGCCCGGTACCGGGTCGGGTGACCCAGGCACATCAAGCACAGGCGGCCTGCTGCAGCCAGCGGCCGAGCAAGGGTTGCAGGCGCTCCAGCGGCTGGTAGCCGTTGGTCAGCAGGGCCAGTTGGCCATTGCGTTCGGCAAGCAAGGTCGGGAAACCGGCGATGCCCAGGTCCTGGGCCCAGCTGAAATCGGCTGCAGTGGCGGCGCGGGTGTCGGCACGGGCGAAGGCCTCGGCGAACACGGCACGGTCGAAGCCTGCCTGTTCGGCCAGGTCGACCAGATGCGGCGCAACGGTCACGTCCACGCCTTGCTCGTAGAACGAACGCTGGATCAGCGCCAGCAGCGGCCAGACGCGCTCGGCGTCCAGTTCGCGGGCGGTGACCAGGGCACGGCACGCCGGCTCGGTGTCGTAGACGAAGCCGTCGGGCATGGCCCCCTCGAAGCGGAACGGCTGGCCGGTGGCATCGGCCACCGCCTGCCAGTGTTCGAGGATGTACTTGCGGGTAGAGCTGTCCAGGGCACTGCCGCCGGTACGCAGCCCGCCCGGCACCAGGCGGGTGGGCACGCCTGCGTCACGCGCCTGGGCGATCAGGGCCGCGGCCACGGGTGCGAAACCCCAGCACCAGGAGCACATCGGGTCCATCACATAGATCAGGCGTGCAGACATGCATCAAGCCTCGGCTTTGTAGTTGTAACCGATCGGGTGCGGCAGGTTGCGGGCCTTGGCCAGCTCGATCTGCTTCTGCCGGTCGATGGCGCTACGCCGGGTCTTCTCGCTCAGGGTGTCCCAGCAATGCGGGCAGCTGACCCCTGGCGAATAGTGCTCGGACGCGCGCTCCTCTGCATTGATCGGGTGGCGGCAGGCGTGGCACTGGTCGTACTCGCCTTCGCTCAGGTCATGGCGCACCGTGACGCGGTTGTCGAAGACGAAGCAGTCGCCGTCCCACAGGCTTTCTTCCTGAGGCACTTCCTCGAAGTATTTCAGGATGCCGCCCTTAAGATGATAGACCGCCTCGAAGCCTTCACCGAGCATGTAGCTGGAGGCTTTTTCGCAACGGATACCGCCGGTGCAGAACATGGCAACCTTCTTGTGCTTGCTGGGGTCGAAGTTGGCCTTGATGTAGTCGGGGAACTCGCGGAAGGTTTCGGTCTTCGGGTCGATGGCGCCCTTGAAGGTACCGATGGCCACTTCGTAGTCGTTGCGGGTGTCGATCAGCAGCACTTCCGGGTCGCTGATCAGCGCGTTCCAGTCCTTGGGCTCGACGTAGGTGCCGACCGCCTGGTTCGGGTCCACGCCCGGCACGCCGAGGGTGACGATCTCTTTCTTGAGCTTGACCTTGGTGCGGTAGAACGGCTGTTCGTCGCAGTACGATTCCTTGTGGTCGACATCGACCAGGCGCGGGTCGTTGCGCAGCCAGGCCAGCAGGCCGTCGATGCCTTCGCGGGTGGCCGACACGGTGCCGTTGATGCCCTCGTGGGCCAGCAGCAGGGTGCCCTTGACGTTGTTGTCGAGCATGGTCTTGAGCAGCGGCTCGCGCAGCTCGACGTAGTCTTCCAGGGTGACGAACTTGTACAGCGCCGCGACGACGATGGGTTGGGACATGAAGCAGGATCTCCAGTGGTTGCCCTCGTAAGGGGCGGACCGGGTTTGACAGGTGTAGAAAAAGCTTGGGGGCGCTTTGCGCCCCTTTCGCGACACAAGGCCGCTCCTACAAGGGAATGCACAACCCGATGGCTGTTGCGATCCCTTGTAGGAGCGGCCTTGTGTCGCGAAAGGGCCGCAAAACGGCCCCCGGATTTTGCAGGATTCTACCAGAACAACAGCAAGGTTTCAGTGCCCGCCGCCCGCGCACACCGGCGAGGCCGGTGCAACGCCGACCTTGGCCCACTCTTCGGCAGTGTAGGTGTGGATGGCCAGGGCATGGATCTCGCCCATCAGCTCACCCATGGTGGCGTACACCTTCTGGTGGCGCTTGACGCTGTTCAACCCGGCAAACTGCTCGCTGACGATCACTGCCTTGTAGTGGGTCTCCTGACCACGACTGTGCATGTGGCTTTCGTTGAGCACTTGCAGGTGTTGCGGCGCCAGGGCGGCCAGCTGCTGTTCGATACGCTGTTGCATGGTCATCGCGGCGTACTCACTTCTTCGCCGGGGCGGCGGCCTTGCCAGCGTTCGGGTCCAGCTCCTTGGTCATGTCGTCCAGCAGCTTGTTCACCACCGGTACCGCTGGCTCCAGGCTCTGCTGGGTCAGCTGGGCCGACTGCTGGGTGACCTTGGGCATTTCGCGCAGCACTTTCTTGCCCAGCGGCGATTCGTAGAACTTGACCAGGTCCTTGAGCTCCTGCTCGGTGAAGGTCTGGGTGTACAGGTCGACCATCTTCGGCTTCAGCTTGTTCCAGCCGATGGCGTTGTCCAGCGCGGCGTTGGCCTTGGCCTGGTAGCTTTCCAGCACCGCCTGCTTGGTGGTCGGGGCCTTGGTCTGGGCGAAACGCTGGGCGAACATCTGCTGGACCTGCATGTATACCGGGGTGCCCAGCTTGTCGGCGTTGGCCAGGGTCAGGAATTTCTCGGCAGCAGCGTTGTGGCTGGCGGTGGCAGCGAGTACCTGGCCGCTGGCGCAAGCCAGGGCAACGGCGGCACAAAGGACACGGAGACGGGTCATTGCATTTCCTTCAGAAGAGAGGGAGGCGGGTACCTCAGAGTAGAGCATTCTGCGCCGTGGTGGCGATGTGCTCAAGTGGCACGACGAGCGACGGAACCGCTCGGTCGAATCAGGGCCTAAACTGCGATTTCGAACTACACAGGAGTGAGTACAGAATGAGCCGTATCGAGACAGACAGCCTGGGCCCGGTCGAAGTTCCTGAGGACGCCTACTGGGGTGCGCAGACCCAGCGTTCGCTGATCAACTTCGCCATCGGCAAGGAACGCATGCCCATCGCGGTGCTGCACGCCCTGGCGCTGATCAAGAAGGCCGCGGCCCGCGTCAACGACCGTAACGGCGACTTGCCAGCCGACATCGCCCGGCTGATCGAGCAGGCCGCCGACGAAGTGCTGGGCGGCCAGCATGACGACCAGTTCCCGCTGGTGGTCTGGCAGACCGGCAGCGGCACCCAGAGCAACATGAACGTCAACGAAGTGATCGCCGGGCGGGCCAACGAACTGGCCGGCAAGGGCCGTGGCGGCAAGGCACCCGTGCACCCCAACGACCACGTCAACCGCTCGCAGAGTTCCAACGACTGCTTCCCTACCGCCATGCACATCGCTGCGGCGCACGCGGTGCACGACAAGCTGCTGCCGGCCATTGCAGAGCTGTCCTCGGGGCTGGCCGAGCTGTCGGCACGCCACCACAAGCTGGTGAAGACCGGCCGCACGCACATGATGGACGCCACGCCGATCACCTTCGGCCAGGAAGTGTCGGCCTTCGTCGCCCAGCTCGACTATGCCCAGCGCGCCATCCGCGCCACCTTGCCGGCGGTGTGCGAACTGGCCCAGGGCGGCACTGCCGTGGGTACCGGGCTCAACGCCCCGCATGGTTTTGCCGAAGCCATCGCCGCCGAGCTGGCGGCGCTGTCCGGCCTGCCGTTCGTCACTGCGCCGAACAAGTTCGCTGCCCTAGCCGGCCACGAGCCGCTGACCAGCCTGGCCGGCGCCCTGAAGACCCTGGCCGTGGCCCTGATGAAAATCGCCAACGACCTGCGCCTGCTGGGTTCCGGCCCGCGCGCCGGGCTGGCCGAGGTACGCCTGCCGGCCAACGAGCCGGGCAGCTCGATCATGCCAGGCAAGGTCAACCCGACCCAGTGCGAAGCGCTGTCGATGCTGGCCTGCCAGGTGCTGGGCAACGACGCGGCGATCGGCTTTGCCGCCAGCCAGGGGCATTTGCAGCTGAACGTGTTCAAGCCGGTGATCATCCACAACCTGCTGCAGTCGATCGAATTGCTGGCAGACGGCTGCCGCAACTTCCAGCAGCACTGCGTGGCGGGCATCGAGCCGGATGCCGAGCAGATGGCGGCGCACCTGGAGCGGGGGTTGATGCTGGTGACGGCGCTGAACCCGCATATTGGCTATGACAAGGCGGCGGAAATTGCCAAGAAGGCCTATGGCGAAGGCAAGACCTTGCGCGAGGCGGCACTGGAGCTGAAGTACCTGACCAATGAGCAGTTCGACCAGTGGGTGAGGCCGGAGAACATGCTGGCTCCGGGGGGCAAGGGCTGACAGCTCAGAGACCGCGCTCCCCTGTAGGAGCGGCCTTGTGTCGCGATGGGCTGCGCAGCAGCCCCCAAAAATCTATGTCGCTGCCGAGATTTCTGGGGCTGCTGCGCAGCCCATCGCGACACAAGGCCGCTCCTACACAGAGCGCGCAACCCTCTTGAACTTGCGGGCGCGCCACCCGGCCACCAGCGAAGGCCCCAGCGCCACCAGCGCCGAACCCAGCACCACCGTCACTGCCCCCACATAGCCCAGGGCATTGATGTCCTCGGCGTGCACATACTCAGGCCACACCAACGCCGCCAACGCCACCGCGACAAAGGTCACCAGCGGGGTCAGCGCCAGCGTGGCACTCACCCGCGACGCCTCCCAGTGCGCCAGCGCCTCGGCGAACGCGCCATAGGCCACCAGGGTATTCAGGCAACAGGCCAGCAACAGCCAGCCTTGCACCGGGGTCAGCTGCAACGCCTCCAACGGGTGGACCCAGGGCGTCAGCAGCGCGGCGCAGCTGAGGTAGATCACCATCATTACCTGCTGCGAATGCCACACAGTCAGCAGCTGCTTCTGGCTAAGCGCATAGAACACCCAGATGCTGGTGGCCAGCAGGATGGTCAGCACGCCGGTGGTATAGGTGCCGAGCGAGGTCAGCAGCTCTTCCAAACGCTGGTTGAAAAACAGCCCGAACCCCGCCAGCAGGATCAGCAGGCCCACGCCCTGCCCCAGGCTGAAACGCTCGCGGAACACGAACACGCTTGCCACCAGCAACAGCACCGGGCCGATCTGCACAACCAGTTGCGCGGTGCCCGGGCTGAGCAGGTTGAGGCCGATCAGGTACAACACGTAGTTGCCCATCAGGCCAAGCACGGCCACTACCACAAGGCCTTTGCCCTTGGGCGCCAGTTTGCGCAAGGAGGGCAACCTGCGCTTGGCGGCCAGCCAGGCGAACAGCAGGCCACCGGAGACCAGCAGGCGGTACCAGGTGACGGTGACCGGGTCGACCACTTGCAGCACCTGCTTGAGCTTGATCGGCAGGATGCCCCAGAGCAATGCGGTCAGAAGTGCCAGGAACAGGCCATAGCCCCAGCGGCCGGTAATGGTGTGCATAAAATCCTCGATCAAGCCCGTGGTGGGGGTAGTTGAATTCTACGGGCTTGGAGGGCGGGGACGGTGGCAAGTGCCGGGAAAAGAATTCATCAGGTCATTCTTCTGCGGCATGGCTTGGCAGATATGCTGCCTGTTCTGGCCTCTTCGCGGGTAAACCCGCTCCCACAGGGATCACACAAGATTCAGCCCTGTGGTATTCCTGTGGGAGCGGGTTCACCCGCGAAGAGGTCGGCACAGGCAAACAGGAACTTCGATTATTTCTTGTCCCTGGCAAACGCCGCCTCAAGCGCCTGGTTGATGGTGCGCAACACCTTCACCCGCGCCCAGCGCTTGTCGTTGGCCTCCACCAGCGTCCAGGGCGCAATCTCGGTGCTGGTGCGGTCGACCATGTCTCCCACCGCCTGAACATAGTCGTCCCACTTGTCGCGGTTGCGCCAGTCGTCCTCGGTGATCTTGTAGCGCTTGAACGGGATCTGCTCGCGCTCTTCGAAGCGCTCCAGCTGGGTCTGCTGGTCGATCGCCAGCCAGAACTTGACCACCACCGTGCCGGCATTCACCAGCTGTTCCTCGAAATCGTTGATCTCGCTGTAGGCCCGCATCCAGTCGGCCGGGCTGCAGAAGCCTTCCACCCGCTCCACCAGCACCCGGCCATACCAGGAACGGTCGAAGATGGTGAACTTGCCACGCGCCGGAATGTGCCGCCAGAACCGCCACAGGTAAGGCTGCGCGCGTTCTTCTTCAGTGGGCGCGGCAATCGGCACGATGCGGTACTGGCGCGGGTCCAGCGCGGCGGCCACGCGGCGGATGGCGCCGCCCTTGCCAGCAGCGTCGTTGCCTTCGAACACCGCCACCAAGGCATGCCGGCGCATGTGCTTGTGGCGCAGCAGGCCGGCCAGGCGTGCCTGCTCGGTGACCAGTTGCTCCTGGTAGTCGGACTTGTCCAGGCGCAGGGTCATGTCCAGCGCGCCAAGCAAGCTGCGCTGGTCGATGCTGCGGCCCAGCGGAGCAACGTTGCCCCGGTGCTTGCCTTTGGGGTTGTTGTCCAGTGCCGCCTGCAGGCTTTCCAGCAGGATGCGACCTACCGCCAGGCTGCGGTAGTTCGGGTCGACGCCCTCGATGACATGCCACGGCGCGTAATCGCGGCTGGTGCGGCGCAGCACGCGCTCACCAAAGCGCACGAAACGGTCGTAGGTCTCCGACTGCTGCCAGTCCAGCGGGCTGATCTTCCAGCTGTGCAGCGGGTCGTCCTTGAGCGATTTCAGCCGCGCCTTCATCTGTTTCTTGGACAGGTGGAACCAGAACTTGATGATCAGCGCACCTTCGTCGCACAGCATTTCCTCCAGCCGCTCGGCGCCGGTGATGGCCTGGTCGAGCACGGCGTCCTTGAACACCCCGTGCACCCGCCCCTGCAGCATCTGGCTGTACCAGTTGCCGAAGAACACGCCCATCCGCCCCTTCGGTGGCAGGGCCCGCCAGTAGCGCCATGCCGGCGGGCGGGCCAGCTCTTCGTCGGTCTGCTGGTCGAAGGTGAGCACATCGATCATGCGCGGGTCCATCCACTCGTTGAGCAGTTTGACCGTCTCGCCCTTGCCGGCGCCTTCGATACCGTTGATCAGCACGATTACCGGGAAGCGCGCCTGCTGCTTGAGTTCGTACTGGGCTTCGAGCAGGGCCTCGCGCAAAGCGGGTACCTCGGCGTCGTAAGCCTCCTTGTCGATGCTGTGGCCGATTTCGGCGGATTCGAACATGCACTGGCTCCTTCAATGGATAAGCAAGACTAGCGGATTTGAAGGCTTGTGCAGTACCTGTGGGAGCGGGCGTGCCCGCGAAGAGGCCGGCACAGCCTGCGCAAACTTCCCGGATGGCATAAAATCCGCCCATCCGCTGCAACCGAGCCAACCATGTCCACCCTCCTCCAGCACGCCCAGATCGACTGGGACGACCAGGGCCGCCCCCATTCGCGGCAATACGACGACGTCTATTTCGCAGTCAACGAAGGCATCGAAGAAACCAAGCACGTGTTTCTTGGGCAAACCCGCCTGGCCGAGCGCTTTGCCAACCTCGCCCCGCACGCCTGCCTGGTGATCGGCGAAACCGGGTTCGGCACCGGCATGAACTTCTACTGCGCCTGGCAACTGTTCGAGCAGCACGCCCATGCCGAGGCCCGCCTGCATTTCGTCAGCGTCGAAAAATACCCCCTCGGTCGCGACGACCTGGCCCGCGCCATACGCCTGTGGCCGGAACTGGCGGCCTACAGCCAGCCCCTGCTGGAGCAGTACGTGGCAGTGCACCCTGGCTTCCAGCAGTTCACCTTCGACAACGGCCGGGTCACCCTCACCCTGTTGATAGGCGACGTACTGGAACAGCTGCCGCAACTCGATGCGCAGATCGATGTGTGGTTCCTCGACGGCTTCGCCCCGGCCAAGAACCCCGACATGTGGACCCCGGAGCTGTTCGCGCAGCTGGCACGGCTGTCACACCCGGGCACGGTGCTAGGCACCTTCACCACCACCGGCTGGGTACGCCGCAGCCTGGTCGACGCCGGCTTCGCCATGAAGAAGGTGCCGGGCATCGGCAAGAAATGGGAAGTGATGAGCGGCGCCTATGTCGGCCCTGTGCCCAGCCCCGGCGCGCCATGGTACGCGCGCCCGGCTGCCGTAGCGGGGCCGCGTGAAGCGCTGGTGATAGGCGCCGGGCTCGCCGGCAGCACAACCGCCGCCAGCCTGGCCCGGCGTGGCTGGCAGGTTACCGTGCTGGAACGCCACGACACCCCGGCACGGGAAGCTTCGGGTAACCCGCAAGGGGTGCTGTACCTCAAGCTGTCCGCCCACGGCACGGCGTTGTCGCAGATGATCCTGGCCGGTTTCGGTTACACCCGGCGCCAGCTGCAGCGCCTGCAACGTGGCCGCGACTGGGATGCCTGCGGCGTGCTGCAACTGGCCTTCGACAGCAAGGAAGCCGAACGCCAGGGCAAGCTGGCTGGCGCCTTCGAACCTGGCCTGTTGCACTCGCTGGAGCGTGCAGAGGCCGAAGCCATCGCCGGGGTGGCCTTGCCGGCTGGTGGGCTGTTCTATCCCGAAGGTGGCTGGGTGCACCCGCCGGCGCTGTGCCAGCAGCAGTTGCAGCACCCAGGTATTCGCCTGCTGACGCACCAGGAGGTGCTCGAACTGCGCAAGGTCAACGGGCAGTGGCAAGCCTGGGCTGGCGAACACCTGCTGGCCAGCGCACCGGTGGTGGTCCTGGCCGGTGCCGCCGACGTACTGCGCTTCGAGCCATGCGCGCAGCTGCCGCTCAAGCACATCCGCGGGCAGATCACCCGCCTGCCGGCCACGGCCAGCAGCCGCGCGCTGCGCACCGTGGTGTGTGCGGAAGGCTATGTGGCGCCGCCGCGCGGGGATGAACACACCTTGGGCGCGAGCTTCGACTTCCACAGCACAGACCTGGCACCGACGGTGGCCGAGCACCAGGGCAACCTGGCATTGCTGGACGAGATTTCGGTCGACCTGGCCCAGCGCCTGGGTACGGCCGAGCTGGACCCCGGGCAATTGCAGGGGCGTGCGGCGTTCCGTTGCACCAGCCCGGATTACCTGCCGATCGTCGGGCCGGTGGCGGATGCGCAGGCGTTCGCCCAGGCCTACGCAGTGCTGGGCCGGGATGCACGGCAGTTGCCGGATGTGGCCTGCCCCTGGCTGGATGGGTTGTATGTGAACAGCGGGCATGGCTCGCGCGGGTTGATCACGGCGCCATTGAGCGGTGAACTGGTGGCGGCGTGGGTGTGCGGGGAGCCGCTGCCGTTGCCACGGGCGGTGGCGGAGGCGTGCCACCCGAACCGGTTTGCCTTGCGCAGGTTGATTCGCGGGAAATAGGGAAATGGGGCTGCTGCGCAGCCCATCGCGACACAAGGCCGCTCCTACAGGAGATCGTATTCTCTTGTAGGAGCGGCCTTGTGTCGCGAAAGGGGCGCAACGCGCCCCCATAGCTTTGCGCCATATAACAGATCGATCTAAAACTCTCACAAACCACATGGGTCAGTTCCTTAAGGTGCCCTAATCCGGGGTACCCCCTCCCCAACGGAAAAACCGGTAAGGACCTATGTGCGGATTAGCAGGAGAGTTGCGTTTCACCCCCATCGACCAAGCCCCTCGCCCAGCCGACCTGGCTGCGGTAGAGCGCATAACCCACCACCTGGCGCCCCGCGGCCCGGATGCCTGGGGCTTCCATAGCCAAGGCCCGATCGCCCTCGGCCACCGGCGCCTGAAAATCATGGACCTGTCCGACGGCTCTGCCCAGCCGATGGTCGACAACACCCTGGGCCTTTCGCTGGCCTTCAACGGCGCCATCTACAACTTCCCCGAACTGCGCCAGGAGCTGCAGGCCCTGGGCTACAGCTTCTGGTCCGACGGCGACACCGAGGTGCTGCTCAAGGGCTACCACGCCTGGGGCGCGGCTTTGCTGCCCAAGCTCAATGGCATGTTCGCCCTGGCCATCTGGGAGCGCGACAACCAGCGCCTGTTCCTCGCCCGCGACCGCCTGGGCGTCAAACCCTTGTACCTGTCGCGCAACGGCGAGCGCCTGCGCTTCGCCTCGACCCTGCCGGCGCTGCTCAAGGGTGGTGACATCGACCCGATGCTCGACCCGGTGGCACTCAACCACTACCTGAATTTCCACGCCGTGGTGCCGGCGCCGCGCACCCTGCTGGCCAACGTGCAAAAGCTGGAACCCGGTACCTGGATGCGCATCGACCGCCATGGCGAAGTGGAACGCCAGACCTGGTGGCAGCTGCACTATGGCGCCAACCCCGATGAACGTGAGCTGGACCTGGAAGGCTGGACCACCCGCGTGCTCGACGCCACCCGCGACGCCGTGGCCATTCGCCAACGGGCAGCGGTGGACGTGGGTGTGCTGCTGTCCGGTGGGGTCGATTCCAGCCTGCTGGTCGGCCTGCTGCGCGAAGTGGGCGTGGACGACCTGTCGACCTTCTCCATCGGTTTCGAGGATGCCGGCGGCGAACGCGGCGACGAGTTCCAGTATTCCGACCTGATCGCCAAGCACTACGGCACCCGCCACCACCAGCTACGCATCGCCGAGCACGAGATCATCGAGCAATTGCCGGCCGCCTTCCGCGCCATGAGCGAGCCGATGGTCAGCCACGACTGCATCGCCTTTTACCTGCTGTCGCGGGAAGTAGCCCGGCACTGCAAGGGCGTGCAAAGCGGCCAGGGGGCCGACGAGCTGTTCGCCGGCTACCACTGGTACCCCCAGGTGGACGGCGCCGAAGATGCCTTTACCGCCTACCGCGAGGCCTTCTTCGATCGCAGCCACGCCGAGTACCGCGACACCGTGCAGGCACCCTGGCTTCTGGAAACCGACACGGCCGGCGACTTCGTCCGTGAACACTTCGCCCGCCCCGGTGCCCCCGATGCGGTAGACAAGGCGCTGCGCCTGGACAGCACGGTGATGTTGGTCGACGACCCGGTCAAACGGGTCGACAACATGACCATGGCCTGGGGCCTGGAGGCGCGCACACCGTTCCTCGACTACCGCCTGGTGGAGCTGTCAGCACGCATTCCGGCACGCTTCAAGCTGCCCGACGGCGGCAAGCAGGTGCTCAAGCAGGCGGCGCGGCGGGTGATCCCGCACGAGGTGATCGACCGCAAGAAGGGTTACTTCCCGGTACCTGGCCTGAAGCACCTGGAAGGCGCCACCCTCGGCTGGGTACGTGAATTGCTGACCGACCCCAGCCAGGACCGCGGGCTGTTCAACCCGGCCATGCTCGACCGCCTGCTGAGCAACCCGCACGGCCAGCTGACACCGCTACGCGGCTCCAAGCTGTGGCAGCTGGCGGCGCTGAACCTGTGGCTGAGCGAACAAGGAATCTGACCGATGAAAGCCCATGAAATCGCTTACGGTCAGCGCCTGCTGCGCGGCCAGGCGCCGTCCTACGAGCGCCTGCAGGCGCGCCTGGCCGGCGATGGCAGCCAGCCACACGACCAGCCGCGCGCCGTGCATTGCGGCTGGGGCCGGCTGTTGATCGGACACACCTACCCCAACCCGGCCGACCTCGCCGCCGACCTGCTGGAAGAACGCCCCGGCGAGCGCGACATCGCCTTGTACGTGGCCGCGCCCCAGCAGCTGCTGGCCCAGGCCCCGCAGCAACTGTTCCTCGACCCGTCCGACACCCTGCGCCTGTGGTTCACCGACTACCGCCCGGCGCAGCGGGTGTTCCGCGGCTTCCGCGTGCGCCGGGCGCAGAACCCGGGCGACTGGCAGGCGATCAACACCCTGTACCAGGCGCGCGGCATGTTGCCGGTCGACGCCGAGCTGCTCACCCCTCTGCACCTGGGCGGCCCGGTGTACTGGCTGGCCGAGGACGAAGACAGCGGCGCGGTGATCGGCAGCGTCATGGGCCTGAACCACGCCAAGGCATTCGACGACCCCGAGCACGGCAGCAGCTTGTGGTGCCTGGCGGTAGACCCGCACTGCACCCGCCCCGGCGTGGGTGAAGTGCTGGTGCGCCACCTGATCGAACACTTCATGAGCCGTGGGCTGGCCTACCTGGACCTGTCGGTGCTGCACGACAACCGCCAGGCCAAGCGCCTGTATCAGAAGCTGGGTTTTCGCAACCTGCCGACCTTCGCGGTCAAGCGCAAAAACGGCATCAACGAGCAGCTGTTTCTGGGGCCGGGGCCTCAAGCCGACCTCAACCCGTACGCACGCATCATCGTCGACGAGGCACTGCGCCGGGGCATCGAGGTACAAGTGGACGATGCCGCCGGCGGCCTGTTCACCCTCAGCCTGGGTGGGCGCCGCATTCGCTGCCGTGAGTCGCTCAGCGACCTGACCAGCGCCGTGACCATGACCCTGTGCCAGGACAAGCGCCTGACCCAGCATGCCCTGCACAATGCCGGGCTGCAGGTGCCGGCGCAGCAACTGGCCGGCAATGCCGACGACAACCTGGCGTTTCTCGACGAGCATGGCGCGGTGGTGGTCAAGCCGGTCGATGGCGAGCAAGGCCAGGGCGTGGCGGTGAACCTCACCTGCATCGACGACATCACCCACGCCGTGGCGCAGGCCCGCCAGTTCGACAGCCGCGTGTTGCTGGAAAGCTTCCATGCCGGGCATGACCTGCGCATCGTGGTGATCGGCTATGAAGTGGTGGCGGCAGCCATCCGTCACCCGGCGCAGGTGCTGGGCGATGGCAAGCACAGCATCCGCCAGCTGATCGATGCCCAGAGCCGTCGGCGCCAGGCCGCAACCGGTGGCGAAAGCCGCATTCCGCTGGACGACGAAACCGAGCGCACCCTGCGCGCGGCGGGCTTTGGCTACGACGACGTGTTGCCCGCCGGCCAGCGCCTGGCCGTGCGACGCACCGCCAACCTGCACACCGGCGGCACCCTGGAAGACGTGACCGAACGCCTGCACCCGGTGCTGGCCGACGCCGCCGTGCGCGCTGCACGGGCGCTGGAGATCCCGGTGGTGGGGCTGGACTTCATGGTGCGTGATGCCGGGCAACCGGAGTACGTGATCATCGAGGCCAACGAGCGTGCCGGGTTGGCCAACCATGAACCACAACCGACCGCCGAGCGTTTTATCGACCTGCTGTTTCCGCATAGCCGGCCTTTGGCGTAACTGCTGATGGCCCTATCGCCGGCAAGCCAGCTCCCACAGGTACCCCACAGGCGCTGAACTCTGTGGGTTTCCTGTGGGAGCGGGTTTACCCGCGAAGAGGCCGGCACAGGAGTAAAGGAGTCCCCAACCATGTCCGACCGACATCCCGAACCCGATCTCGACTACCTCAAGCGCGTGCTGCTGGAGATGCTCGCCATCCCCAGCCCCACCGGTTTCACCGACACCATCGTGCGCTACGTGGCCGAACGCCTGGACGAGCTGGGTATCCCATTCGAGCTGACCCGCCGCGGCACCATCCGCGCCACCCTCAAGGGCCGCCAGACCTCACCCGACCGCGCCGTGTCCGCTCACCTGGACACCATCGGCGCCAGCGTGCGCCAGTTGCAGGACAACGGCCGCCTGGCCCTGGCACCGGTCGGTTGCTGGTCCAGCCGCTTCGCCGAAGGCAGCCGGGTCAGTGTGTTCACCGATACCGGCGTATACCGGGGCAGCGTGCTGCCGCTGATGGCCAGCGGGCATGCTTTCAACACCGCCATCGACCAGATGCCGGTCAGCTGGGAGCACGTTGAGGTACGCCTGGACGCCTACTGCGCCACCCGCGCCGACTGCGAGGCGCTGGGTGTAAGCATCGGTGATTTCGTTGCCTTCGACCCGCTGCCCGAATTCACCGAAAGCGGCCACATCAGCGCCCGCCACCTGGACGACAAGGCCGGCGTGGCAGCACTACTGGCGGCGCTGAAAGCCGTGGTGGAAAGCGGCCGCCAACCATTGATCGACTGCCACCCGCTGTTCACCATCACCGAAGAGACCGGCTCGGGAGCGGCTGGCGCCCTGCCCTGGGATGTCAGCGAGTTCGTCGGCATCGACATTGCCCCGGTGGCGCCCGGGCAGGCCTCCAGCGAGCATGCGGTGAGCGTGGCCATGCAGGACTCGTCGGGGCCTTACGACTACCACCTGTCCCGGCACCTGCTGAAACTGGCTGGCGACCACGACCTGCCGGTGCGGCGTGATCTGTTCCGCTATTACTTCAGCGATGCCCATTCGGCAGTGACGGCGGGGCACGATATTCGTACCGCGCTGGTGGCCTTTGGTTGCGATGCCACCCATGGCTACGAGCGAACACACATCGACAGCCTGGCGGCGTTGAGCCGCTTGTTGTCGGCGTACCTGCTGAGCCCGCCGGTGTTTGCCAGTGATTCGCAGCCGGCCAATGCGTCGTTGGAGCGCTTCAGCCATCAGCTGGAACATGATGCGCAGATGGAAAGCGATACGCGGGTGCCGGCGGTGGATAGCCTGGTTGGCAACAAGGGCTGAGAGCCCTGGGGGCTGCTTTGCAGCCCATCGCGACACAAGGCCGCTCCTACAGACGATACGCGTTCCCCTGTAGGAGCGGCCTTGTGTCGCGATGGGCCGCAACGCGGCCCCAAAATCCCGAATGTTTCGCGTAGCATGCCCCCACCAACACCCTAGGCAACGCCCACCATGCTGATCCCCTACGACCAACTGCAAGCCGAAACCCTGACCCGCCTGATCGAGGACTTCGTCACCCGTGACGGTACCGACAACGGCGACGACACCCCGCTGGAAACCCGCGTGCTGCGGGTGCGCCAGGCATTGGCCAAGGGCCAGGCGTTCATCCTGTTCGACCTGGAAAGCCAGCAGTGCCAGTTGCTGGCCAAGCATGATGTGCCCCGCGAGCTGCTCGACTAGCAGGCCTGGCCTCTTCGCGGGCTCGCCGCTCCCACAGGAATTTCACAAGTCTTGAGAGCGGTGCAGTACCTGTGGGAGCGGGCGAGCCCGCGAAGAGGCCGGCACAGGCAACATCAGATTCCACGGGCTTTATCTTTCTGCCCTTCCTTGATGCGCTTGTACACCTCGGCCCGATGCACCGGCACCTGCCGCGGTGCATCCACACCAAAGCGCACCACCCCGTCCCGCGTTTCCACGACCATGATCCGAATGTCATCACCAATCACGATGATCTCTCCCACTTCGCGCCCTATTACCAGCATGCTCCGGTCCTCCAGCGAAAGGGAAAACCGGAGCCTGCCTTGACAGCATAGGACTACTCAATAGTTCTGCCGTGATTCAGAAGCGCCCTACATTTCCAGGTAATTTTCCTTACAGACGAATCATCGCGACTGAGCCTTGGCCCGCATTTTCATCGCCATTTCGGCCATCTCGTCGTACAGCCGCTCAGGGGCCTGGCGCTTCAGTTGCCAGGCCTGGCGCCCGGCCTCATGGGGCAGGATCAGGAACTCGCCAGCGGCAACCTGCCGGTGGATGTACTCGGCAATGTCCGCCGCATTGATCGGCGAGCCTTCCAGCAGCTTGCCAACCTGGGCTTTCATCGCCGGGTTCGGCCCGCGGAACGAGTCCAGCAGGTTGGTCTGGAAGAACGACGGGCACACCACGTGCACCGCTACCTCCAGTTGGCGTAGCTCGACCAGCAGGCTTTCCGACAGGGCCAGCACGCCGGCCTTGGCCACGTTGTAGTTGCTCATGCCCGGGCCCTGCATCAGCGCGGCCATCGAGGCGATGTTGATGATCCGCCCCTTGCTGCGTTCCAGCAGCGGCAGGAAGGCCTTGCAGCCCTTGACCACGCCCATCAGGTTGACCGCGATCTGCCAGTCCCAGTCCTCCAGCGACAGTTCGGCGAAGAACCCGCCCGAAGCAACGCCGGCGTTGTTGACGATCACGTCGATACCACCGAACTGTTCGGTGCAAGCCTGGGCCAGGGCGGTGAGCTGGCTGTAGTCGCGCACATCGCAACGCTGGACAAAGCCTTCGCCGCCAGCTGCGCGGGCCAGCTCCAGGGTTTCGCGCAGGCCGGCTTCGTTGACATCGGCCAGCGCCAGGCGCCAGCCCTCACGCGCCCAGCGCAGGGCGATTTCGCGACCGAGGCCGGACCCGGCGCCGGTGATCATGATGCGGTTTTGCATGGTGGCTGGCCTTGTTCTGATGGGTTGTGCAACCAGTCTAATCAAGGCCTGGGGGGCAGGCAGGGTTCATCAAGGTAGTGAATGGAGGGGCATGACTGTGTGGTCAGTACCGGCCTCTTCGCGGGTAAACCCGCTCCCACAGGATCATCACAAGCCTAAGGGTTGCTCTGTCCCTGTGGGAGCGGGTTTACCCGCGAAGAGGCCGGCACTGGCAACCATTCAAATGGAATCTTTGACACTCACCACCAGTCCTTATTTACAAGAGGCCAGCAGTCCGAGGCCCTTGACCCTCAACCACGCAAGGACTCCGTCATGACCACGATTCTCATCATCATCCTGATCCTTCTGCTGATTGGTGGCTTACCGGTCTTCCCGCACTCGCGCAGCTGGGGCTATGGCCCGTCCGGCATCATCGGCGTGGTGCTGGTAGTTCTGCTGGTTTTGTTGCTACTAGGCATGATCTAGCAACGAAAACACAAAAAAACCGCGCCGAAGCGCGGTTTTTTCATTGCCGGAAGGGATCAGTGCGAAACAGCACCCGAAGCGCCCAGGCCAGTCTGCGAACGAACGAACTGCGGGAAGAACAGCGCACGTTCGTCTTCGGCAGCCTTGGACTTGTCGGTGACCGAGAAGAACCAGATACCGACGAAGGCGATCAGCATCGAGAACAGCGCCGGGTACTCGTACGGATAGATCGGCTTCTCGTGGCCGAGGATCTGCACCCAGATGGTCGGGCCGAGGATCATCAGCGTCACCGCGCTCACCAGGCCCAGCCAGCCGCCAATCATGGCACCGCGGGTGGTCAGCTTCTTCCAGTACATCGAGAGCAGCAGTACCGGGAAGTTGCAGCTGGCCGCGATGGAGAACGCCAGGCCGACCATGAAGGCGATGTTCTGCTTCTCGAACAGGATGCCCAGGCCGATCGCCAGTACGCCCAGGGCGACGGTGGTGATCTTCGACACGCGGATCTCGTCCTTGTCGTTGGCCTTGCCCTTGCGCCATACGCTGGCGTACAGGTCGTGGGACACCGCCGAGGCACCGGCCAGGGTCAGGCCGGCGACCACCGCCAGGATGGTGGCGAAGGCAACAGCCGAGATGAAGCCGAGGAACACGCTGCCACCCACGGCATTGGCCAGGTGCACCGCTGCCATGTTGTTGCCACCCAGCAGGGCGCCAGCGGCGTCCTTGAAGTCCGGGTTGGTGCTGACCAGCAGGATGGCGCCAAAGCCGATGATGAAGGTGAGGATGTAGAAGTAGCCGATGAAGCCGGTGGCGTACAGCACGCTCTTGCGCGCTTCCTTGGCGTCACTGACGGTGAAGAAGCGCATCAGGATGTGCGGCAGGCCGGCGGTACCGAACATCAGCGCCAGGCCCAGCGAGAACGCCGAGATCGGGTCCTTGACCAGGCCGCCCGGGCTCATGATCGCCTCGCCCTTGGCGTGCACCTTGATCGCTTCGGAGAACAGGGTGTTGAAGTCGAAGCCCACGTGCTTCATCACCATCAGCGCCATGAAGCTGGCACCGGACAGCAGCAGCACGGCCTTGATGATCTGTACCCAGGTGGTGGCCAGCATGCCGCCGAACAGGACGTACAGGCACATCAGGATACCCACCAGGATCACCGCCACGTGGTAGTCCAGGCCGAACAGCAGCTCGATCAGCTTGCCGGCACCGACCATCTGCGCGATCAGGTAGAACGCCACCACCACCAGCGAACCGGAGGCCGACAGGGTGCGGATCTCCTTCTGCCCGAGGCGGTACGAGGCCACGTCGGCGAAGGTGTACTTGCCCAGGTTGCGCAGGCGTTCGGCGATCAGGAAGAGGATGATCGGCCAGCCGACCAGGAAGCCGATCGAGTAGATCAGGCCATCGTAGCCAGAGGTGAACACGAGTGCGGAAATACCCAGGAACGAGGCGGCCGACATGTAGTCGCCGGCAATCGCCAGGCCGTTCTGGAAGCCGGTGATCTTGCCACCGGCGGCGTAGTAGTCCGACGCCGACTTGTTGCGCTTGGAGGCCCAGTAGGTGATGCCGAGGGTGAAGGCGACGAAGGCCACGAACATGGCGATCGCGGAGACGTTCAGCGGTTGCTTCTGCACCTCGCCGGTCAGGGCATCGGCGGCCCACACGGCGGGTGCGAAGGCTCCGCAGGCCAGTACGGCCAGGGCTTTGGCGTGGCGAATCATTGTTGCGCCTCCTTCAGGATGGCCTTGTTCAGCTCATCGAATTCGCCGTTGGCGCGGCGTACGTAGATGGCGGTCAGGACGAATGCCGAGACGATCAGGCCGACGCCCAGGGGAATACCCCAGGTAATCGACGACTCAGGGCTGAGCTTGGTGCCCAGGATCTGAGGACCGTAGGCGATCAGGAGGATGAAGGCGCAGTACAGGCCGAGCATGATCGCCGAGAGAATCCAGGCGAACCGTTCGCGTTTGGTGACCAGCTCCTTGAAGCGGGGGCTGTTTTGTATCGAGAGGTAAATGCTGTCGTTCATTGTTTTTGTCCTAGCAGCACAGATAGGGGTGGAACCCACGACCCTTACTTTATGCGGCTATCGGACGCCAACCAGACGACCTTAGTCTTAGATGCAACGGTGTTTTACCGGTTGCGTAACAAAGTGATGGCCTATTCGCGGGCACGCCCGCTCCCACAGGAACTGCACCAGCTTAAAGGGCAGCGAAAATCCTGTGGGAGCGGGCGTACCCGCGAAACAGCAAAACTGGCCCTGACAGGTTGTTACTTGCCAGTCCACTCCTTCACACGCTCAGGGTGCTTGGCCACCCAGTCCTTGGCCGCCGCTTCAGGCTTGGCGCCTTCCTGGATAGCCAGCATCACTTCGCCAATCTCGTCCTTCGACTGCCAGTTGAACTTCTTCAGGAACTCCGCCACTTCCGGGGCCTTGGTGGCCAGTTCCTTGCTGCCGATGCTGTTCACGGTTTCCGCGGCGCCATACACGCCTTTCGGGTCTTCGAGGAACTTCAGTTTCCACTTGGCGAACATCCAGTGCGGTACCCAGCCGGTCACCGCAATCGACTGCTGCTTGGCATAGGCACGGCCCAGTTCCGCAGTCATCGCCGCGCCAGAGCTGGCCTGCAGCTTGTAACCGGTCAGGTCGTAGTCCTTGATGGCCTGGTCGGTCTTGAGCATTACGCCGGAGCCGGCGTCGATGCCGACGATCTTCTGCTTGAAGGTGTCGTCGGTCTTGAGGTCGGCGATGCTCACCGCCTTGACGTATTCAGGGACGATCAGGCCGATCTTGGCGTCCTTGAAGTTCGGGCCGTAGTCGACCACGTTGTCCTTGTTCTTGGCCCAGTACTCGCCATGGGTCACCGGCAACCAGGCCGACAACATGGCATCGAGCTTGCCGGTTGCCACGCCCTGCCACATGATCCCGGTGGCCACGGCCTGCAACTTCACGTCGTAGCCGAGTTTCTGCTTGATCACTTCGGCGGCCACGTTGGTGGTCGCCACGCTGTCAGCCCAACCATCCACGTAACCAATGCTGACTTCTTTGGCCATTGCCTGTGCCGCACTCATGGCCAGTACCATGGCGGTGCCCACACCCAGGAAACGTCGCATTCTTGTAATAGCAGCCATCAAAGCATCCCCTCGTCAGGTCTCGGAATTTGCATCATCGTCCTGCAACAATAGTCGACCTGCTCCAGCTACGACCTGTAGCCGCCCCATATGCGACAGCACTATGCCATTAGCGCCATCGGCCTGCGCCGACCTGCGCGATCCTTGCATGCCAAAGGTTTGGCGCCGGGCTACTATCTACCCTTTTGCGCCTGACGATGGACCGCCCGATGCCCAGTTCTACCCGCCTGCTGCTGCCGTTGTACCTGCTTGCCTGCCTGCTCGCCCTGCTCGGGCTCGGAGGGCTCTGGTACGGGCTTGGCAAGCCGGTGCAACTGCCCGACGCGGCCAGCCCGACGCACAAGCTGCAATGCGCCTCGTACACCCCGTTCGACAAGGACCAGTCACCCTACGACCGGCCGTTGCGCCTGCGCCCGGCGCGCATGGATGCCGACCTGGCGTTGCTGGCCGAGCGTTTTCAGTGCATCCGTACCTATTCCCAGACCGGTCTTGAGGCAATCCCGGCGCTGGCACGCAAGCATGGCCTGAAGGTGATGCTGGGTGCCTGGGTCAACGCCCACCCGGCCGACACCGAGAAAGAAATCGAGCTGCTGATTGCCGCCGCCAATGCCAACCCCGACGTGGTCAGCGCGGTGATCGTCGGCAACGAGACGCTGCTGCGCAAGGAAGTGACCGGCGCGCACCTGGCCACGCTGATCGCCCGGGTGAAAAGCCAGGTCAAGGTGCCGGTGACCTACGCCGATGTGTGGGAGTTCTGGTTGCAGCACCCGCAGGTGGCGCCTGCGGTGGACTTCCTGACTATCCACCTGCTGCCTTACTGGGAAGACGACCCGCGTGGCATCGACGAAGCCCTGGCCCATGTCGCCGATGTACGCCGGGTGTTCGGCACACGCTTCGCGCCGAAGGACGTCCTGATAGGCGAAACCGGCTGGCCCAGCGAAGGCCGCCAGCGCGAAACCGCGGAGCCCAGCCGGGTCAACGAGGCGCGCTTCATTCGCGGGTTCGTGGCCATGGCCGAAAGCAACGGCTGGCACTACAACCTGATCGAGGCGTTCGACCAGCCATGGAAGCGCGCCAATGAGGGGGCGGTCGGCGGCTACTGGGGGCTTTACGATGCCGACCGGCAGGACAAGGGCGTACTCGAAGGGCCAGTGAGCAACCTGCCTTACTGGCCGCAGTGGTTGCTGGCCAGTGCCCTGCTGATGGTGCTGATGCTGATGCTTGCCGGGCGCCCCGCCACCCCGGCGGCGGCCATGCTGCTGCCGTTGCTGGCGGCGTTTGGGGCAGGCTGCCTGGGGCTTTGGGGCGAGCTGATGCGCACCCATGCGCGCTTTGCCGGGGAGTGGCTGTGGGCGGTGCTGCTGGCGGGGCTGAACCTGCTGGTGCTGGCCCATGCCGTGCTGGCCCTGGCGCGGCGCACGGGCGGGCGCGAGCGCCTGTACGCCTGGCTGCAGGCGCGGGCCGGCTGGCTGTTGCTGGCAGCGGGTTTTGCCGCGGCGGTGAGCATGCTGGCGATGGTGTTCGACCCACGCTATCGCAGCTTCCCCAGCGCAGCATTGGCGTTGCCAGCGCTGGTGTTTGCACTGTGGCCGGTGCCGGCGCGGCGGGCGGAGGTGGCGTTGCTGGCGTTCATCGTCGGTGCCGGGGTGGCGCCGCAGTTGTTTGTGGAAGGGTTGGGGAACCAACAGGCCTGGGGGTGGGCAGTGGTCAGTGTGCTGATGACCGCAGCCTTGTGGCGGAGCTTGCGCCTGCGCCCGGCCTGATGTCCTTGGGACCGCTTCGCGCTCCATCGCAGGCAAGCCAGCTCCCACAGGAGTTATGCTGCCTATGAAATCGGCGCGGTCCCTGTGGGAGCTGGCTTGCCTGCGATGGGCCGCAAAGCGGCCCCTTTCAGCCTTACTCCGGCGACCTGACCAACCGCAACCCTGCCAGCACCAGCGCGAACACGGCAATGCTGGCGGTATACAGCACCAGTGCCGGCACCGCGAACACCAACGCCACCACTGCCAGCCACCAGCCGCCACGCCCTGCAACCAACTGCGCCAGCAGCGCCAGCCCCAGCCCACCCCAGGCCATCACCTGAAGATGAATGCCCAGCCCCAGCAACGACCGTACCTCACACTGCCAGTACGCCGCCGGCGCCGTGCACAGACCCACCCACTGCCCGTCCTCCATCAGCCCGTAGCGCACGCCATAACTGGCAGCAAGCCAAAGCCCCAGAAACAGCACAAGCAGCGCAGCCGGCAGCGAACGAGACATCCAGTTCTCCAATAGCGGAAATCGAAAGCATCCATGATCGCTTATGCCCAGTTGTAAGGCAAAATCACTTCCCTGCAGCTATGTTGCAGATAACAAGCACACCAAAGACCACCGCGCCTGGCAACTTTGCCCGCCCCGTTGTGGTCCTAGCCTGCACACTGCTCGACCTTGCGTTCTTTTGGGGGATTACATGCTTCGATCTTTGCGCCTCGCTGCCTTGCTCGGCGGCCTGCTCATGGCTGTGGCCGCTTCGGCGCGGGATATCGACGCCGCAAGCTATGGCTACCCCTTGACCAACCCGTTCGAGGCAACCATCGCCACCACGCCGCCGGACCAGCGCCCCACCCTGCCCGGCGACGACGAAATCAGCCAGTCCGACTACAGCCTCAACCTGCGCCCGGACCGTGAGTTCACCCTGCCCGACAACTTCTGGGCAGTGAAGAAGCTCAAGTACCGCCTGGCCCGCCAGGACCACGAGGCGCCGCTGATCTTCATCATCGCCGGCACCGGTGCGCCCTACACCAGCAGCATCAACGAATACCTGAAAAAGCTGTTCTACCAGGCCGGCTTCCACGTGGTGCAGCTGTCCTCGCCCACCAGCTACGACTTCATGAGCGCAGCCTCGCGCTTCGCCACCCCAGGCGTCAGCCAGGATGATGCCGAAGACATGTACCGGGTGATGCAGGCCGTGCGCGCCCAGCACCCGCGCCTGCCGATCAGCGAGTTCTACCTCACCGGCTACAGCCTGGGCGCACTCGACGCTGCCTTCGTCAGCCACCTGGACGAAACCCGCCGCAGCTTCAACTTCAAGCGCGTGCTGCTGCTGAACCCGCCGGTCAACCTGTACACCTCGATCAACAACCTGGACAAGCTGGTGCAGACCCAGGTCAAGGGCATCGACCGCAGCACCACCTTCTACGAGCTGATGCTGGCCAAACTGACCCGCTACTTCCAGGAAAAGGGCTACATCGACCTCAATGAAGCCCTGCTGTACGACTTCCAGCAGTCACGCCAGCACCTGTCCAACGAGCAGATGGCCATGCTGATCGGCACCTCGTTCCGCTTCTCGGCGGCCGACATTGCCTTCACCTCCGACCTGATCAACCGCCGCGGCCTGATCATTCCGCCGAAATTCCCGATCACCGAGGGCAGCAGCCTCACGCCGTTCTTCAAGCGTGCCCTGCAGTGCGACTTCGACTGCTACATGACCGAGCAGGTCATCCCCATGTGGCGCGCCCGCACCGACGGCAACAGCATCCTGCAACTGGTCAACCAGGTCAGCCTGTATGCGCTGGAAGACTACCTGAGCAGCAGCGACAAGATCGCCGTGATGCACAACGCCGACGACGTCATCCTCGGCCCTGGCGACATCGGCTTCCTGCGCAAGGTGTTCGGTGAGCGCCTGACCCTTTACCCCCATGGCGGCCATTGCGGCAACCTAAATTACCGCGTCAACAGTGACGCCATGCTGGAGTTCTTCCGTGGTTAACAAACTCCTCTTCGCCACTGCCCTGTTCGCCGCCGGCCAGGCCCTGGCAGCCGAAACCGCCCCCCGGGCCAGCGTGATCGAGGCCGACCCGCAAGTCACCGAAGCACCACTGGCGCCCGAGGCCGATGGTTTCGTCGACCCGCTGCGCGAGCTGAAATTCAACCCGGGGCTGGACCAGCGCGAGTTCGAGCGCTCCACCCTGCAAGCGCTGAACGTGTACGACCCGCTGGAGTCGATCAACCGGCGCGTCTATCACTTCAACTACCGCCTGGACCAATGGGTGCTGCTGCCGATGGTGAGCGGCTACCAGTACGTCACCCCACGCTTCGTGCGCACCGGGGTGACCAACTTCTTCAACAACCTGGGCGACGTGCCGAACCTGTTCAACAGCGTGTTGCAGTTGAAGGCCAAGCGCTCGGCGGAGATCACCGCGCGGCTGATGTTCAACACCATCATCGGCGTGGGTGGGCTGTGGGACCCGGCGACCAAGATGGGCCTGCCGCGACAAAGTGAAGACTTTGGCCAGACCTTGGGCTTCTATGGCGTACCGGACGGGCCGTACCTGATGCTGCCGGTGCTGGGGCCGTCGAACCTGCGCGATACCACTGGGCTGGTGGTGGACTATGCAGGCGAACAGGCGATCAACTACCTGAACGTGGCCGAAGCCAGCAGCGACCACCCGGAAATCTCCGTGCTGCGCGTGGTGGACAAGCGCTACAGCACCAAATTCCGCTATGGCCAGCTCAACTCGCCGTTCGAGTACGAGAAGGTGCGGTATGTGTATACCCAGGCGCGCAAGTTGCAGATAGCCGAGTAAGCCGATCCGGCCCTATCGCCGGCAAGCCAGCTCCCACAGGTCCTCACAATGCCCGGGCCTTCGGTGGTCCTGTGGGAGCTGGCTTGCCGGCGATAGGGCCATGACAGGCAACCTCAAATCCCCAGGAACTGGCAAAGCTCCCGCTTCTTGGCCAAGGCATCCTTTCGCCCCAGCTCTATCAGCTCGCTGCAGTAACTGGCCTCGAACAGCAAATAGCTCAACACCCCCGCCCCGCTGGTACGTGTCGCCCCCGGCCCGCGCAGGAACATGCGCAACGCCGCCGGCAACTCGCGCCGATGCCGCGCGGCAATTTCGTCCAGCGGCTGACTGGGCGCCACCACCAGCACGTCGATTGGCGCCAGGCCCAGGCGCCGGGCGTCAAGGTGCGCCGGCAACAGGTGGCTCAGGTGGTTGAGGCGCTGCAGCAGCTCGATGTCGTCTTCCAGGCTGTCAATGAACGTGCTGTTGAGCATGTGCCCGCCGATCTGCGCCAGGCTCGGCTGCTGGCCGCTGAACACGCGCTGGGTCGGTAATGGTGGCGCCGGCCGCTGCGGGTTGCCGCTGACCCCGACTACCAGTACCCGGCTGGCACCCAGGTGCAGGGCCGGGCTGATCGGTGCCGACTGGCGTACCGCGCCATCACCGAAATATTCGTCGCCCAGGCGCACCGGGGCGAACAGTAGCGGGATGGCCGCGCTGGCCAGCAGGTGGTCGATGGTCAACGGCGTGGGCATGCCGATGCGGCGGTGGCGCAACCAGGCTTCGATGGTGCCGCGGCCCTGGTAGAAGGTCACCGCCTGGCCGGACTCGTAGCCAAAGGCGGTCACCGCGACGGCGCGCAGTTGCTCGGCGGCCAGGGAGTGGGCGATACCGTCCAGGTTCAGGTGCGCCTGCAGCAACCCACGCAATGGGCTGCTGTCCAGTAGCGCCACTGGCGCCGGGCCGCCCACGCCCAGCAGGTTGTGGGCGACGAAGCGGCTGGCCTGGCGGACCACACCGGGCCAGTCGCTGCGGATGACCAGGTGGCTGCGGAAGTTCTGCCAGAAGGCGGTGAGCCGTTGTACGGCGTCGCTGAAATGGGTAGCGCCGCTGGCCAGGGTGACGGCGTTGATGGCGCCGGCGGAGGTGCCGACGATGACCGGGAACGGGTTGTGCGCGCCAGCGGGCAGCAGTTCGGCGATGCCGGCCAGCACGCCGACCTGGTAGGCAGCGCGGGCGCCGCCGCCAGAAAGGATAAGACCGGTTACCGGGGGTGGGGCCATAGGAGTCCTTCCTGGGGTTGGTGTGCTGTCAGTGCCGGCCCTTTCGCGGGTAAACCCGCTCCCACAGGTATTGCACAGCCTTCAAGGCCTGTGGAGAACCTGTGGGAGCGGGTTCACCCGCGAATAGGCCGGCACAGGCAAAAGAAAATTCAGCGCTTCTTCTTGTCATACAGCCGCGGCTCCCCTTCGGGCCGCGACTTGAACCGGCGGTGCGCCCACAGGTACTGCTCGGGGCATTCGCGCAACACGCTTTCCACCCACTGGTTGATGCGCAGGCAGTCAGCCTCTTCGCTCTCCCCGGGGAAATCCGCCAGCGGCGGGTGGATCACCAGGCGATAGCCGCTGCCATCCTCCAGGCGCTTCTGGGTGAACGGAATCACCTGCGCCTTGCCCAACCGGGCAAACTTGGTGGTGGCGGTCACCGTCGCCGCCGGGATGCCGAACAGCGGCACGAACAGGCTCTGCTTGGCGCCGTAGTCCTGGTCGGGTGCGTACCAGATCGCTCGGCCCGAACGCAGCAGCTTGAGCATGCCGCGCACGTCCTCGCGCTCCACCGCCAGCGAGTCGAGGTTATGCCGCTCGCGGCCGCTGCGCTGGATGAAGTCGAACAGCGGGTTGCCGTGCTCGCGGTACATGCCGTCGATGGTGTGCTGCTGGCCCAGCAGCGCGGCGCCGATTTCCAAGGTGGTGAAGTGCACCGCCATCAGGATGGCCCCCTGCCCCGCCTGCTGGGCGGCCTGCAGGTGCTCCAGCCCCTCGACATGGGCCAGGCGCGCCAGCCGGGCCTTGGGCCACCACCAGCTCATGGCCATTTCGAAGAAGGCGATACCGGTGGAGGCGAAGTTGGCCTTGAGCAGGCGCTGCCGTTCGTCGACCGACAGCTCAGGGAAGCACAGCTCCAGGTTGCGCGCGGCAATGCGCCGCCGCTCACCGGCAAAGCGGTACATCACCGCGCCCAGCGCGGCACCGACTTTCAACAGGACCCGGTACGGCAACTGGACCACCAGCCACAGCAGGCCCAGGCCCAGCCACAGGCCCCAGAAACGTGGGTGAAGGAAATAGGGACGAAAACGCGGGCGTTCCATTGAAGCTTCCGGAAAGACAAAGGCCGCGCATTCTACAACGGATCAGCGCATGTTGCGGGCAACCGGTCTTATCGTTATAAGTCAGGGCACTTTTTTCGCAACAAGCCGTCTATGCAGACCATGAGCCCAAACCACACACCCGACACCGCCTCCGTGTTCCAGCTCAAGGGCAGCATGCTCGCCATTACAGTGCTGGAACTGGCGCGCAATGACCTTGAAGCCCTCGACCGCCAACTGGCGGCCAAAGTCGCCCAGGCACCGAACTTCTTCAGCAACACGCCGCTGGTGCTGGCGCTGGACAAGCTGCCGGCCGACGAGGGGGCAATCGACCTGCCCGGCTTGATGCGGATCTGCCGCCACCACGGCCTGCGTACCCTGGCCATCCGCGCCAACCGCATCGAGGACATCGCCGCCGCCATCGCCATCGACCTGCCGGTGCTGCCGCCATCCGGCGCGCGCGAGCGGCCGCTGGAGCCCGAACCCGAGGTGAAGAAGCCCGAGCCGGCCCCTGTCCCGCCGCCAATCCTCGAACCCGAGGTGCGCCCGACCCGCATCATCACTTCGCCAGTACGTGGCGGCCAGCAGATCTACGCCCAGGGCGGCGACTTGGTGGTGACCGGTTCGGTCAGCCCGGGGGCGGAACTTCTGGCCGATGGCAACATCCATGTGTACGGCGCCATGCGCGGCCGCGCCCTGGCCGGCATCAAAGGCAATACCAAGGCACGTATCTTCTGCCAGCAGATGACCGCCGAAATGGTTTCCATCGCCGGCCAGTACAAGGTATGCGAAGACCTGCGCCGCGACCCGCTGTGGGGCACTGGCGTGCAAGTCAGCCTGTCTGGCGACGTGTTGAACATCACCCGTCTTTAACGGATACTTGCCAGCATTTTTAGTGCAACTTTTCTTACCGTTGCCGTTTATTTGTATTTTTGCAGGGACTTGTGTCCCGATTATTTTAGGGGTGAAACACCTTGGCCAAGATTATCGTGGTTACTTCCGGCAAGGGGGGTGTGGGCAAGACCACCACCAGCGCCGCCATTGGTACCGGCCTCGCACTGCGTGGCCACAAGACCGTCATCGTCGACTTCGACGTGGGCCTGCGTAACCTCGACCTGATCATGGGCTGCGAACGCCGCGTGGTGTACGACTTCGTCAACGTGGTCAACGGCGAAGCCAACCTGCAACAGGCCCTGATCAAGGACAAGCGCCTCGAGAACCTGTACGTGCTGGCCGCCAGCCAGACCCGTGACAAGGACGCGCTGACCCAGGAAGGCGTGGAAAAGGTCCTGATGGAGCTGAAGAAAGACTTCGACTTCGTCATCTGCGACTCGCCGGCCGGTATCGAGAAAGGCGCACACCTGGCCATGTACTTTGCCGACGAAGCCGTCGTGGTCACCAACCCCGAGGTGTCCTCGGTACGTGACTCCGACCGCATGCTGGGCATCCTGTCGAGCAAGTCGCGCCGCTCCGAGAACGGCGAAGAGCCGATCAAGGAACACCTGCTGATCACCCGCTACCACCCGGAGCGCGTGGAAAAGGGCGAAATGCTGAGCATCGCCGACGTCGAAGAGATCCTGGCGATCAAGCTCAAGGGTGTGATCCCCGAGAGCCAGGCAGTGCTCAAGGCTTCCAACCAGGGTATCCCGGTCATCCTCGACGACCAGAGCGATGCCGGCCAGGCCTATAGCGATACCGTCGACCGTCTGCTGGGCAAAGAAAAGCCCCTGCGGTTCATCGAAGTGCCGAAGCAAGGATTCTTCGCGCGCCTGTTTGGAGGCAAGTAAACCATGAACCTTTTTGACTTCTTTCGTGGCAGACAGAAAACTACCAGCGCGTCGGTAGCGAAAGAGCGTCTACAGATCATCGTGGCGCACGAGCGCGGCCAACGCAGCGAACCGGACTACCTGCCAGCGCTGCAGAAAGAACTGCTGGAAGTGATCCGCAAATATGTGAACATCGGCAACGATGATGTGCATATCGAGCTGGAAAACCAGGGTAGCTGCTCGATTCTGGAACTGAACATCACCTTGCCGGATCGCTGATTTCGCGACCAGGCTTTGAGCATTGGGGCTGCTTTGCAGCCCATCGCGACACAAGGCCGCTCCTACAGGGGAAATGCATAACCCCTGTAGGAGCGGCCTTGTGTCGCGATGGGCCGCAAAGCGGCCCCAGTGTTTTCCCCGATATAACCGAGACCAAGCAATGCCGCTGTCCAACATCCAGATCCTGCACGAAGACGCCGCCATCCTGGTGATCAACAAACCGACCCTGTTGCTGTCGGTACCCGGCCGCGCCGAGGACAACAAGGATTGCCTGATCACTCGCCTGCAGGAAAACGGCTACCCCGACGCGTTGATCGTGCACCGCCTGGACTGGGAAACTTCCGGCATCATCCTGCTGGCCCGGGATGCCGACAGCCACCGTGAGCTGTCGCGCCAGTTCCACGACCGCGAAACCGAAAAGGCCTACACCGCGCTGTGCTGGGGCCAGCCGGCGCTGGACAGCGGCAGCATCGACCTGCCGTTGCGCTATGACCCGCCGACCAAGCCACGGCATGTGGTGGACCACGAACAGGGCAAGCATGCGCTGACCTTCTGGCGCATCGTCGAGCGCTGCGGTGATTACTGCCGGGTAGAGCTGACACCGATTACCGGGCGTTCGCACCAGTTGCGCGTGCACATGCTGTCGATCGGGCACCCGCTGCTGGGCGACCGGCTGTATGCCAACCCCGAGGCACTGGCTGCCCACGAGCGGCTGTGCCTGCATGCCTCGATGCTGAGCTTTACCCACCCGGTTTCCGGGGAGCGGTTGAAGTTCGAGTGCCCTGCGCCTTTCTGAATTTGTACAGCCTGTGCCGGCCTCTTCGCGGCTAAAGCCGCTCCCACAGGGACCGCACCGCTTTCGACGGTTGTGCAGTACCTGTGGGAGCGGCTTCAGCCGCGAAGAGGCAGACACAATTTGTCGACCTAATACGCTAAACTCGCGCCACTGCTGTCTGGAGTGAGCTATGCGCGACGTACTGAATTCTGGCCTTATCGACTTCCTCAAGGCCTCCCCCACGCCCTTCCACGCCACCGCCAGCCTGGCCCAGCGCCTGGAAGCTGCCGGCTACCAGCGCCTGGACGAGCGCGACAGCTGGGCCACAGTGCCTGGCGGCCGCTACTACGTCACCCGCAACGACTCGTCGATCATCGCCATCAAGCTGGGCAAGCAGGCACCGTTGCTGAACGGTATCCGCATGGTCGGCGCCCACACCGACAGCCCGTGCCTGCGGGTCAAGCCGCAGCCCGAGCTGCAGCGCCAGGGCTTCCTGCAGCTGGGCGTCGAAGTGTATGGCGGCGCCCTGCTGGCGCCATGGTTCGACCGCGACCTGTCGCTGGCCGGCCGGGTCACCTACCGCCGTGACGGCAAGGTCGAAAGCCAGCTGATCGACTTCAAGCTGCCGATCGCGGTCATCCCCAACCTGGCGATCCATCTCAACCGCACCGCCAACGAAGGCTGGGCGATCAACCCGCAGAACGAGCTGCCGCCGATTCTGGCCCAGGTAGCGGGTGACGAACGCATCGACTTCCGCGCCCTGCTCACCGAGCAACTGGCTCGCGAGCACGAACTGATCGCCGATGTGGTGCTGGATTACGAGCTGAGCTTCTACGACACCCAGGACGCCGCGCTGGTCGGCCTGAACGGCGACTTCATCGCCGGTGCGCGCCTGGACAACCTGTTGTCGTGCTACGCCGGCCTGCAGGCCCTGCTGGCCGCCGACAGCGACGAAACCTGCGTACTGGTGTGCAACGACCATGAAGAAGTCGGCAGCTGCTCGGCCTGTGGCGCCGACGGCCCGATGCTGGAGCAGACCCTGCAACGCCTGCTGCCGGATGGCGACGCCTACGTGCGCACCATCCAGCGCTCGCTGATGGTGTCGGCCGACAACGCCCACGGCGTGCACCCCAACTACGCCGACAAGCACGACGGCAACCACGGGCCCAAGCTCAACGCCGGGCCGGTAATCAAGGTGAACAACAACCAGCGCTACGCTACCAACAGCGAAACCGCCGGGTTCTTCCGCCACCTGTGCATGGCCGAGGAAGTGCCGGTGCAAAGCTTCGTGGTACGCAGCGACATGGGCTGTGGCTCGACCATTGGGCCAATTGCAGCCAGCCACCTGGGCGTGCGTACGGTGGATATCGGCTTGCCGACCTTTGCCATGCATTCGATTCGCGAGCTGTGCGGTAGCCATGACCTGGCGCACCTGGTGAAGGTGCTGAGCGCCTTCTACCGTTGCCGCGAGTTGCCCTGATGCCTTGATGCAAGCAGGCCCGGCCTCTTCGCGGGTAAACCCGCTCCCACAGGTACCGCACAGTTCCTGTGGGAGCGGGTTCACCCGCGAAGAGGCCGGGCCTGCTTGCACCTGCTCAAGGTCAATCCCGCTTCGCCCGCTACCCGCTATGCTTGTTACATGGCCCCACTGCAAAAGGATTGCTGTCCATGTCCCCGTTCCTGTCCCTGTTCGTGCCGGTGTTTCTGTTCCTGATGCTGCTGACCATCGGTTTCAGCCTGCGCGAGCGCAACATCGGCGTACTGATGATGTGGATCGGTACCTTGGGCATCTTCGGCCTCACCTGCTGGAAGATCCTCGAGAAACTGCCGTCATAAACCTCTACACTCGGCCAATCGTTTGACCTGAGGTAGTTTTGCCAGTGCCTGCCCTCCTGCGTTGCCTGTTCCTGCTGCTGTTCCTGTTTGTCACCCCGCTACAGGCTGCGGGCCTGCCAGGCCTGCTGGGTGGCAGCGCGCCCGCGCAGCCAGAGGCCAGCGAACCGCTGGGCAAGTCGCTGGACGAGGTGATCAAGAACCTGGAAAACGACCAGCAGCGGGCCAAGTTGCTGGCCGACCTGAAAAAGCTGCGCGACGCCACCAGGCAATCGCAACCCACCGTCGAACAGGGCGTGCTCGGCCTGATCGGCGGCGCCCTGCATGACTTCGAAAAGCAGTTCAGCGGTGATGCCAGCCCGTTCCATCGCTGGGCCGCGGAAATCGAACAGGCCCAGGCCGAACTGACCGAGTTGATGGTGCCGGTGCACCAGTGGCCGGCCATCCTGTTCGGCTTTGCCGCCGTCATTGCCGTCTGGAGCGTGCTGGCCTACGCCTTCAACTGGGTCGGGCATCGGGTACGCCTGCGTTTTGGCCTGAGCGAGGAACTGCCACAGCACCCGCGCACCTGGGACCTGGTGCGCTTCGCCCTGCGCAAGCTTGGCCCGTGGCTGGTTGCGCTGTTGTTCACCGTGTACCTGAGCTTCGTGCTGCCGCCGTCGCTGGGCAAGTCGCTGGCCATGGTGCTGGCCTACGCACTGGTGGTCGGCACCTGCTTCTCGGCCATCTGCGTGATCGCCTTCTCGCTGCTCGACGGCCCCCACCGCCACCGCGCCCTGCACATCCTGCGCCACCAGGCGTTCCGCCCACTGTGGCTGATCGGCAGCTTCGCCGCGTTTGGCGAAGCGATGAGCGACCCGCGCCTGATGGTCGCCCTCGGCACCCACCTGGCCCACGCCCTGGCCACCCTGGCCAACGTGATTGCGGCGCTGTGCACCGGGCTGTTCATCCTGCGCTTCCGCCGCCCGATCGCCCACCTGATCCGCAACCAGCCACTGTCACGGCGCCTGACCCGACGCACCCTCAGCGACACCATCGAGATCCTCGGCAGCTTCTGGTTCGTGCCGGCACTGATCCTGGTGGCGATTTCGCTGTTCGCTACCTTCATCTCGGCCGGCGACACCAGCACCGCCCTGCGCCAGTCGCTGATGTGCACGGTGCTGGTGGTGGTGTGCATGGTGCTCAACGGCCTGGTGCGCCGCCACGCAGCCAACCCCAAGCGCGCCAACAAGCGCCAGGCGGTGTACGCCGAGCGCCTGCGCAACTTCGGTTACCTGCTGGTGCACCTGTTCATCTGGCTGGTGTTCATCGAGTTGGGGCTGCGCGTGTGGGGCCTGTCGATGATCAGCTTCGCCGAGGGCGACGGCCACGACATAAGCGTGCGCCTGCTGGGCCTGGCCGGCACGCTGATCGTCGCGTGGCTGGTGTGGATCCTTGCCGACACCGCCGTGCACCACGCCCTGGTGCGCTCGCGCCGAGGCCTGGCCAACGCCCGCGCGCAAACCATGATGCCGTTGATCCGCAACGTGATGTTCGTGGTCATCTTCATCATCGCGGTGATCGTCGCCCTGGCCAACATGGGCATGAACGTCACCCCGCTGCTGGCGGGTGCCGGTGTGATCGGCCTGGCCATCGGCTTTGGTGCGCAGTCGCTGGTGGCCGACCTGATCACCGGGCTGTTCATCATCATCGAGGACTCGCTGGCCATCGACGACTACGTGGATGTGGGTGGGCACCTGGGCACGGTGGAGGGGCTGACCATCCGTACCGTGCGCCTGCGTGACATCGACGGCATCGTGCATACCATCCCGTTCAGCGAGATCAAGAGCATCAAGAACTACTCGCGCGAGTTCGGCTACGCGATCTTCCGCGTGGCGATCCCGCACAGCATGAACATCGACCAAGCGATCACGCTGATTCGCGAAGTGGGGCAGAAGCTGCGCAACGACCCGCTGATGCGCCGCAACATCTGGTCGCCGCTGGAGCTGCAGGGGGTGGAGAGCTTCGAGTCGGGGTCGGCGATCTTGCGGGCGCGGTTCAAGACTGCGCCGATCAAGCAGTGGGAAGTGTCGCGGGCGTTCAACCTGGCGTTGAAGCGGCAGCTGGATGAGGCCGGGCTGGATTTGGCTACGCCACGGTTGTCGGTGCAGGTGGTGACGGCGGCTGGTGGCACGATGGCAGATGGCAACGCCGTATCGAACTAGGGCCGCTTCGCGCCCCATCGCGACACAAGGCCGCTCCTACAGGAAGTACGCGCTCCCCTGTAGGAGCGGCCTTGTGTCGCGATGGGCTGCAAAGCAGCCCCAAAAACCATGATCAACCCGCCTGGGCGCGAATGCGGATGGCATCATGCCGCCAATACTCCAGGTCACAGTCGATCAGGTGTCCATGCTGGTCACTGTTGACCCGGGTGATATGCAGCCCTGGGCTTCCCGCCGACACCTTCAAGGCACTGGCCGCCTCCACCGGCAACGCCGTCGGCAAGATCTCGAAGCACACCTGCCCATACTGGATGCCATACACCCGCCCATAAATCTCGGTCAGCGACTGGGCCAGGTCCTGTTCGAGAATCTCCGGGAAGTACCGGGGGTTGAGGTAGTGCTCGGCATACAGCACTGCCCGCCCATCGATCCGCCGTAACCGGCAGATACGCACCACACTGGACAACGCCGGCAGCTGCAAGCGCGCACAGATGGCCGCCGAGGCCGGCTGCAGCCGCGCCGACAACAGTTCGGTACTGGGTACCCGCCCCTGGTCGCGGACCATGGCATGGAAGTGGCTGCGCTCGATCAGGTCGTAGGTCAGCCGTTCGGGCGCGACGAACCAGCCGCGACGCTCTTCGCGGTAGATCAGCCCCTGGGCTTCGAGCTGCACCAGCGCCTCACGCAGGGTAATGCGCGTGGTATCGAACACCTCGCTGAGCTTGCGCTCGGCCGGCAGCTTGCCGCCCGGCGCCAGCAGGCCGTGCTCGATCTGCTCCTGCAGAGCGTGACAGATGGCTGTTACCGCACGCGGTGGCATCGACTGCATCAAAGGTTACCTATCTGGACTAGTCCAGCCCCAGAACAGGGCACTTGGAGAATAGTGCAAGCCTAGGCAGGGCTGATGACCATCCTGTGACAAAGGCTTTGGCCAGACACTGCCAGAAACGCGCCAACCCAGCAGAACCGGGGCGGCTGCGTGGTCTACGCTGTAGCTTCAGGGCCTTCACCGGCCCTTCCCTACATCAAACTGTCACGCAAGCAGCCTACCTTGGCTCAAGGTTTGCTGACCTAGACCAACGGTCACCAGACAACGGCTTCACTCATAACAACCATCGCTAAAGGCACCCACCCAAGGAGCTTCGGATGAAAAAGTTGTTCATGGCGTCACTGCTCGGTTCGGCCATCGCCCTGTGTACCACGGCCATGGCCGCCGATACCGACCTCAAGGCCCTGGAAGACGCCGCCCGCAAGGAAGGCAACGTCAACAGCGTGGGCATGCCCGATGCCTGGGCCAACTGGAAAGGCACCTGGGAAGACCTGGCCAGCAAGTACGGCCTCAAGCACAGCGACACCGACATGAGCTCGGCCCAGGAAATCGCCAAGTTCGAAGCCGAGAAGGACAACGCCAGCGCCGACATCGGCGACGTGGGTGCCGCCTTCGGCCCGATCGCCGTGAGCAAGGGCGTGAGCCAGGCGTACAAGCCGAGCACCTGGGACCAGGTGCCGACCTGGGCCAAGGACAAGGACGGCCACTGGGCGCTGGCCTATACCGGCACCATCGCCTTCATCATCAACAAGGACCTGGTCAAGGAAGGCGAGCGGCCAACCTCCTGGCATGACCTGGAAAAAGGCAAGTACAAGGTCGCCATCGGTGACGTCGGCACCGCTGCCCAGGCCGCCAACGGCGTGCTGGCTGCGGCGATCGCCTACAAGGGTGACGAGACCAACCTGGCACCGGGCCTGCAACTGTTCACCAAGCTGGCCCAGCAGAAGCGCCTGTCGCTGGCCAACCCGACCATCCAGACCCTGGAGAAGGGCGAGGTGGAAGTGGGCGTGGTGTGGGACTTCAACGGCCTGAGCTACCGTGAACAGATCGACCCCAAGCGTTTCGAAGTGCTGATCCCGTCGGATGGCTCGGTGATCTCCGGCTATACCACCGTCATCAACAAGTACGCCAAGCACCCGAACGCGGCCAAGCTGACGCGTGAATACATCTTCAGCGACGCCGGGCAGATCAACCTGGCCAAGGGGCATGCGCGGCCGATCCGTGCCGAGCACCTGAAGCTGCCGGACGATGTACAGGCCAAGCTGCTGCCCAACGAACAGTACAAGGCCGCACAGCCGATCAAGAACGCCGAGGCCTGGGAAGCGAGCTCGAAGAAACTGCCGCAGATGTGGCAGGAGCAGGTGATCATCGAGATGGAGTAAGGGGCTATCTTCTGTAGCGCCTGAACAGGCCTCATCGCCGGCAAGCCAGCTCCCACAGGTACCCCACTGGGTCTGAATCCTGTGGTAGACCTGTGGGAGCTGGCTTGCCGGCGATGAAGGCAACGCGGTTTATGACTGGAGCCACCATGCAACACAACGTCATCCTGGTCCTGCTCGACGGCCTCAACTATCAGGTCGCCCACCACGCCATGGGCCACCTGCACGCCTACGTCGAGGCCGACCGTGCCGCGCTGTACCGCGTGGAATGCGAACTACCGTCGCTGTCGCGGCCGCTGTACGAGTGCATCCTCACCGGTGTGCCGCCGATCGACAGCGGCATCGTGCACAACAACGTCAACCGCCTGTCCAACCAGCGCAGCGTGTTCCACTACGCCCGCGAGGCCAACCTGGGCACTGCGGCGGCGGCCTATCACTGGATGAGCGAGCTGTACAACCGCTCGCCCTTCGACCCGCAGCGCGACCGCCATACCCACGCACCGAAACTGCCGATCCAGCACGGGCTGTTCTACTGGGACGACCGTTACCCCGATTCGCACCTGCTGGCCGATGGCGAATACCTGCGCCGCCGCCACGCCCCCAACTTCCTGCTGGTGCACCCGATGAGCATCGACGATGTCGGCCACCATCACGGCCTGGACAGCAGCCAGTACCGCAACGCCGCGCGCAGCGCCGACATCCTGCTGGCCGACTACCTGCCAGGCTGGCTCGAAGAGGGCTACCAGGTACTGGTCACCGCCGACCACGGCATGAACAACGACCGCTCGCACAATGGCCTGCTGACCGAGGAGCGCGAAGTGCCACTGTTCGTCTTCGGCGATGCCTTCAGCCTTGACCCTGCGGCCAAACCGCTGCAGACCGAGCTGTGCGGGACCATCTGCGAGCTGCTCGGCGCACCGCATGACAAGAGCGTCTGCCGGGAGCTGCTGAAGTGACCACACCCAAGAGCAGCAGCGCCCGTGGCCGCTACCTGGCCCTGCTCTGCCTGCTACCGTTCGCCGTGTTCTTCGTCATCTTCCAGATCGCCCCGCTGGCCTGGGTGGCGATCAACAGCCTGCAATCGGAAGCGGGTTGGGGCGTGGACAACTTCAGCAAGGTATTCGCCTCGAAGTTCTACCTGCAGGCCCTGCAACGCAGCCTGGAGATCAGCTTCTGGTCGAGCCTTTTCGGCATCGTCATCGCCACTCTCGGCGCCTATTCGCTGCGCCAGGTGGACTCGAAGCTGCGCGACTTCGTCAGCGCCTTCGCCAACATGACCAGCAACTTCGCCGGGGTGCCGCTGGCCTTCGCCTTCATCATCCTGCTCGGTTTCAACGGCGCGCTGACCCTGTTGCTGAAGCAGGTCGGCCTGCTGGAGGACTTCAGCATCTATTCCAAGAGCGGGCTGATCCTGGTGTACACCTACTTCCAGATCCCGCTTGGCGTGTTGCTGCTGTACCCCGCGTTCGACGCCCTGCGTGAAGACTGGCGCGAGTCGGCCGCGCTGCTGGGCGCCAACCACTGGCAATTCTGGCGGCACATCGGCCTGCCGGTGCTGACCCCGGCACTGCTGGGCACCTTCGTCATCCTGTTGGCCAACGCGCTCGGTGCCTATGCCACCGTGTACGCGCTGACCACCGGCAACTTCAACGTACTGCCGATCCGCATCGCCGGCCTGGTGGCCGGTGACATCAGCCTCGATCCCAACCTGGCCAGCGCCCTGGCGATGGTTTTGGTGGGGCTGATGACGCTGGTCACGGTGGTGCATCAATGGCTGCTGAAAAGGAGCTACCATGCGCGCTGACGCCCGTTCCGGCGGCTGGTACCACCGCGCCGTGGTCTACCTGCTGTTCCTCATCCTGCTGCTGCCGCTGGCCGGCACCCTGCTCTACTCGCTGGCCACCAGTTGGTCGGCCAGCCTGCTGCCCAGCGGCCTGACCTTCAAGTGGTACATCGCGCTGTGGAGCGAGCCGCGCTTCCTGGCTGCCTTCGGCCAGTCGCTGCTGGTGTGCCTGGGCGCGCTGCTGCTGTCGGTGGTGCTGATCCTGCCGCTGCTGTTCGTGGTGCACTACCACTTCCCCAGGCTCGACGCGCTGATGAACATCCTCATCCTGCTGCCGTTCGCGGTGCCGCCGGTGGTGTCGTCGGTGGGGCTGCTGCAGCTGTATGGCAGCGGGCCCATGGCCATGGTCGGCACGCCGTGGATCCTGATCGGCTGCTACTTCACCATTGCCCTGCCGTTCATGTACCGGGCCATCACCAACAACCTGCAGGCGATCAACCTGCGCGACCTGATGGACGCCGCCCAGCTGCTGGGCGCCAGCACCTGGCAGGCGGCGCTGCTGGTAGTGCTGCCGAACCTGCGCAAGGGCCTGATGGTGGCTCTGCTGCTGTCGTTCTCGTTCTTGTTTGGCGAGTTCGTGTTCGCCAACCTCCTGGTCGGCACCCGCTACGAGACCCTCCAGGTGTACCTGAACAACATGCGCAACAGCAGCGGCCACTTCAACAGCGCGCTGGTGATCTCGTACTTCGCCTTCGTGCTGGTACTGACTTGGGTCGCCAACCGCCTGAACAAGGACAAGACCTGACATGAGCTTCGTCAGCGTACAGAAACTGCAAAAAAGCTACGCCGGCAGCCCGGTGTTCGAGAACATCGACTGCCGTATCGAACGCGGCGAGTTCGTTACCCTGCTTGGCCCGTCCGGTTGCGGCAAGTCCACGCTGCTGCGCTGCATCGCCGGGCTGACCCCGGTGGACAGCGGTCAGATACTGCTCGACGGCCATGACATCGTACCGCTGAGCCCGCAAAAGCGCGGTATCGGCATGGTGTTCCAGAGCTATGCGCTGTTCCCCAACATGACCGTGGAGCAGAACGTCGCCTTCGGCCTGCGCATGCAGAAGGTCAAGGCCGAAGAAAGCCAGGCCCGGGTACGCGAGGCGCTGGAGCTGGTGGAGCTGGGCAACTTCGCCGGGCGCTACCCGCACCAGTTGTCCGGCGGCCAGTGCCAGCGCGTGGCCCTGGCCCGTTCGCTGGTCACCCGCCCGCGCCTGCTGCTGCTCGACGAGCCGCTGTCGGCGCTGGATGCGCGCATCCGCAAGCACCTGCGCGAGCAGATCCGCGCCATCCAGCGCGAGCTGGGGCTGACCACCATCTTCGTCACCCACGACCAGGAAGAAGCGCTGACCATGTCCGACCGCATCTTCCTGATGAACCAGGGCCGCATCGTCCAGAGCGGCGATGCCGAAACCCTCTACACCGCGCCGGTGGACCTGTTTGCCGCCGGCTTCATCGGCAACTACAACCTGCTCGACGCCGACAGCGCCAGCCGCCTGCTGCAGCGCCCGGTGGCCAGCCGCCTGGCGATCCGCCCCGAGTCGATCACCCTGGGCATCAACGGCGAACTGGACGCCGAAGTGCGCAGCCACAGCCTGCTGGGCAATGTGATCCGCTACCGGGTGCGGGTGCGCGAGGTGGAACTGGTGGTCGACGTGCTCAACCGCTCACCGTCCGACCTGCACGCGGACGGGCAACGGGTAAGCTTGTCGATCGACCCCACGGCGCTACGAGAAGTGGCCTAAGGAGAATCAACACCATGGCACTGGCAATTTTCGATCTGGACGAAACCCTGATCCACGGCGACTGCGCGTCGCTGTGGAGCGAGCAGATGGCCCGGCTGGGCTGGGTCGACGGCAAGGACTTCCTGCGCCGCGACCATGAGTTGATGGAGGCCTATGGCAAGGGCCACCTGCAGATGGAGGACTACATGGCCTTCAGCCTGGAGCCGATTGCCGGGCGCACCCTGGAAGAGGTCGAGCACCTGGTGGCGCCTTGGGTCGAAGAGGTGATCGAGCCGATCATCTACGGCGACGCCTGCCGCTGCATTGCCGAGCACCGCAAGCGCGGTGATCGCATCCTGATCATTTCGGCGTCGGGTACGCACCTGGTCGGGCCGATTGCGGCGCGGCTGGGGGTGGACGAGTACCTGGCGATCGAACTGGAGGCGGTGAACGGGGTTTATACCGGCAAGACCCATGGGGTGCTGACCTATCGCGAAGGGAAGATCACGCGGTTGCTGGAGTGGCTGGACCAGGAGCAGGAGAACCTGGAGGGGGCGAGTTTCTATTCCGACTCGCGGAACGATTTGCCGCTGTTGTTGAAGGTGGATCATCCGCATGTGGTGAACCCGGATGCGGTGTTGCGGGAGCATGCCGAGATCAACAAGTGGCCGATCCTGAGCTGGGCCTGAGGTCATCGCATTGCCTGCACCGGCCCTTTCGCGGGTAAACCCGCTCCCACAGGGACCACACAGTTTTCAAGCCTGTGGTAATCCCTGTGGGAGCGGGTTCACCCGCGAAGGGGCCAGGCCTGCCTACGCCAGGCTAGGGTCGATCACCATCACCAGCTTGCCCGACACCTGGTTGGTCTCAAGCTCGGCATACGCCGCCTGGGCAAACTCCACCGGGTAGGTATCCACCAGCTGCGGCGACAGGCGCCCTTCGGCAAACAGCGGCCAAACCTGCTGCTGCAAATCGCGCAGCAACTCGGCCTTGAAGCTGTCATCGCGGTTGCGCAGCGTGGAGCCGGTAATCTCCAGGCGCTTGCCCAGTACCTGTGCCAGGTCCAGCTCGAACTTGCGCCCGCCCATCAGGCCGATGATCACCCAGCGCCCGTCACGCGCCAGCAGCTTGAGGTTGAGCTCGCCGTAGCTGGCGCCCACCGGGTCGAGAATCACATCGAACGGGCCGAAACCTTCCAGCGCCTCCAGGTTCTCGTTGCGTACCACACCGCCGGCGGCGCCCAGCGCCTCGCAGTAGGCCAGGCGGTCCTGCGAACCGACGCTGACCCACACCGGGCTGCCGAATGCCTTGCACAGCTGGATGGCGGCCGAGCCAACGCCGCTGGCGCCAGCGTGCACCAGCACTTTCTCGCCAGCTTTAACGCCACCCAGCTGGAAGATGTTCAGCCAGGCAGTGGCATACACCTCCGGCAACGCCGCCGCCTCGTGCAGGCTCAGGCCTTCGGGCACAGGCAGCACGTGGCGGGCATCCACCACCACTTCCTCGGCCATGGCGCCGCTTGCCAGCAGCGCGCACACCCGGTCACCCACCCGCCAGTCGGCACCGGCACCCACTTCCTCGATCACCCCGGCGCACTCCAGGCCCATGTAGGGGCTGGCGCCTGGTGGTGGTGGATACAAACCTTTCATCTGCAGCAGATCGGCGCGGTTCAGCCCCGCTGCGGCCACGCGAATACGCACCTGGCCAGCGTCACAGGTCGGGCGCTGCGCCTCGACCCAAGCCACATGTCCGTCAACGCCTTGCAATGCCTTCACAGTGCCTCCATAGTTGAATCATATGACCGAGCCTGGGTGAGCATGTCCCAGGCTTTTTGCAGTATGCGCCCGGCTCCCATGGAACCGGCGAACGGATAAGACGGCCTACTATGCGTGATCAATTGCCTCCACGTCGAATCAGCATGAAGCATTTCCTCCCAAGCACCGCCCTGGCCCTGATGATCGGCCTGGGCAGCCTCACGCTCGGCGGCAATGCGGCGGCCGCCAACAAGTGGGACAGCCTGCAGCCGGACCGCGACGAGATCGTCGCCAGCCTCAACGTGGTGGAATTGCTCAAGCGCCACCACTACAGCAAGCCGCCGCTGGACGACGCCCGTTCGGTCATCATCTATGACAGCTACATCAAGCTGCTGGACCCGGCGCGCAGCTACTTCACCGCTGCCGACATCGCCGAATTCGACAAATGGAAAACGCAATTCGACGATTTCCTCAAGAGCGGTAACCTGGACCCGGGCTTCACCATCTACAAACGCTACCTGGACCGCGTCAAGCAACGCCTGGACTTCGCCCTGGCCGAGCTGAACAAGGGCGTGGACAAGATCGACTTCAACGCCAAGGAAACCTTGCTGATCGACCGCAAGGATGCCCCGTGGATGAAGGACCAGGCCGAGCTCGACGACTTGTGGCGCAAACGCGTCAAGGACGAAGTGCTGCGCCAGAAGATCGCCGGCAAGGAGCCCAAGCAAATCCAGGAAACCCTGACCAAGCGCTACAAGAACCAGCTGTCGCGCCTGGACCAGACCCGTGCCGAGGACATCTTCCAGGCCTACATCAACACCTTCGCCCAGTCCTACGACCCACACACCAACTACCTGTCGCCGGACAACGCGGAAAACTTCGACATCAACATGAGCCTGTCGCTGGAAGGCATCGGCGCAGTGCTGCAAAGCGACAACGACCAGGTCAAGATCGTGCGCCTGGTGCCGGCTGGCCCGGCGGCCAAGACCAAGCAGGTGGCACCGGCCGACAAGATCATCGGCGTGGCCCAGGGCAACAAGGAAATGGTCGACGTGGTCGGCTGGCGCCTGGACGAAGTGGTCAAGCTGATCCGCGGCCCGAAAGGCTCGGTGGTGCGCCTGGAGATCATCCCGGCCAGCAACGCGCCTAGCGACCAGACCAGCAAGATCGTGTCGATCACCCGCGAGGCGGTGAAGCTCGAAGAGCAGGCAGCGAAGAAGTCGGTGCTCAAGCTCAAGCAGGACGGGCGTGACTACAAGCTGGGCATCATCGAGATCCCGGCCTTCTACCTCGATTTCAAGGCCTATCGCGCCGGTGACCCGGAGTACAAGAGCACCACGCGGGACGTGAAGAAGCTGCTCACCGAACTGCAGAAAGAAAAAGTCGACGGCGTGGTCATCGACCTGCGCAACAACGGCGGCGGCTCGCTGCAGGAAGCCACCGAGCTGACCAGCCTGTTCATCGAGAAAGGCCCGACCGTGCTGGTGCGCAACAGCGACGGCCGTGTCGACGTGCTGGAAGACGAAAACCCCGGTGCCTTCTACAAGGGCCCGCTGGCGCTGCTGGTCAACCGCCTGTCGGCCTCGGCTTCGGAGATCTTCGCCGGTGCCATGCAGGACTACCACCGTGCGCTGATCATCGGTGGCCAGACCTTCGGCAAGGGCACCGTGCAGACCATCCAGCCACTCAACCACGGCGAGCTGAAGCTGACCCTGGCCAAGTTCTACCGGGTTTCCGGGCAGAGCACCCAGCACCAGGGCGTGCTGCCGGACATCGACTACCCGTCGATCATCGACACCAAGGAAATCGGCGAGAGCGCCCTGCCCGAGGCCATGCCATGGGACACCATCCGCCCGGTGGTCAAGCCGGCGGCCGACCCGTTCAAGCCGTTCCTGGCCCAGCTCAAGGCGCAGCATGAAGCGCGCAGCGACAAGGACGCGGAGTTCACCTACATCCGCGACCGCCTGGCCCTGACCCAGAAGCTGATGAACGAGAAGACCGTCAGCCTCAACGAGCAGGACCGCCGTGCACGCCACGACGAAATCGAAGCCAAGCAGCTGGCGCTGGAGAACATCCGCCGCAAGGCCAAGGGTGAAGAGCCGCTGAAGGAGCTGAAGAAAGAGGACGAGGACGCGCTGCCGACCGAGGATGAAAACACCAAGCCGGAAGACGATGCCTATCTGTCGGAAACTGGTCGCATCCTGATCGACTACCTGAGTGCGAGCACCAAGGTGGCCAAGAAGTAAGGCACTGCGGCGATGATGGCAAATTAGTTTCACTTGTCATCAAACAGTCATCGCGCTGTCGTGAAATAGAGGGGCCGGGCGTGGAAACGCCCGGCCCTTTCATTTTCAGGAATACGTCATGACCGTCGCCGAACAGCTCAGTGCCTTGAGTGCCATCCTGGCTCAACGCAGCATCCACAGTCTGTTCCAGCCGATCATGTGCCTGAGCGAGCAACGGGTTTTCGGCCATGAAGCATTGAGCCGAGGGCCGTCCAACAGCCCGCTGCACGCGCCACTGAACCTGTTTACCATTGCCCGCCAGGCCGGCCGCCTGACCGAGCTGGAGGCTGCCTGCCGGGAAAGCGCCTGCCGGCGTTTCAGCGAACAGCAGCTGCAGGGCAAACTGTTTCTCAACATCTCGCCGGAATCGCTGCTGGAGCCGCACTACCCCTCCGGGCAGACCCTGAAACTGCTCGAACAGGTTGGCCTGCCGCCCAGCCGGGTGGTGATCGAGCTGACCGAACATACCCCGACCGACGACTTCCAGCTGCTGTCCAATGCCCTGCACCACTACCGGGACATGGGCTTCTCGATTGCCATCGACGATCTGGGGGCGGGTTATTCGAGCCTGCGCCTGTGGTCGGAGCTGCGCCCCGAATACGTGAAGATCGACCGCCATTTCATCGACGGCATCCACCGCGACCCGCTCAAGCGTGAATTCGTCGGTTCGATATTGCAGATTGCCCGGGCGTCGAAGGCGCAGGTAATTGCCGAAGGCATCGAGCTGGCGGAAGAGCTGGCGGTGCTGGTGGAGATGGGCGTGGACCTGGTGCAGGGCTACCTGCTGGGGCGGCCGCAGGAGCTGGGGGTGCGCGAAAGCCGGCCGCTACCGGCGCTGATGAACGTTCCGCTGGCCGAACAGCCGACGGTGCGGCTCAATGCCACGATTGGGCAGTTGCTGGAGTTGTTTGGCCGGCACCGGCACCTGGAGGTATTGGAGGTGGTGGATGCCGATGGCCGGGCTTGTGGGCTGATCCACAGAGATGCTTTGCCTGTTCCGGCCTCTTCGCGGGTAAACCCGCTCCCACAGGTTCACCACAGGTCTTGAGCCTTGTGTTGTACCTGTGGGAGCGGGTTTACCCGCGAAGAGGCCGGAACAGGCAACGAATCAGGCTGTTTCGGGGTAGCTGTACTCGAACACCCGAACGACCTCGGAGGCATGCCACGACGCCGCCTCCATGCCATCCACCGGCCCGGAAAATCGGCCCAACCGTTCAACGCACTCAAAAAAACCGGTACGCGGCAAACGGCTGGCACCCTGGCTGATCACCAGCGAGCTGCGCAATGGCTGCTCGGCGCGGGCATCCAGCACCGCCAGGTACTCCAGCGCGGCTGTCAGCGTCTGCATGGCCGGGCTGGGCAACTGCAAGCGCTCGATGAGCGCTCGATACGTCAGCAAGTGACGTTGACGACGGGCCAGGTCAAGCTCGCCCAGCAGGTTATCCCAGTGCTGACGGCTGATCCTGACCTGGCTCATGATGGCTCGCTCCAGCCAGCCACCCCCAGATGCCAGGCCAGGGCTCGGCGGATGGCAGCATCCGGCTGGCGTTCGCCCGATTCGATCATGGCCAGGTAAGCCGGGCTTACCCCGACATTGCGCGCCAGTTGCTCAGGGGCAATGCCCTTGGCCTGGCGAATCTGTGCCACTTCGCTGAAGGCCGGCAATGGCGCACTGGCTGCATCGCCCTGCGCTTCACTGGCAACCACCTCGGCAGGTGCCTGCCCTGCGGCCTTGAGCAGTGCCTGGTACTGTTCCCAGGGAACGACGGCGTACTCGGGTTGACCGTCCCGGCTGATGACCTGAATACCCATTACAAACCCCTTTAAAAAGGATTACAGCATGTAATCCGTAGGCATAACCCTTATGCCAATTATATTACCAACTCTGGGGTCTGTGCAGTTGCGCTGCGGTTGCGGCCAGTTTCACTGCGTGTTGCGTTCCAACCGCAGCGCTTCGGGCGTGGCCGGCAGGCGCTCGACCACGCGCAGCCGTTCGGGCGCCTGGCTGTCGCGCCAGGCCTTGAAGCGCGCCAGTTCGTCGGCCACGGTCTTCAGCACCCAACCCAGCACCGCAATGTCGTCGAGGAAACCCACGCCCAGCAGCCAATCGGGGATGGCGTCGATGGGGCTGACGAAATACAGCAGCCCGGCGACGATGGTGACCAGCGCCTTGGGGCTGATGGCGCGGTACTCGCCGCGCCACCAGGCCAGGCACAGCGACTGCAGCAGCTTCACGTCTTCACGCAACTGGCCGATGCGCGGGCCTTTGCGGGCTACCGCAAACAGCAAGGCCGGCAACCGGCCACGGCTGAGCAGGCGCTCGGCCAAGGGCAGGAAACGGGCGAAATTCCAGGGTGCGCTCATGGAGCCTCCAAGAGGAAAAGGTTATCCACATTTATTGTGGATAACCTTGTGAACAGGGCGACGTTTCCGACCCCAGGTGCCTGCCAGGCAAGGGCCCCGGTCAGATCGGGCGTTTTTTACACAGTCGTTTCACACCTTGGGTGCGTACGCCGCAAACGGTTTGCGTCAGAAGCATTCTGCTTCTTCACGCTGCATTTCCTCGGACAGTATCAGCAGTTGCAGGTTCGTCCAACTACCCGGCACAAACGAAAACGCCCCGTCAGGACGGGGCGTTTTGCGTGGGCCAGCCAGTGTTACTTGGCAGGCGCTTCGGCCGGGGCCTCGGCAGGAGCTTCCGCTTCCGGCTCGGCGCCTTGCAGCTGGGCCGGGTCCTTGATGGCGATCAGTTCCAGGTCGAATACCAGTACCGAGTTGGCCGGGATCAGCGGGCTTGGGCTCTGCGCACCATAGGCCAGTTCAGCCGGGATGAACAGCTTGTACTTCTCGCCGACGTGCATCAGCTGCAGGCCTTCGACCCAACCCGGGATCACGCCGCTGACCGGCAGGTCGATCGGGCTGCCGCGCTCGACGGAGCTGTCGAACACCTTGCCATCGATCAGCTTGCCTTCGTAGTGGACGGTGACCACGTCGGTCGCCTTGGGCTGCGGGCCGTCGGCCTTCTTGACCACTTCGTACTGCAGGCCCGAGGCAGTGGTGACCACGCCTGGTTTCTTGGCGTTTTCCTCGAGGAACTTCTTGCCGGCGGAGGCGGCTTCTTCGCTGGCCTTGGCCAGGCGCTCTTCGGCACGCTTCTGCAGCGCGGTGAAGGCCTCTACCAGCTCTTCGTCCTTGATGCGCTGTTCCTTCTTGCCAACGGCGTCTTCGATGCCGAGGGCGACTGCTTTCGAATCAAGGTCTTCCATGCCTTCCTGAGCCAGGCTCTTGCCCATGTTCAGGCCGATACCGTAGGAGGCTTTCTGTGCCGGAGTCTTCAGCTCGGGGCTGCTGGTCTGTTGATCACAGCCAGCCAGTACCAGGCCTACCAGGGCAACCGCAGCCGCCAAACGATGCTGTTTCATGCTATTTCCTTGTTCATGCGCCAAAAGGGCAATCAGGGTAAAGCCGCGAGCTTAGCAGGCGGCCATGACCAATGGCTACCGGCATAGGAGCGGGTTTTGGTAAGGAAGTTCAGTAGTTAAACGCTTATTCATCAAAGGATGTGCAGCCACTGGCCAGTATTGACCGGTTGCGGCGCCTTTGCCCGGTTTTGCGGGGGATTTATTTAGCTGAATGCTGAGAAGCCTGCACTGGCCCTATCGCCGGCAAGCCAGCTCCCACAGGTTGACCACAGGCCACGAAGCAGGTGCTATCCCTGTGGGAACTGGCTTGCCGGCGATAGGGCCAAACCTGCGTTCAGGGGTAGCTGCCCTCTCGGTACTGCCCCGCTACCTCGCGCAACACCTCGCATACCCACTGCCCAGGCAGGCTCTGCGGCAAGGCGGCATTGCGACAGATGCCGACCGAGCCGCCTGGCTCGCGCACACCCAGGTCGAGCTCGACCAGCTCGCCCCGGCGCAGGTCGAGCAGCACCGCATCGCGCGGCGCCACCCACACGGCATCGCTGCCCAGCAGGTAGCGCCGGCTCAGCGCCAGCGACAGGGTTTCCAGGCGCTGGGCGGGCATCTGGATGCCACATTGCACGAACAGGCTGTCGGCATGCTGGCGGATGGTGGTGCCTGCGGGCGGCAATACCAACGGGTAACGGCCCACCTGCGCCCGCTCCACCGGCGTGCCGGCCAGCAACGGGTGGCCGGGCCGCACCACCAGGCTCATCGACTCGCTGTACAGGTGCTCGAACGACAGGCCCTGGATCTGCGGGCTGTCGGTCATGCGCCCGACCACCAGTTCCAGTTCGCCCAGGCGCAACTGGCCGAGCAGCTGCGCGCTGACCCCGGTGACAACACTGATCACCAGCGCCTCATGGCGCTGGTGCAGGCGGCACAGCACTTCGGGCATGAGCAGACCTTCGACCGTGGACAACACGCCGATGCGCACCTGCGAGGGCGCCCGCGCCTCGCCACGCAGGCTGCTGACGCCATCGCGCAGGGCCTGCACGCTGGGCCCGGCATAGCGCATGAAACGCGTACCGGCCGGGGTCAGCTCGACGCCCTGGTGGCTGCGCGCGAACAGGCGCGTTTCCAGCAGGTCTTCGAGTTCCTTTAGGGTCTTGGAGATGGCTGGCTGGCTGATTGCCAGGATGTCGGCAGCCCTGGCCAGGCTGCCCTGCCGGGCAATCTCCAGGAAGCACAGCAGGTGTCGGTACTTGATGCGGGTGTCGAGGTTCATGGGCTCAAGCTTACCGCATGCAAATAACCTGTACCGGCCCTTTCGCGGGTGAACCCGCTCCCACAGGGATCTCCACAGCTCTCCAGACCTGCGCAGTACCTGTGGGAGCGGGTTCACCCGCGAAAGGGCCGGTACAGGCAACTGATGAGCATCAGGCCACAGCCAACTCCACCGCATCCCCATTCAACCGCACCGGCCACACCCGGAGGCGCTGCCCGCCATCTTCCAGGCATTCCCCACTTTCCAGGCTGAAGTGCTGCTTGTACAACGGCGCCGCCACCACCAGCTCGCCCTGCACACTGCCAACCAGCCCGCGGCCGATGATGTTGGCGCCGGACCGCGGGTCGCGGTTGTCCACCGCGTACAGCGGCTGCGCCTGCCCCGGCAGGTAGAACAGCGCCACCTGGGCCCCGTCGAGCCAGACCACCACCCCGGAATCGGCCACCAGGTCATCCGCCTGGCACACCGCCTGCCAGTTCTCGTGGGTCTTCACAGCAGCATTGGACAGGTTCATCAGACAGCCTCCTCGACGGTTGGGATCAGGTGCAGTGGCGCAGCAGGCCGGCGCTGTTCGCGTTCGCGCACGAAGTGCACGTCCGGGTCGGCGCGGCGGTCGTTGACGAAAGTGCGGAAGCGCTTGAGCTTCTCGGGGTCGTTGAGGGCGTTGGCCCATTCGCATTCATACTGGTCGACCACATGCTGCATCTGCGCCTCCAGCTCGCTGGCCAGGCCCAGGCTGTCGTCGATGATCACCTGCTTCAGGTAGTCCAGCCCACCTTCCAGGTTCTCGCGCCACACCGAGGTGCGCTGCAGTTTGTCGGCGGTGCGGATGTAGAACATCAGCACGCGGTCGATCAGGCGCACCAGGGTTTCGTCGTCGAGGTCGGTGGCAAACAGTTCGGCATGCCGCGGGCGCATGCCGCCATTGCCGCACACGTACAGGTTCCAGCCCTTGTCGGTGGCGATCACGCCGATGTCCTTGCTCTGTGCCTCGGCGCATTCGCGAGTGCAACCGGACACCGCGAACTTGAGCTTGTGCGGGCTGCGCAGGCCTTTGTAGCGGTCTTCCAGGCGCAGGGCCATGCCGACACTGTCCTGCACGCCGTAACGGCACCAGGTGCTGCCAACGCACGATTTCACCGTGCGGGTCGACTTGCCGTAGGCATGGCCGGTTTCGAAGCCGGCCTCGATCAGCTCGCCCCAGATCAGCGGCAGCTCGTGCAACTGGGCGCCGAACAGGTCGATGCGCTGGCCGCCGGTGATCTTGGTGTACAGGTCGTACTTTTTCGCCACCTGGCCGATCACGATGAGCTTGTCGGGGGTAATTTCACCACCGGGGATGCGCGGCACCACCGAGTAGGTGCCGTTCTTCTGCATGTTGGCCATGAAGGTGTCGTTGGTGTCCTGCAGCGGCACCAGCGCCGGGTCCATGATCGGCTGGTTCCAGCACGAGGCGAGGATACTGCCCACCGCCGGCTTGCAGATGTCGCAGCCAACGTGGCCCTTGCCGTGGCGTTCGAGCAGTTCGTTGAAGGTGCGGATACCCTCTACCCGCACCAGCCCGTACAGCTCCTGACGGGTGTAGGCGAAGTGCTCGCACAGGCTCTTGTCCACCGCCACGCCACGGGCGGTCAGCTCGTGCTCGAACACCTGCTTGAGCAGTGCCGCGCAACCACCACAACCGGTGGCGGCCTTGGTGCAGCCCTTGACTGCGGCAAGGTCGCCGCAGCCGCTGTCGATGGCGGCGCAGACCGCGCCCTTGCTGACGTTGTGGCACGAGCAGATGGTCGCACTGTCGGGCAGCGCATCAGCACCCAGGGCCGGCGCGCCGCCGCCTTGCGGCAGGATCAGTGCCGCGGGGTCGGCTGGCAGGGCGATGCCGTTCTGGGCGTACTGCAGCAGGGTGTCGTAGTAGCTGTTGTCGCCCACCAGCACCGCACCGAGCACATGCTTGCCGCTGGCATCCACCACCAGCCGGCGATAGGCGCTGTTGGCTTCGTCGATGAAGCGGTAGCTGCGTGCGCCCGGGGTGGCGCCATGGGCATCGCCGATGGAACCGACATCCACGCCCAGCAACTTGAGCTTGGTCGACATGTCGGCACCGGTGAATTCGCCAGCGGCTTCACCCATCAGCAATGCCGCCAGGTTGCGCGCCATGTTGTAGCCCGGGGCGACCAGGCCGAACACGCTGCCGTTCCACGAGGCGCACTCGCCGATGGCAAAGATGTGTGGGTCGCTGCTGCGGCAGTGGTTGTCGATGACCACGCCGCCACGCGCGGCGATGTCCAGGCCACAGGCACGGCCCAGGGCATCCTGCGGGCGGATACCCGCAGAGAACACGATCAGGTCGGTTTCCAGGTGCTCGCCGCCATCGAAGTTCATGCGGTAGCGGTAGTCTTCACCCGCACTGATCGACTGGGTGGCGCGCGACAGATGCACGCCAACGCCCAGCGCTTCGATCTGTGCCTTGAGCGCGGCACCGCCCTCGCCGTCCAGCTGCACCGGCATCAGCCGTGGGGCGAACTCCACCACGTGGGCTTCCAGGCCCAGCGACTTGAGGGCGTTGGCTGCTTCCAGGCCAAGCAGGCCACCGCCCACTACCACGCCACGGCGGGCACTGGCTGCGGCAGCGCGGATGCCGTCGAGGTCGTCCAGGGTGCGGTAGACCAGGCGGGCATTGCCGCTGGAACCTTCGATCGGCGGCACGAAGGGGTAGGAACCTGTGGCCAGCACCAGCTGGTCGTAGCCATAGCGGCCCTCGGCGGTGACCACTTCGCCGCGCTCACGGTCGATTTCCAGCACCGCTTCGCCGAGGTGCAGGTGCACACCGTTGGTACCGTAGAAGTCCTGCTCGCACAGGGCCAGGGTTTCAGCACAGCTGCCGCCGAAGTACTCGGACAGGTGCACGCGGTCGTAGGCGCGTTGGCGCTCTTCGCCGAACACATGCACCTCGAAGCGCTGCAGGGCGCCGCGGCTGACCAGTTGTTCGACGCAATGGTGGCCGACCATGCCGTTGCCGACGATGACCAGTCGCTCTCGTTGCCCGCTGCTCGCTGTTGCCTTCATAAGCCGATCCTCGATCAAAAAAAAACGCCTGGAGCCGAAGCTCCAGGCGCCTTTGCCTGTATTCATCACGGTAGGGGGCCCGGGTTGATCGCCGTTGATCAGTGGGCTTTGTTGTATCCAGGGTAAAGCAGGGAGTGTGCCAACTGGGTTGCCTGTGCCGGCCTCTTCGCGGGTGAACCCGCTCCCACAGGGATCTCCACATTTTTCAGACCTGTGCAGTACCTGTGGGAGCGGGTTTACCCGCGAAGAGGCCGGCACAGGTCATGCACATTCACAGTGCACAACACCCCATCCCGGTGCACATCAATAAACATCCCGCCGATACCGCTTGGCCCTGCCCAGCGCTTCGACATAAACCGCAGCCGCCGCTGCATCCATGCCGCCATGCTCGGCGACGATCGCCCGCAACGCCGCATCCACATCCTTGGCCATGCGCTGCGCATCGCCACACACATAGAAGTACGCCCCCGACTCCAGCCACTGCCATAACTGCGCGCCTTGTTCGAGCATGCGCTGCTGCACGTAGACCTTCTCGGCCTGGTCGCGTGAAAACGCCGTGTCCAGACGCAAGTGCCCTGCAGCCTGCCAGGCCTGCAGCTGCTCCTGGTAATAGAAATCGGTGGCCGCGTACTGCTCGCCGAAGAACAGCCAGTTGGCCCCTTTCGCCCCACGTGCCTCTCGCTCTTCGAGGAAGGCCCTGAACGGCGCAATGCCGGTGCCGGGGCCGACCATGATCACCGGCACGCTGTCGTCCTCGGGCAGGCGAAAGTGCTTCGACACTTGCGGGAAGATGGCTACCTTCAGCGCCTGCGCACGGTCGGCAAGGAAGCTTGAACACACCCCTTTGCGCGCGCCATAGCGCACCGTGGAAACGGTCAGGTGCACCTGCTGCGGGTGCGCCAGCGGGCTGGAGCTGATCGAATACAGGCGCGGCTGCAACGGCTTGAGCAGCTCCAGCCAGCTGGCCAGCGGCAGCTGCTGGGGGAAGGCGCGCAACACATCGACCAGTTGCCGCCCCCACAACCAGTCCTGCAGCTCGGCCTTGCACTCGGGCTGCAGCAGGCGCTGCAGGTCCGGGGCATTGCCGGCGAAGGCCTGCAGCTGCTGCGTGGTGACCTTGGCGATCTCCAGGTGCACTTGCAGGGCTTCGGTCAGCGGCATGGCGGGATGGCCTTTCAGCTGAACCATGGTCTGGCCATCGAGCTGCATCAGCACCAGCAGCTCGTCGACCAGGGCCGGACAGTTGCGCGGCCACACGCCCAAGGCATCACCGGCGGCATAGGTGAAGCCGCTGCCACTCAGGTCGAACACCAGTTGACGGGTTTCCTTGCTGCCACCCGGGCCGTTGAGCAGGCGGTTTTCCAGCAAGGTGGCAGCCCAGGGTTGCTGCTTGCCATAGGCCGCCACGGGCGCAGGCTCGGTGACCGGTTGCGGTGCAGCAGCGTTGCCTAGCGTGGGCAGCAGCGCATCCAGCCAGGCGGCGAAGGCGTCGTCGAAGTCCGGCTCGCAGTCCACCCGCTGCAGCAGGCGCCGCCCACCCAGCTCGGCCAGGCGTTGGTCGAGCTTGCGGCCAAAGCCGCAGAACTGGTCGTAACTGGAGTCGCCCAGGGCCAGCACGGCAAAAGGCAGTTCGGCGCAGTGGGCACCCTCCTCGCCTTGCAAGGCTTGCCAGAATGCCGCTGCGCTGTCGGGCGCGTCGCCATCGCCAAAGGTGCTGGCGATCAGCACCACGCTGGCGGCGCCCTGCAGCTGGCGCGGGCTGACCGCTTCCATGCAACTGAGCTGCACGTCGAGGCCAGCACCGCGCAGGCGCTCGGCACAGCGTTCGGCCAACAGCTCGCCGTTGCCGGTTTGCGAAGCCCACAGCACCTGATGCCGGGGTGCTATCAACGCCGCATCGGGCAGCACCACCGGCTGGGCGAACAGCCCGGCCAGCAAGCCATCGACGAACAGCCGGCGGTTGGCGGCCAGCGGCGCACTGGCCGGCAGGCAGGGCACGCCCTCGGCGCGGGCCTGGTCCAGGCCCAGCAGGAAGCCTTGCAGGTAATGGCGCTCTTCCTCGGCCAGCACCGGAGCTGGCAGGGTGTCCAGGCCAAGCAGACGGGACAGGGTGGCAGTCGGCATGCGGGCAGGCTCCGGATTGGCAGTGTTCAGATCAAGGGCTTCGATGCGCTCACCGGCAACCCGCTCCAGGGTCACGGCACAATGCTTGAACGCCGGCTGCAGCGACAGCGGGTCGACCGCATCGCAGGTCACGGCGTTGATCGCCAGTTGCTCGCCGATCAGGTCATTCCAGTGGAACGGGGCAAAGCAGTTGCCAGGCATGACCCGGTCGCTGATTCGCGCGGGCAGCACGGCCTGCCCGCGGCGCGAGCGAATGGCCACCTGGTCCTTTTCGGCAATGCCCAGCCGGGCAGCATCGTCGCGGTGGATTTCCACGAAGGGTCCGGGCTCCAGCTTGTTCAGCGCCGGTACCTTGCCGGTCTTGGTCAGGGTGTGCCACTGGTGCTGCACGCGGCCGGTATTCAGCACCATGGGGTAATCGGCATCCGGCAGCTCCGCCGCCGGCAACCAGGGCCGGGCGAAGAAGCGGGCCTTGCCGCTGGCGGTCGGGAAGGCCAACCCCGGGCACTCGCCCTGGGCATTGCGCAACAGCGTCTGGCTGCTGCCGTCGTTGCGATAGCGCAGCGGGCTGCGCGGGTTGGCACGGCCCGGGGCGCAGGGCCACTGGTGCGGCTGCTCGCGTAGTTCGGCATAGCCGATACCCCGCAGGTCGTAGCCGGTGCTTGGGTTGTGAAAGCGGCGGATCTCCTCGTACACCGCCTCGGCATCGGGGTAGTCGAAGGCGTCGGCATAGCCCATGGCGCAGGCGACCCGGGCGATGATCTGCCAGTCTGACAGGCTCTGCCCGGGCGGTTCGACGGCACGTGGCATGAGGGTGAGGTTGCGCTCGCTGTTGATCATCACGCCCTCGCCTTCGGCCCACAGCGCAGCCGGTAGCAGGATGTCGGCGTAGCGGTTGGTCTCGGTGTCGAGGAAGGCATCCTGGGTAATCACCAGTTCGGCCTGGCGCAGGCCGTCGATCACCTGCTGGCGGTTGGCGACACTGGCCACCGGGTTGCTGCAGATGACCCAGCAGGCCTTTACCACGCCGCTTTTCATCTGCTCGAACAGCGCCACCGTGCCCTCGCCGCCTTCGCTGCGCAGGCTGCCCGGGGCCAGTTGCCACTGCTGCTCGACGAAGGCGCGGTCTTGCGCTACCAGCGCCGAGCGCTGGCCTGGCAGGCCGGGGCCCATGTAGCCCATCTCGCGGCCGCCCATGGCATTGGGTTGGCCGGTCAGCGAGAACGGCCCACTGCCGGGGCGGCAGATAGCGCCCGTGGCCAGGTGCAGGTTGCAGATCGCATTGGTGTGCCAAGTGCCGTGGATGCTCTGGTTCAGGCCCATGGTCCAGCAGCTCATCCAGTTGCTGGCGCTGCCGATCCATTCGGCGGCCTTGATGATGTCGGCCTCGGCCAGCCCGGTGATGGCGGCCACCCGGTCAGGGGTGTAGTCATCGAGAAAGGCCGGCAGTTCGTCCCAGCCTTCGGTGTGGCGGGCGATGAAGCCGGGGTCGGTGTGGCCGTTACGCAGCAGCAGGTGCAGCAGGCCATTGAGCAAGGCCATGTCGCTGCCGGGGCGCACCTGCAGGAACAGGTCGGCCTTGTCGGCGGTGGCGCTGCGCCGCGGGTCGACGACGATCAGCTTGGCCCCCGCCTTGACCCGGTCGAGCAGGCGCAGGAACAGGATCGGGTGACAGTCGGCCATGTTGGCGCCGATCACCAGGAATACGTCGGCGTGCTCGAAGTCCTGGTAGCTGCCGGGCGGGCCATCGGCACCGAGCGACAGCTTGTAGCCGCTGCCGGCACTGGCCATGCACAGGCGCGAGTTGGACTCGATGTGGCGGGTGCGGATAAAGCCCTTGGCCAGCTTGTTGGCCAGGTACTGGGCCTCCAGCGACATCTGCCCGGACACGTACAGCGCCACGGCGTCGGGGCCGTGCTGGTCGATGATGCCGCGCAAACGCCCGGCGGCGGCGGCGATGGCCTGGTCGATGCCGGTACGCGCTGGCTGCTGGCTGCGCTGCTGGCGCACATAGGCATCCTCCATGCGCCCGGCGGCGGTCAGCGGCAGGTGTGCGGTGAGGCCTTTGGTGCACAGGCGGCCGAAGTTGCTGGGGTGCTGCTTGTCGCCGCTGATCTTGCCGACCTTGCCATCGGCGACGCTCATGACGATGCCGCAACCGACGCCGCAGTAGGGGCAGACGCTGCGCACTTCGCTGTTGGCCATGGGCGGGCTCCTGTAGGGAACGCAAAAAGGCGCCGGCTGCCCCTGCTTGCTGGGCAAGCGGGGCAACACGGCGCCTTTGTCGTGAAATTTTGTGGGCTGTCGACGTTGATAGCCCTGGGTAGCGGTAGATCAGCAATTAATGGGCCAGCTGTGCCGGCCTCTTCGCGGGTGAACCCGCTCCCACAGGTACATCACTGCCCTCAGGCCTTGCGATATCCCTGTGGGAGCGGGTTCACCCGCGAAGGGGCCGGCACAGGAGTGCACCATGCGATGGCAACCCCACACCCCATGGCGCTATGCTGGGGCACATTCCAGCATGAGCCACTGCCCTCCCCCCATGTCCCAGGTGATTATCAAGACCCCCGCCCAACTCGACCTGATGCGCCGCGCCGGCCAACTGCTTGCCCAGGTGTTCGCCGACCTCGACAGCTTCATCCGCCCCGGCGTGACCACCATGCAGATCAACGACCGCGCCGAGGCGTTCATCGTCGGCACGCTCAAGGCCCGCCCGGCGAGCAAGGGCCAGTATGGATTCCCCTATTCGCTCAACACCTCGGTGGACCATGTGGTGTGCCATGGCATGCCCAAGGTCGATGAAGTGCTGAAGGAAGGCTCGATCATCAACGTCGACATCACCCTGGAACAAGGCGGCTATATCGCCGACTCGTCAAAGATGTACAGCATCGGGCCGATCAGCGATGAGGCGCAGCGCCTGGTCGACACCACCTATGACGCGCTATGGAAAGGCATCGAACAGGTACGCCCCGGGGCTACGCTGGGTGATATCGGCCATGCCATCCAGACCCATGCCGAAGCGGCGGGCTACAGCGTCGTACGTGAGTATTGCGGGCATGGCATTGGCCAACAGATGCATGAAGGGCCCGAGGTGCTGCACATCGGCCAGCGCGGGATGGGCCTGAAGTTGAAGCCGGGGATGGTGTTTACCATCGAACCGATGATCAACCAGGGCGGACGCGGGACGCGCACGCTGAAGGATGGCTGGACGGTGATTACCCGCGACCACAGCTTGTCGGCGCAGTGGGAGCATACCGTGGCGGTGACCGAGGATGGGTTTGAAGTGCTGACGTTGCGGGAAGAAGAGCTTCGCTGCTGAAATTGCTACAGATCCTCTGTGGGAGCGGGTTCACCCGCGAACACCGGCAAAGCCGGTGCCATACACCGTGTCGCATTCTTCGCGGGTAAACCCGCTCCCACAGGGGCCAGGCAGCGCCTGTTGGTTTTTTGCTCAATGCAGAAACAAAAAAAGCGACCCTAAGGTCGCTTTCTCTGTTACTTCCGGGTGTTCAGTAGGCCCTGGAAGTGGAATATGGCGCAGCGGACGGGACTCGAACCCGCGACCCCCGGCGTGACAGGCCGGTATTCTAACCGACTGAACTACCGCTGCGCTAAACATCGAGTGGTGGGTGATGACGGGATCGAACCGCCGACCCTCTGCTTGTAAGGCAGATGCTCTCCCGGCTGAGCTAATCACCCATGTCTCTCGGTGTGGCGCGCATTCTACGGGCGACTTGGCGCTCTGGCAAGCACTTATCAAACTTTTTGCAAAATTCGCGAAAACACCAAATCGCAGGCACAAAAAAAGCGACCCTGAGGTCGCTTTCTCTGTTACTTCCGGGTGTTCAGTAGGCCCTGGAAGTGAAATATGGCGCAGCGGACGGGACTCGAACCCGCGACCCCCGGCGTGACAGGCCGGTATTCTAACCGACTGAACTACCGCTGCGCTAAACATCGAGTGGTGGGTGATGACGGGATCGAACCGCCGACCCTCTGCTTGTAAGGCAGATGCTCTCCCGGCTGAGCTAATCACCCTTCGTCTCGGTGTGGCGCGCATTCTACGGACGGCCCCGTACCCTGGCAAGCACTTTTTTAACTTTTTTCAAAAAAAACCTCAGGCCTTTCAAAGACCTAGCGTTGCCACGTGCATCTTTACATTCAGCTACAGCTACTGGCACTCCGACAGGGTTGGCCTGAGAGCACCGCTCGGAGAATAATGCCCGCCTTATGCATTAAGGAGAGATTGCCCCTCATGTGGTTCAAGAACCTGCTGACCTACCGCCTGACCCAGGAAGTCCCGTTCGAGCCTGAAGCGCTGGAAGCGGCCCTGGCCAGCAAGCCGGCCCGCCCCTGCGCCAGCCAGGAGCTGACCACCTATGGTTTCGTCGCGCCATTCGGCAAGGGCGAAGACGCTCCCCTGGTGCATGTCAGCGGCGAGTACCTGCTGATTGCCGCGCGCAAGGAAGAACGCATCCTGCCCAGCAGCGTGGTCAACGACGCGGTGAAGGAGAAGGTCGAAGAGATCGAGACCGAGCAGATGCGCAAGGTCTATAAAAAGGAACGCGACCAGATCAAGGACGAGATCATCCAGGCCTTCCTGCCGCGCGCGTTCATCCGCCGCTCGATGATCTTCGCTGCCATTGCCCCACGCCTGGGCGTGATCCTGGTCAACTCGGCCAGCGCCAAGCGTGCCGAAGACCTGCTGTCGACCCTGCGTGAAGTGATGGGCTCGCTGCCGGTACGCCCGGCCACCGTGAAAATCGCACCGGTTGCCACCATGACCGAGTGGGTCAAGTCGCAGGAAGCTGCCGAAGGCTTCTATGTGCTGGACGAGTGCGAACTGCGCGACACCGCCGAAGATGGCGGTATCGTGCGCTGCAAGCGCCAGGACCTGACCGGCGAGGAAATCCAGCTGCACCTGAGCACTGGCAAGGTGGTCACCCAACTGGCCCTGGCCTGGCAGGACAAGCTGTCGTTCATTCTGGATGACAAGATGGTGATCAAGCGCCTGAAGTTCGAAGAGCTGCTGCAGGAGCAGGCCGAACAGGATGGTGGCGATGAGGCTGCGCAGCAGTTCGATGCCAGCTTCCAGCTGATGATGATGACCTTTGCCGAATTCCTGCCGGTGCTGTTCGAGGCACTGGGTGGGGAAGAGATTCCGCAAGGGGTCTGACTGGTTTTGAAATGCCGGTGCTGGCCTGGGAGATATCCTCAGACAGTACTGGCCTCTTCGCGGGCTTGCCCGCTCCCACAGGTACACCACAGTTTCTGAGTTCTGTGGTGTACCTGTGGGAGCGGGCAAGCCCGCGAAAGGGCCAGTGAAATTCTTGAAGCCATAAAACAGAAAAGGAATTGCCCCCATGCGTGCCCTCGCCACCCTCAGCCGCTTCGTCGGCAATACCTTCGCCCTGTGGGTGCTGGTGTTCGCCGTGCTGGCCTTCCTGCAACCGCAATGGTTCATCGCCCTGAAGGTGGCCATCGTGCCGCTGCTGGGCTTGGTGATGTTCGGCATGGGCCTCACTCTCAAGCTCGATGACTTCGCCGCCCTCGCCCGCCAGCCCTGGCGGGTGATGCTGGGTGTGGTCGCGCACTTCGTGATCATGCCGGGCATGGCCTGGCTGCTGTGCCAGCTGTTCCACCTGCCGCCGGAAATCGCCGTGGGCGTGATCCTGGTTGGCTGCTGCCCGAGCGGCACGGCGTCGAACGTGATGGTCTGGCTGTCCCGCGGCGACCTGGCGCTGGCGGTGGCGATCGCTGCGGTGACCACCCTGCTCGCCCCGCTGCTGACCCCGGCGCTGATCTGGTTCCTGGCCTCGGCCTGGCTGCCGGTGTCCTTCATGGACATGTTCTGGTCGATCCTGCAGCTGGTGATGCTGCCGATCGTGCTCGGCGTGCTGGCCCAGCGGCTGCTTGGCGCGCGGGTGCAGGCGGCGGTGCAGGTGCTGCCGCTGGTGTCGGTGGTGAGTATCGTGATGATCGTGTGCGCGGTGGTGGCGGCCAGCCAGGCGAAGATCGCCGAGTCGGGGCTGCTGATCATGGCGGTGGTGATATTGCACAACAGCTTCGGCTACTTGCTGGGGTACCTGACCGGCAGGCTGTGCAAGCTGCCACTGGCACAGCGCAAGTCGCTGGCGCTGGAGGTGGGCATGCAGAACTCCGGGCTGGGCGCGGCACTGGCGGCGGCGCATTTTTCGCCGCTGGCTGCGGTGCCGAGTGCGTTGTTCAGCGTTTGGCACAATATTTCCGGGGCGCTGCTGTCGACCTGGTTCCGGCGCATGGGGGAGCCTGTGGCAGAAGCAGAAGGTGGGGAGCCGGCCAGGCATTGATGCTGCCTGCACTGGCCCTTTCGCGGGTAAACCCGCTCCCACAGGTACTGCACAAGTCTGAAAGTTGTGGAGATCCCTGTGGGAGCGGGTTTACCCGCGAAGAGGCCCGCACAGGCTTGCCCAGAGGGCTGCATATGTGCACCATGGCACCCACTGTGAGGACGACCTCACGACGCACCGCGTGACCATTCCGGGGACGGCCCCATCATTCACAACGATGGAGACGCACCATGTCCTGGATCATCCTGTTCTTCGCCGGCCTGTTCGAGGTCGGCTGGGCCGTCGGCCTGAAATACACCGACGGCTTCAGCAAGCCTCTGCCCACCGTCCTCACCGTCGCCGCCATGGCCATCAGCCTGGGCCTGCTGGGCCTGGCCATGAAAGAGCTGCCGCTGGGTACCGCCTATGCCATCTGGACTGGCGTCGGCGCCGTCGGCACGGTGATCGCCGGCATCATCCTGTTCGGCGAGTCCATGGCCCTGGTACGCCTGGTCAGCGTGGCGCTGATCATTACCGGCCTGGTCGGCCTGAAAGTCAGCGCCAGCTGACGCCCTCCCCTAGCGCAGGTTGCCGCGCAGGCGGCTGACCTGCTCACGCAAGGCTTCTGGCTGCGCCGCCTCCACCGGGATGGCGGCGCCTGCCACGATGGTCACCCGCGACCACAGGCGCTTGAAAAAGCCCTTGGCCGGGTCACGGCTGAAGAAGCTGCCCCACAGCCCCTGCAAGGCCAACGGAATGACCGGCACCGGGGTTTCTTCGAGGATGCGGTTGACGCCACCCTTGAACACATCGATTTCGCCATCCCCGGTCAGCTTGCCTTCAGGGAAGATGCATACCAGCTCGCCATCGGCCAGGTACTCGGCAATGCGCGCGAAAGCACGTTCGTAGATGGCCAGGTCTTCGTTGCGCCCGGCAATCGGGATGGCGCCTGCGGTGCGGAACACGAAGTTGAGTACCGGCAGGTTGTAGATCTTGTAGTACATGACGAAGCGGATCGGCCGGCGGATTGCTCCGCCCAGCAGCAGCGCATCGACGAACGACACGTGGTTGCACACCAGCAGCGCTGCGCCTTCGTCGGGGATGCGCTCGAGGTCGCGGTGCTGCACGCGGTACATCGAATGGCTGAGCAGCCAGATCAGGAAGCGCATGGTGAACTCGGGCACGATCCTGAAGATATAGGCGTTGACCGCGATGTTGAGCAGCGACACCACCAGGAACAGCTGCGGGATGGTCAGCTCGGCCAGGCCCAGCAGGATGATGGTGAGCACTGCCGACACCACCATGAACAGGGCATTGAGGATGTTGTTGGCAGCGATCACCCGGGCGCGCTGGTCTTCGGCGGTGCGGGCCTGGATCAGTGCATACAGCGGTACGATGTAGAAGCCGCCGAACACCCCAAGGCCGACGATCGACAGCAGGATCCACCAGGCCTGGCCCATGCCCAACAGCGCCAGCCAGTCGTGCGGTGCCGCCGCAGCCGGTACATCGCCGGAGTGCCACCACCAAAGCAGGCCGAACAGGCTCAGCCCGAACGAGCCGAACGGCACCAGGCCGATTTCCACCTTGCGCCCGCTCAGCCGCTCGCACAGCAGCGAACCCAGGGCGATCCCCACCGAGAACAGGGTCAGCACCAGTGTCACCACCGTGCCATCACCGTGCAGCCAGTCCTTGGCGTAGGCCGGGATCTGCGTGAGGTATATGGCACCGACGAACCAGAACCACGAGTTGCCGACGATCGAGCGCGACACCGCCGGCGGCTGCCCCAGGCCCATGCGCAGGATCGCCCACGACTGCCTGAAGATGTTCCAGTCCAGCGGCATTTGCGGCGAAGCGGCAGCGGCCCGCGGGATCCAGCGGCTGGCCAGGTAACCAAGCACGGCGGTGCCGACCACGCCACCAGCCACCACGGTGGCATAGCTGTCAGCCGACATCATCACCCCGGCGCCGATGGTGCCGGCGAGGATGGCCAGGAAGGTACCGGTTTCCACCAGCCCGTTGCCGCCGACCAGTTCTTCCTCGCGCAGGGCCTGCGGCAGGATCGAGTACTTCACCGGGCCGAACAGCGCCGAGTGGGTCCCCATGCCGAACAGCGCCACCAGCATCAGCGCCAGGTGGTTGGTGATGAAGCCGAGCGCGCCTACCGCCATGATCGCGATCTCGGCCAGCTTGATGGCCCGGATCAGCGCATCCTTGGCGAACTTCTCGCCAAACTGCCCGCCCAGCGCAGAGAACAGGAAGAACGGCAGGATGAACAGCAGGGCGCACAGGTTGACCCAGATCGAACGGTCACCGTCGCCCAGGCTGAGCTTGAACAGGATCGCCAGGATCAGCGACTGCTTGAACAGGTTGTCGTTGAAGGCACCCAGCGACTGGGTGATGAAAAACGGCAGGAAACGCCGCTTGCCGAGCAAGGTGAATTGCGAGGAGTGACTCATCGTCCTTGGTCCTGAGGGCTTTTCAATTGGAGGCGCGCCGGGCGCGACAAGCCACAAATCTGCATGGGAAATGCACTGACTGGCAAGCGCGGTGATTCTGTAGCAAGCCTGTCCCGGCCTCATCGCCGGCTTGCCGGCGATGGGCTGCAGAGCAGCCCCCATTTGTCATATGCTCCGATTCGGCTATTCCACAACAAGGACGTGGCAATGCTCGCCGCCATCAAACGCTACCCGCACACTGTGCGCCTGCTGCTCACCACCACCTTCACCCTCACCGTCGCCCGTGCCCTTACCCTGCCCTACCTGGTGGTGTACCTGGCCGACAACTTCCAGCTGCCGATCAGCCAGATCGGCCTGCTGATCGGTGGCGCGCTGATCATCGCCTCGCTGCTGAGCCTGTATGGCGGCCACCTGGTGGATACCTTGCGCAACCACACACTGGTCAGCGCCAGCACCCTGCTGTTTGCCCTGGCCTTCGTCGGCGCGGTCGCCAGCAACTCGGCGCTGCTGTTCTTTCTCTGCCTGGTAATGATCAACCTGGCCCTGGCAGTGGTCGACATCGCCGCCAAGGCGGGCTTCTGCGCCTTGCTGCCGGTGGAGGAACGGGCCGAAGTGTTCGCCATCAAGTACACCCTCAGCAACGTCGGCTACGCCGCCGGCCCGCTGCTGGGCGTGGCCATGCTGGAGCTGAACGACCATATGCCGTTCATCGCCTCTGCCCTGCTCGGCCTGGCCATGTGCCTGGCCTACTGGCGCCTGGGTGACCGCAGCCTGCAGGCCAGTGCGCCGGACAAGCCCGGGGCCGGCTTTGGCCAGGTGGCGCTGGGGCTGGCCCGTGACCGGCGGCTGGTATGCTTCACCTTGGGCGGGGTGCTGAGCGCGGTGGTGTTCGGCCAGTTCACCGCCTACCTGTCACAGTACCTGGTGGTGACCAGCAGCCCGGCCGAGGCGGCGCGCCTGATCGGTTACCTGGTGACCACCAACGCGGTGACGGTGATTGCCCTGCAGTACCTGATCGGCCGCCGCATCAGCCGCCAGCGCTTGATGCCCTGGCTGCTGGCCGGCATGGGCCTGTTCATCGCCGGGCTGCTGGGCTTTGCCCTGGCCGGTTCGGCGCTGGCGTGGTGCCTGGCGATGCTGGTGTTCACCCTGGGCGAGATCATCGTGATCCCGGCCGAGTACATGTTCATCGACCTGATCGCGCCGGAGCACTTGCGTGGGGTGTATTACGGTGCGCAGAACCTGTCCAACCTCGGTGCGGCGCTGGGGCCGGTGATGGTGGGGTTTGCCCTGGTGCATCTGTGGCCGGGGGCGATCTTCTACCTGCTGGTGTTGTCGGTGATACTGGCGGGGGTGTTTTATTGGCTGGGTACCCGCAAAGGATGATGTCTGCTCTGCTGGCCTCTTCGCGGGTGAACCCGCTCCCACAGGGACAGCGCCGCTTTCGAAGCCTGTGCAGTACCTGTGGGAGCGGGTTCACCCGCGAAAGGGCCGGCACAGGGTAAAGAGAACCCTGCGACCACCTGCCACTGCGACCATCGTCTGCGCTGACGAAGCGGCACCTGCGTGCCAGACTGATTGATCGGGACCGCGTTATCTTTTTGCTTCGGAGTCTTCATGTCGTTGTCCAGCGGGCTGATCGCCGTGGTCGCCCTGGCCTATATGGCCATCATGTTCGCCATCGCCTTCTACGGCGACCGCCGCAGCACGCCGTTGCCGCCGAAGCTGCGTGCCTGGGTGTACAGCCTGTCGCTGGCCGTGTACTGCACCAGCTGGACCTTTTTCGGCGCGGTCGGCCAGGCCGCCGAACAGCTCTGGGCATTCCTGCCGATCTACCTGGGCCCGGTGCTGCTGCTGATCTTCGCGCCCTGGGTGCTGCAGAAGATGGTGCTGATCAGCAAGCAACAGAACATCACCTCGATCGCCGACTTCATCGCCGCGCGCTACGGCAAGTCGCAGTCCCTGGCGGTGGTCGTGGCGCTGATCTGCCTGGTCGGCGTGCTGCCGTACATCGCCTTGCAGCTCAAAGGTATCGTGCTGGGCGTGAACCTGCTGATCGGCGCCAATGCCGACGCCACCGGCACCCGCGTGCAGGACACCGCACTGGTGGTGTCGCTGGTACTGGCATTGTTCGCCATCGTCTTCGGTACCCGCAGCCTGGACGTGACCGAACACCACCGTGGCATGGTCCTGGCGATTGCCTTCGAATCGCTGATCAAGCTGCTGGCCTTCCTCGCCGTGGGCATCTTCATCGTCTTCAACCTGTATGACGGCTTCGACGACCTGTTCAGCCAGGCCCGCCAGTCGATCCACCTGCAGGATTATTGGCAGGAAACCATCAACTGGCCGTCGATGGTGGTGCAGACCGCCGTGGCGATGATGGCGATCATCTGCCTGCCACGGCAGTTCCACGTCACCGTGGTGGAGAACATCGAACCCCAGGACATGCGCCTGGCGCGCTGGGTATTCCCGATGTACCTGGCGCTGGCCGCGCTGTTCGTGGTGCCGATCGCCCTGGCCGGGCAGATGCTGCTGCCGGGCACGGTGATCTCCGATTCGTTCGTCATCAGCCTGCCGCTGGCCGAGGCACACCCGAGCCTGGCCCTGCTGGCATTCATCGGCGGTGCCTCGGCGGCCACCGGCATGGTCATCGTCGAGGCCGTGGCGCTGTCGACCATGGTCTCCAACGACATGCTGCTGCCCTGGCTGCTGCGCCGTACCAACGCCGAGCGGCCGTTCGAGGCGTTCCGCCACTGGATGCTCTCGGTACGCCGGGTGACCATCGTGGTGATCCTGCTGCTGGCGTATGTCAGCTACCGCCTGCTGGGCTCCACCGCCAGCCTGGCGACCATCGGCCAGATCGCCTTCGCCGCCGTGACCCAGCTGACCCCGGCCATGCTCGGTGCGCTGTACTGGAAGCAGGCCAACCGCCGCGGCGTGTTCGCTGGCCTGGCCGCAGGTATTTTCCTGTGGTTCTACACCCTGGTGCTGCCGATTGCCGCGCACAGCGTGGGCTGGTCGCTGCAGCTGTTCCCAGGGTTGGCGTGGCTGCACGGCAACCCGCTTAACCTGCCGATCAGCCCGCTGACCCAGGGCGTGGTGCTGTCGCTGGCGGGCAACTTCACCCTCTTCGCCTGGGTCTCGGTGCTGTCGCGCACGCGGGTTTCCGAGCATTGGCAGGCCGGCCGCTTCATCGGCCAGCAGACCAGCGCCAGGCCCAGCAGCAAGCCGCTGCTGGCGGTGCAGATCGACGACCTGCTGACCCTGGCCTCGCGCTTTGTCGGCGAAGAACGCGCCCGGCAGAGCTTCATCCGCTTCGCCTACCGCCAGGGCAAGGGCTTCAACCCCAACCAGAACGCCGACGGCGACTGGATCGAACACACCGAACGTCTGCTGGCCGGCGTGCTCGGCACCTCGTCGACCCGCGCCGTGGTCAAGGCCGCCATCGAAGGCCGCGACATGCAGCTGGAAGACGTGGTGCGTATCGCCGACGAAGCCAGCGAGGTGCTGCAGTTCAACCGCGCCCTGCTGCAAGGGGCCATCGAGAACATCAACCAGGGCATCAGCGTGGTCGACCAGAACCTGCACCTGGTGGCCTGGAACCGCCGTTACCTGGAACTGTTCAACTACCCCGACGGGTTGATCAGCGTGGGCCGGCCGATTGCCGACATCATCCGCTACAACGCCGAGCGTGGCCTGTGCGGCCCGGGCGAGGCGCAGGTGCATGTGGCGCGGCGCCTGCACTGGATGCGCCAGGGCCGTGCGCACTCCTCCGAGCGCTTGTTCCCCAATGGCCGGGTGATCGAACTGATCGGCAACCCGATGCCGGGTGGCGGTTTCGTCATGAGCTTCACCGACATCACCCCGTTCCGCGAGGCCGAGCAGGCCCTGCGCGATGCCAACGAAGGCCTGGAGCAACGGGTGGCGGAACGCACCCAAGAGCTGTCGCAACTGAACCAGGCGTTGTCCGAAGCCAAGAGCCGTGCCGAAGCGGTGAGCCAGTCCAAGACCCGTTTCCTGGCTGCGGTCAGCCATGACCTGATGCAGCCGCTGAACGCCGCCCGGCTGTTCTCCGCCGCCTTGTCGCAGCAGGCCGAGGGCATGAATGAAGAGGCCCGGCAACTGGTGCAGCATATGGACAGCTCGCTGCGCTCGGCCGAAGAGCTGATCAGCGACCTGCTGGACATCTCGCGCCTGGAAAACGGCAAGATCACCCCGGATGCCAAGCCCTTTGCCCTCAACGAGCTGTTCGACACCCTGGGCGCCGAATTCAAGGTGCTGGCCGCCGAGAAGGGCCTGGAGTTCCGCCTGCGCGGCAGCCGCCTGCGGGTGGACAGCGACATGAAGCTGCTGCGCCGGGTGCTGCAGAACTTCCTGACCAATGCCCTGCGCTATGGCAAGAGCCCGATCCTGCTGGGCGCACGGCGCCAGGGTGAACAGTTGTGGCTTGAGGTGTGGGACCGCGGCCCGGGCATCGCCGACGACAAGCTGCAGGTGATTTTCCAGGAGTTCAAGCGCCTGGACAGCCACCAGACCCGCGCCGAGAAGGGCCTGGGCCTGGGCCTGGCGATCGCCGACGGCCTGTGCCGGGTGCTGGGGCACAAGCTGGAGGTGCGCTCGTGGCCGGGCAAGGGCACGGTGTTCCGCGTCAGCGTACCGATTGCCCGCCAGGCCGCCCCGGCGCCCACCGCCCCGGTGGAACAGGGCGGCCAGCCACTGGCCGGGCTGCAGGTACTGTGCGTGGACAACGAAGACAGCATCCTGATCGGCATGAACAGCCTGCTCAGCCGCTGGGGTTGCCAGGTGTGGACCGCGCGCAACCGCGCCGAATGCGAAGCCCTGCTGGCCAAGGGCATGCGCCCGCACCTGGCACTGGTGGACTACCACCTGGACGACGGCGAGACTGGTACCGGGCTGATGGGCTGGCTACGTGCGCGCCTGGGTGAGCCGGTGCCGGGCGTGGTGATCAGTGCCGACGGCAGCAAGGAAACCATCGCCATGGTGCATGCCTCTGGCCTGGACTACCTGGCCAAGCCGGTCAAGCCGGCGGCCCTGCGCGCCATGCTCAATCGCCATCTGAGCCTGGTTCAGTAAGCGCTTCGTCCGGCAACGCCTCGTCGGACAGCGCCCGCTCCAGCAGGTCGGCCGGCAGGCTCTTGCTGGCGCGGGCGCCCAGCAGCTTCAGCTGTTCGCTGCGGCTGACCAGGTTGCCGCGCCCTTCGCACAGCTTGTTGCGCGCGGCAGCATAGGCCTTGTCCACCTGCTGCAGGCGGCTGCCCAGCTCGTCCAGGTCCTGGATGAACAGCACGAACTTGTCGTACAGCCAGCCGGCGCGCTCGGCGATCTCGCGGGCGTTCTGGCCCTGGCGTTCCTGCTTCCACAGGCTGTCGATCACCCGCAAGGTGGCCAGCAAGGTGGTCGGGCTGACGATCACGATCTGCCGGTCGAAGGCTTCCTGGAACAGGTTCGGCTCCGCCTGCAGGGCTGCCGAGAAGGCGGCCTCGATCGGCACGAACAGCAGCACGAAATCCAGGCTGTGCAGGCCTTCGAGGCGGTTGTAGTCCTTGCTCGACAGGCCTTTGATGTGGCTGCGCAGCGACTGCACATGCTGCTTGAGCGCAGCCTCGTCGTTGCCGGCGACGAACTGCTGGTAGGCGGTGAGGCTGACCTTGGCATCCACCACTACCTGCTTGTCGCCGGGCAGCATGATCAGCACATCAGGCTGGAAGCGCTCGCCATCGGAGCTCTTGAGGCTAACCTGGGTCTGGTATTCACGGCCCTTTTCCAGGCCGGCATGCTCCAGTACCCGTTCGAGGATCAGCTCACCCCAGTTGCCCTGGGTTTTCTGGCCCTTCAGCGCCTGGGTCAGGTTGGTGGCTTCGTCGGACAGGCGCAGGTTCAGTTGCTGCAGGCGCTCCAGCTCCTTGCCCAGCGAGAAGCGCTCGCGGGCTTCCTGCTGGTAGCTCTCCTCCACGCGTTTTTCGAAAGCCTGGATGCGCTCCTTGAGCGGGTCGAGCAACTGGCCGAGATGCTGCTGGCTGGTCTGGGCGAAGCGCTGCTCGCGCTCGTCGAAGATCTTGGTAGCCATGTCGGCGAACTGGGCGCGCAGGGTGTCGCGGGCTTCCTGCAGGTCTTCCAGGCGCTGCTGGTGGCTTTCCTGCTGCTCGCGCAGTTCGGCGTCCAGGCGTGCGGTCTGTGCCTCCAGGCGGCGCAGTTCGGCTTCTCGGTTGGCACGCTCGAGGTTCCAGGCGTGGGCGGCGTCACGGGCGTTGTCGCGGTCGATCTGCAGCAGTTCCAGCTCACGGCCCTGGGCGGCCAGCTGGGTCTGCTTGACGGTGTTGGCTTCGCTGAGGTCGCTGACCTCGTCGCGACTGGCGTCCAGTTGCGCCTGCAGGCCGGCCAGGGCCAGCTGGGCAGCATTGAGGCGCTCTTCGAGCAAGGCCTGCTCGCCTTGCCGCGCACCCTGGCGGCGCTGCACCTGCATGACCCAACCCAGGCAAGGTAATGCACCTGCCACCAAGCCCAGCAGAATGCTGGCCAGATCCACTGTCATGCTTACCCCGAATGATCCTGGATGAATGCATCGCAGCTTATCAGCCTGAGCGGTGTGTTGCCTGTTCCGGCCTCTTCGCGGGTAAACCCGCTCCCACAGGGATTGCACAGTATCCGAGGTATAGCTATTCCTGTGGGAGCGGGTTTACCCGCGAAGAGGCCAGTGCTGGCAACACACCTCAGGCATGGAACCACTGCCTCAAAAGCCGCAGCGCTTCCTGCGACCCCTGCCCCGCCGCCAGCTCCAGCCAGTACCGCGCCTGCTCCGGCTCGCTGTGCTGGCACAGCCGCGCATATTCCAGCTGCGCCCGCCGATCACCGGCGCGGGCTGCCTGGCGCAGCAGTTCATGGCCAATACGCCGGTCACGGGCATTGCCGCAATCGCGGCACAACATCTGCCCCAGGCGGCTTTGCGCCACGACCACGCCTTGGCGCGCCGGCTGCTTCAACAGGCGCCCGGCCAGGTGCTTGACCTGCGGCTTGTCACCCAGGCGCGGGTTGTCGAGCAGCCACAAGGCCACTTTGAGAGAGAAACGTTTGGGAGGAGGCGCAGGCGTCGATGCAGCGGGGCTGGCGAGGGGTTTACCGCGAAACTTCATGAGCAACAGGTTTGGCAACTCGAAAGGCGCGCCACTCTACCCTTTTTCTTGCGCCTTGGCCTTTCGATTTCCGGAGGATTGAAAAAAATTTTCAATGATCTTTTCTTGACGTTTTCAAGTGGATGACCAACAGGTCTTCCGGAGCATGTCGATTGTCGGACAGTTCAATGTATTGCTGGCACGCCCGTCCTAGAGCAAGCGCTAGGGACAATCCACAGTTCCTGTGGATAACTCGGTGGACAACCCCCTCCCATCCCCCGCAAACCCCCATGAATTGGGGCTTTCGCTCAAACTGACGATTTTTTCACCAGCTAAAAATAGTGTTTTTTTTCATTGACTTAACCGCCCAGTCAAGGCATTGGCGAGGCTGTCGTGGCGTGTTGCCAGGCAGTTGCAAGCGCTGCTCCGAATGTGAACAAGTGCACCATAAACCTTCATTTGAGTGCACGAAATCGGTACATCAGCCCGGATGCGGGCCTTTTGCCCCCTCTTCCCAGCAGGGCAAATACGCGCCATACTGCGCGGCTCACCTGAACAAACATGAAATGCTTGCCAAGCGCCTGTATTTCCGCTAAGGTGCGCCTCGTTAGTACCAAGCTGAAAGTCAATTCTGGCCTCTAGCGTCCTTGCAGACCCGCTCCTCCCAAGGGTGGCGCTGCTGAAACCAGGACCGGCCCATTCGATGATTCACTCGCCAGCCACGCGCTGTTCAAGCACGAATCACGTGACAGATTGATCAGGATTCCACACCGACGGCCTAGAACCTTGGCCCCGGCGTGCTGCCTGCCTTCTGAAGTACCTACCAGTCAGCCCATGCGCCCACCTTTGATTGCGCTCCCTCTGGCTGCCCTGTTCCAGTCAGGTTCGTTCGTCCCTTAATAAAGGCGTCACTGGAACGTTTCTATCATGCACGGATCATAACCCCGTGTTTAAAGCAGGAACCTCCAACAATATGCAAACTCATCATCAGATTCAGGCTGCCATTGGCACCCTCTCCCAGGCCTTCTCGCCGTTGAAGTGCCTCATCGTTGCCCCTCGCAAGGGCAGCTTCAGCTTTACCCTGGTAGACGAACACGGCGTCGCCTGCCACACCGAGCGCCTGTACCCCGAACAGTACAGCCGCAGTGAACCGCTGCAGGCGGTCATCGCCCGAACCCGCCAGTCGCTCACCGCGTGAGCGGCGAATACTGCGGTATTCAAGCGCTGAATCACCCCATCGCAAGCCTGCCTGAACGTTCGCGGCGTAATTGCCTTAAGGCATATAGCCCGGTACGTCAGGCAGCAATCGATTTAAAAACAGCCCTTTACACCACGATTATCACACTACACTTCAACTCGAGCGGTGCTTGCCGCTTCCGGCGGGCCTGATCACTCACCAGCTGCCAAGCTCCAGTGCCCGTCCGGCCCTTAACTGCTCGAGGGCATCATGGGTATCGCGGCGAATGAATTGTGTCAGTATGTGATCCGACCCACCCTGGTCTACCTGAACCGTCACTGCGCCAGCGCCGAAGCCTTGTTGCTGGGCATCGCCGCCAGCCAGTCGGCCCTGGGGTCGGCCTTGCACGACCGTCGTGGGCATGGCCTTTACCGTATCGGCGAACACCGTCACCAGGCGATCTGGGACGACTACCTTGCCCGTGACCCCGACCTGGCCAGCCTGGTCCGCGGCCTGGCCAGCCAGCACGCCTTCCTCGGTGGCCCGCACCTGGAACTCACCGTCAACCTGCGCTATTCCACCGCCATTGCCTGGATGCTCGTCGAAGAGCAGGCCACGCCACTGCCTGCCGCCGATGACCTTCTCGCGCTGGCGCGGATCTGGCGACAGATTTTCAACCCACAAGGTCGCCTGCGCGACTTCACCCACGCCTGGCATACCTGCATAGATCAGAGATTGCCGCAGGCATCTTAAGACGCGTCCTACAACGCACCCGGAAAAAAGGGAATTTTGGTCGGATTGTCCTACAAAACCGCTCTATCTCCTGCGATTGAGGCTATAGCGCGGCGCGTGATTTGTTGGTAGCTTTTCGCCCCGGAGATCCCAAGGAGTTTTCTAATAATGAAAAAAGTAATGCTCAAAACCTCCCTCGGCATTGCCGTTGCTCTTGCTTCCAGCCAACTGCTTGCTGCAGGTTTCGCGCTGAACGAGCAAAGCATCAGCGGCATGGGAACCGGTTTTGCGGGACGTTCGTCTTCTGCCGAAGATGCCAGCACTGTGTATGGCAACCCTGCAGGCATGTCGCGCCTGAAGCGCGAACAGGTCACCGTGGGTGGCGCAGCCGTCATTGCCAAGTCTGATATTTCGGGTCGTGGTAGCAATTTCGGGGGGGAAACCGATGGCGACATGGTCCCGGTCGTGGGCGTGCCCATGGGTTACTACGTCAAGCCGATCGATGATCATTGGAGCGTCGGTTTCGGTGTTTACGTGCCATACGGCCTGATCACCGACTACGGTAGCGATGACGCGGCACGCTACTGGGGCAAGAAGAGCAAGGTCGAGGTTGTCACCTTCCAGCCAACCATCAGCTATGCCTTCAACGACAAGGTGTCGATCGGTTTTGGCCCGACCATCAACCGTATCAAGGGTGAGCTGGGCTCGAACCTGGGCAGCAAGGCCCTGCTGGGCCTCAACGGCCCGGATGGCGAAGTCAAGATCAAGGGCGACGACACCGCGATCGGTTACAACATCGGCGTTCTCGTACAAGCCACAGACCGTACCCGTCTGGGCCTGACCTATCACTCGATGGTCGACTACAAGCTTGAAGGCGATACCCGTGTTTCCTACCCGATTGCGGCCCTCGGCCTGAACGGCAAGTTCGACGCCAGCCTGAAAATCAAGACGCCAGAGTCGGTGGACTTCTCGGTCACCCATGAACTGGATGACCACTGGACCCTGTATGCGGGCAGCACGTGGACTCGCTGGAGCCGCCTGGAGAGCATCGTTGTCAAGAACGAAGCACCGGCGGGCTACCCACTGCAGACCATCACCGAAGAGCAGAACTGGCATGACACCTGGGCACACGCCATTGGTGCTGCCTACAAGGTCAACAAGGAGTGGACCCTGCGTGCAGGCTTCTCCGTCGACCAGTCGCCCACCAACAACCACGATCGCTCGCCGCGCATTCCTACCGGCGACCGTAAAGCGGTCAGCTTTGGTGCCGGCTGGAGCCCGAACGATGACATGACCATCGATGTTGCCTACTCCTACCTGTGGGAAGAGGACACCAAGGTCAACAATCTGCCGAGCTCGCAGACAGAAGGCTTGTTGAAAGGCAGCTACCAGGCCAAGTACGAGAACAGCGCTCACGGTATCGGTGCGTCCCTTACCTACCGCTTCTGATAGCTTCAAGTAAGTCGGGGCCGCTTTGCGGCCCATCGCGACACAAGGCCGCTCCTGCAACGACCGCACAAAACCGATTCTACGGGTTCATGCGGACGCTGCAGGAGCGGCCTTGTGTCGCGATGAGCTGCAAGCAGCCCCAATATCTTTTCAGGCCTGCACCTGCCAGCTGTCACCCAGGCATTCGCGCAAGTAGTCCATGAACACACGCACTTTTGCGGTCATGGCGAAGCGGTCGGCCAGGCACAGGTAGATATCCATCGGTTCGGTCTGGGCATAGGCCTGACCGTTATCACTGTATTCGAACAACGGTACCAGCGCCCCGGCGGCCAGATGCGGCCGTACGATGAACTCGGCCAAGCGGGTGATGCCGCCATCGTGCAGTGCCATCTGGGTCAGGGCATCGATGTCGTCGCTGATCAGGACACTGCCGAACTCTGCCTCGAACCGCAGCCCGTCGCGCATGAACCCCCAACGCAGGAAGCGCCCATCCACCGGGTAGCGGAACACCAGGCAGCGGTGGTCACGCAAGGCCTCTGGCGTGGCCGGCACGCCGGCGCTTTGCAGGTAACCGGGCGAGGCACAGCAAATGAACGGTATACGGGCGATATGCCGGGCCAGCAACTGGTCTTCGAGTTGCGGGGCAATGCGCAGGCTCACGTCCACATCTTCCCGCGCGTGGTTGACCCGGCGATCAGTCGTTACCAACTCTATCGAAAGCAGTGGGTAGCGGGCACTGAACGCGGGTATCAATGGCGCCAGCACGTGGCGACCGAAGGCGGACGTCGAGGCAATGCATAACCGCCCTTGGGGCTCACTGTCGGGGGTGGTGACGGCCTGTTCGGCCAAGGCCAGATCGCGCTCGATGTGCCTGACGCGTTCGTAATACTGGGTGCCGGCGGGTGTCAGCGCCATACTGCGAGTGGTGCGGCTGAGCAGGCGAACCTGCAAGTGGCCCTCCAGGCGTGCCAGGTTCTGGCTGACCGCGGCCGGGCTCAGGCCCAGGTTGCGGGCACCGGCGGCGATGCTGCCGGCTTCGACCACCTTGATGAAGCTGCGAATGGCGTTGAGCAGGTCCATGCTGAGCCCCTGGATTCGTAAGAAACTCTTTATAAAGAACTCAATACGGCTGGTCTACAGCTGCTGCCGGATGCGTTGCTAACCTGCGCCTCTACTTACTTTTCAGGAGTTCGCATGAGCAACCTGTCCCAGGCACGCAGCCGACGCAAATTGCACCCGGGCGCCACGCCCTACGTTTTTGCCTTCTACATGTCGTCGATCATGGCGCTATTGATGTGTTTCGTGATCACGGCAGCGAATGGGGGGATTAACCCTGAATACCTTGGCAACGTACTGAAGGCTTACCAGTTGGCGATGCCTGTGGCGTTCGTTTGTGTATTGATGGTCAGCCCGGTGGTTATGCGGTTGGTGGCGATTACTGTGCATGCAAAGTGAAGTAACCTGAAACCCAGACAAGTCCCCGGCTCTTGCTCTTGCTCTTGCTCTTGCTCTTGCTCTTGCTCTTGATCTTGATCTTGATCTTGATCTTGATCTTGATCTTGATCTTGATCTTGATCTTGCTCTTGCTCTTGATCTTGATCTTGATCTTGCTCTTGATCTTGATCTTGATCTTGATCTTGATCTTGCTCTTGCTCTTGCTCTTGCTCTTGATCTTGATCTTGATCTTGATCTTGATCTTGATCTTGATCTTCGCGACTTCAGGAGGCCGAGCAGAGGGCTTGCGGAGGGAGGTGACGGGCATGGATGCCCGTCAAGCGCTGAGGCCCCATGGATGGGGCCTGCAGCGCGTCCTCCCGGGAGCAAGACCGGCGCGAGG
>NZ_NEJM01000047.1:0-1031 GCF_002113725.1 Pseudomonas sp. B23(2017) | reverse complement strand
CCGATCCTGGTGATCGGCGCCGGCGCCAACCGCAAGATGACCGCCAAGGTCCTCAAGCAGCTGATCGACAAGACCGGCATCCCGTTCATCACCACCCAGATGGGCAAAGGTGTGGTCGACGAGCGTCACCCGCGCTTCCTGGGCAACGCCGCACTGTCGTCGGGTGACTTCGTGCACCGCGCCGTCGAAGCCGCCGACCTGATCGTCAACATCGGCCACGACGTGATCGAGAAGCCGCCGTTCTTCATGGTCCGTGGCGGCACCGAGGTCATCCACATCAACTTCCGCTCCGCCGAAGTCGATGCCGTGTACTTCCCGCAGGTGGAAGTGATCGGCGACATCGCCAACGCCGTGTGGCAGATCAGCGAAGCGCTGACCGACACCACACACTGGGACTTCACCCGCCTGATGGCGATCCGTGAAGCCAATGAAGCGCAGATCGCCGAAGGTGCCGACGACAACCGCTTCCCGGTCTACCCGCAGCGCATGGTCGCCGATATCCGTCGCGTGCTGCCATCCGAAGGCATCGTTGCCCTGGACAACGGCATCTACAAGATCTGGTTCGCCCGCAACTACAAGGCGCACAAGCCGAACACCGTACTGCTGGACAACGCCCTGGCGACCATGGGCGCCGGCCTGCCATCGGCCATGGCCGCGCACCTGGTGCATCCGGACCGCCCGGTGATTTCGGTTTGCGGCGACGGCGGCTTCATGATGAACAGCCAGGAGCTGGAAACTGCGGTACGCCTAGGCATGCACATCACCGTGGTGATCCTGCGTGACGACGGCTACGGCATGATTCGCTGGAAGCAGGCCAACATGGGCTTCACCGATTTCGGCCTGGACTACGGCAACCCGGACTTCGTCAAGTACGCCGAAGCCTACGGTGCCAACGGCCACCGCGTGGAAAGCGCCGAAGGCCTGCTGCCGCTGCTGGAGCACTGCATCAAGACCCCGGGCGTGCACGTGATCGACTGCCCGGTCGATTACAGCGAGAACGACCGCATCCTCAACAGCGAGCTGCGTGAGCG
>NZ_NEJM01000046.1:0-1115 GCF_002113725.1 Pseudomonas sp. B23(2017) | reverse complement strand
GTCCTTGGCCACCATCACCGCCCGGCCGCCGTACAGCAACGCGCCGAACAGCTCCCATACCGAGAAGTCGAAGGCGTAGGAGTGGAACACCGTCCACACATCACTGGCATCGAAACGGAACCAGTCCTGGGTCGCCGCGAACAGCCGGACCACGTTCTGGTGCGGCAGCAGCGTGCCCTTGGGCTTGCCGGTGGAGCCGGAGGTGTAGATCACGTAGGCCAGGTTCTGCGGGGCTACGTCGATAGTCGGGTTGGCATCGCTGTAGCCGGTCAGGTCTTCGACATCCAGATCCAGGCTGTGCAGGCCAACCGGGATCGGCAGGGCTTCACGCAGGTGCGACTGGGTCAGCAGCAAGGCAATGCCACTGTCGGCGAACATGTAGCTGAGGCGGTCTTCCGGGTACTCCGGATCCAGCGGCACATAGGCACCACCGGCCTTGAGAATGCCCAGCAGGCCAACCACCATGTCCAGGCTGCGCTCCATGGCGATGCCAACCAGCACATCAGGGCCAACGCCGCGCTCGATCAGCTTGTGCGCCAGCTGGTTGGCCCGGCGGTTCAGCTCGCCGTAGCTCAGGGTCTGCTCGCCGAAGGTGACTGCCGGGGCTTCGGGGGCGGCGACCACTTGGGCCTCGATCAGCTCATGAATGGTTCGCTCATCCGGGAAGGCGACGGTGTTGCGGTTCCAATCACGCAGCACCGCCCGCTGCTCGTCCTCGCCCAGCAGCGGCAGCTCACTGATGCGCTGGCTCGGTTGGCGCACGATGGCTTCGAGCAGGTTGACCCAATGCCGCGCCATGCGCTCGATGGTGCTGGCGTCGAACAGGTCGGTGGCATAGGTCAGCGAAGCCCCGATGCCCTTTTCGTGCTCGAATGTATCCAGGGACAGGTCGAACTTGGCCGTATTCGTGCTCCACTCCAAGCCCGACATTTCCAGGCCCGGCAAGCGGTGCTGGCTGCCCTTGAGCTCGGTCTGGTGGTTGTACAGCACCTGGAACAACGGGTTGTGCCCAAGGTTGCGCTCAGGCTGCAAGGCTTCGACCAGTTGCTCGAATGGCAGGTCCTGGTGGGCCTGCGCGCCCAACGTGCGCTGGCGCACCTGTTGCAGCAGCTCGC
>NZ_NEJM01000045.1:0-1142 GCF_002113725.1 Pseudomonas sp. B23(2017) | reverse complement strand
CTGGGTGGTGATGAACGGGATGCCGGTCTTGTCGATCAGCTGCTTGAGGACCTTGGCGGTCATCTTGCGGTTGGCGCCGGCGCCGATCACCAGGATCGGGCTGCGAGCTTTCTGCAGTTTTTCCACGGCGGCTTCGATGGCCTTGTGCTCGGCCAGCGGGCGGCGGCTCAGGCTAGGCGGAATCGGCAGGCTTTCGGTCTGCTCGGCAGCGATGTCTTCAGGCAGCTCCAGGTGGACCGCACCCGGCTTCTCTTCTTCGGCCAGGCGGAAGGCTTCGCGCATACGGGCCGGGATGTTGTCGGCCGAGGCGAACTGGTGGGTGTACTTGGTGATGGGGTCCATCATGCCGCACACGTCGATGATCTGGAAACGGCCCTGCTTGGACTTCTTGATCGGCTTCTGGCCGGTGATCATCATCATCGGCATGCCGCCCAGGTAGGCATAGGCGCTGGCGGTGACCAGGTTGGTGGCGCCAGGGCCGAGGGTCGACAGGCTGACGCCAGTCTTGCCGGTCAGGCGGCCGTAAGTGGCGGCCATGAAGCCTGCGGACTGCTCGTGACGGGTAAGTACCAGCTTGATCTTCGACTTGCGCAGGGATTCGAGCAGGTCGAGGTTTTCTTCACCGGGAATACCGAATACATACTCGACACCTTCGTTTTCCAGGCATTGCACAACGACATCGGCGGCCTTGGCCATCTTGCTTGCTACCTCAAGTGATGGGACGGTGGAAGTCCGGAAATGCGCAGCACGGTACGCTGGCATCGCTCAGCCCGGGGCCAGGAATGCCCCGAACCAAAGTCTTGACGTAGGGTGGGCGCGGGAAAGTCACGTGAATGTGACGGGAATATTGTCGCAGCCTGGGTATTGCGCGCTCAGAGTGGGAGTTGTGGGAGCGGGCAAGTCGAAGCGTCGAACCGCCGCGAAACAGGCGACGCGGTGAATGGCACCGGCTTTGCCGGTGTTCGCGGGCGCGCCCGCTCCCACAGGGGCTGCGTATGCCTGGGAATTTTTGCACCACAAAGACAAAACCCCTACCTGCATGCGCAGATAGGGGTTTTGCGAAATGAATCTTGACGATGACCTACTCTCACATGGGGAAACCCCACACTACCATCGGCGATGCATCGTTTCACTGCTGAGTT